>NZ_MQSU01000001.1:0-22213 GCF_001907245.1 Boudabousia liubingyangii
CAGCCTCTAGCGCAACTCGAGCCCCAGTATCAAACTGCTCGGTGACATTGTCACCCGAGTTGGTGCCTACTCGATCCCATGTAGATCAGTCGGCAGCACTCACCACAAGTTTCTTACCTACACAGTATCGGTATCATCCACCCACTGCAGGATGTCACCGGGTTGACAGTCAAGTACCCGGCACATGGCCTCCAATGTCGAAAAGCGTACCGCCTTGGCCCGACCATTCTTCAGAACCGCGACATTGGCCGGGCTAATGCCTACCCGGTCAGCAAATTCTTGAACTCCCAGGCCACGCTTGGCCAACAGGACCTCGAGATTCACCTGGATCATTAGATGACCTCTTCCAGTTCGGCGACATTCGCACTAGCCTCACGATATAGGCCCACGAGTAACTGCAGCAGCATGATTGCAGCTACCCCCATAGTGAGCACCCCGAGTAGGGCGGGCATAAGCAGTGGCGTTCCCTGATGCATGATGACGAACAGGTGCAGCCCAGTGAGGATCGGCATGAGACATCCCAGGACGACCGCACGCTTGGCAACGGTTAGCCAGCGCAGGACCGGGGTGCGATAAAAACTACCGGACTTTATGAAGCCCACGATCTTCCACACCGCCAAAAGAAAAACGTGAATGGCAGCCACCGTGAGGCAACCAGTGATCGCGTAAGGCCAGGGCGTGGAAGAGAAGTCGAGCTCACGCCCTACCGATTCCACCATATGGGGTATCACGACATAGAGCAGAGCCAGCGGCAGAGCCATGAGAATGAGAGCAATTTGAGCGACGCTAGCTTGTCTCCGCGTTTTCGTATCCAAGGTATCCATACATCGATTATCGATAGGTTTCTATCGATTGTCAATAGATTTGAGAAAACAACCGTTGCATACTGAGTGCAGCGGCGAAACTGTACTTACAGGGAAGGCGTCCAACGATTGGCTTTGATTTAAGGCCCCCTACTTATCGTTGCGGGCTAAAAGTTTTTGACGACCAATAAATGAGCGCGAGATCAGTGTTCATCCTTGAAGGTGATGGTGACGGTGCCGTCGGTGTGGATGGTGGCGTGCTCGACGAGGGTGAGCCAAGCAGTGTCTGAGTATTCGAGGACGCCTTGGTTTTCTAGGTAGCGGGCGATGTTTTTGGCGGCAGCGATTTTCTCCTCCGCCCGAGCAATCTCTGCGCCCAGTTCTTGGTAGCGCTTTTCTTGCTCTGCCCTCTCGCTTTCGAGCTGGTGGTATTGCTGGTCGTATTCGCCGGCGCTGATGGCGTGGTGGGTGGCCAGAGTGATGAGTTGGCTAAGACGTGCCTGAACTTGCTCAAGGTTAACCTGGCTTTTCTGCTGGCGGGTTTTTAACTCATCGATGGCCAGCAGTTTCTTCTCGATCAAGTCCAGTGAGCTTCGTACACCTTTGGTGGTGGCGTAGCGGCTGGTTACTGCTTGGGTGAAGGCTTCTTGGATGTCTTCTTCGGACACGTGTGGGGTGTTGCAGCGGGTGTTTTTCTCGTACTTGGCGCAGCAGCGCCAGATGTGTTTTTGGTATTTGGTTCCCGAATGCCACACCTTGCGTCCGTAGGCACTACCGCATTGTCCGCAGATTACGCGCCCGCAAAACGGGTGCTTGTATGAGGTGGCGTCTTTGGCGTGGTAGGCAAGTTTTGCTTGGACTATTTCCCACACGTCAGACTCGATGATGGCCTCATGGTTGGCGTGTACGTAGTACTGGGCGACCTGGCCGTTGTTGGGTTTGATGGTTTTGGTCAGGAAGTCAGCGGTGTAGGTCTTTTGCAGTAGCGCATCGCCCTTGTATTTCTCGTTGGTAAGGATCGAGCGGATTGTGTGGGGGCGCCAGATTTGCTTACCCCTGGGTGTGGGGATTTTATCCCTAGTGAGGTCTTGGGCGATTTGGGCTGGGGAGTCACCGGAGAGGAACTGTGCGTAGATACGGCGCACCACCTTGGCCTGCTCCGGGTCAATGGCCAGGTTTCCGTCTTTACCTTTCTTGTAGCCGAGTAGGGATGAGTATGGGACGAGGACTTTTCCGTCTGCGAAGCGTTTCCTGTGTCCCCAGGTCACGTTCTCGCTAATGCTTCTTGATTCTTCCTGGGCCAGGGAGGACATGATGGTGATGAGCAGTTCACCTTTGGAATCGAAGGTGAAAATGTTTTCTTTCTCAAACCACACCTCTACCCCGGCATCTTTCAACCGTCGGACGGTGGTGAGCGAATCAACGGTGTTACGGGCGAAGCGTGAAACGCTCTTGGTGATAATCAGGTCGATTTTTCCCTCTAAAGCGTCGCGGATCATGTTTTGGAAGCCAACGCGTTTGGTTGTGGAGGTGCCGCTAATACCTTCATCGGAGTACATGCCCGCGAACTGCCAAGTAGCACGCGAATTAATCAACTTCGTGTAGTAGTCGATCTGGGCGCGATAGGACTGGGCTTGTTCTTCCATATCCGTAGACACTCGCGCGTAGGCTGCCACCCGACGCACCATGCTGGGAGCCTTGCTACTGCTGCTTTGGGTGGTTTTGGTGGCGGGTATCGCCGTAATCGTTTTAGCCAACGCTTCTCACCTCTCCTTCCATACTCGGGTGACCGTCACTCTGGTAGCGCCGGATACTCCCTCCCGCCAACTCCACGCACACGCTCCGGTCGGGGCTGATTGTGATGGTGTTAATCCCCGTAATGACAGCTTCCTCATCCCACGCATCGAGGCCGAGGGCGTCTTGGCAGATGTGTTTGAGGACCTCTTCGCGCACCCTGGGTGCCTGGCAGGGATTGCCCTGGCCACGGGTCGCGTTGTAGCACCACCAGAACTTGTGGCTTGTCCCCGACCTGGTTTTGGTGCGACGGTGGAAATGTTTCGAGCACACTGTGCAGGTGATTTTCGAGGTCAACGCCATACTGCCCCCACTTGGGGTGCGTGCCCGACCGACTTGGCGGCGCATGGCCAGTACCTGTTGAACTTCGTCGAAAATCGCCGGGTCAATGATGGGCTCATGGGCACCATCAACCACCCACGAATCAAGCTCCCCCTCATTACGTTTAACCGTGCTGGTGGCCAGGTGGGGGCGGAAGTATTTTTGGCACACAACCCGCCCCGCATACACCTCATTTTCAAGCCAGGTGCGCATCGTCTTGCCCCGAAACTTTCGCCCCGACCTTGGGCGCACACCCTCATCATTGAGCATGTGGGCGGTCTTTTCTGGGCTGATACCAGCCAGGTAATTGTTGAAAAGGCGGCGCACCACCACCGCTTCATCCTCAATAACAACTAGGGTGCCTTGCTGGTAGGCGTACCCGTAGGGGTGGCGCGAATGCGGGGTGCCATCAGCGTACTTTTTGCGTATCCCCCACTTCACATTCGCACTGTTCGTCTCGGATTCTGCTTGCGCGAAAGCGGCCAGCAAAGTCAAGAGCACCTCGCCTTGGGCAGTGGCGGTATCGATACTCTCGCGCTCGAAGCGCACTGTAACGCCTAGGCTTTTTAGTTCACGCACCACCTCGAGTAAGTCCGTGGTGTTTCGCGCCAGACGCGAAATCGACTTACACAACACCACATCGACCCCACCAGAGCGCGCTAGGGCCATTAAGTCCGCTAGGCCTTCGCGCCCAGTGCGTTTAGTGCCTGTTGCTCCTTCGTCTGAGAAAATCCCGGCAAACTCCCACCCTGGGGTGGACTCAATCAGGTGCAGGTAATAAGAGACCTGGGCAGACAATGACGAGAGCTGGCGTTCATGCTCGGTTGAGACCCGCACATACGCCGCCACCCGCAGCCGCTCCCCCACGCTTGTCGGGGTAATCACTTCAAGCCTGCCTGCCATAACCTTCCCCTTGTCACCTCAATCCACAACTCTTTGCATCCACCTACGGCTTTTTCTTTGCTTCTTGGTGTTTCAATGAACGCTTAAAACCTGCGGGTTATCCACTCCAACGCGCACAAACAACCGCCCCACCACCGCATTAGGAAACGCCTCGCTCAGCCCCTCCAACACCACGAGCGCCTGGTCCTGATCGAGTACTCCCCCAGCAACGAGGGCTGACACAAACTGCGCCCCTTGGAACAAGGCCACCTCACTGGCTAGGTCCTGCCCGCCCATCAGCGCCGACCGCCCTTAGTGCCAAACCGGGCACGGACATAACACGAATGACAGCAGTACTTACGACCCTTATTCCCATACGCACTAAACACCTGCCCGCAGTGCGCACAAGTGAAGGAATAAATAGCTCGGCGGTTAAGGTGCTCGGGGTGGGCATGCCACCAAGCCAGGCGGCAAGTAGCAGAACAAAACCGGCGACGAGGCACCGGCATACAAGCCTCAATTTCTTGGCCGCACTGCTCACACACCACCCCACCATCCACAGCACTCGGGTTCTCTGTGCCGATGCTCTGTCGACGGCACAACGATTTGACCGTGTTACGACTCAAACCCACTTCCAAAGCGATCTGACCAAACGAGTGACCCCGACGGCGAAGCACAAACACCTGCTCTCTGACAAGCGCATCCACAGCCATGCCAACCTCCATACGAGAAAAACTTTCCTGACGTATGGAGGGCTCCCAGCGGCCACGATTTATAACCCCCACCCCCAAGGCATACAAAAAGCGCCCCCACCCAAACACACAAAGGTGAATGGGCAGGGGCGCATGAAAAAGGTTGAAGCCCGGCTGTTTTAGTAGCCGAGCTTCCGATTCACCAGGGCTTGGACAGCCGCATAGTTGGCTCCAAGGCGGCGTCGGCGTTCGTCTCCGTTGCCGTAGTCACCTCGGATGACCGCATCGGCCAAAGCATTCAGGTCAGAACCTGCGGAGGCGGGTGTGGAACCGTAACCCAGGCGCTGGTTCACAATCGCCTGCACCGCCGAATACTTAGAACCCAGCCGGCGTCGGCGTTCCTCACCATTGCCATAGTCGCCACGTAGCACCGCGTCCGCCAGGGCGTTGAGGTCACCAGAGGGAGTGCTTGCATGAGTGGCGGGTTTGGCGTTGCCGCCTCCCCCTCCTAACCATGGTGCGAGCACACGGGCTGGTGGGTAGTAGCGTCCCGGGCAATCCGTGGACGAGCAGTCCTTGTGGCCAAGGATGGTCAGCGGGCCATACTTGGCTTGCAGGTCACGAATCAGCTCAGCAACCGTCTCCTTGTCCGCGTCGGAGCAGCGCGGGTTGCACTCGATCCCAATGGATTCAAGGTTCTTCACCCAGTTACCCGCGTGGTAGGCGGTGTTCCCGTCTGCAACCAACTGTGCGACGCGTCCGGCTTCAACTACGTAGTGTGCGGATGTGTTGTTGCCGCCGCGTTCGAACCAGCGGATAGTGCCCTCAAAGGTGGGGTGCTTGGCGGGGTCATCCCAGTGATGAACCACAATGTATTTAATGCGGTGGCCTTGACGGCCTGTCGTGAATGCGGTGGCGTCGTGGGAATGGTCAATCGTGTAAGACATAGCAGTTTTCTCCTTGATGTAGTGGATGTGTTTTTAGGGTTGGACGATCACGTGCAACCAAATCAGCGCGGTCAATAGCGGGGTGATGGCCTGCTCCCACACCCACCAGCCCACCCCCATTACTGAGGCGAGCATCAGGGTGCTGGCCAAAGCAGTGAGGATGGCTGGCAGGTGGGAGGCGGGTTTAGTCACCATCACCACCTGCCTCGCCTTCGGGCGCGGGTTTGGTGGTGTGGGCCAAGGGTTTACGCACCTGGGAAACACTTGGGGTTAGAGGAATGTGCGGACGCGGCACCGGTGCCTCAATATCCGTTGCCTTGTGGCGACCCTGGACAGTAGTTGCGTCGGTGTCGTGGTCGGTGAGGGTGGCTAGGGCCTGGCTGAACTTGGGTGGTACCGGCAGGCCCAGGACGGTGGCGTTTTCAATCAGGGAGATGCCTTCGTTGGCGATGTAGAAGAAGATCACCGCCCCGCGAAGCACCCCCACCCCACCAAGCACGTGGGTGTCCATCAACTGGGCTAGAGCAACGAAGGCAAGGATGAGCATCTTGCCAAACAGGCCCTTAAACCCAACCGCGCTAGATAGCCTGCGGGTGGTGATCGCAGCCATCACGCCGGAGATGTAGTCGGCAGTGATGAAAGCAAGCAAGGTGTAGAGCAGAGCATCGGGAGTGCCAAACACCCAACCAGCCCCCGCCCCGATAGCGGCGGAGATGGTGCGTAGATAGTGGTCTAGTGGCATGAGAAATCAGTTCCTTCCAAAAGAGGTTTGGGCATGGAAAAGCCCCGAGGCTTCATTGACCGTCGGGGCTTGGTGGGATTGTGAGGATATGGGTTTCAGGTTCCACCAGGGGCGGTGGTTCTGCTTCTTGTGGTGGCGTTAGTGGTTGAGCAACCACACCTTCTGGCTGGGTCGGGTTAATCTCCATCAGGGCACCTCCTTCACGGTGGCTTCCTCCAACGCGTCGGATAGCACGTCGTAGGCGGTAGCGTCGCTGCCGGAAAAGGTACCCGGATAATCCACTAAGGCTTTGGTGAGGATGGCGTATTGATTCTCATAGGTTTCGGGAACCAATACAGCCTCACCCATGAGGGCCTTGTGTTCGGCTGCGAACTCAGTGGCCTGAGTGGGGTCTTTAAGTGTGAAACCGCCGGCCTCATCAAGGACAATCTCGCCAGTTTCGTCGAGGGTAGCGTACTGGCGAGCCAACTCCACCTCACTAACACCGAGCGCCTCTAGATGAGTGAGCAAGGCAGAGTGAAGTTTAGTTCTTGCCCTCGAGTCTGCCCCGGCCAGTTCCAGCCCATCAAGTAGACCAGTAACGACAGGTAGATGGTGGTTGCGAATCTTCAATACAGCCATAAGGGGTGCCTTTCGGTTAGCTGAGGTTGGTGGACATGGTCGATAGGCCGGTGTTTGGGTAGGAGGTCCAAGAAACATTGGATCCTCCGGTGCGATGGATTTCTTGGACCCAGCCCTTGTTCAGATAGGTGATGAGGTGGTTGACCCGCATAATCACCTCACTAAGACGCTTGGTGATCTGGGTGACCGAGTAGAGGTTGTTATCGGTGACCAAAAAGAGTGCTCCGCTGGAGAAGGCGACCTGGCTGCGGGTGTTCTCGCTACACCAGGCCGGCATCATCGTGCGGTTAATTTCCGAGTCCAACAATCTGATCCCACGTTTACCCGTGGTTTTCACGCTGTTGCCTCCCAGGTGCAGGTCAACGCCCAGGTGTAAACCCCTAGCGCCCATGACCGAGCCCTTCGGATCCAAAGTCAATAGAACGACATGGTCGTTACTGCCGGCCCCATACGTCCACGCCGCATACGACGCGTCCTTGGAGAGCATGGTGTTGAGGCCCTTGACGCTCTCGGGTTTGTTTTTGAATCCTGCTTCACCGATTTGTCCGATGTACTTGGAGCCGTAATAAAACTGCAAGCCCATCGAAGAGACTTTGCCGGTGAGGGTGTTGCCGTTGTACCAGCGGATCTCGGTAGGACTAATACGGATACTCTGGCTCCAGCCAGATAAGCCAACTTGGATGGCATTCGTTGCGAGCTTATCGGCCGTAATAGTCCTAGCAGCGATACGCGAAGCAGAAAGTGTGCCGGTGGTGATCTTGCCAGCATCCAAAGAAGCAATCTTCGCGGAAGTGATGGCGGCATCGCGAATCATCGCACTGGTAATGAAGCCGTTGCGGATGGTGAGCTTCTCCGAAGTAATGCTTCCTGTACGGATACGCCCGGCATCTAGGTAGCCTGTGCGGATTTTGCCTGCATCCAAACTGGCGATTTTCGCGTTGTCGATCGAAGCGTCTTTGATCATCGCCCCCGTGATTACTGCCTGATCGATGGTGGTTTGACCGGTGATGTGAACCTTGGCCCCGTCAATCAAAATCCCCTCGGTGGAGATGTTGATTTGGTTGATGACCTGATCTTTTTCCACCCGCAAGTTCACAGCACTTGACAGTTGAGTTATTTTCGAGCGTGCCCCTTCGAGGAGGCTTCCGACCACGATCTGGTAGTCCTCAACTAGCTTGGCGTTTTCTGCTCCCTTATCGACTGCCTCCTGAGCCTTCAAAAGAGCCTTCTCAGCATCCCTTGAAGCGCTACGCACACGGGTGCGTATCTCGGTGCCTGCTTTGAGGGCTGCGTCAGCGGCGTCTTTGGCTTCGGCTACCGCTTGTTCTGTCTCGTCGAGGCGTTGTTTGGCCTCCATGTAGGTCAGGTCGGTGGCGATTGGGAACCAGTCATAGCGGTTGTTTCGCTGCTCGTAAATCCAAATCTCCTGCTTTTCACCATTCGTCTTAAACCAAACATCACCGGGGTGCGGATCCTTAGGGGTATCGGTGCCGTAGTGGTTGCGGTTTTTACCGTTCGCCGCGACCAACGCCTCATCCACACGCCCCGACAAACCCGAAACGCTACTGAATGCTTGGTCAGCCCTCGCCATAGCATTCCCCGCCACGGTACTCACTGTTCCGGCTCGGGCAGAGGCATCCAAGGCAGCACCCATCGCGCCAGAAGCAAGGGTCACCGCGCGAGCCGATTGGCTGGTAATCCTTGGGGTGAAGGAGCCCAGCGTCACCTGCGCATACCCCTCGGTGAGGGGGTTGTATTGGTAGGCCACCACCCGCGCCGACACATCCACACCAGCGTCTAGGTCTTTGACCGTGACAACGTCACCGATTGCCACACTCTCCAAAGCACGAAGATGGGCATATTCCTTTGTTCCGGCCAAATCAACCAGGTTCACTGTCCAGGTTCGTGTTGGCTCATCAATGCGCTGGAGTGTGAACTGTTCCTTGGCTGCCCGTCGTAGTGCTGCTTCAGCCTGTTTGGGTGGTAGTGCGTCCTCAGCGCTGGCTCCGTTTGGGGTGGCGGTGGATTTGATGTGATCAAACTTGATCACCGAAATACGGGGGTGGGGGTAAGAAGAGAGTTTCCCGGAGTCGACCCATTTCTCCGGGAGCATCAGCCCATCAAAGCCCACCGGCACGATGCGGGTGACCACGGTTGAGTAGTCCACTGACGCGGTCATGGACAGCAGGTTCT
The DNA here is from genome assembly GCF_001907245.1 of Boudabousia liubingyangii. Classification (GTDB taxonomy): domain Bacteria; phylum Actinomycetota; class Actinomycetes; order Actinomycetales; family Actinomycetaceae; genus Boudabousia; species Boudabousia liubingyangii. Next base: position 8,996 of record NZ_MQSU01000001.1, read on the forward strand.
TACCCGCCCGGATTTGCACCCCGTTATCGCTACCGCGCCTGGCTACTAAAGACAGGTGGGTGTTGTTGCGGATCAGCTCCCCACCCCAGCGATTCACAATCCCGTTATCAAGGTCCGCATCCATCAACACCGACGCAATGCTGACGCGCACTAGTCGGGCTGAGGCACGAGTACTCAGGTTGCTGGTTGCGGTGAACGGGTGCTTAAACTGCGCCCCAGCAAGGACGCGGTTCAATGCGCTGTTTGCGTCTTCGCCCACGAGATTGGTATCCATGAGCAGGTTTGCAGCCAAGTCATAGAACACATGCTGCGCCGTGACATGCACCAGGTGCTGTTCGTTGGTCTCGAGGTGGTGGATGCGGAAAAACTGGCCCCCAAGTACTGGTGCTGGGCAGCGCACCAGGTTCCCCACCCGCAAAGATGAAGCACCCTGGGCTGTGAGGGGGTAGTCGAACTCCAAGGCAAACGTGCCACCGAGTTCTTCAGTCACGATCGGGTTGATGATCTGGGCATCAAGCACGGCCAGGCCATTGTCTGTCGTGACGTCTGTTTTGGGGATCGCGTTTGCGGGGTGTGTGGTGATCATTGGTTCCTCCACCTCGGTTCAATGACAAGCTGGCTAATCCCAGGCCCGAGCTGCACATACGATTTCCCCGGACGGATGGTCGGGAATGGGCCGGTCATGTTCTGGTTTTGCGCCACATTGCCCTTCCGGCACTCCATCAACGCGGAGTCGACGGTGAGTTGGTCTGAGTCGATTTTCAGATCCACCCGGTATCCGTTGGTCTCAAAAAACACCCTGCCAGCCCCGTAGACCGTGAAGACCGGACGAGCAACAGCATTACCGGGGTTAGTGATGTTTCCGCTTTTGGTGAGCACAATGTTCTCCACCCCCGTCAAGTAGGCGAAGGGGTCGCAGGTGAGGGTGGCTTGGAACTGACCCATCAGCGGAGACACCCTCACCAACTCAGTAAGGGCGGTGCTTTTGACCTGGTAGAACACGCCTGTGTCATGGCGGAAAGCAATCCGCTTCGCGTTCGACAACGCGGTGATGGCTTTGCGCCATAACCCCATCACATCACTAGAGCGGATGATCAGGTCGAGGGTGATGACCCGGTCATTCCAACCTTGCTCGCGCGTCAACGTGCCTTCGCGTCCGGGAACCACAATCTGCTCCACCACCCGCGAGGCAGGACTCATCTTGATTGGTGATGCGAGGTGCAGATTCAGATCGCGCCTGGCCTGGATGGTTCCATCGAGCGTAAACATGCTGGTTCCCTCCCGTCCTTAAATGGTGAGTGTTGGGTTTCGGCGCGCTAGTCCCGCAAGACTGGTGTCAATGCGAGGTGCGAGGCGGCCGACCAGAGTGCCGTCATCAAGCACCACACGAATATCCATACCACGCAGCATCGACGGCACGACTGCCTCCACAACAGACTGAACACTCTCTGCCGATAAACCAGCAGATGCAGGCGGAGCAGTTGGAAGAGTCAGCCCGCTACTCACCTGGTCGAGGGCTGCGAAATGGGCCTGGGTCTTGACATCGATTGGCACGTCCAGGCCTTCGGTGAGGCTGGTGAAGGCGGCGTCGATGTCGGAGGCCATGGCATCTGCGGCTTTGGTGGCGCGTTGGGCGTTGTCGTCGATACCTGCTGCTAGACCGCGTGCGAGCATTTCACCGGCCCACGCCATCTTGCGTGAGGGTGAGTGGATACCGAAGAAGCTGGTGATGCCATCCCAAATGGATGAGGCCCAAGATGAGACTTGGTTCCATAGCCATCCGGCTAGGCCTTGGATGCCGTTCCACAAACCTTTAACTAGGTTCCCACCCACACTCACCATCTGGGACACGCCCTGCCCAAACGCCGAGACGATCCCAGAAACAATCTGCGGGATCGCGGAGACGATCGTGGAAATGATCGTTGGCAGATTGCGGATGAGCGCGGTGAGCAGGGTTACCCCGGTCATCATCAGCTGCGGAATATGCGAACTGATCGCGTTCAACACGCTGCTGATGATTCTGGGGATGGCGGAGATGATGGTGGTGATGATCGTCGGCAAGGCTTGAATCAGTGCGACGAACAGTTTGATGCCAGCGTCAATCAACAACGGCAGTGCCCCGAGGACGGCGTTGATGATCGCATCAATGATCTGCGGCAGCGCAGCCACAATCGTCTCAATAATCGTCGGCAGAGCCTCCACTAAGGAGGTGAGTAGGGTGATACCGGCTTCGATGAGCTGCGGGATCGCGCCCACCAGGAAATCCAACAGCGAAGTAATCAGCGCTGGTAGTGCTTCAATCAAAACCGGGATGGCTTCGATGATGCCCTGGGCCAAACCCATCACCAACTGCAACGCCGCATCCAATAAAAGCGGCAGGTTGTCGATCAAGGCTTGGACGATCCCGACGATTGCCGCAATAGCCGCCGGAATCAACTGAGGCAGTGCCTGGCCGATACCGGAGGCTAACGTGGCGACCATGGTCGCGGCCGCCGTCGTCAGCTCGGGCAACAGCTGCAGGATTCCTTGGACGAGGGCGATGAGTAGTCCAGTTGCGGCCTCGGTAATCGCAGGTAGGGCTTGGATGAGCCCATCAACCAACGACGTGACAATCCGCAACGCAGCGTCGAGGAAAGCTGGGAGTTGTTCGCTGATGAAGGCGAGGGCTTCTTGGATGACCTGACCCAAAGCGGTGATCAGCCCATCCACACCATCCTTCTCAAACGCCTCCGAGAGAGCGCTTACCCAGCCGTTGACCATCGGCATCACCGAGCCCGAGAGCATTTCGGTCAGCCCGCCGGCTAGTTGGCCTTTGAGGTTGGCGACCCCGTCTTGGAGCGTACTTAACTGTCCGTTGAAGGTTTTGGACTGATTCTCCATCGCCCCATAAAACCGGCCACCCTCAGCCGTAGCACTCTCGAAGGCCTCAGCCACCATCTCAGCCGAGATAGCGCCCTTACTCATCTCCTCCTTGAGCTCACCAATACTCTTGCCGGTCTTACGGGAGATTTCCTCCAGGGGGTTGAAGCCAGCATTGATCATCTGCATCAAATCCTGACCCGTCAGTTTGCCGGCAGATGAGACCTGAGCAAACGCCAAAGACAGCGAAGAAAACTTCTCCTTATCACCCTGGGCAACATCCCCAAGCATCCCCATGTACCGCTGCGCGTCCTGAGCACTGATACCAAAAGACATCAGAGTTCTCGTGGCGTCAGCCAAATCCTGCATCCCATACGGGGTCGAGGCCGCCCGGGCTTTGAGGTCGGCGACGAGTTTGTGGGCCTTGGCCTCATCACCAAGCATCGTGGTGAACGATGTCGTGTAGGACTCCATGGTCGCGTTGTACTGGATGCCATCTTTCATTGCGTCCACGAACCCGCGCCCGACAGCCTTGATCGCACTTCCGATGGCTTTAACCCCAGCAACGATGGCCTCGGATGCGAGGTTGGCTTTGAGCACGTCACCGAAGGAGAGGGCTTTCTTGCCGCTGGTGTCCATCTCGTCGCCAAGATCGTCAACAGCGTCTTCTAGGCGGCCGGTGTCTTTAGCGGCATCCTTGGCGTCGTCACCAGCATCATCAGCATTGTCACCAAAGGACGAGAGGGCTTTGTTGTTGTCCTCCAACTCGCCCTCAAGGTCAGCCAAGGCCGCCTTCGCATTATTGAGCTGCGTCTGCCACGCAAGCGTCCGCCGGTCAGTCTCCCCAAAATTCGTGGCAGCGTTCTTCAGAGCGGCTTCGAGGGTGCTGATCTTGTCCCGCTGCGCGCTGATCTGCTCAGCCAACACCTTGCCTTTAGCGGCATGCTTAGCCTGAGCATCATCAGAGCGTTTGAACTGGGCATCCACCAGCTTCATCTCAGAGCCGAGCACGCGGAAGGACGCGTTGATCTCGGTGATGGCCTTCTTGAACTCCCGCTCACCCTGGAGTGCGATTTTCAAACCGAAGTCTTCAGCCATGAGCGGTTCCTCCTTTCAGTGGTGAATATGGGGGGGCAGCAGAAAAAGTCGCGTGTAGGCCACCTCACGCGGAATTGACCCTGCGTATCAGTTTGTTACGGTGGATGACCATGTTTAAGAAATACGCATCAGCACTCGGCTTGCTCTTGTTTGCCCTTCTCATGGGGATTTTGAGCATTAACAACGTCATTGACCACCCGCAGGCATGGCGCATCGCGCTTCACCTCATTGGAGTGATTGGCCTGTCCTTCATGAGCGGCGCTTTCCTTGTCGCCGGGCTACGCCCCAAGGACAACAACGACTAGACCCCGTATGGGATGACATCGTCAATAAACGTCTCTCGCATAGGGTGTGCGGTGCCGTTCATTTGGCGGTGGCATTCGATCAGGTCGAGTAGGAGGCCGAGCGGAGTTAGCCAGGTTTCCGCCTGCCCCAACCCGAGAATGCTGGTTCCCCAGTGAAGCAGGCGGATAAACGTGGCCTCATCGCCCTCTGCTACTCGGCCTGCTGTTCTTTTCCCACCGGAGCCTCAGATACAATCTCACGCCTTGTGCCATTCACCAAAGCGGCCGTGATCGCCTCACGGTAATCCGCCAAATCGGCAGGACACGTCAGCAGCTCCACCAGGTCTTCGGTGAGCAACTCCTGCTTGTCATCAGGATGAGCAAAGTTGTGGATCTGGATGCCCTGGTTAGCTAGCAGAGTAACGATCCAGATGATCTCACCCAGCGCCTGGTCCATGTCTTCACCCGTGAGGAGTTTTTCACCGAGCTGGTCTAGGCCCCCGTAGCGGGCCGCAATCTTACGAGTAGCGCCCGTAGACAAGACGAGGGTGTACTCGGTGCCGGCGATGGTCACGGTGGCGGTGCGGCCCTCTAGTGAAGGATTTTCTTCAACAATGCTTGTTGTGCTCATTGGTCAGGTTCTCCTTCTTTTCTTGGTTAGGCCTTGGTGATAGTGGGTTCATAAACCTTGGTGTACCAAGCGGTAATCGTTCCGCTCTTAACACCAGCAGCATCTTCGGTGACTTCGGCCTTCCACGGATGCAGACCGTTCTTCTCCGCCTTGTTACGGCGCATGATCGTCCCCTCAATACTCGGGGTCGCAAAGCTAATCGAATCGCCCTTGGTGTTCAGAGATGTGGCTGGCGGTGCGAACTTCACGCGGTAAAGCCAAAAATAGGTGTACTTTCCGTTAGAGCGGCGGGCGCGGAATGCAATCGCGACCGGCTTGGCACCATCCTCACTTGTGGCGACCAGAACCTTGTTGTCATCGAGCGTGCAGCCAGTTAGTTCGGCAGCGACCTCGGGCTTGAGATCGTCGATACCGAGGGTGAGGGTGCCGGATTTGAATTCCTTGACCACCTCTGATGCGCCGTCATCGGCGTAGAGGATGGCTTCTGCCAGTTCGACAGACAACTCTGCGGAGATGGCTTTGGCAAGGGGTTTGGGGGTGGCGTAGGTTTCTTCCCCCTCGGGGTTTTCGGTGATGGTTGCGTAGTAGAGCTTGTCAAGACCAATCGTGGCCATGGCGGTGTCCTCCTTCAAAGACAAATGTGGGTGGATATATGGGAAGACCCCCGTACTAGTGGGGGTCTACTGCTAGGGCTACTTCGATGGCGTAGTGGTGATAACCAGTCTCGGGGTCGTGGCCGATATAGCGGCGCTCAGTAATCGTCAGGTCGTTTTGGCGTAAGAGTGGTAGGAGCCGGTGGACTAGGGGCAGGTAGTTCTCTTGGCTGAACAGGTTGACTCTGACGTACTGCACCTCCAGACCGGGCTGGTTGTCGGCGTGCAGGTCGTAGACGTCCACTAGGGGTAGGAGGACGGCGTAGTCGCTGGCTGGTAGGGCTGGCCAGGTGCCGGTGAATACTTCCATGCCAAGACGGCGAAAAACACTCACCAAAATCTCTAAACATTCCACCCCGATCACCTGCCCCTCATCCGGTTTTGCAGGACATACTTCATTGCTTCAAGGCACGCCCGCCGACTCGAGGCACGCGCGGGGCGTAGGAATGGGCGGGGTGCCTGCTCGGCCTTCCCGTATTCGAGAACGTTGGCGATCAGGGCGTTGGGGCGTCCATCCCTACGGTTTTCGGTGAAGCCGACTTTTACGTTGTGATCACCCTTGCGGTCCACTTTCGCAGGGCTCAAACCCAAAGCACCCAGCAACTGCCCCGTAGAGCGGGACTTACCCTTCGTGCCAGAACCGATTGCGGCACTCAGGTTGGCCCGGACCCGTTCTTCTACGACCCGCCCGCCAGCGGTGACGGCCTCGTCGGCAATCTCGGGCATGGCGGTGGTCAGGTGAGCGAAGGCCTCGAGGGTTTTGGTGGGCATTTTGATTTGTGTCCTAGCCACGATGCACCTCCCTACGCAGGAACAAGGCCAGGTAGCGGCCTCGGCCTTTGACGTTTTCAATCCCGGTAATGGTGAACAGTTGCCCATCAGCAACGACCTTCTGACCCGTGAGAGGGACCAAGCGTGGTTGGGTACGGATCCGTGCGATCGCGTCAACCTGTTCAAACCCGGCCAGGTGTGCCCAGCGGGTGGTAGCAGAACGCTCCTCGAAGACCCCACGACAGGTAAAACCCTCCAAGGCGGGTTTTGTGTAGAAGCCCTGACGGTCACTATTGTCCGAATCGTCAACAAACAACAGCTCGGTTCGGAGTAATCCCAAACCCATCACTGCTCACCCCCTCTCTGTGCTTTTTAGACTTTCCAATCCCGATCCAAAATCAACAGCCGATTCACTGCCTCCCATACCCGGGCGGCGGCGTGCGTATTATCAGCGAAAAACCCGCCGGTCGAGCCATCCCTGGATTCGTAGAAGTGTGTGGCCAGCATGATCACCGCACGGTATGTGGACTCCGACAACGGGTGATTCTCGTAGTGGCCTGGGACCAGGTGTTGGTAGGAGGTGGCGTAATCCAACGCAGAGAGCAACAGTTCACCCAGCAGCTTGTCATCCTGGCTGTGCTCAAGGACCAGGTTCGCCTTGAGGGCCGTCAAGAACTCGCCTTGGTTAAACGCGCGTGCCATGGCTTTACGCCACCCCCTTCCCCAACACGTGGCAGTGGATTACTGCTTCTGAACAAGGACTTTGACGGCTTCGGGCAAGATGAGTTTGCCATCCACGCGTTGGGTTGCCATGAACCCCACCTGACCAGTGGTTGCAAACAACTCATTCAGGCGCTTGAAAGAGCGGCTAGCACGGTCAGCAATCCAGTAATAGGACAGGTCACCGAAGGCCACGGTCTTTGCCCCGGCTTTAATCTCCGGCACAAAGCTGGAGGTATAAATGGGGCGGCCTAGGATCATGTCCGGGGAACCTGCAGTCAAAGCTGGCTGCCACAGGTACTGGCCCTGATTATCCTTCAGCTTGCGAATCGCCTTGACTGTGGAGTCGTTGGTCAGCCACACGGCGTTCTTCCGATACGGGCTACGCAGCGCATAGAACAAGTCAATGAGTTCGTCTGCGGTGATCGCGGTCTGCCCGGCAGCCTTAAGGCCTTCCTGTGCACCATCAGTCTTGTGGAAGATACCGGTGGGCTTATTAGACCCATCCCCAACAAGGAACGCTTCTTCCTCAGCAGCGCCAATACGTCGGCCGAACTCGTTTGCCAGGTAGGCCTCAATGTTGAACGCGGAATCAGCCAAGAGCTCTTCACTGACCTTGATGAAGGTGGAGAGTTTATAAGCCCCCAGCGTGACTTGCTTGAAAGCCTCGTCAGATTCTTGGACTGCTGCCCCTTCATCAAGCCAGTTAGCCTTACCGTGGGTCGCCACGACGGGGATCTTGCGATCACCCGATGTGGTGGTAATCCGCTTAGCCAGAGAACGAATAATATTCTCCTCGTTGAGTGCTTCAACCAAGGTGCGTTCGAACTCGTCCGGCACCAAGTAGCCGCCTTCAGTATCCGCACCTTCCTTCAAGGCGTTACGCACTTCGAAGGGGTTGGTGGCCATGCGCATGGCGTTCCAAAAGTTCTCGCGGTATTCATCCGTAGCCCGGAACGGCACATGCTTATGGCCCTCAGGAGCCACGGACCCAGGGGTCATCGCCAAAGGCGCGGCCACAGGCTTAGACAACTGCGCGTCAAGTTCAGCGGCGCGTTCTGCTCGGGCGATCTCACGGCCCAGGGCTTCGATTTCGGCTTCCATACGACCATAGGTTTCATCATCCTCAGCCGTCAGGATCCCGTTATTGGCGCTTTGGCGTTCAGTGAGGAAGGCCTTGGCCTTCTCCCACGTCTCGGCGCGCCGGGTTCGCAAATCGTTGATAGTGGTAGTCATGGTTGTATGTGTCCTTTCAAAACACGAAGGGTGGGTATGAGAAAAGCCCCACCCGGAACTGGTTAGGGCTTCAAGTGATCGAGGGCGGATAACAGGTCGCTGACCGCGCGGCCAGCAGGTGGCGGTGGATCAGGCTCCGCTACTAATGGCAGCGGTTCTTGACCACCAGTGAGGTCTGCGTTGATGGCATTGATGAGGCTGTTGGTGACGGCGCGGCGAGAAAACACCATCGCTGACCTGCCCGCATCCGGCTGTGAGGCCGGGAACGGACTGCCGGGGCTGATCAGGCCGTCTGCGAAACCAAGCTCAATGGCCTTGTTCGCGTCCATCCAAGTCTCCGCATCCATCAACTCCGACAACTCTGTACGGTCCATGTCCGTTTTGAGCTCGTAAGCGTTGAGAATGGATTCCTTGACCTCAGCCAACATCGACACCGCCCGGAGCATCTCGTCTGAGTCGCCGATGGCGGCGGTCATAGGGTTGTGAATCATCAACATCGCCACCGGACTCATCAGCACCTCACTACCCGCCATCGCAATCACACTGGCGGCTGATGCGGCGAGGCCGTCTATTTTCACGGTGACGTGCCCTGGGTAGTCCATGAGCATCGAATAAATCTCGGCAGCCGCAATCACATCCCCGCCCGGGCTATTGATCCACACGATAATGTCGCCGCTGCCGCTCATGAGTTCGTCGCGAAATTGCTGGGGTGTGGTTTCGTCTCCGAACCAAGACTCGGGCGCAATCGGCCCACGCAGTTCAAGTACGCGCTTGCCATCCGGTGCGGTGGTGTAATCCCAAAAACGCCTGGTGCTAGTGGGTGTCTTCATGTTCGGGTCGGCTCTCATTGTCGCCGTCATCGCTTTCCTCCTTATGGTCACTGTCGGGTTCATCAAGTTGAATGTCTGGTTGGGTGTCCCGCATTTGGTGGTGGGTGTAGTAGCTACCCGCTTGGTTGAGTGGGAGCATGTTGCCGTTGACCAGGTACAAGTCGCCGCCATCGGCGGCAGCGATGCGGTCGAGGTTTTCCAAGGCGCGGATGTCGTTGGCGCTCATCCACCCGTTCTGCCTGGCCACGGCGTAGCCGTTCATGCGCGAGACGTAGTCGCCGCGCAGCAGGCCCTCGAGGTTGAACTTCACGAATACGCTCGGCTTCTCACGCGGGCTAAGCAGCGTCTTGGTCAGGGCTTGTTCCCAGCGGATGACCCACGGGTCGAGGGTGTATTTCACGAACTCCAAGGACTGCTGCTCAATATTGGAGAAGCTCGATTTTTCGAGGTCGCCCACCATGTGCGGTGGGATGCGGAAGATCCGGGCGATCTCGTTGATCTGGAACTTGCGTGTCTCCAAGAACTGCGCCTGCTCCGGGGAGACGGAGATGGGCGTGTACTTCATGCCCTCTTCGAGCACCGCGACCTTGTTGGCGTTGCGGGCCCCACCAAAGGTTTGCTGCCAGGACTCGCGCACCCGAGACGGGTCTTTGATCGTGCCCGGATGCTCCAACACCCCGCCAGGGGCGGCCCCGTTGGCGAAGAACGACGCCCCGTAGTCCTCGCAGGCCTGCGCCATGCCGATCGCGTTTTTCGCCATCGCAATCGGCGAGTAACCCACCAGCCCGTCAAACCCGAGCCCTGGGATGTGCAGCACGTCAGCAGGCGACAGCCGGATGCGAGACCACTCACCGGCGGGTTCGTCGCTGGTGGTCTGGTACTCGTAGTAGAGCCTGCCCGCATCGTCGCGCCCCACACTCATCCGGTTGGGCATCAGCGGATACAGGCCAATGACCTCGTCGAGGCCGTTGCGGATGACCTGTGCGTAGGCGTTGCCCCACAGCAGCAGATGCGTCATGAGGGTCTCGCGGAAGACGAAGCTGGTCATCTCCGGGTTGGGCTCATCGTGCAGCAGCCGGTAGAGCGTGTGGTCGGTGGCTTTGACCTTCGACCCGTCTTTCTCGGTGCGGTAGACGTGCAGGGGCAGGCCCGCGATCGCCTCCGCCAGGATCCGCACGCACGAATAAACGGCGGTCATCTGCATCGCTGAGCGTTCGGTGACTGTGCGCCCGGAGCTGGTGGGCCCGAACAGGAAGCTGTAGCTCGAGGACAGCTGGTGGTTCGACACCTGCCGGGCATTGATGCCGCGTAGCCAGTCGAAAAGTCCCACAGGGGCCTCCTTTTGCGTTGTCGTGAGCGTTAGAAGACGAGCAGCCCGCGCGAGTCGTACACGGATGTGCCCGTATCGCTACTGCCGCCTCGGATGGCGCGGTCAAGGGCCATGATGGTGGCGACGACCCCGTCGATCTTCTCGGTGGACTTTTGCTTGTCGGGTTTGATGTTTCCTGCCGGGTCGGTGCGTACATGGATGTTGTCGACCATCCAGGCCAGCACCGGGTGGCCCCCGTGGGCGAGGCGGCCTTCGAGTGCGAGTTTCATCAGCTCCTTGCTCGGTGGGCTCATGTCTTTGAAGCCTTGCCCGAAGGGCACGACGGTGAAACCGGCATCGTCGAGGTTTTGGCTCATTTGGACTGCGCCCCACCGGTCGAAGGCGATCTCGCGGATATCGAAGCGCGTGCCGAGCTGCTCAATGAGGTGCTCGATGTGGGCGTAGTGGACCACGTTGCCTTGCGTGGTCTCAAGAAAGCCTTGGGCGTGCCACAGGTCGTAGGGCACGTGATCACGTGCCACCCGCAGCTTGAGGTTGTCCTCGGGAATCCAGAACCACGGGACGATCCGGTACTTCTCGTCCTCCCCGTAGGGCGGGAAGACGAGCACGAACGCGGTGATATCCGTCGTGGAGGCCAAGTCCAGCCCGCCGTAGCAAGGTCTGCCCTCCAGCTCGTCTAGGTCTACCGGGTCTGCGCATGCGTCCCAGATGTGCATGGGCATCCACCGCACGGACTGCTTGACCCACTGGTTAAGCCGCAGCTGGCGAAACGAGTTCTCCTCGGCGGGGTTCTGGCGAGCCGAGTTGCACGCGGCCCGCACCTTCTCCACCGGCACCGTGACGCCAAGCGAGGGGTTGGCCTTGTGCCAGACCTTTTCATCCGTCCAGTCATCATCCAGGTCTGCGCCGTAGATCACCGGGTAGAAGGTGGGGTCGTGTTTCTTGCCCGCCAGGATGTCGCGCGCTTTTTGGTGCTGCTCGTAGCAGATGCTGTGGGTGTCGGTGCCTGCGGTGGTGATGAGGAAGTACAGCGGCTGGGTGCGCGCATCACCAGAGCCCTTGGTCATCACGTCGAACAGGGCCCGGTTGGGTTGGGTGTGCAGCTCGTCAAAGACGACGCCGGAGATGTTGAACCCGTGCTTGGAGTACGCCTCCGCCGAGAGCACCTGGTAGAAGCTGTTGGTCGGCTTGTAGATGATGCGCTTCTGACTGCTGAGGATTTTCACCCGCTTCGATAGGGCTGGTGATTGGCGGATCATGTCGGCGGCGACCTCGAAGACGATGCTGGCTTGCTGCCGGTCGGCCGCGCACCCGTATACCTCAGCGGCTTGCTCCCCGTCCCCGCAGGTCAAAAGCAGTGCGATCGCGGCAGCCAACTCGGACTTACCCTGCTTCTTGGGGATCTCCACATACGCGGTGGTGAACTGGCGGTAGCCGTCGGGTTTGATGGTGCCGAACAGGTCGCGCACGATCTGTTCTTGCCAACCCAGCAGCGTAAACGGTGTGCCTGCCCAGCGGCCTTTCGTGTGGCGCAGCGCCTGAATGAACGCGACAGCGAAATCCGCTTTGCGCTGGTTGTAGGTGGAGCCGTCGGCCATGAACCTGGTCGGCTGATACGTGCTCGTCATCGGGCAGCAGCTCCTTCCTCGGGGCATAAGAAAAGCCCCAACCATGTGGGGCGAAACGGATCACGTCGGGCCAGGCTCGGCCCGTTTGCGTGGTCGGGGCGGCGCGAGGGGTTAGCAGTAGGTGGCGCGGAAGTTGGCGACCACCTGGCCGGTGTCGAAACCGCCGTAGCTCCAATCGGACAGGCTGCGCTGCCTGGCCAGGGCGATGATCTGATCGGCTTTGGTGTAGTACCAGCCGATGCAGCTGAGCGTGTGGACGGGGATCTTCTCGGCCCCGACCTCCTCAGCGAGCTCCTCCAGCACGCTGAAGAGGATCTCAGCGACAGCCTGGATGTCACCGTGCGCCACCGCGTCGGCGGGGATCTGAAGGTGGCTTGTGATCAGGTGCCCAGTGGCCTCCATGCTTGTTACTCCTGGGTTGTGGCGGGGATCTGGGCGAGGGCCCAAGCGATAGCATGCCCGGCATCGTCGAAAAGCTGGTCAGCCTCGGCGACCAAGTCGAGGACGCATTCGCTGCGGCTACGCGACTCAGGCCCGAAACCGGGGATGGGCTGCTCGGCGAGCTTGTACACGCGAGCGTCGTTTCCGATCTTGCCTTTGCCCAGGTGCCGGTAGGCCGAAGCAAGGACGTAGTCCCCGTAGGCGAGCACCGTGCCGTAGCTGTCGGTTGCCATCTGCAGGTGTTCCATCGTGATCGCTTGAGTGTTCATGACCTTCTCCGTTTCTGTTCTTGTTTGGTCATGTACATACAGCCATAGTTGTGCCTTGTTATCCAGTTATTTTCCGCTTATTTTCAAAGGAAAATAGCGGTCATCATCACTTCTGCGATATGAGGGAAACCGCCCTAGGAGGCGGCTTCCATGAGCGGGGTTTGCTAGGCGATGGTGAGGTGGAACGCGGGAACCATCGAGTGCTCTCCGGTGGTCCAGTCGGCATATGCGCTCTTGACCTTGACCAGGCCGTTCACAGCGGCACCGTGTTCAGCAAAGCCCCACAACAAGGTCGCCATGTCGGTTTGCCCCACGCTGATCGTGAACTCTCCGATCCCTAGTTCTTTGAGCTCGGTGAGGATGGCAGGAATGTCGGCATCGAAGATGACTCCGGAGGGCTCTGTTGCAAAGATTGGCGGCAGTCAGAGGTAGGCTGTCGCTCTGCGCCGATCAGGCGGCTGCTGCGAA
>NZ_MQSU01000001.1:22223-577825 GCF_001907245.1 Boudabousia liubingyangii
TGATTATCGATAGGTTTCTATCGATTGTCAATAGATTTGAGAAAACAACCGTTACATACTGAGTGCAGCGGCGAAACTGTACTTACAGGGAAAGCATCCCACGATTGGGCTTGATTTAAGGCTCCTACTTATCGTTGCGGGCTAAAAGTCTTTGACGACCAAAGATAAATGAGCGCGAGATCAGTGTTCATCCTTAAAAATGATGGTGATGTTGCCGTCGGCGTGGATGGTGACGTGGTCGATGAGGGTGAGCCAAGACAGAAAACCCATGGATATGCTCCTTTCAGGCTTGCAGGGGGGAATCGGCGGATAATGAGAAATGAAAACCAGACGGTTTCAGTCATCGATTGGAGGTAGCCATGTTTCTCATACAGTTGTTGTGCGCTCTCATATTTGGTGTTGGTGGTGCGCTCATGATGTGGATGGCCCTGAAGTCTAAGAACGAGACCTTCCCCCGCAACGACCTTTCTGGGTATCGCACCCAAACCATTCAGTTCAGTGACGAAACTTGGAAGGCAGCACACAAAGCATCCTGGCCTTACACAGCAGCAGCCGGCATCCTTCTTCTTATCGGAGCCCCCATCACCCTGCTGTCAAACACCACCGATGACTTCATCATCCGCAGCCTTACTACAACGATCTTGGTGGTAGTTGTCGTGTTTTCTGGTGGATACGTTGCCCAGAAAACAGCGAAAACAGTCAAGTCACAACAACAGTAGGCCCCGCTGGTCGTAGACTGACTCGCTGACTGGGCCTGCCCCGCATCTAATCGCCCGGTCTAGACCCAAGATTGTGGTGACGACCCTGTCGATTTTCTCAACGTTCTTCTCTTTGTCGGTTTGATAATTCCGGCTAGATCGCTGCGGATGAAAATGTTATCCATTTTCCACTTCTCAATACCAGGTGAAGATCGTGGCCCAGCTCTCCCACAAAACCGAGCATTTACAAGGGAAAACCCGCCTTCGGGCATGAAAAAAGATGCTGGCTTGGATTGTATCCAAACCAGCATCAGTAAAGTGGAGATGCGGGGAATCGAACCCCGGTCCGGCGGCTGGCCCTGAAGTCTTCTCCGGGTGCAGTTCACTAGGGAGTTTCTTAGCCCCAGGCCTCGCATGAACAACGCTACCTGACAGGCTCAGTCACTATAAATCTCGCGCTGCTAGAAGCGACTACTAGCAACGCCAGTGGCTCTCTAAACGACGCCAGCACCTAGGCCGAAAGCACTCCTAGGGTGACGGACTTTTTAGCGCTCGATAGCTCAGGCGGCTAGAGCGAAGTCGGTGCGGTCTTGTTTGGCACCTATTGGTTTACACAGATCGTTAACGAGGTGACTGTGCATCCTCGACCCGCTTCTCTTCAATCGACAACCGTCGTCGAAACCGATCATCCCCTATTGAGTTATCTAAAACCCAGTGGCCCGAAAGCCACCCCCAGCCAAACAGAAACCCTGTTCAACTAGGAAGATTATCTTAGCAGCTAGCCAACCTAGCCGCTAAAGTAAACCGCAACGGCTTACTCAGCCGCGGCGAGCATACGCGCGCATGGCACGCTGCGCCTCACGGGCATCCTGCTTCTCACGCAAAGCCTGGCGCTTATCCCACTCCTGCTTACCGCGAGCCAAAGCAATCTGCACCTTAACCCGACCACCAAGGAAATAAAGCTCCAAAGGCACAATCGTGTACCCCTTAGCCTGAACCTTCATCCCCAAGGAAAGAATCTCAGAACGGTGCATCAACAACTTACGTTTACGGGTAGGTGCGTGGTTAGTCCAAGTCCCCTGAGCGTACTCGGGAATATTGGCGCGAATTAACCAGATTTCACCATTCTCAATCTCAACCCAGGCCTCAGAAAGCGAAGCGCGCCCCTGACGTAGGGCCTTAACTTCGGTCCCGGAAAGAACAATCCCCGCCTCGAACTTTTCCTCGAGGTGGTATTCGTGCGCGGCCTTCTTATTGCGCGCAATCACCTTATACGCGTCCGCTGCCGCCTTGGCCTTCTCAGCCGGCGTCGGCTTGGGCTTCTTCCAATCCTTAGGCATCAAAAATCCTCAACTAGTTCAAAAATACTAGTTGCTAATATACGGCATTGGGTTAACAGATACCCCATCACGGATGATTTCAAAGTGCACGTGCGGGCCCGTAACACGACCAGTAGAACCAGTCAGACCAATCAACTGGCCACGCTTCACACGCTGACCAAAGGACACGAAACGTGCCGAAAGGTGACACTGGCGGGTCATCCAACGGTGCCCCGCAAAGATCCCCACATCGATCGTGACCATATTGCCACAACCCGGATCATAGTAAGACTCAACAACCATGCCGTCACGGACCGCAAACTGCTGCTGCCCCAAAGGAGAAGACAAGTCCACGCCCGCGTGCAAACGACGCGACCCCGTCACCGGGTGGATCCGGTAACCCCAAGGGGAAGTGACACGCATTGGGCCCTTAATCGGGGTCCCCCAAACCGAGTTTCCACCCACCGTGCCACGATCAGGCCCGGAGTCACCCACGTAAACCTGCCCACGCTTACGGGCGGCTTCACGCTCTGCTTCCTGACGCTTACGGATCGCCGCATCTAGCTCTTTAAGCTTCTGGTTCGAGGCTGCCAGGTCCTTCTGGTTAGCGGCCTCCGCCTTAGCGAATTCCTCGCGGCTCTGCTTAAGCTTCTCACCCAGGGTTTGGGTTTCACGCTGTAGGTCCTGCAGCTTCTTTAGGTTCTGTTCCTGCTGGTCGCGGGCCGCTTGGGACTGCGCGGTGGCCTGCTGGGCCTGAACCTGCAAGTCTTGAATCGACTTAGTCAAAGCCGCCTGGCGTTCCTTACGGCTACGGTTTTCAGAAATGTCGTTCTGAGCCTGCTGCAGTGTGCGCGTCTCTAACCGCGCCACGGTTTCAGCGGCATTCGAAAGGTCTGAGAGTTCAGCTGCCTTAGTCCCGGTGAGGACCAACTCGGTGGCGCTTTGTACGCCCTCGCCACGGTAAGTACGACGGACCAGGCGAGCGATAGAAACCTTAGAATCTGCCTCTTGCTTCTCGGCCTTCTTGATCTCATCCCCAAGGTTTTCCAGCTCGGTTTCCGCTGAGGCCAGACGAGCAGTAACCTGCGCTTCCTCACGCTGAGCCATGGCAACCTGAGCTTCAGCGGCAGCCAGCTCATCGGCAGCAATCGGAATCTGCGCGTTTACCTTCTGCAGGTCCACATAGACCTGACCCAATTGGGCATCAATGCCTTCCATCTGGGCGTGAGCCTGTTCGATAGCTTCTTGAGCTTGGCGGGCTTTTTCTTCTTCCTGCTGCTTCTTCTGATCTAGGTCATCAGCAACAGAAACCGGCGTAAGGGGGCCCAGCCAGCCGGTCGCACCCACCAGGGTGAACAGGCTGAAAGTTAAGCACAGGGCAACCCAAAACCGTTTCATACGCTAAACCTTCGTGTACTTCGCCAAAGAGATACCCGCAGCGATCGCTACCAGCACCAATGACACAATTACCAGTACCGGAGAGAGGATGGCAACTTCCTTATAGCCAATGAAAGAAGTCCACGGGAATGAGTCAGTCAGCCAACCCTGCACAATGACCTTCACGCCCACAAAAAGTGCCCCGATTGCAGCCGCAGCACCCACTAGGGCAGCAATTGCGGACTGAAGGATGAAGGGCGCCTGGATAAAGAGATTTGAGGCACCAACTAGACGCATAATCGCCGTCTCACGTTCACGTGACATCGCGAACAGGCGGATCGTAGTGGTGATCAGCAGGATCGCCGCGACGGTCATAATTGCCGCCAATCCCCACGTCAGGGCCGCGATCCGGTTCAGCGCGTTAAGTAGCGGCTTCACGACCTGCTGTTGGTCCATGACCTGGGCGACGCCCGGACGGGACTGGAACTCTTCAGAAACCACCTGGTACTTATTAGGGTCAACCAGTTTGACGCGGAAGGACTTCGGCATGACGTCCTCGGTCGCGAGCTTAACTACCGCGCGGTCCGGGTAGAGTCGCTTGAGGTTCTCTAGCGCCTGCGCTTCGGTCTCCAGTTCGAAGGACTTTACGTAGGGCTTCATCTGCGGGGATTCAAGCGCTTCTTTAACGGCAGCTACCTGTTCGTCACTGGCGGCTTTACCTTCACAGGAGCGATTCTCATCGTCCTTCGCGCACATGAAAATGGAAACTTCGATTTCGTCAAACCACTGGTTTTGTGATTTTGCGACCTGCATACGCAGTAGCGAACCGCCACCGACAAACAGGATGGAAACGAAGGTCACCAGGGCGATCGCTAGGGCCATGCCTTTGTCGCGGGCTAGGCCTTTGAAGGCTTGGGAGAGGATGAGTCGAGTACGCATACTTACCTTCCTGCCCCGTAGGAGCCGTGTTCTTGGTCGCGGATGACTTTTCCTTCTTCCAGTTCCACCACGCGGTTACGGACCTGGTTCACGATTTCGTGGTCGTGGGTGGCCATAACGACGGTGGTGCCGTTGCGGTTGATCTGGTCAAGTAGTCGCATAATTCCCAGCGAGGTACGCGGGTCTAGGTTACCGGTGGGTTCGTCCGCTAGAAGTAGCTTGGGCCGGTTGATCATGGCGCGGGCAATGGCGACGCGCTGCATTTCACCGCCGGATAGTTCGTGCGGCATGCGGCGTTCTTTACCGCCCAGGCCCACGGTTTCAAGGACGCGGGGTACTTCAGTGAGGATTAGGTGTCGGGGTTTACCGATCACCTGCATGGCGATTGCTACGTTGTCGAACACGGACTTGTTTTCTAGGAGTTTGAAGTCTTGGAAAACGGTGCCAATGTTGCGACGGAAGTGCGGTACGCGCCAGCGGGAAAGTTTGGAGACGTCCTTGCCTAGGACGTGGATGGTTCCGCTGGTTACCCGTTCTTCACGCAGGATGAGTGAGAGTAGGGTTGATTTGCCGGAGCCTGACGAACCGACCAGGAAGACGAATTCACCAGCCCCAATGTTGAGGGTGCACGAGTCTAGGGCGGGGGCGGCCCCGCGTTGGTAGATTTTCGTGACGTTCTCTAAGCTGATCATTTTGCTCCACTTGAGGTCCCCGGACCGAGCCGGTTGGTCATTAACATTTCTACCCTAGTTTGGGCGTGGCCCGCTTTGGGCGTTAGACACGCGTTATTGTGCGCTTTAGGGGTCGATTTGCTCCCTAAAGTGAGTCTCAGGCCTCTTCGGCGCCGTTTACGCGCCAGCGAATGCCAGCGTCAATGAAGGCGTCAATCGCTCCATCGAAGACGGCCGAAGTGTTGCCATCTTCGTAGCCGGTACGCAGGTCCTTGACCATCTGGTAGGGCTGCAACACGTAAGAGCGCATCTGGTCACCCCAGGCGGCCTTGATGTCGCCGGCCATTTCTTTCTTCTTGGCCTGTTCTTCCTCGTGACGCAACTGCAGTAGTCGTGACTGAAGGACACGCAACGCGGCGGCACGGTTCTGGATCTGCGATTTTTCGTTCTGCATGGAGACCACAATGCCGGTGGGAATGTGGGTCATGCGGACTGCAGAGTCCGTGGTGTTAACGGACTGACCGCCCGGACCGGAGGAACGGAAGACGTCAACCTTTAGTTCCGATTCGGGAATTTCGATCTCGTCGGTGGTTTCGATTAGGGGGATAACTTCGACCGCAGCGAAGGAAGTCTGGCGTCGTCCCTGGTTATCGAAGGGTGAGATGCGGACTAGGCGGTGGGTACCGGCCTCAACTGAGAGGGTACCGAAAGCGTAGGGGGCTTTAACTTCGAAGGTGGCCGATTTGATGCCGGCTTCTTCTGCGTAGGAGGTATCCATGACCTGGGTTGGGTAGCCGTGGCGTTCGGCCCAGCGTAGGTACATGCGTAGCAGCATTTCCGCGAAGTCGGCGGCGTCGACGCCACCGGCACCGGAGCGGATGGTGACGACGGCTTCGCGCTCGTCGTATTCGCCCGATAGTAGGGTGCGGATTTCTAGGTCGGCCAGGTCGCGGTTGATCTTTTCGAGGTCTGCTTCCGCTTCGGCTAGTAGTTCTTCGGCATCGGCGGGTTCTTCATCGCCGGCGATCTCTACTAGGGCTTCAAGGTCGTTGATGCGTTCGCCCATTTCTTTGACGCGCTGCAGTTCGGACTGCGCGTGCGATAGTGCAGAGGTGACTGCCTGGGCGTTAGCGGCATCGTCCCAGAGGTCAGGGGCGGATGCTTTTTCGCTCAGTTCAGCGATCTTTGCCTTGAGGGCGACGGGGTCAGTTACCGCTTCGACGTTCTCTAGGACGCCGCGGAGTTTCGTAATTTCTTCGTTAAAGTCAATGGCCACGTCCTCGATAATATCATTGCTGGGCCGCTACTCTCTTTGTGCTGAGCTTTCTACCACAGCTGTGAGGTATTCCCCTAGCCAACGACTCAGCAAAGGAATCCGCAGATTAGCACGCATTCGAACGTTCGTGGTGCGTCCTTCGCTCCACATGTTGAGGACTTCCACACGGGAATCGGGACTGCCGGGATTACCTGCCCGCGCTAGGTAAGACTGCAGCTTTTGTTGCATCTGCTCAAGGTTCGGGCCGCTATTTTGATAGTAGCTACTCTCGCTTGGGTCATTTAGCACGTAGATCAGGCCTAGGTCGGCCTGGGCCTGAAGGTTCTGCCGTTGGATATGCAGCGAAGCCATGACCGTGTAACCGGCAATTAGGAGTCCAATCAGTGCCCCTAGGGCCGCCATTAGTAGGTTGATTCGTCCCAACTCAGAACCTGCTGAGTTAGCTATCTTCAGTCGTTTCATGGCTTTAAATCCCTGCTGAGCACAATGGTGCTGGAACTTTCGACGGGGACCACCAAAGTTTTCGCCAGAGCTGGCCAGGCCGCGGTCCCGGGCAGTGCCGGGTGAGTAGTTACTTTTACGGTTGCAGTTTCCCCAGCTAGGCAAGCTCCACACTCCAGTTCTACTTGCAGGTCGGTTCCTAGGTGATAATCCTGTTTGGCGAACTCAATCTGCTGATTGATTAGCGACCGTTGCCCTCCTTGGGCGGCAAGCTGTGCAATAGCATGGTTTATCTGGTTAGTTGCGTAGGTATAGGACTGGATCTGCGCTAGGGCGACGATCGTGTAAATCAAAGGCAGTACCAGTAGGGCCAGCATGCCAACGAATTCGATCGTGGCCTCCCCCGCTTCCTGTTTCCAAAGCGCTTTCATACTTCAGCCTCCCGCCTTGGGGTTAACAGGTGGCCTAGGCCGCAGGCGAATTTGATGACTTTCAAAACTCAGTCCGGATTGCGGACCAAACTTGACGAGCACTGGTAGCCGAGTGGTTACTTTTACGCTTAGCAGGTCAGCAATCTGGTCAGGGTTTTGCTCTGCCCCTGTGAGTGGCAGGATCTTCACTTCCACTTGGGCATCTTGGTGCGCGCCGGCGCTCTGAGCCAAGAGTTGACGGGTTCGTGCCTCTACTTCCGCAGGTGTGGCACCTAGCAGTGCACCTCTGCGGGCAGCTTGCGCGGTTACATCAATGACAGTGGCGCGAACATGGAAACTATAGGCCAGCTGCAGCAGGGCCAGAATCACGATCAAGACCAGGGTTTGGACCATAATGTGTGAGGCAATTTGATTGCCCCTCTCATCACGGACACGCTCCCTGAGTCGATGCCAGGTTTTCTGGCAGTGTAGTTCACGATTCTTTCTCACTGCACGCCTCTAGAAACTTTGTAGAAATGCCTTGCTTTTGCCAGCGTGGCGCTAGGGCTGGCGTACGGAGTTGATGGCGTCTTGGAAAAGTTGGACCAGCTGGGGGCCAGCTACGGCCCACAAGGCGGTCACAATGCCTGCGGTCATGAGGGTGACTAGCACCCAACCGGGTACGTCGCCTCTTTCTGTTTTTGCGGCGTGCTTGATTTTCTTTCCTAGGTTTAGGCCGCAGATCTGCAGCAGGGTCCAAAAGTTGCTCATTTTCTTTCCTTTCGGTTGGTTTTCATTTCTTGGTTTTCATCAATCCGACTTTTCGAAGGTTTCAAGGTCTTAGAAGCCAATCTTTAAACTCGCGAGGCCGGGATAGAGGGCAAAAAGAATGGTGACGGGGAGGATTAGGAAGACCACCGGAATCAGCATGGCTATCTCTTTTCGTCCGCCCATTTCGATCAGTTCGCGTCTTTGAGCTTCCCGCGCATCTAGACTTTGGGCTCGAAGTACCTGCGCTAAGGGAGTACCTCTTTCGATTGCCACCAGCAGGGCTTCGGTTAAACGATTAAGCGCTGGGTCCGGGTTTCTTTGGATCAATTTATTGAGCGCTTCAGGTAAGGGAGTTCCAACTTTTACTACCCCTAAGACTTCCTCAATCTCTTCACCTAGCGGGCCCGGAATGGAGGGCCGAACCCTAGTTAATGCATCTACTAGGCCTTCGCCAGCGGCTACTGAGAGGGAAATCAGTTCTGCACAGTCTGGCACTACCATCCCGATCTGCGACTGACGGGTTTTTGCTTTCCAAGTGAGCCACCGATCTGGCGCCAGTAGGCCCAGGATTCCACAAATGATGGTGACGATCAGGAATACCCATGGATTTTCTGGACTGTGCAGGTGCCAAAATCCCCAGATCAGGGTGGTTAAGACCAGTGCTGCTAGGCCGCTTAAAAGCTGCAGAAGACGGACCTTCTTAATGGTCCATGACAGATTCGCTTCGGCCAGCCGTCTTTTCACTGAGGGGCCGGTTGAGCCAAAGTATTCCAGTAGCCGGTTTAGGGCGTCCTGCAGTGGTGAGAGTAGGTTTTCATCGAGGAGGGTTTTGACATCTGAAAGCTCTGGACGTACTTGTTTCTCCCCCAGATAGTTTCCAGCTCGTTGAGAAAGTGTGGGGCGCTGCCGGCGATAGGCACTGTAGCTGGTCACTACCCCTAGGCTTAAACCGCTACCGATCAGAAATCCTAAAAGGTTCATAGTCATCGGATCCTGACCGGTAGCTGTCCTAGACGATTCATTAGCCAGTAGGCAAAGAGGGTGACCAGTAGACCGAAGACTAGAATCATGGATCCTTGGGTGGTGGCATAAACATTTGCGCCACCGGTCCGGGTGGTGATCATCAAGAGGACGATCCAGGGAGTCAGCACAGCTAGGCGGGCAGCATTTTTAGTCCAGCTTTGACGCGATTCCAGTTCTCCCCTAGTCCGCAGGTCGGCGCGCATCATAGCCGAAAGGTCACGCAACAGTAGCCCTAGGTCGCATCCGCCTACCTCGTAAGAAATACGCAAAGCATGGATCAGGCGGTCAGCTTCAGTGTCATTGAGTCTGGCCCGTAGGGTTTCTAAGGCTTTAACAAAACTTCCCGTGGCTTTAAAGTCAGAGGTGAAGGCCGCGAAGTCAGCGCTCATCGGGTTTGAGTTGGGGCGGCCCAGTTGGGAAAGAATCTCTGGCAGGGGCAGCCCGGCCCGGACACCAGCAATAATTTCGTCCAAAATATTAGGCCAGTGAGCCCGCCTTAGCAGGAAGCGTCGTTTGCCCTGATTTACTAAGAACAGGTACGGCATGGCTGCCAATCCAAGGCCGATAATTAGGGCGATTAGGGGCGTTTTTGTAAGCGCAAAACTGATTAGCGCTCCCATCAGAAAAGCCACGAAGGACGCTAGCCATAAAAGCGAGGGCGGAGTGTCGAAGTATCCGGCTTCAGCAAACAGGGCCCTAGTTTTCTCAAGTTTTGGGGGCCGTAACTGGTATTCGTCAGGGAAGGTGTAAGCCCAGTAGCAGAGGGCCAAACCAATCCCGGTCAAGATGCCAACTAGCGCTCCCATTACTGGTCCACCCTTGCTAGGAGCTCGGAGGCTTTTTGCCCGATCCGTTCGAAGCGCGCATCAAGTTGATAGCCGCCGCTTCCCGCCTGGGCTTGTTTGCCGTCAGAACTGTAGAGGGTCGCGGTTTCAATGACGCCGTTTTCGCTGCGCCCGGGGACATGGATTACCTCTGAGATATAGCGGTGTCCTTGATTGTCACGGTTAATGTGGATCACCAGGTCGATGGACATTGCTAGAGTGGGCACGACGAACTGACTGGTGACGTTCTCACCTGCTAGAAGCGGCAGCACGCTGAGCTTATTTAGGGCTTCGCGCGCCGAGTTAGCGTGCAGGGTACACATGCCGGGAATGCCCGCGTTTAGAGCAATAATCATGTCTAGGCTTTCTGCGCCGCGGACTTCCCCGATGATTAGTCGCTCTGGGCGCATACGCAGGGATTCTTTGACCAGGTCCCGCAGTTGTACTTCCCCGCGTCCTTCGAGCGTGGGCGGCCTGGTCTGCATTGAGATGAGGTCGAAGTTCCCCAGTCCTAGTTCGAATACTTCTTCACAGGTGATGATGCGTTCAGAAGAGGGAATTTCCCCGGCGAGGGCGCGCATTAGGGTGGTTTTTCCGGCTTGGGTGGCCCCTGAAACCAGGATTGTGAGCCCGGCTTTGACTGCGGCGGCTAGGAAATCCGCCAGACCTTGGGTCAGGGTTCCTAGGGGTACTAGCTCTTTGACTTTTCGGGCACCCACTAGGTGCTTGCGGATATTGAAGGTCCAGTGGCGGTTAACGATTGGTGGGATGACTACGTGTAGTCGCTCTCCCCCGGGCAGGGTGGCATCCACGAAGGGTGAGGAGATATCGATGCGTCTGCCTGAGGCCAGCAGCATGCGTTCGACGAGGTTGCGCACTTCGGCTTCTTCTAGCAATACCGGGGTAAGTTCGGGGATGCCTTTTCGGGCTACGAAGATCCGTTGCGGATGGTTGCACCAGATTTCTTCAACTTCGGGGTCATCTAGGTACTGTTGGAGGGGCCCAAACCCGCTGATGGTGTTGATGAGTTTGTTGATTAGGCTGGCCCGTTGGTCTTCTTCGGTGAAGGGGCTGGCGGTGGCGATTTCTTCTTGTCGGACAACCTCGGTGATTAGTTCCGCTAGGCGTCCCTGCTCATACTGGGGATCAATTTGTTCTAAACGAACTTGTTGACGCACCTTTGTCTCTAAGTTTGAAAGATCCATCAATCCCCCTTGTATAGGGTTGCAGATTTGCTTGAGCAATCTGACCATTTCGCTTTACGCCCATATCTTAAGCAATAGACCTTCTGCTTTTCATCAACTTTTCCTGCGACTGTGGATAACTTTTTTGAGGACTCAAGAAAATATTTATGCAATAAGTCACACTGCAATGCTTTTCGGGTGGAATAGCGGACAATCGCTACCTCTCCCTTTAACTTGGAAGAATGAGTCAAGAGTTTTCACCCCTGGTCCTAGCATCACTGGCAGTCACCGCCCTCCCAGAGCGAAAAATTGTCGGCCTCACCGGACCCCAGTACGAAACCGAAGACTTCGCCGTGACCGGCATTGAACTAGCCGACCACAGCACCCTAGTGGTCACCGCCCCCAAAAACGCGGCCGCTGGCGCCAACCTCGAAGCCCAATACCACCTACTAAGCATCCTCAACCGGGCCCGTCAAGCCGGCGACCTAGGCTTTGAAGTCCCCCAACCGGTAGGTATGACCCGCGACCAAGAAGCCGGGAAAAGCGTCCTCGTCCACACGAAGGTACCCGGCCACCCGCTAACTGAAGACGAACTAGTCGAACACTCCCTAGCGCGTTCAATCGGCCACGCCCTAGCCTCCCTGCACAGCCTTGACGCACACTACTTCGAACGCGCCAACCTCACCCAGCTAAACCCCAAACAGGCTTGGATCCGCCACCGCTCGCTCATTCGCTCCTGCCAAGACGTGCCCGCAGTGCCGCGCTCACTACTAAAACACTGGCGTGAAACCCTACTCTCAGAAGAACTCTGGGGCTACCGGGCCGTTGCCGTTCACGGTGATGTCTCTCCCGAATCATTCCTAGTCGTGGGCAACACTGTCATGGCCATGCGAGACTTCGCCAAAGCCCACCTAGGTGACCCCGCCCAAGACCTAGCTTGGTTCCTAGCAGCCTGCGAAGAAGAGTTCTTCGAACAGCTCTGGACCGCCTACACCAGTGCGCGCCCCGAAGCTGACGAAGGCCTATGGGATCGCGCGCAACTATGGTCTGAGCTTCGCATCGCCCAGTGGCTACTAGCCGCCCGTGAAGACAAGGACAAAGAATCCGAGGAAGCCGCGTTGAGCGTCCTACGCGACCTCGCCGAAGGCTATGGCGGGCAGATTGACTTTACGCCCCAGCCGGTAGACCGAAACGCGCCCACCACCGTGATTCCCTTCCCGAAGCTCAGCGACCTGGAAGCTGCTGAGGAAGAAGAAACAGAAACGATAGACCCGGGCGCAGAAACCTCACCCGCCACAGAAACAGCAACGGCAGAGAACATTACCGAAGTAGAAAACTGGGGTAAGCCCGAATCAGGCGACTGGGAAGACCCCGAAGAACCCGCCTAGGCTGAACGAAAAACCCGCCGAACCTAATCGAGAACCCGCCTAGGGTAGGCAGGCTCCCCTACTGGCCCAGCAGGCGGCTAACCTCTGCCGCTAGGTCAATCCCAGCTAGATCCTGTGCTAGGAACTCATCACTGTGCAAGACCTGTCCCCCACTGCCAAAGAACACTAACTGCGCGGGTACTTCCTGCTCATAACCATGCCGCTGCGCATACGCCAACTGGTACAGACGCAGCTGCACGGCATAGCGCTGACGCGCCTCCCCCTTAGTGGGATAACGCCCCGTCTTCCAATCCACCAGCAAAGGCTGGCCCGTCTGACGGTGACGGAACACCGCGTCAATACGGCAAGGAACCGAAAGCTCCCCCAGCTTAATCAAGTAGTCGGTCTCCAGTTCCTCCACCTGATAGTCCTGGTGCAGTGGCAACTGCGTAAAGACCTCTTTCCAGGACTCCACCTGAGCCATTTCCTTCTCAGTCAAAGGCCGCGTCGGCGCAGCCTCGTCCAACTCGGTGAGGACCTCAGCTGAACGTAAAGTCCGCTCCACCCAGTTGTGGAAATAGGTGCCCAAAGTGGCTTCAGGTTTACGCACTTGCGGGACCGGGCGGCGTATCTGCCGGGCATAAGCATCCGCATCCGCAATCAGGTTCTCCACGCTAGTAGCACTAACGCGCCCCAAGGGGATCCGGACCTCGTCCTGGGTCTGCTGCTGTTCAAAATCTGCCAGCAGAATCTCTAAGTTTTCTTTCAGCGCCTGAAGCTGTGATTGTTCCGCTGGGGTGGCCGCCGCGAACGCCTGCGTAAAAGCCGTTTCCAGAGCCTGCGGGTCCTGCGCACTCAGATTAGTGATTGCACTAGCTGCCACCAGTCGGCCAGATTGCGCCTCCTCATTCTCTGGCGGCCATAAACTATAGCGCTTGCGCCCATCACTTTCGGGGCGCTCTGCTGGGCGCTCTACCTGCGTTTCCAGCCCCGGGATTTGCAATGGTCGAACCGGGCTAGCAGGCATCATCAGAGCCTCAGATAAAAAGCGTGATTCGAAAGCATAACCAGCGCGCTGCCCATCATGGAAAGCCATGGAGAGCAGTAGCTGTTTCCGGGCTCTAGTGAAAGCCACGTAGGCCAGCCGGCGCTCCTCCCGAACCTGGTAGTCACCAACCTCCTGCTTGTACTGGTCCAAGTAATCTTTCGTGTCTTCCTCGGGCCAAATAAACTCCGGTAAGGACTTCGCATCCCCGCGCATCTCAAACGGCAAGGACCCCGGGTCGGTCAGCCAAGCCGACTCCTTCGCCGGGTAGAGCTCATCCTTAGAGGAGTTGTAGTAGCGACTCACGCTGGGGAAAGCAGTCTCACGCAGGTCCGGAACCGCAACCAAATCCCACTCTAGGCCCTTCGCGGCATGCACGGTCATAATATTTACCGCCCCGGGGACCGATTCGGCACCCGCTACCTCAAGGCCGCGTTCTTCCCGCTCGGCCGTATCCAGCCAGTTCAAAAAGTCAGCCAACTGTACGTTCGGGTTACTCTGCGCAAAATCCCGGGCGGTCTGGCGGAACTGGTTCAGAGCGGCCTCGGCAGTGGCCGGGGACTGCGAAACCTGCGCCTCTAAATCCAAGCCCAGACTCTGAATCGCCTGGTTAATACGCTGCGGCAATGGCAGGGCCACGGTCGCACGGATCTCCCGCAGGGCCTGCCCAAGGCGAACCGCCCGAGCTATCGCCGCCGCGCTCAAGCCAGCCCCCGCCCACTTTTCAGCTGCCGGATCCTGTGCCAGCTCATTAAGCAGGTCAATCATGGTCACCGGATGGGAAGCATACTCTTTGCTCTCTTTGCGCGCCAAACGACTCAGGGCCTGCAGATCTTGGGCTCCCCACCGCCACTTATCCAATAGTCGCAGCAGGTGCGAATCATCGCTGGCATCCTGCGCGCACTTCAGCGCACTAACTAGGTCCATAATGACCGGGATTGCCAGCAGGCCGCCCGTGGCTGAAACCGCTACCGGCAGTCCCGCCGCCACGCAGGCGTCAGCCATACGTTGGAAGTTGGACCTGGTCCGGCACAAGATGGCCATGCTGGGGCTGGCCAAGGGGTTTTCAAAGTTGTACTGCTGGGCGAACCACTGCGCGATCCCCTGCGCTTCTTGGGTCTCATCGAGGGTTTTTTGTACCAGCACTTGGCCGGCCTTAGCGCCGGGCCGGGGTTCTAGCGGGATCGAGGTGGCAGCGCTCTTAGCCCGACGGAAATCCGCCGCAGTATTGTTGGCGACTTCTAGGATGACTTTATCGTTTCGCCACGAGGTCGCCAGCGTCAGTTGCCCCACGTGCTCACCAAAGTTGGTGGCAAAGTAGTCCAGGGCCCCGGCTGAGGCCCCACGCCAGCCGTAGATTGCCTGCAGTGGGTCACCGACGGCAGTAACCGAGTGGTCTTTAAACAGGGTCTCTAGCAGGCTTAGTTGAATGACCGAAGTGTCTTGGAATTCGTCCAACAGTACGTCAGAATATTGCTCCCGCTGTTGGGCCACCAGTTCGGGATATTTGGTTACTAGGGTGTGGGCGTGGGCAACTTGGTCACCGAAATCAACTAGGTGGTGTTTGGCTTTATAGGCCCGATGTTCGGCAATAATGTCCAGTAGTTCCAGCCGTTGCGCTAGGGCTTCAAGGATTGGTGCTAGCAGGCGTTCAGGCTTTTCGGGTTGTTCTTCGATCATCAGTTTTATGCCCTCACGCGCGGCATCCACACTGAGCCCGTGGTTGGCCAGGTCATCGTTTAGGCTCATCGCGCGACTGATGATGGTGGGCAGGGATTTTTCCTTCGCCAGGTTGGGGATTTCCGTCGCGGTTTTATTGGCAATGATCTGGTAGTAGATCTGCCAGCTTTCGGCCTCTCCCAATAGCTGCGCGTCCGGGGGTAGGTTCAGCAGGTATCCGTATTCTTTAACCAGGTTGGCGGCATAGGAGTTATAGGTTGAGATTTCAACGGTATTTCCCAGCAGCCCGCTATCAGTTTTGGGTTGGAAGAGTCCAGCGCGGCTTAGGGCCGCTAGGTTCCGGGCGATGCGTTGACGTAGTTCGCTGGCGGCCTTTTTAGTGAAGGTCAGGCCTAGGATCTGTTCTGGTTGCGCCAGTCCGTTGGCTACTAGGTAGAGGACGCGTGCGGCCATGGTTTCGGTTTTGCCTGAGCCCGCCCCGGCCACGACCAGGAGTGGTTTTTGGGGTGCTTCAATGATGCGTGCTTGTTCCGCAGTGGGCAGGAATTCCTTGTTTAGTGCCCGGGCGATCTGTTCGGCAGAGTATTTGGGGGTGCTCATACGGTCCTCCGTCCGGATTCTTTTTGTGGGCATACCTGACGGTAGCTGCAGAAGGCACAGTTCGGGTTTTCGATTGCCGCTAGCTGACTACCCCGAACCGAGTTGGCCGCGGCAGAGATCAGTTCGGTGACCTCTAGGTGGGTGTAGCCAGCCTCGGGGTCTGCCGGGCCGGTCCAAGTGAGCGCATCCAAGTCCAAGCGCGCCCCCTCCAAGTCCCCTGGCGGGGTGGGCCGCAGTGGGTGTTGTTCTAGCGAGTTGGGTTTCTTGTAGTTCTCGTTGAGGAAGACCAGTGCGGCCCCGTTCGGGGTTCGGCCACTTTCTGCCAGTGCCCACTGGTAGCAGGCCAACTGCAGGTTATTTTCACATTCGGCCTTTCCGGGTTTCTTTCCGGTTTTAAAGTCGATTACGCGGAAGGTGCCCGTCTGTGGGTCTGATTCAAGTCGGTCAATGCTGCCCACAATCTTGAAGTGCGGTCCCGGGACGTCTAGTTTTTCTTCAAACTTGGCGGGGAATTCTTGGCGCCCGTTCAGGTAGGCAGCCAACAGTCCCACCTGGTGTAGCGCTTTGGCTAGGTATTGGTCTTTTTCGAGGGGGCTTAGTTGCGGATGTAGACGCGGCCAGGCGGCCTCGACCTCGGCCTCTAAATGGGCCTGCAGGTCCCCCAGTTGAACCTCTTTGGCAAGTAGTTTTTGCCCATATTTTTCGGCTAGTTCGTGGATGAACGTGCCATTGTCCTGTTTGAAGGTGTGGGGTTTAGTGACTTGCTTATCTAGGGTGGCCCGGAGGGGGCATTCGAGGATGCTCTTTACCCGTGACGGCCCTAGGGCGACCTGTTCTTCGGGGGCGTAGAGCGGCGCATTGCCACTATTGGGTAGGACTTCGACCCAGGCGCGCGGGTCGGCCCCGGGGACTCCCTTTTGGTGAGCTTTAGCTACCAGGGCGCGGGCCGCCAACTCGAGGGCGCTGGCTTGGCTGCCTTCGGGCGTGGTTTGCAAGATTCCCCGCAGGCGGCCCAGCAGGTGCCGCAGGTTCAGGCGTTCTTGCGCATCCTGGTACTGGTAGTCGCCGTTTTCTTTGAGATTAGTGCGTTTTACGATGCTGGGCAGGGCCCCCAGGAATAGTGAGGGTGATTGGGTTTCGTCATCAATGGCGGTGAGGATGACTTGGTGGTGGGCGCGAGTGAGGGCGTGGATGAAAAGTTGGAGTTCTTCGCGCATCTTGTCCGCGCGGGTGTCTTTGGTTCCCGCAAGGTTAGCTAGGCGTTCCCCGGGGGCTAGTTCGCTCAGTAGCGCCAGGTTGCCGATTTGGTAGAGGGAGTCGCGGATCCGCAGGTTGGGGAAGTTGCCGTCCTGCAGGGGTGAGAGGTAAACGGTGTCGAAGTGTTTGCCGGCGCTGGAGGCGATGGTCATAATGTTGAGCGCGTCGGGCCGGATTGAGGTGTTCGCCAGGTTTGCTACGGCCACGCTGGTGGTTAGTTCCTCGGTGGCGTATTCCCGGGCGTTTTGGGCTGGGTGGAGCTGTTCCCAGAGGTCGGCGCGTCGGAATAGTGCCACGGCGGCGTCTAGGTATTCGTCGGCCCAGAGTTGTCCGTCGATGGCTGCCTGTTGCCACTGGGTGATTTCGGGGTTGTATTTTTGGGCGGATTCCCAAATGTTCCCTAGGGCTTCGGCGGGTGATTGTCCGCCCACATCGCGGGCGGTTTTGAGCAGTTGGGCGGTGACCAGCAGGGGTTTGAACAGCGGATTTTGCTGCTTATTCAGGTATTCCTGGTGCAGGTTTTCTAGGGTGGGCAAGTCTCGACTTAGGGCCTTGAGAATTTCCGAGGGCGTGTAGTCCGGGTCGTAGAGTTCGGCCAGTTTGTTTTGGGTGGCGATTTCTCTTTCGAGCCAGGCGTAGGCTAGGGGGTCTGCACCTACGAGGGGTGAGTAGAAGACTTCTTCGATGCTGGCTTGTCCGGCTAGGAGTCTCAGCAGGGTGTGAGTGACGGGGTTTTCGTTGAGGGAGATCTGGTTGCCTGGTTCGGCGACGTTTATCCCCTGCTGTCGGCAGGCTAGGGTCAGGGCTTGTCGGTCTTTGTTGTCGCGGGTGAGGATCGCGATTTGGTTGAGCGGGATCCCGTCTTTGAGGTGTCGTTCTTGGATGCTGGAGGCGATCCAGGCCGCGTGTGTGAGGTGGTGGTCGAAGATTTTGACGCTGACCGGGGTTGGGTTTTCGGCAGCTGCTAGTGGGCCTAGCCGGTTGGCGAAGCCGGGTAGGGCTTGGATGCTTTCATTGACGATTTCGGTTGCGTCTGCGCCTTGGAAGCGACTACCCATAATGGTCCGGTTTTCGGTTTGGAGTCTTTGGGTGAGTTCACTGACCTGGATAGTTTTGGCGCCTCGGTAGTTACTGATGGTTCCGGCAGGTGCGTAGGTCGCTAGGAGGGGCTGCGTGCGGGAGGCTTCGGTGAGGAAGTTCAGGGCTGCCGGTGAGAGGTCTTCGAGGTCGTCGATGACGATGGCTTCCCACTGTGGTCGGGGCCGGTTTAGACCCTCGAGGTTTTGTAGTTCGTCCCAGTGCTGCAGCAGGTAGGTGGCTAGGTTCAGGGCCCCGGGGGCGGTGAGTTTGAGTCCTTCGCGCCGGTTGTTAAGTTCGGGCAACAGGGTGTCTTCCGGGTGAGCGCCGGGGGTGTCTGCGGCTTGGGTTAGTTCGCTAAATAGGTCGAGGGGGCTCTGGGTGAAGTTTTCGGACAGGCTGGCGGTATCGGCCGGGGAGGACTGCCCAGGGTCTTCCCCGCTGTCCTTTCGGGCGGCGGTTAGGCGTTGGATTTCGGCTTGGCTGACGTCGATTTTGCCGAGGATGCGCGCCAGGTTTTCCCACAGCTCACGGGGCATGGTGGCATCCCCGACGGGGCCGCCTTGGGCTAGCTTTTGGATCCGGGTGGGGGTAAGTCCTAGTTCTAGGGCACGTTCGACTGCGGCTCGGGTTTCATTGCGGAAGAATTCGCTGGCCCGGATTTCCTCACCGTATTTTTCTTCCCATTCCAGTTCTGGGCTTAGTAGTAGCTCCCCTAGGAGGGCGTCTAGTTCGGCACCGGAAAGAATGGTGGGGGTCCCTAGTGGATCTAGGCGTTCAATGTAGAAGATTTTGATGACTTCGAAGGCTAGGGCGGCCGGGGTGCGGGCTGGTCGCGCGCTGAGCATTTGGGGGTGCAAGAGGTCGTAGAGGGCGGCGTTGAGCTGGTTGGCGGCGGCCGAGTTGCAGATTAGGACGGGGGCACGTTTTTCGGTACTGCCAGTGTCCTTGGTGCTGGGTTCGAGTTGGCCTAGAGCGGCTAGACAGAGGGTGGATAGGCCACTGCCGGGGTGGCCTGAGACTAGTAGCCGCGGGTGTTGGGGCCAGTCGTTTAGGACCTGTTGGATTTGGGGGTCTAGTTCCGGCAGCTGAAAGGCGCTTGGGGAAGTGAACTTTAGGTGTTTGCTTCGCGTCGTGGGCTGCTGGCTAGTCATGGATTCAAAGTTAGTGGACTCACAGTATCTTGGGCAACTTGGTCAGGGTGTGTTTGTGGATCTGTGGTGAGGGTTTTCCCCTGAGCGGAGTTTAGGTCACGCAGGCTTCGCAGCTTCCTGCTAGCCGGTAGAATCGACGTCATTCGAATACATGAGTTTGGTATGCCGGGACTGGCAAGTTACCCGGACCAATTATTAAGTGAGGTTTTGATGAATCTAAATATTGGTGTGCAGGGTTCTACTCGCGAGCTGAAGCTGGAAGAGGTCGAACTCTCTGAGGAACAGCTTTTGGAATTGGTTAAGCACTCCTCTACTTCCGGTGAGCCCCTAGTACTAGAGGCAGAAAAGGGCCGTAAGGTCATTATCCCGGCCGCTGCCCTAGGCTACGTCGAAATTACCTCTGACGAAAAGCGCGCGATCGGTTTCGGCCTAGTCTAACCGATTTAATCAGCCAGCCAGGCCCGCGGCCGCCATCCGGGCTTCGTGACGGTGCCCCATCTGAGTCATCATTTCGCCTAGTTTGTTGGTGCCGTGAACGCCTAGTTCTAGTCGCAGGGTCAAGCCTTCCCGGGTCAAGCCCAGGGTTTCCCCGAAAACGCGACGTCCCCAGAGGGAGAGGCGAGCGGCCTCGGCAGAATCATCTTTAACGTGTGCAGCTAGCAGCGGCTTAGCGAACTCCTCGTAACCGAAGTCGGTCATGGCGGGGCGGCAGTGTTCTAGGTCGGTGCCCGCACCAACCTCGGCCGCGAGGTCCGCGAACAGGCCAATGGTGACGTAGGACTTGAGCAGGCGTTCCCACCAGTCCTTGGGGCGCAGGCGGGACTCTAGGTCGTTGACGTTCCCGTAGAAGGCTGAGATAAGGGCAGTGAAGTCCTCGTCATTGCGGCGGGCCCAAGCGCGCAGCTGTTCTAGCCCCGCGACGGCCTTAACGATCATTTCAGCTAGTTCCACAGACTCTTTCACGCTGGGGGCCATGGTGGAGTCTTTACCCATCCGGCCCACGGCGGCCAAGGTGGCATAGGCGACGAATCCGGCCTGGGCGGGGGTCGCGGGAACTAGTTTTTCAGCATTCTGGGAGTTCTGGCTCATAGTGCTAATTCTAACGCGCCCCGCTACTTTCCAGCACGCGCTAGGCTGGGACGCTAGACTGGGAGTGTCGATTGACGTTGCCAACTAGGCTGAAAACTGTTTTCTTGACTGGTTTCTTTCCAGTAGCTTCATAGTTTTTTAGGCGCTTAGGCGCGATTTTATGATGCGTTCCCTCAGCTTTTGCGGCGTCGATCCCACAGACACTGAACTATTTATTGAAAGTTGAATATGACTTTAGAACAGAACTCGTCCGACGCTCAGTCGCAGGATGCGACTCAGGCTTCCGGGATTGTTGATCTTGAGGCAGTAGATATGCCCGCCCCGGTGGAAGAAGTTAAGGCAGATATTACTGACGAGGACGCTCCCCTAGTTGACCTCGACAAGAAGACTTTTGAGGATTTTGGGATTCGTTCCGATATCGCTCAGGCACTTGCTAAGCAGGGCATTACGCACCCCTTCCCGATTCAGGCCCTGACCTTGCCGGTGGCCCTGTCCAAGCATGACATTATTGGTCAGGCGAAGACTGGTACTGGTAAGACCCTTGGTTTCGTCCTACCGGCTTTGATGAACGTGATTGGCCCGAATGATGAGGGCTATGGTGACTTGGTCACTCCGGGCGCCCCGCAGGCCATGATTGTGGTTCCGACCCGTGAGCTAGCGAAGCAGGTTGCTTCTGACGCAGAGATCGCTGCTAGTGGCATTTCTGCGCGCGTGGTTCAGATTTACGGTGGCGTTGGTTTTGATGACCAGATTGAGGCCTTGCGTCGCGGCGTTGAGGTGGTCGTGGGTACCCCGGGTCGTCTTTTGGACCTGTTGAAGCGTAAGGAACTTTCTTTGGCTTCGGTCCGTACCGTGGTCTTAGACGAGGCCGATGAGATGCTCGATTTGGGCTTCCTCCCCGACGTGGAGACGCTGCTGGCTCGCACTCCAGCAAACCGTCAGACGATGCTATTCTCGGCCACGATGCCGGGTCAGGTTATCGCTTTGGCCCGTCGTTACATGTCCCACCCGACCCACATTCGCGCCCAAGATCCGACCGATCAGGGTGCTACCGTAAAGGCGATTAAGCAGGTTATTTACCGTGCACACTCGCTCAATAAGGCCGAGGTCGTAGCGCGAATTTTGCAGGCCGAGGGCCGCGGTAAGACCATTATTTTCGCTCGCACTAAGCGCACCTGTTCCTCTTTGGCGGAAGAGCTAATGAAGCGCGGATTTGCGGTTGGTTCCCTTCATGGTGACCTTGGTCAGCCGGCTCGTGAGCGGGCTATGCGGGCCTTCCGTTCAGGCAAGATCGATGTGCTGGTGGCTACTGACGTAGCTGCCCGTGGTCTTGATATTGACGATGTCACCCACGTGATTAACTATCAGTGCCCCGAGGATGAAAAGATTTACCTACACCGCATTGGCCGCACCGGCCGCGCGGGCGCCTCGGGTACTGCCGTAACCTTCGTGGACTGGGATGACGTTCCCCGCTGGCGTCTAATCGATAAGGCCCTTGGTTTGGGCATGCCGGAACCGGTGGAAACCTACCACACTTCTGAGCACCTGTATTCGGACCTCAATATCTCTAAGGACGTGACCGGAAAGCTACCGCGCGATCAGCGTAAGGCTGAAGGTTTGCGTTCAGAACCGATCATCGGTGAGGGCACCCGCCCGAAACGCGGCGGCCGCAATGGTGGCCAGCGCGGACGTGACGGTCAGGGCCGGGGCCGTGGCTCTGAGGGCCGTAATGGTGAGCGCAAATCGCAGGATGATAAGCCTAAGCGTAAGCGTGAACGTCGCCGCCGGGTCCGCAAATCCGAAGGCGAATAATTCTACCTATTAGCTATGGAGACTAGGATTCAGGTTCTGTCTCTGATTAGATAGCAAATATAGCTTTGCCCCGACAGTAGCAGTACTGTCGGGGCAAAACTTTTAGCTGTGACTTAGTCTCTACCTGGGTCTTACCGGTTCTGGACCTTAGCTTGTCTGGGCCTTAGCCGCGCCGGGTCTTACCAGAGTAGAAACTGAGGCCTCACTTCAGTTGAGACATTCCGTAGTCAACTTGTTCCTTGGTGAAGCCAGCACCGTGCTCACTCTCTAGGTAACGACGATTTTCCTCGTCGTTCATGTTCATCTTGTCCTTGTTGAAGCGAGCAGCCTTTGCAGCCTGTTCGTTCCAGTCAACCTTAAGATGTTCCATGGCGTACTTTGCTTCTTCCTGAGTGAAGGAGCGGTCGTTCCTCTCATGGTAAAGCGAATCAGAGAGACGCTTTTCCGAGACACCACTGCCACTGTCAACGACACCCTGCGCGTACTTCAGGGCTTGCGCTTTCCAGTCAGCTTTTACATTAGCGATGGCGTATTCGGTTTGTTCCTCAGTGAAACCAGCAATGTCCTTTTCAGACAGCATCTTAGCAATGCCTTTTTTCGACAGTCCCATGCCAGAGTCAACGTATTCTTGGGCCTTCCTAAGTGCCTGTTCATTCCAGTCAACATTGAGGCTGTCTACCGCTTGGGTAGCTTCGGCCTCAGTGAATTCACCGTTATAGGTCAGCTGGTGGATTAGTCCTGAGCGAGAGAAGGGAATGGACTCTAGGTACTGCTTGGCAGACTCAGTGGCTTTTTCAAGTTTCGCGGCATCAACAGACCCCTGGGGCTTACCCTGATTGGCGTCGCCAGACTTGCCTTCAGCGGTCTTCTGAGAATCGTCATCCTTGCCAATCTGGGGAACCTTGGGTAGAACCTTAGCTTTATCCTGCTTCTGGTCCTTGGCTTTCTTTTCCTGCGAGGTACTAGCTTTGTCCTTCTTAGGTTCTGAATCTCCGCTGGGCCACAGGAAGTATGCTAAGACCAGACCAAGTACCACTAGGACTGCGGCCCCGATTGAAAGACCCCAGACTAGGCCTTTCTTGGACTTTCCTTCATTCTCATTGGCACCGGACTGGTAGGGACCGGATCCACCATTGCCGCCACTGCCGTAGGTTGCTCCCGGCTGGTAGGGGCTCGGTGCGGCAGCAGCGTAGGCAGGCTGGTAGCCTTCCGCATTTCCACTGGTCGCTGGCGAGGTAGAACTATAAGTACCCGAGGGGGCTTCAGCTTGGTAGGAAGGTGCAGCATAAGGTTGCGGGGCGGACTGGGCCGCGAAAACTTCAGTAGGCTGAGCACCGTTAGAGGCTGCGTAAGCCGCAGCTTCGCCGGTTACTGCTGCTTCAGCAGCAGTTTCGGGTGCGGGGGCTGCCTCGGGCTCAGGAGCAGGGGCCGCTTCGGGCTCAGGTGCGGGAGCTACCTCGTCAGAGGGAGCATACTCGCGAGTTAGACCTTGCTCTTCAGAGAAGTCCTGATTCTGCGGAGCCTGAGAAGCATCAGTGCCTTCAGGCTTCTGTTCTTCATTTTCGGGATATCCAGCTGGAGGGTAAGACACGTTGCCATCCTTCGTTATTTTCCTAGTGCACGCCGATTCTGCGTACACGATTGTTAAAACCCTAGCAGCCTTTCAGCCGATAAGTCTTAAAAAATGAATTGTTATTCCCTTAGAAGACTTCCTAGGAGATTTCCGCTTCGGCCTCGTTGACCCAGCGGTGCAGACCCACTCGTAAAACGCTACGATGCTTCATTTCAAGGATCTTTCGATAGTCCTTAAACGGCTTAGAGGTATCAGAAGCAAGGTATTCCAGTGCGCTAGAAAAGGTCTGACTTTGATCCTTCAGGGTCAGCACAAAGCTCACTAGGACGTAGGCGGCATAGACCGCCAAAACCGCGGTCGCATAAACCGCCGCGTTCTCTTGAGTATCAAACAGGCCAATGATCAAGATAAAAATCCCGACACCTAGCATTGCCTCCGCGGCGAAGTACTGGATGCGTTGCAGCATATAGCGCAGCAGAGCCTCTCGGGTAGTAGATTTCAGCGTCCCCTTACCGCGTTTCGCATTGCGTTTAGCCGCATCGATCCCAGAGAGAGTACGTAGACCATTCATGACCTCTGCTAGGGTTTTTCGTTGTGTGTAAACCGATAGCACCAAAATGGCAATCGCGATTGCCATAAAGAAAAGGCCAATCAAGACAAAGTTATTGGGCATCTGTTCTCTCCCTCTTGAGCGGTAATCCAGTATCACCTTAGCAGGAGACTTTTAGCCAAGGTTTTACAGGTCTAGTTTTGCGTCAAAGTTCCCATTTTTTGCACCCCTTTCTGCGACCTAAAACACAGCGAGTCTAAAAATAAGGTAAAATAGGTTTACGTTTCTTTTAAGGAGGTGTTTTATGAACGGTTTTGTCGCCATCGATTTTGAAACCGCCAATGAACGCAGAGCCTCCGCCTGCTCAATTGGTTTAGCTAGGTTCGCGCCTACCGGAGAGCTCCTTGAAACCTTTTCTACGCTAATCATGCCGCACACCTTAATGAACTACTTTTCCCCTCGGAATGTTCTAGTACACGGCATCACCCCCGCAGATGTTGCCGGGGCCCCCTCTTGGGAAGAAGTCTTCCCGAAGTTCCAGGCTTTTGTGGGATCGACTCCCCTAGTTGCGCACAATATGGCATTTGATGGGTACGTACTTTCAGACCTTGGCAAACTATACGAGCTCCCAGAGGTCAATAATCGCCGCTTTTGCACGGTGCGACTGGCCCGCAAACTTTTGGCTGGGGAGTTACGATCTGCCACCCTGGACTCAGTTTTTAACTGGTATTTTCCAGGCGAAAGCTTTCAGCATCATGACGCCAGCGCTGATGCAGTAGCTGCCGGACGAATCTTCGCCCGCATGCTCCAAGAGCATCCACTGTCAGAAATTGAGCAACACTGCCCATCCACTAACGCAACCAGAAGGGTTCGCGGAATAATCTAAACAGGCGCCGGGAAGGATTAGGACAGTAAAAGGATTAGGACAATAAACAGAAAGGTCCCCTCTGCAAATACTCGCAGAGGGGACCTTTACTAGCTAGTTGGAATGCGGCGTGGGATTATAGGCCAAAGACGCCTGCCCGCCTTGAGCCCCGAACGGAGCCTCTAAGAATTCGCGCTCACGCGGATCTTCCACGTCCTCTGGGCGGTAATTACCTTCAGTTTCTTCTTCAGAGTCCACTTCTGGGTCAACCTCTGCCAGACGCGGGTCGGGTTCCACCGTTTCAGGCTCTAAGATTGGCTCATTTCCTAAGGGTCGCTCTGGATCCATTACTACCCCTCCTTGGGTCGTACCTTTCAGATTCATCGTGCTAGAGGATCGATTAGGCAAGATTAATCGCCTCTGGGAGCCTCGATATTTACTCCCCATTTAGCGATACCACTAAAACACTTACCAACCATTATAACGTAGGTCACTATCTGGGGTTGTAGTTGGCTGAATCAGAAATATCAGTCGTGAACCTTTGGGCCCCAGATATTCGTCTTCCCGTCAGAGTCTAGAGAAATTACAACCTTTGGGTGTAGTAAGAACGGTCCTCCAGCTTCAGAGTTAGCCCATTCAAAGCCGCCAGGAACCATCGAGCAATCCAGCAGGTTAGGATTGCCCTTCTCACTCTTGTCGCACTCGAAAGTAGTTCCCGAAATTCCGGTATAAGCACCCTTATTTTCGCGCAATAATGAAACAATCATGACGGAGTCATTAACCATATCTAATTTAAGGACTTTCCCATCTGCTGCCATCATGAAAGTTAGTTCATCGTTCGATTTTAGGCCTTGCTCGGTAGCCTCAGACAGATCCTGTTGGTTTTGCTTTAAAAACTTGGCCACTTCTGCTGAAGTTAGCGTTTGGGAAATACGAATATGGGCGGCTAACTCCAAAAGTTTATCTCCCTCTGGCGAAAGCACAACAGTGAAGGGATCAACGTCGATATACCCGCCAGAATATATTACTAGCCCGCCGTCCTTCAGATAAGTTGTTTCGGTTAGCGTACGATATTCAAGATCATAGCTTTTCCCAGTAAGTGATGACTTAAACCTAACTACGTCTTGTCTGGGTTTTGAAACGCTAAATATTCCACCATTCAACATATAGGACAGCTGAGCCTCAGATAAGGTAATATCCGGTAGTCCCACAGTCTTGGTTGTCTCGCCAACGACTATCTTCCCTTCCTGTAGTTTTAGATCTGTGCTTATGGCTAGCTTATCTTCCTTGTTAAAACAGTAATAGCGAAGATGATCATGCCCTTGAGGGCTTGGAAGCAATACCGGACTTTCACAATTGGTCGGAAGATCCAAAGTCTGAGTCTTAACAACTTTATTTAGGTCAGAAAGCTGAACTAATTCGACCTTGCCTTCAGGTGAGAGGGAAAGTAAATATTCGCCAATCAATCCCTGCATCTTACCTTTTTGTTTCTCAGGGAAAATCGTCTTAAGAGGTTTTACTTCCTTTCCTTCCTCGCCTCTGAGCAAGTCGTCAACTCGGTATAGTTGGTAATCGCTTTCTTCATGAAAATGATAAGGAATTAAAAGGAATTGACCAGACGCATCGGTATTCATTCCTAGGGTAATCCACCCCTGATGTTTGCCTGGCAAGGTTAAACGCTTATCAGGCGCAGTTAGAGCCTCAGCATCAAACTTTGAGAAATCCATGCCGGGCACTTTTCTTACTGATACCCTTTCCGGGCTTGCAGACTTCCCATCGTTTGTTTCCGTAGTGCTGCTATTATGACTCTTCGAATCAGCGCCGGAGCGCATAGATTTATACACCCAAAAGCCCGCCATAGTTAAAAGGGACGCTACCACTAGCAGCCCGATAACAGCATATATCCAGCTCTTCCTCTTCCCCGACGGTTGCGCAGAATGGGAGGGTTCATTTCCTCCTCCAAGATTGTTAGCCCGATTCCCCTCAACTTGAGTATTCGAACCTGGCATTGGGATCTCTGAGGCTAATCTTCGACTTACTTCTGCCTTGGTTTGAGGATCTCCATGTGTTTGCAAATACCTGAGGAGTGCGGGAGATACCTTAGGATGCCTAGCAACCTTTTGCCAAAGATCAGGCCTAGAATTAACAATCTCAGTTAAGGCCTGTGGTTCCAAATTCGGATTATCCAACAGCATTTCAGTCGGATCGAATGACATGGGAGGCTGACTCATTTGGCTTCTCCTTTGATAAACCCTAAACCGCGTCAAACCTATACCAAAATTCGTAGCTTAGCAAGAACTTTTAGAGCCTCTTAAGAAAGATTTTTTATTCCCAAATTGCACAAAATGCGAGAAATCGAACCAAGACTAGTCCGCAAGAAACCTTTCCCGTAGGATAAATCCCAAACCGTTGCTGAAAGCACGCGTCCCATGACCTGCCGCTGGGTGCGCACGCTTCATTACTGAGCTACCTAGGGAAGGAAGCACTACTTATGCCCACCGCGACGCCGGAA
The DNA here is from genome assembly GCF_001907245.1 of Boudabousia liubingyangii. Taxonomy (GTDB): domain Bacteria; phylum Actinomycetota; class Actinomycetes; order Actinomycetales; family Actinomycetaceae; genus Boudabousia; species Boudabousia liubingyangii. Next base: position 49,738 of record NZ_MQSU01000001.1, read on the forward strand.
CGCTCACGACGACTTTCGATGCTCATTGCGGCCAGCGGCACCATTATTGAGTGGTTTGACTTCTCTCTCTTCTTCTACCTAGCAACCGCGCTTAGTCAGACCTTTTACCCCAATCAAGAAGATTCCCTGCTGATTGTGCTAGCTACCGGGGCGGTTGGTTTCCTTTTCCGCCCACTAGGTGCATTGGTCTTTGGACATATCGGAGACACTAGGGGGCGAACGGCAGCGCTCATCATCTCTGCGGGTCTGATGTCGATTGCGATGGCCGGAATTGCGATCATGCCTGGCTACCAGTCCATCGGGATCTGGGGTGGCGTGGGAGTCCTTGCTCTCAGAGCGCTAGCGGGCTTTTCCGTGGGTGCCGAATACACCGGCATCATGGTTTACCTAATGGAATCAGCTAAGCCAAACCGTCGCGGCTTGGCCGCCAGCTGGGCGGCAGCAAACTCTGAAGTTGGAGCTCTGCTAGCGGTGGGTTCAGCAGCCCTGACCACCCAGTTTGTTGGCACAGAACAGTTGCATACTTGGGGTTGGCGGATCCCCTTTCTCTTGGGGGCGCTACTGGCGGCTGGGATGATTCCCCTTCGTCGCTTCATGGTGGAAAGCCCCGCAATGGAAGTGATTCATGAAGCGCAGGATGAACCCGATGCGGTCACGCCCCTTCGCTATGCACTTAGCGAGCAACGCCTGCCGATCTTGGTGAGTTTCCTGATTTCTACCGTAGGTTCAGCCACCTACTTCCTGACGATCACCTACCTCCCCACCTATATCGAAACGGTCCAGTCCGCTGATTCTCAGTCGGCACTGAACCTTGGCACTATCGCGGCACTTTCGGCAATTATTGCAACCCCGTTCATTGGTCTGCTTTCAGACCTGATTGGGCGTCGCTGGGCCTTTATTTTGACGCTAGTGGCAGTGGTGACTTTGGCACTGCCCGGCTACTCCCTACTGGCATCGCCCAATACTGCAGTTTTGGCTGGCGCAGTGGCATTTTTGGCGATTCCAGCAGCGGCTTGGAGTGCGATCGCGGCAAGCGCTGTTCCTGAACAGTTCACGGTCCGAGGGCGCTACTCCGGCATGGCCCTAGGCTACAACTTGGCCACGGTGATCTTTGGTGGTCTCACACCAGCAATTGTTGCTTGGCTGACCAAGAGCACGGGAGACGCTTTAACTCCCGCTTACTATGCGACTGCTATTGCCCTAACCGCGGGTATTCCCGCCATCTGGCTCATGATCGACCAAGTAAAAGAACCGCAGAATCCAAAACACAAATACCAACTATAAAATCTTCGCAGACCAATTGAAAATAGTTACTTTCGACCTAAGCGCATCACGTCTTTAGGTAGTAGTATTGATGAGTTGTTTTCTGGCTCGGCAGCGCAGCTGACAAAAAACTAACTCTACCTTTGGTCACCCCTGCGTTTCTTAGCCTGCCCATTTCGTTGGCAACGTTGCCACCGGACGGGAGTTTAGATTTTAAGCAGTAAAGGAGTCACCTGGTGGGTTCAATAGCGAAACGGAACGGTTTTACCTCCAAACAGCAGATCAGCGCCTTCCTTACCGTTGTATTTTCCGGCCAAGTAATCTACAGTGCCTTTGAATCACTAAAGATTCCCTTCTATGAGCGCCTAGTGACCTACTATGGGCTAACCGACACCCAATTTGGCATGCTCTTCATGATGCTGGGAGTAGCAGTCTTCTTCTACATTCCCGGTGGTTGGATCAACAATCGTTTCAACACTCGTACAATCCTAATCTGGGGACTTATCTACCGCCTAGTCACGGCACTTTTCATGATCCTAGTGCGCCCACACTTCTACGTGATGATGGCCATTACCTTCACCTGGGGTGTCCTAGACGCCATCTACTGGCCCGCGGTTATCAAAGGCGTCGCGCTACTGTCTGGAGAGAAGAATAAAGGCTTCGCCTTCGGCGTCCTAACTGCCTTCCGTGCCGGTGGAGAAGCCACCCTCAACGGCATCCTCATCGGTGTCATGGCCATATTCAACGGTTCCATGCTGGCATTCCAGTGGGGTATGGTCGCCTACGCACTAATCGTGATCCCCATGATTCTACTAATCCAGCACTATGTCCCCACGGATGCAGAAGCCACCGCGCTAGTCACCGCAGCCTCCGGCACCAACCCAACCAACGCTACGGCGACCATTTCCGAGGAAGCCGCGCCGGCTTCCTCGGCAGAAGCGCTACAGGGACTGATCCTAACCCTGAAGCACCCCCGCATCTGGGTAGCAGGAATCGCGGGCCTCTGTGTCTACTGGGTCTACACGGTCCTGGTTTACACCACGCCCCTGTTCGTGCGGGTCTACCAGATGTCCTCCGAAACCGCCTCCACGTACGCTACCGTCAACGCCCTAGCCCTAGGCCTAACCGGCGGCATCGTGGGTGGTTTAGTTGCTGATCACGTCTTTAAATCCTCCACCGTGACCCTCACTTGGACCCTAGGATTTACCACGATCCTAATGATCATCATGGCCTACCTACCCAAGGACCCCGGGTATATCTGGGTCGCCCTAGTCGCAACCTCGGTCATGGCCTTCGTCATCATGATGTCTAAAGCAATCCAGCAGGCACCCGTCGCAGAACTTGACCTGCCAGATTCAATTGTGGGTTCAGCAATGAGCGTTAACTCCTTCATGGCTTTTGCCTGCATTCTATGGGCCATGCCAATCAACGGTGCCATCCTGGACGCCACCAAAACCGATCCGGGACTAGCTTTTAAACGCATTTTCCTACTGATGGCGCTGGTAGCAGCGATTGGTGCGATCTGCTCAGCAATCCTGCAGGTGATGAACCGGAAAGCGAACGCCACCCGGGTTGCAGCCTAGCTCAGGCATTCAGGCTTTTAGCAGAGCCCGAACCTGCTCACACCAGGTAACAAAATCAGCATCCGCACGGGTTAACTGCGGGACCTCAAGTTCTGCCACTAGCGCGCCTGGCTCCTTCGGCAGTACCGCGATCCGGTCGCCCAGAAGCACCGCCTCGGCCACATCATGAGTCACAATCACCATAGTGGCCCCGTGCTGCTGACGCTGCTGCAAAAGCCAATCCTGCACCTCTTCCCGGGTCAGGGCATCAAGGGCCCCGAAGGGTTCATCAAGCAGCCACAGAGGTCGCCCAGAGCTTAGCGTGCGTACGAAACTAACGCGTGATCGCATGCCGCCAGAAAGTTCCCCCGGCCAAGCCTGCGTGAAATCAGCCAAACCAACCTGAGTTAGCAACTCCAGGGCCTTCGCTCTAGCGTCTCGCTTTGAAGCACCCGCCAGTCGCGCCCCCAAAGCCACATTATCCAGCACCCGCAACCACGGGTACAGGGCGTCTGACTGGGGCATTAAAGCCCCCACCTGAGCGGTAATCGCATGGGCGCTATCAGACTTCCCGTCCCAGGAAACCCGACCGGATTGCAAAGGCAATAAGCCCGCCAGAAGCTTCAACAATGTGGACTTTCCACATCCGGAAGGCCCCACCAAAGCTAGGCACTGACCAGAGTCTAAACTCAAAGCAATATCAGCCAAAACCTGACGGTCACCATAGGCGAAGGACAGGTCCGAAATCTGCAGGATCGGCTCATTCACGTTTCCCAAACCTGTTTCAGTCATCGTGAACCCCACCTTCTGGCCAACGGATCAACACGCGCTCAAGCACGGAAAGCAAAGCAAAGAGCACCAGGGTACAAAGCGCTAGCGCAAAGCCGGCCACAAACACCAAATCCGTCCGGAAGTTCACCTTGGCAGCATTTAGATAAACACCCAGGCCGTTAGCGGCCCCCACGTACTCACTCATGGCGGCTGTCCCAAAAGCGTAAGTAGCGGAAATTTTCACCCCGGTAAAGATCTGCCGCGCCGCGCCGGGCAAAAACACGTGCCCATAAACCCAAGGCCAAGACGCACCCAAGGAACGCGCCACCTGTACCTGGGAACGATCCACTGCTTTCATCCCCCGAACCGTAGCCGCCACCACTGGGAAGGAAGCATAAACTGCTACCAGCAAGATCTTGCCGGAATAGCCAAAGCCCATCCAAATCATGATCAGCGGCGCGATCGCAATAATCGGTACCGTCTGCGCAGCCAAAAGCAACGGGTAAAGACTGGATTGCAAAATTCGGGAAGCAAAAATCAATAAACCCGCCAGGACACCCAGTAGGCAGCCGGCCAGCAAACCCCAAAAAACTTCAAAACTGGTAGCGTGCACGGCCCGGCTTAAAGCGGCCCAGTCCTCCACAGCCGAATGAAAAATTACCGACGGGGCCGGCAGAATCTGCGGGCGGATCGAAAACAGAAAGACCGCAGCCTCCCAGATGCCTAAGAGCAGCAGAACGGTCAGTACTAAACCAATGGTGGTACTGACCGTTCTTTTCCTTAAGCTCATGAGCAACAGTTTAGTCGGAACTTCGCTAAACGTCCCTGACGGACTGAAACCCTGCACGTTGATAGGACGCCCAAGTTCTGCCCCTCAGAACCCTTAGACCGCTAAACCGCAATCACTGCAAGAAGTCGTTACGGACCAGAGTCTTAACATCAAGCTTCTCTGACTGCACCTTACCGGTAGCGTCCTTCAACAGGCCCTTTTCGACCATGTAGTCAGCGTAAGCCTGCCACTTTTCGAGATTCGCGTGACCGGTGACGCCCTGCGCATCCGGCCAATAGGTGCCAGAAAGCTGCTTCTGGGTACGGATCGTCAGATCCAGATCCAGTTTCGCATCCGGATTCTCATCCACTAGGATCTTCGCGGCCTCTTCCGGGTTCTTCAGAGCCCAGTCATAGCCCCGCTGGGTGGCCTGGGTGAAGGCACGGGCGGCATCCGAGTGCTCATCAATAAACTTCTGCGACAACACAATGCCGATGTCCGCCGGGTTCGCCGGGACCCCAAAGTCCTCAAACGGCAAGTACCGGTATGGGTGCCCCGCCAACTTGGCGCGCTCCCCCTCGACAGTCATAAAACCGGTAGTGAAATCGACCTGGCCCTCATTCAGGGCCGTGTACGCATCCGGGCCCGCCAGGTTCACGGACTCAAAGTTGCCGGTCCCGCCATCATTCTTGATCATGTCAGTGACCATCTGACGGATAGTACCCGAACCCCAGTCCGCGTACTTCTTCCCATCCAGGTCCTTCGCGTGCTGCAGGTTGGCACTCTCCAGAGTCAGCACCCCGTAAGAGGGCTTCTGCTGAGTGTTATGCACCATCACCACGTTCTGGTGATTAATCGCCGCATTCAATACCGCCTCAGTGTTGGTATCGCCCGCATCAGCGGCGCCCGCATTGATCACTTCAGTGGGGCGCTGGCCCGAATACGGCAAAACCTTCAGGTCAATCCCGGCTTCCTTGTACCAACCGAAGTGCTTAGCCACAAACACGCCAGTCTGATTATTATTGGCCGTCCACGACATGGTGAAACGGACCGGGGTTAGCGGGCCAGCCGGGGTGGCAGCAGTTTTTTCTGCCGAGGGTGCCGGCTTTTCTGCACTGGGAGCCGGCTGGGTAGTATCTGCCGGCGCACACGCCCCCAAGCCCAAAGCTAAGGCGGCCAGGGCGGCTAGGGTAAGCGCGCGACCTCGGCCCTTAGTGGCTTTCGGGGTCACGGCTAGGTGCTTGTTAATTTTTAGGTGCGGCTGGGATGAAATCCGCATGGGTGATAGCTCCTTCAAGATAGGATGGCTAAAGAAAATAACCGTTATAGTTTAACGCCAGGTTTTAGGCTCAAGCCAGCTATTTGGTCTAAGCGAAACCAAAACACCGAGATAGTAGCTATCAACGTTCGCGGTTGGGAACCAATGCTACCTTCGTCTTACCGGATTTCGGTTCTGGTCCTAAAGGCTTTCAGCGGTGATCATGCGACGAATCTCAACCAAGACCTGCGGATCGGTGACGTTCTCACCTAAGCGGTTAGGCTTTCCAGTCCCGTGATAATCCGAGCCGCCGGTTACAAAACGGCCGTGTTTTTCACAAAACTTCAAGATCCAGTCTTGAGCGGCTGCTGAGTGATCACGGTGATAGCACTCCATCCCTGCCATCCCATAAGAGAACATTTCTTCGAGTTGTTCCGGATTGGGTGAAAAATCTCGCGTCTTCGAAAGCGCATGAGCCACCACTGGCACGCCACCAACCGAACGGATCGCCTCAATCGCCTCCACGGGCGAAGGCGCCCAATGCCCCACGTAGTAGGGCGAATCGGGACGAAGTGGGCCATTAAAAGCGGCGGTCCGATCCGGGAAGCAACCCGCGGCGACCAAGGCATCAGCTAGGTGCGGACGGCCCAAAGTGGCGCCGGGTCCGCAATGGCTGAGCACGTCCTCGTAGGTAATGGGGAAATCTTCGGCTAGTTTCTCAGCCATGGCTTTCATGCGTCCCTCGCGGGATTCACGAGTGCGTTCGTAGATCTCAGCCAAGGCGCCCTTAGCGGGAGCCCCAAAGGCCAACATGTGAATCGAATGCCCATCTAAGCGGGTGGACACCTCGGTCCCCAGCAGAATATCTAGGCCCGCAGCATCGGCGGCTTGCTGGGCTTCATCCCAACCGCGCGTAGTGTCGTGGTCAGTCAAGGCAATGGTGCTTAGTCCAGCTTCAACGGCAGCGGTGATTAGCTCGGTAGGAGTATCGGTCCCGTCCGAGACCCGTGAATGGGTGTGTAGGTCGATTTTTGGGGCACTGGAGGTGCTCATGGTTCAGCCTGCTTTCAGAGTTTTAGGGAACTAGTGCCACCTTAACCCGAAATTCACGGTTAGACAAAGCGCAATGTACCCCGTTGCGTTGCTAGCGTAGCGCTAGGAGAATGTACCTATGAGCGATTCCAAAGATACTGCGAAAAAAGACCAAAAAGAGTACGCCACCGGGAATGAGAATCGGGCTCCCAGCCCCTTCCCGCAGGCCTTCCGTGATTTCATCGGTTCCAACTGGGGACCGCGCGAGGATGCTGGCGTCACCCGCCAGGCGGTAGCTGACTACCTTCCGGCCCGTCACGAGGCCGTGGGCGCAAACTTCCCCGGACAGCGTCTAGTACTACCCGCGGGCACCTACAAGCAGCGCTCCAATGACTGCGATTACCGTTTCCGTGCGCACTCAGCTTTCGCGCACCTCACCGGCCTGGGCGGCGAGCTAGAACCCGATGCGGTACTAGTGCTTGAGCCCCAACCGGAAGGTTCCGCCCAGTCGCACAAGCCGGTCCTGTATTTCCAGCCGCGCGCCTCTAGGTCTTCCGAGCAGTTCTACGCCGATTCCACCTATGGCGAGTTCTGGGTAGGCCCGCGTCCCTCTTTGGAAGAGATGGAGACCATGACCGGCCTAGACTGCGCCCCCATTGATACTTTGGGTGATGCCCTCGCTAAGGATGCCGGCCTAGTAAACCTGCGTGTGGTTCCGGGCGTTGACACTAAGGTTGAAAGCCTAGTCAACGAGGTTCGCCAGCAGGCTGGCCTACCCTTCGGTAAGGACGCCACCTCGGAAGATAAGGACTTTGAGCGGGTCCTTTCCGAGCTACGTCTAACCAAGGATGAGCACGAGGTGGCCGAACTTCAGCATGCCGTCGACGTCACCTATGCGGGCTTTGAGGGCATCATTAAGTCTCTGCCGCGCGCCGTGGGTCACCACCGTGGTGAGCGCGTCATTGAAGGTGCCTTTGGGGCGGTAGCTCGTGAAGAAGGCAATGGCTTGGGTTATGACACGATTGCCGCTTCTGGTAACCACGCTAATACCCTGCACTGGATCGACAATGATGGCCCGGTTCGCCCCGGTGACCTAGTCTTGGTCGACGCTGGTTGTGAAGTTGATTCCCTCTACACCGCTGATATCACCCGTACTCTGCCGGTGGATGGGAAGTTCACTGAGGCTCAGGCTGAACTCTACAATGCCGTCCTAGAGGCCTGTGAGGCGGCCCTTGAGGCTGCAAACCAGCCGGGCGCTAAGTTCCGTCACCTGCATGAAGCCGCCATTAAGGTCCTAGTTAAGCACTTGGATGCCTGGGGCATTCTGCCGGTCAGCCAGGAAGAATCCCTGTCACCCCAGGGCCAGCAGCACCGTCGTTGGATGCCGCACGGCACCAGCCACCACCTTGGTTTGGATGTGCACGACTGTGCCCAGGCCCGCCGTGAAATGTACGTGGAGGCAGAACTGGAACCCGGCATGTGCTTCACCATCGAACCGGCCTTGTACTTCCGCAGCGATGACCTACTAGCCCCGGAGCGCTTCCGCGGAATGGGTGTCCGTATCGAAGATGACTGCCTAGTCCAGGCTGACGGGAAGGTGATTCGCCTTTCTGAGGACATTCCTCGCACGGTCGAAGATGTTGAAGCTTGGATTGAGCGCGTCCAGAACAGCTAATCCGGGCGGCTAGCAAAAGTTTCTAGATTTCGAAACTAGCCATGACTAAGGAACCTCAAGTGCCCGCGGGCGGATTTTGGCGTAAGGCCATTATTCCCCTGCGGGCACTTTTGCTACTGAGCCCGCTGGTATTCATTGCTGGCTGGGTTTATGCCTACAACCTATATTTCGATTCTCCGGCCACAAAACCTGAGTACCCCTCTTGGGTGCACCTAGTAGCGATGATCTTCTTTACGTTGATTATCTTGGTGTTGTTCTTGGGTGTGATCATGTATTTGGCTAGTACATGGAAATACTTCCGGGAGCACCCAGATTATGTGCCCGCGACCCTCTGGGAGTCGGTTAGTTTCAAAAAAGAGGTAAACCAGATTAGCCAACAATTGGGGTCACTTCCGGCCACCATTTCGGTAGCCCAGGCCCCGCAGGCGCTCACAGTTTTATTGCTCTGTCAGGGCCAACCGATGGATGACCATTCGGGCTACCCGAACCCTTACTGTTCAGAATCCACCTTAACTCGTGAGCTTTCTGGGGATGGGCTAGCGAAGTTACTTTTTGCGGCCTACCAACAGAAGTCCCATCCCCTCCCCCAAGGCTATTTGATGCTCAGGGAGATTGTGAATACGCACGGGGTAAAGATCGCCTCCGCTTTGGAGTCAGCCGAGGGTTTGCGTGATGTGCACCCGCTGGCTCCTCTAGATGCTGAAGGCCTTTTGTGTTTAACCTCCGATGGGGCTTTTGCGCCCCCTCGACTGACGCTAAATGAGCAACGAGTCTTTAGGTTCCGCATGAACTTTGACGAGGTCGCCCCAGCCCATTTACGAAATACTTACGCGCCCCTCGAGATTGGCCAGTTTTATGGTCAACAGTTGCGCCTGGTCAGTACGCTTTTGGAAGCCCCGCCAGAGTTGGAAGCCCCACCAGACTTGGAAGCCCCACCAGACGATTTTGAGCGCTAAAAAACCGCCGCAGGGTTATTCTCCTGCGGCGGTTTTAAGTTTTAATGGCCTCTTAAAGCTTCGGCTGAAAGCTTCTGGCCGGTCAGATTAGCGGCGTGAACGGCGGGAGGGAATGTTCTTGAAGGGATCCTCTCCCGGCTTCAGGTCAAAGGGGCCACGGTCTTCCTGGTCATTATCGGTTGAGTCAGCTGAGGTCGTATCCGAAGCCTGCGAATCCGAGCTACTTGCCGCTTGGTTTTCGGGAAGGTAAACGCCTTCTTGTTCCCGTAGGGCATCTAGTTCTTCCTCGTCTAGTCGGACGCCGTAGCGCGGCGGACGCTTTGAGGGGTCATCGGCACGAGGCGGACGCTGGACGACACGCATGCGGTTACCAGGCATGTCTTTTAGTAGTTCACGGGCTCGATCAGATTCGGCCTTGACTAGGATGTCGTAGCTGCTGGCCACAACGTGGGACTGGGTGGTGACCTTGCCGCGCAAGTCAGGGCGCATGAAGTAGGCGGTCAGGCCCAGCACTAGGCCGCCAACTAGGCCAATGGAGGCTGCCATGGAAGCGGCCTGCCAGGTGGCGTGTTCTGAGACCACGAAGTACATCAGGCCGATCATGACGCCAAACCAGAGTCCCTGCATGAGGCCAGAGAATAGGATGCGGGCGAAGGTGACCTTTCCGGTGACCTGTTCGATTAGCTTCAGATCCGTACCGACCGTGGCGATCTGGTCTTGGTTGAAACCGGCTTCACTAAGCTTGCGTAGAGCTTCGTGTGCCTGCTCTGAGGTTTCGAAGTTGGCTACCGTTCGCCCTGTGGGCTGCGGTCCGGACTTAAAACTGAAGTTATTAATCGACATGACTACGATTTTGCCCTATTTTTGGCCACTTTTCTTATTTTGTAGTGAGATACCCACCACCGGTTCGCGCTGGGTGCGCCACCTTTCGTTGCTGGCCGTTAGAATAGCCTTGGTGGGCTTTTGCATGCCCACTGTCACCCGAACGCGGCCAAAAGGGAGGGACCATGGCGAATATTAAACAACCACGCAAAAACCGCCTCACCCGGATTTTCGCTGGCAAATTAGCCGGTACCCCAGTATTCGACCCGATTGGTGACCAGGTGGGTCGCGTGGCCGATATTGTCCTCCTGCTACGCTTCCGTGGGGCCCCGCGCGCCGTTGGTGTGGTCGTTGAGGTCGGTAAGCAGCGTCGCGTTTTCCTTCCTTTCAGTCGTATCACCAGCATTGAGGCCGGCGCGGTCATCATGACCGGCCGTCTAGATATTCGCCGTTTCCAGCAGCGCAACGCCGAATCCTTAGCGATCGCGGATCTCCTAGACCGACTGGTTGATTTCAAAGACGGCAGTGGTCAGGGCATGATCAGTGACATTGCCCTGCAGATGACTCCGCAACGTGACTGGCTGGTTGATCAGTACTTTGTTGAACGAGTCCGTTCCGCCACTCTAGGCTACCGACGCACCGGCGAATCGGTCCTAGTCCACCCCGGTGAGGTAACCGGTACGGCCACTGCCGGGATGCCCCAAGATGCGTCCTCGCTATTGGAAACTCTGGACAAACTCAAGCCCGCGGACTTGGCTGATGCGCTACACGATCTTTCTGATCAGCGCATGATCGAGGTCGCCCAGCAGCTTCCCGACGATCGCCTAGCGGACGTCCTAGAAGAACTTTCTGACGATGACCGAGTCTTGATCGTTAACGCCTTGGAAGCTAACCGCGCGGCAGACGTCCTCGATGAGATGCAGCCTGACGACGCCGCCGACCTAGTTTCAGAACTCCCCCAAGCCAAGGCCGATGAGCTCCTGGAACTAATGGAGCCAGAAGAGGCCGAGGACGTTCGTCGCCTCATGTCCTATGAGGAACACACTGCCGGTGGTTTGATGACCACCGAGCCGATTATTCTGCCCCCGGACGCGACCGTGGCCATGCTGCTAGCTAATGTTCGCCGGGAAGATATTCCGGCCGCGCTAGCCGCAATCGTGTTCGTGACCCGTCCCCCATTGGAAACCCCAACTGGTAAGTACCTAGGGGTAGTCCACTTGCAACGAGCCCTGCGTGAGCCTCCGCAAACACTTATCGGAACGATCCTCGATACCGATATTGAACCGGTGGAGCCGGAAGTTTCGATTGGTACTGTTACCCGTCTAATGGCTACCTATAACCTGGTGGCTTTCCCCGTAGTTGACCCCGACGGAAAGCTCCTAGGGGCGGTTTCCGTTGACGACGTCCTCGACCACCTAATGCCCGATGACTGGCGTGACGCGGACGAAGAAATCACTGACCGCACGATTGAAAGGAATGCTGCCCATGGCTGAGCGCCTAGACACTCCCCGGGTCCGCCGCGGCTTCTTTGCCCGCTACCGGTCAGAGCATTCCTTTGATGAAACCTTCGGCAAGTTCTCTGAAAGCTTCGCAACTTTCATGGGCACCCCGAAGTTCATCATGTATATGACGGCCTTCGTGATCATTTGGATCGCGGTTAACCTGATTGGCATATACGGCTACAGTTTTGACCCCTACCCGTTCATCCTGCTGAACCTAGCTTTCTCTACCCAGGCCTCCTACGCTGCGCCCCTGATTCTATTAGCGCAGAACCGACAGGAACAGCGTGACCGCGTGCTAGCGGAAAACGACCGCCAGCGAGCCGAGCGCAACCTAGCGGACACCGAGTTCCTAACCCGAGAGATCGCCTCCCTTCGCTTGGCCATGCAAGATGTGGCTACGCGTGACTTTGTACGCTCGGAACTACGCGACCTGCTAAGTGATCTGGTGGAAGAAATCAAGGCCGACGAACGTGGTGAAGGCCCTAGCGAAAGCCACTGAGAGCCCGTAAAATAGAGGCTTCAAAGCCGGATAAACCCAAGTTTTACCCATCAACAAAGTGGAAAGAAGAAACTCTTGAAACCCAGTGTGGAAGCGATTAACGCCGCCCTAGAAAAAGTTATTGACCCAGAGATTCGCCGCCCTGTTACCGAACTGGGTATGATCCGCAACGTCAAGATCAACGAAGACGGAACCGTTATCGTAGGCGTCGACCTAACCACCGAAGGTTGTCCGCTTAAAACCAAGATCAGCGCCGACGTGAAAAAGGAAGTGGGCGCAGTCGAAAACGTCACCGATGTTCAGGTCGAACTGGGTGTCATGAGTGATGAACAGAAGAAGGCCCTACGCGAAAAGCTCACCGGCCATACCGAACGCGAAATCCCCTTCACCAAGCCTGGTTGCCTAACCAAGGTTTATGCGATTACCTCCGGTAAGGGTGGCGTGGGTAAATCCTCCATCACCGCGAACCTAGCTGCCGCCTTAGCAGCCCAGGGTTTGAAGGTGGGCGTGCTGGATGCCGATATTTACGGTTTCTCGATTCCTCGCATGCTGGGTGTTGACACCCCCGCGCAGAAGGTCGACGAGATGATCATTCCGCCGGTTGCACACGGCGTAAAGGTGATTTCCATTGGCATGTTCGTACCAGACGGCACTCCCGTGATTTGGCGTGGCCCCATGCTGCACCGCGCCCTACAGCAGTTCCTAGCGGACGTATTCTGGGGCGACCTTGACGCCCTCCTCCTGGACCTACCTCCCGGCACGGGCGACGTTGCTATCTCTATCGCGCAGCTCCTTCCGAATGCGGAGATCGTCGTCGTCACCACCCCGCAGATCGCAGCGGCCGAGGTGGCTGAACGAGCCGGCTCCATTGCCACCCAGACTAAACAGCGCGTCGTGGGCGTCGTAGAGAACATGTCCTTCCTAGAGAACCCGGATGGTTCCCGCACCGAGATCTTTGGTTCCGGTGGCGGCCAGCAGGTCTCCGAACGCCTCGGCGCTCAGCTTGGCTACCAGGTTCCGCTACTGGCCCAGGTGCCGCTAGATGTGAACCTACGTGAAGGCTCTGACCAGGGCTCCCCCGTGGTGCTACGCGAAGGCCCCGCCGCGAAGGCCCTGCAGCAGGTTGCCGAAGTCCTAGCCAAGCGCACTCGCGGCTTGGCCGGTAAGAACCTCGGCCTTTCCCCGCTCTAAACTAGCGCTTTCCGGACATTAAAGCCGTAGAATAACTCATCAGTGGCGTTAGTCCGCCGCTGGTGAGTTTTTCTTTACCCCAAAATTAGTTAGTAGGAACTGATGGATTTAGAGTTAGCCTGGGATTATTCCCGGAACTATCCCAGTGAGCCCGAACCTATGCGTCGGGCCCGTCAGGCTGCCCTAGAACTGGGTTCCGAACCAATTACTCCCGGCGAGGGCGCTCTCCTGGCAAACCTGTGCCGCATTCAGCAGACCCGTTCCGCCTTCGAGGTAGGAACCGGTTGCGGTTTAGCTTCCCTCTACCTACTTTCCGGAATGCCGCAAACGGGCGTGCTAACCAGTGTGGAACTAGAGCCGGAACTGCAGCGTCAAGCCCGTCACGCCTTAAACGAGGCTGGGGTTTCCCCGAATCGGAGCCGACTCTTCACCGGTAATGCCCTTGATCTAATGCCCCGAATGAGCCCGGGAGCCTATGATCTGGTCCTGCTGGATGGAGATCCAGAGGAAATCCCCCACTATCTGCAGCATGCGACTCGCATGTTACGCTCTGGCGGCCTGTTGGTGATTATGGATGCGCTGCTGCACGGGGCGGTCGCTAATCCGATCCGTCGCGATCCGCTGCCCACTCTACTTCGTCAGTGCCTTGAAGTACTGGAAGAAAGTGTCGAGTTTATGCCTTCCCTAGTTCCGGCCGGCGCGGGCATCTGTCTGGCGGTCCGTAACTAGGTTAGTTTCACCCCCAGCTTTTAGGTTCTAGCAGGTGACCTAAAAATGGGTTTACGCAAAGGGAACGTTTCTGTATTAAAGCTTTTCTGCGCCCTCGGCAGGGAAAGTAGACTTTAGTCCCATTTGGCGCGAGGACGCGGAAAAGTCCCCCTTTTGCCCGCTCTTAGGGAAACCTAGGTCGGAGCGGGTGCACGTCACACTAAAAGCGACGAAACTGGTTACATGACTGATTTTTTCTACTCTGATATGTTGCCGGTCGTAAAAGACGACCCTACCCCCTACCGACTGCTCACCAAAGAAGGCGTCGAGGTTGTTGAAGGCCCCGACGGCATGCAGTTCCTCAAAGTCGCTCCTGAAGCTCTGCGACTACTAACCGAAACCGCAATTCACGATATTTCCCACTACCTGCGCCCCGCTCACCTAGCTCAGCTGCGCAAGATTATGGATGACCCGGAAGCCTCCAACAACGATAAGTTCGTGGCTCTGGACCTACTAAAGAACGCCAATATTGCCTCCGCTGGGGTCCTCCCCATGTGTCAGGACACCGGTACCGCCATCGTGATGGGTAAGCGCGGCCAGCGCGTCCTCACCGAGGGCGTTGACGAGCGCCCCATCTCCCGCGGCGTTTACGATGCTTACACGCACTTGAACCTGCGTTACTCGCAGAACGCTCCCCTGTCCATGTACGAGGAAAAGAACACCGGCTGTAACCTACCGGCACAGATCGAACTGTACTCGGACACTGAGATCGGCCACGAACTGTCTTACAAGTTCCTGTTCATGGCTAAGGGTGGCGGCTCCGCTAACAAGTCCTACCTGTACCAGGAAACCAAGGCGATCTTGAACCCCGATTCGATGATGCAGTTCATTGAAGCCAAGATCCGCTCCCTCGGCACTGCCGCTTGCCCGCCCTATCACTTGGCCATCGTGGTCGGCGGTACCAGCGCCGAATACGCACTCAAGACCGCTAAGTACGCTTCGGCTCACTACCTAGACGAATGCGCCACCGAGGGCGATGAGACCGGCCACGGCTTCCGCGACCTAGAACTAGAAGAACAAGTCCTAGACCTAACCCGTAAGATCGGCATTGGCGCCCAGTTCGGCGGCAAGTACTTCTGCCACGACGTCCGCGTAATCCGCCTCCCGCGTCACGGCGCTTCCCTGCCGGTAGCGATTGCCGTCTCTTGCTCCGCGGACCGTCAGGCCCGCGCGAAGATCACCCCCGAGGGCGTCTTCCTAGAGCAGCTAGAGTTCAACCCGGGCCAGTACCTACCGGAAACCACCGACGCTGAACTAGATGAGGCTACCGACGGTGTTTCGGGTACCGGTAAGGGTGCCGCGGTCAAGATTGACCTAAACCAGCCGATGGATGATATTCGGGCTGAACTATCCAAGTACCCGATTAAGACTCGCCTATCGCTGACCGGTACGATCATCGTGGCTCGCGATATTGCCCACGCGAAGATTCGTGAGCGCCTAGAAAACGGCGAGGGCATGCCGCAGTACCTGAAGGATCACCCGGTTTACTACGCGGGCCCCGCAAAGACCCCTGAGGGTATGCCTTCGGGTTCCTTTGGCCCCACCACCGCTGGCCGTATGGACAGCTACGTGGACCTCTTCCAGTCCCACGGTGGCTCCATGGTCATGTTGGCAAAGGGTAACCGCAGCCAGCAGGTCACTGATGCTTGCCAGAAGCACGGCGGTTTCTACCTGGGCTCCATTGGTGGCCCCGCTGCCCGTCTAGCTCAGGACTGCATTAAGAAGGTTGAGCTACTTGAATACCCCGAACTAGGCATGGAAGCGATCTGGAAGATCGAGGTCGAAGACTTCCCCGCCTTCATCGTGGTTGACGACAAGGGCAATGACTTCTTCGCCCACAGCCAGGAAGTTACCGTGACCATCGGTAAGCGTCCCGGCCTGTGAGTCGCCACCGATAACTAAATACTAAGATCCCCTAGAGTCCGCTAAGGAAGTAGTACTTCCAAAGCTGGTAACTCTAGGGGATCAAGTTTTTAGAAAAAGGATTGAGCAGGCTCAAACACCCCAGGCAGATAGTTGCACCTATTCCGGCGCCACCACGATGGTGACCCGCTGCAGGTCCTTGACCTCGCTGTAGCCAGTTGTGGCCATGGTGCGCTTCAAGGCGCCCACAATATTCTGGGTGCCGTCAGAACGGGTAGCCGGCCCATACATGACCTGTTCTAGGGTGCCGGCCGTTCCCACGTGAACGCGACGGCCACGGGGCAAAATCGAATGTCGTGCTTCTGAACCCCAATGCCAACCGCCACCGGGTGCTTCCTCGGCCCGGGCTAAGAGCGCACCCAGCATGACCGCGTCCGCGCCGCAGGCAATCGCTTTCACGATATCGCCCGAGTGGCCGATACCGCCGTCCGCGATGACGTGAACGTAGCGGCCGCCAGACTCATCTAGATAGTCGCGGCGGGCTGCCGCCACATCCGCCACGGCAGTTGCCATGGGCACGTGAATCCCTAGGGCTTGACGGGTAGTGTGGGCTGCTCCCCCACCGAAACCGACGAGGACGCCGGCAGCCCCGGTACGCATTAGGTGTAGGGCCGCCGTATAGGTGGCCACGCCCCCAACCACCACAGGGACATCCAGTTCGTAGATGAAGCGCTTCAGGTTCAGGGGTTCAGAGCGGGTGGAGACGTGCTCGGCTGAGACGGTGGTTCCGCGAATCACCAGCAGGTCCACTCCAGCATCTAGCACCGTGTCGATGTGTTCTAGGGTGTGCTGCGGGGACAGGGCCGCCGCCACTGTCACCCCGGATTCGCGAATCTGCGCAAGGCGGTCGCGGATCAGCTCTGGCTTGACCGGCTCAGCATAGATTTTTTGTAGCCCCACAGTGGCGTCGTCCTCATCCATCGCTTGGATTTGACGGAACTGTTCCGTGGGGTCCTCATAGCGGGTCCACAAACCTTCTAGGTCCAGTACCCCGATGCCACCCAGCTGTCCGAACTTAATGGCAGTCTCAGGGGACATTACCGAGTCCATGGGGGCGGCCATAATGGGCGTATCAACATGGTAGGCGTCGATCTGCCATTCGACAGACACATCCCTGGGGTCACGGGTGCGACGGGCGGGGATGACCGCAATATCATCGAAGGAATAGGCCGCAATGGCACGCTTTCCGCGCCCGATTTCAATCTCATTGCTCATTCGCGTTCCCTTCCTTCGCTAACTAGTTTGGCTTACGGCGCTACCGGTGGGAATAGTTTATAACCAGTGGTCTGGATTGAGAAGGCCCGGCCCGTCTGGAGATCCACACAGGTCAGATCCGGCAGCGGGGTGCCGCAGATGAAACGGTCGCCCAGCTTGAGGGCGGCCCCATTGGGGATTTCCTTGATGGCGTTGAAGCGCTCGTTCTTTTCGCTCTTCGCATCCGCCTGGGTGGGGTTGTCTCCGTTTACGCAGGCACCGAAGTTCACCTGATTAACACCTAGGGTGGCGCTGCGGCCACGCAGTTCTCCGTTCTGGCACTGATGACGATCATCGCCCTTAGGTTCTAGCGCGCCACGTACCTGCGTACAAACTACGCCTTCTCCCTGATAGGGCTTACCGTCAGCGGTCGGGGAAAGTGATACCCACGGGTCATCTGCCAGACGGTTCAAGTCTTTAGCGTAGGCACAAACCTCGTTACCAGAGGCGCTACGGAAACGGACAATGCCGCCTTCAGCAGGATAATCCTCGGGATTAGTTTCGCGTAGTCCAGCAACCACCTTCACCTGGGGTGCTTCCTTGGCAATGTGGCCAGGCTGTCCTTCCCCGGTGGGGGCAGGAGTAGCAGTTCCCGCAGGTGCTTCCTCACTGGGAGCAACCGCACCAGCATGGGTGATCGGAGCTGGGTGGCGTAGGTCGTACCAGATGTAGTAAGAGGTTCCGCCCATGATTCCCACTAGCACTAATGCGATGATTACTGCGACCCAGTTGGGCATGCGGGATTCGATACGCTGCTTAGCCATTCAATGGCACCTTTCCGTGGTGATTGTCTGCTCTGCGGTAATTGTGTCATGTTAAGTCCGTGGGCGCGTGTTGGACGTGTTTCTTTTCGCGCATTTTTTGGTCTTTGGGGGCAGACTATGGGTATGAGTTTTAACACCCCAAACCTGCCGACGGAATTATTTGACGCCAAATTACTTGGTTTTGATACGGAAACAACAGGTGTGAATCCCCGCCAGGATCGGCTGGTGACTGCGGCTTTGATTAGTCGTGAGCCGGGCCGTGAGGATGAGCAGCGCCTGTGGCTAGCTGATCCCGGGGTGGAGATTCCCGAGGCCGCGCAGCGGGTTCACGGGATTAGTACCGAGAAGGCCCGGGCTGAGGGCCTAGATTTGCGGATCGTTTTGGAGCAGGTCGCGGCTGGCATTGTGGAGGGCTGGCGTCAGGGGGCGATTCTGGTTGGTTTCAATATCAGTTTTGACCTGCAGATTTTGCATTTCGGTTTGGAGCGTTTGGGCTTACCAACCCTGATTGATCGGGCTGGGGGTTTTGGTCCGATCGCTGACCCACTAGTTTTGGATCGTAAGTTTGACCGGTATCGTCGCGGTAAGCGCACTTTGACTGACCTGTGCACGGTTTACGACTTGGGGACGGGTCGCGATTTCCATCAGGCGGATGCGGATGTGACGGCAACTTTGGATTTGTTCCAGGCACAGTTACGTCGCTACCCCACTCTGGCTGGATTTAGTGCCGCGCAGCTGAATGAGGAGCAGGCTTTGGCGCATGAGCAGTGGGCGACTAGCTTTAATGATTGGTTGCGTTCGAAGGGTCGGGTAGCTGACGTCAGTGAAACTTGGCCCCTCTAGGGGTCAGCGGCCGGGCTTTAATCGTTGATAGATCCGGGATTTTGTAGTTGATGGATATTGTGCAAAGACGCCAGGAGGGGTCTTTTTTCACGCCTCCTAGGTGGGCGCAGGCTGCCCATCGGCTCCTAGCTAGGGACTTGGGCGAAACTTGGTTTAAAGACTGGGTGGTTTGGGATCCAGCTTGTGGGACTAAGAATCTGACTAAGGATATTGCGGGTTTTTCTAGTCTTTATCTCTCTACGCTACATGAGGAAGAGCTTGCTGACTCCGCCAGCCGCAATCCTGAGGCGACAAGTTTTGTCTACGATTTTCTTAATCAGGATATCCGTCTGAATCGGGAAGGAGCCGGCCGGGCTACTCCCCCGCGTGGCGACCTACCCGAGGCCCTCTACCAGGATTTATTAGCCGACCGCCCGGTCCTGTTTTTAATGAATCCGCCCTATGCGACCTCGACGAATCAGGGGGCCAGCCACAAGTCTGAGGTTTCTTTGACGCAGGTCCGCCAGGCCATGTTGCAGCATCCGGGTTATTCTCATGCGACCCAGCAGCTCTACACCCAGTTCTTGTTCCGGGTGCAGCAGTTGAAGGCCGATTTTGCTTTGAGTCGAGTGGCGGTTGGGATCTTTTCGAATGAGCGTTTTTTGACGGGCGGGAAGTCTTTTGGGCCGTTTTTAGACGACTTTTGTGAGGATTTTTCGTTCCGGTCGGGATTCTTTTTCCGCGCTAGCGAGTTTGAGCAAGTTGCAGATACTTGGGGGATTTCCTTTACCCTTTGGGATAGCCAGGCGACCGCGCGCCCCTTTGATTTGCAGGTTTTAGCAGATATTTCCGAGGATGCCCCCGCAGTTCCGGCTTTACCGGGCCCGGAGTTTTTGGATTTGGGGATCAAGACGATTGGGTGGCGTCGGGTTCGTCCGGTAAGCCCAGGGAAGGCTCTTTCTGATTGGGTCAAGGAGTTTGTCCCCCGGCGTCCGCTTAAAGCTGCCGAGCCTTATGTGCGACTTTCTAATGCCCTGCAGGTTAATTCCGCTGCCTCTCCGCGGGGGTCGTTAGCGGCAGGAGCTTTTGGGTTTTTCCAAAATAACTCCGATTCGGTGGAGCATTCAGGGCGGTACGTAGCGCTTTACTCCAGTGCGTTTGGCTCTGGTAACGGGGTTTCAGTTACGGAACAGACTTTTACCCGCTGCGCGGTGGCCTTTGCGGTTCGTAAGGCTACGTTCCCAGATTTTAAGGACCTATGGGTTACGGGTCATGATCTCTTTTCCGCACCAATCGTGCCTGATGAGGCAGACCCGGCTTGGCTTCGTTTCGTTTATGATTGCGTGGTCTTTTCGCTTGCTAGTCGCTCTGGGTCCCGCCAGTCTGCACTGCGACGGGTGGACTATTTAGGGCAAGAGCTTGATGTGCTTAACGAGTTCTTTTTCCTACCTTCCAGGCGCGTTACAGACTTGGCTGAGGATCTTAAGTTACCGGTGTTAGCGGCAGACTTAGCTATTCATGGCAAGGAACGTTTTGTCTCTTCCTGGCTGGAAGCTAATGCGGCAGCTAAGACTTCGAGTGCGAAAAGACTACTGGCTTGCCTTGAGGAGCTGGTGGCGTTGACTATGCCGCTGCGGGAAGATAACGCTTACGTAGAGGAGTTCCAGCTGACAGCTTGGGATGCAGGTTTTTGGCAACTACTAGGCTCCCTTGAGCAAGCGCTAAAGTCTCACAGTCCGATACTGGATACACCAAAAGCTGAAGCTTGGCAGGCAGAGTTTGACGTGGCTTTTAAGGACCTCAAGGCGCAGGTTGCCCAGCAGGCAAAAACCTTCGGTTTTTGCGCTTCCTCTTTGGCAGCCGCTAAGCCCAGGTAGGCTTATTCAGCGCAGTGCTTTTCAATAAAGGCAGCCGCATTTTGCCCAGTCTTCTTTAGGGAGCGGTTCTCTACCACCCAGTTGCGAATACTTTCACGCCACTGCTTTGACTGCTTTTCATCAGCTACTCGCTGAGCAACTGCTAACATGCCCTGACCGATATTGGCCGCAGTGAACTCTTCGACTGCTTGGCCTAAGTCTGAACGCTTAATGTCCGCCGCCGCTGGGCCGACTCCGGCAAAGACCACCGGGGAACCGCAGGCGTAAGCCGAATAGACCTTGGTGGGGTAGGCGAAATCGTAACCGTTTCCGGGTTTAATAGAGGCCAAAGCGGCGACCGCATGCCCCTGTAGCTCACGGGCAACCTCGGGCTTTTGCAAACCCCGAACCAAGATTCGATCCGGGTACTGTTTACCCAGTTCATCGATCTGATCCTGTTCATTACCCTGGGTCAGGTAAAGCAGTTGGTAGTCCTGCAACTGTGGTTCTGAAAGTAGCGCCCGGCCGAAAATTGGGGCGTTCTGCAGGTCAGAGGCCGTACCGGCATAGATGAAATAGGGTCCGGTAATGCCCATCTGCTTAGCTAGTTCCGGGTCTAGAGAACCGGTCGGTGGGGTGAACTGGTCCGTGTCGATCCCGTTGTTGACAACCTCGATCCGTTTGGCACCCATCTTCAGGGCGGTCTCCCGCATATCCTCATTAATCACCAGCACTAGGCGGGCCTGGGATAGCAGGTAACGCTGGAACAGTAGCACCAGTTTGAAGATCGGTTTAGGTAGCAGATCGGACTGCGCTTCGGTGACGATATCTGCCGCATAGTAGATATAAGGCACCCGCTTGAGCAGCGAATAGGTCGATACTACTAGTCCGGTGGTAAAGGGCGGCTCGAAGAGCACATACTTAACGTTACGCTGTGCAAAAAGACGGAAGAATAGCGGAATATCAAAGGACAGATACTCGAATAAACCTCGAACAAAGCCGTCCTTGTCACGCTTAACTGGTGCGCGCTTGATCTTTAAGCCTCGTTTGGGAGTTTCGACCTTTTTGGTACCGTCCAGTTGGCCGGTCAGTACCACGGTAGGACGGTATTCAGCTAAGGCCTGCGCAGTAGCATTTTCACGGAAAGCAGCCGCCGCAATTTCGGGGGTAAAAATCCGGGTTGCGACCACTGCAATACCGCGATCTTGTTTCCGCTTACTAGTCTGTTCAGACTTCTTCCCAAAGATATTTAGAGACTTCATACCCTATTTTCGTCTTTTGATTCGCTTAACGAGTTTGCGCTAATGCCTACCGCATCAGGAGTGGTAGTTAGGAGCTTCCTTAGTCATCTGGACATCGTGCGGGTGTGATTCCTTCAAACCAGCAGCAGTGATCCGGACAAAGCGACCGTTCTTCTGGACCTCATCAAGGTTGTGAGCACCCAGGTAGAACATGGACTGGTGTAGGCCACCAATCAACTGGTAAATCACGTCCGCTAGGGCACCAGAGTAAGGTACTTGGCCTTCGATGCCTTCGGGGACGATCTTGTCGTCGCTGGTGACATCAGCCTGGAAGTAGCGGTCCTTAGAGAAAGACTTACGTCCGCGGGAACTCATGGCCCCTAGGGAGCCCATGCCGCGGTAGGTCTTGAACTGCTTACCGTTGACGAATACCAGTTCGCCCGGGGATTCTTTACAACCGGCCAGTAGGGAACCTAGCATCACGGTGGAAGCACCGGCAACCAGGGCCTTAGCAATATCACCGGAGTAGTGCAGGCCGCCGTCAGCAATCAACGGCACCCCAGCGGGGCCACAGGCCTGGGCAGCTAGGTGAATGGCAGTCAGCTGCGGTACGCCCACACCGGCAACCACGCGGGTGGTGCAGATGGAGCCCGGACCAACACCGACCTTCACGGCGTCAACGCCTGCGTCGATAAGTGCCTGCGCACCCTCGGTGGTAGCGACGTTACCGCCGATTACCTGCACGCCAGCGAATTCTTCACTGGCTTTAATGCGGCGAATCATGTCTAGGGCCAACTGGGCACCACCGTTAGCGGTATCCACGACTAGGACGTCTACACCGGCTTCAGCCAGCGCCTGAGCGCGTTCCCAAGCGTCACCCCAGTAACCAACTGCGGCACCAACCAGGAGTCGACCCTGGTCGTCCTTAGCGGCATTTGGGTACTGTTCGGTTTTCACGAAGTCTTTAACCGTGATTAGACCTGCTAGGTGTCCGTTATCGTCCACCAAAGGTAGTTTTTCGATCCGGTGTTTAGCCAGTAGGGCCTTTGCTTCCTCGCGACCAATCCCCACGTGTCCGGTCACTAGCGGCATGGGTGTCATGCAATCCTTAACGCGGGTGGTGGCCCAGTCAGCGGGCGGGATAAACCGTAGGTCACGGTTGGTGATAATGCCCAAGAGGGTCTGTTCATCGTCAACAACAGGCAAGCCGGAAACTCGGTAGTGACCACAGAGCTGGTCTAGCTCATCGATGGTAGCTTCAGGGTGAATGGTGACCGGGTCGGATACCATTCCGGATTCACTACGCTTAACCTGGCGGACGTGTGCCGCTTGGTCCTCGATAGAAAGGTTGCGGTGCAGAATGCCAATACCGCCCTGACGGGCCATGGCGATTGCCATGCGCGCTTCGGTCACGGTATCCATAGCCGCAGAAATCAGCGGAATTCCCAGCTCAATCTGCTTGGTTAAACGGGCTTTGGTGCTTACTTCGGAAGGAACTACATCGGTTACTTCAGGAAGCAGAAGGACGTCATCATAGGTGAGTCCAGTAAGGGCAAACGGGTCACGGGGTGCAGTTTCGTTGTTCACCCTTTTTATCTTAGCGGCAAACCTATGAGATGTCGCAGAAACCGGCCAAGAATAACGTGCATTATTTCATGCTTCACACGGCGTCCTACCGTTAAGGGGCTACTCTTTGACGCTTTCGAAAATCGGCAGGGTATCTAGCACGACGGGAATCTCTACGAACTGTCCGCCTTCGAGGACCTGCTGGGTTTCATTTTCTTCCCATTTACCCGCCGGCAGGTAGACCTTCCGGCTGGTGGCCCCGGCGGTGAGTACCGGCGCGATGACTAGGTCCTCTCCCAGCATGAACTGGTCCCGGCACTGCGCTGCTTCCAAGCTGTCGTCGTGATAGGACATGGGACGCATGATCGGGGTTCCGTCAGTCGCACAATGCTCTACTAGTTCCATCAGGTAGGGCAGGTAGCGTTCACGCAGGTTTAGTGCTTTTTGAAGCGCATCGAAGGCGGGCTCATCCAGTACGCGGGCGGGTGAGACGGAGAATTGCATCATGGGCGAAAGCGCCGCAATCTGCGCGTAACGGACGAAGAGTTCCTGATCGATTCCACCAGCGGCGGTCATCGCCACGATCTCTCCCCCACCAATCATGTCCGGGCTGACGTAGGCACAGCCGATCATCGCTTGGGTCAGCATTTCCGGGATCAGAGCACCAATACCCCGCTCATCCCAAGTGGGGGGTTTGTCCTGCAGACGCTGTGCCAGCGGTGCACCGGCCATCTTCCAGCAGGCCCGGTACTCGTTTAACGGATAGTTAGTACCGAACTTGCCCCAGGCCTCGCACATTTCTACCGGGCTCAGCCCATTAGTCTGGTCCGTATCTCGATAGTCGCGCACATCGCCCGCATCAAACTTGAAGCCGTCAATACCGTAACTACGACGCAGCTCATCTAGCTGTTCTTTTAGCCATTTCAGGGCACATTCGTTACTTAGGTCTAGGCAGGCACTAATGCCGTTCCACCAGCGCCTCAGGGCGGTCTGACCGTGCTCATCCTTTAGTAGGTAGCCGGCTTTTTCTAGTTCGCGGAATTCGAATGAATCGGGGCTAACAAAGGGTACGACCCAGAGCATGACAGCACAGCCCCACTCATGAAGGGTACGTACCATTGCGGCTGGATCCGGGAAGGCCGCTAGGTCAAACTGCCAGCTCCCGTAGTCGCGAGCCCAGAGGTCGTCGATCATGACAACGCCGGGAGGCATGCCGCAATCCAACATATTGCGCACGTAGTCAAGGACTTTTTCCTGGGTGGGATGCAGGGGCATCTCAATCCAAGTGTTGTACTGGGGACCGGTAAAGAGTGCCCGATCCGGCGCACCCGAGGGAGTCCAAACGTTTTCAGCTAGATCCATGAATGCGGCAGCTAGCGTCTGTCCGCTCAGTGTCGAAGCGTCTGGGCTGGCGGGTCGTTCCCCCACAAACCGCAAGTTTTCGCCCCAAACCTTTAGTTCTTCGGGGGTAAAGGCGAAACGGAAGGGGCGGTCAGAACTGACGTTGCGTCCTCGGGTGGAAACCAGAATCGGGGCGGCTTGGTTCGAGGGAGCGCCCGCCCCGTCCTCGCTAGGGTGAACCTGTGCGAGGTCGCGGCTGAAATCTTGGTCGCCATAGGGTTGGTGTGCAGCATCATCTACCGCTCCACCCCACCAGCGTTCAGCTTCCAGTAGTGGAATGCGAAGGTCAGGTTCGCGCGATTCAACGGTTTGGCCCAGGAACATTTCTTTCCTTTACTCGCAAAACTTATTCGTTTGGAGGCCCTAGTTGTCCTAGGTGCCGGGAGTCCTTTTTGCAGAGCAACACTGCTCAATTTGGCAATACGTATCACCTAAGGAAAATACTACCATATTCGCCATTTTAAACACCAGATTTACCCACTTTGGAAATCAAAATAAACTAGACTATTGATATGGCTTCAAAGATGAAAAAAGGTTCCTCCTTACCCACCAGTAAAGATGTCGCCCAATACGCCGGGGTCTCTCAAAGTACGGTCTCTTATGTCATTACCGGTAGTAAGAAGATTTCTGATGCTACCCGCAAAAAGGTCGAGGAAGCCATGCAGGTTCTGGGCTACCACCCCCACAGTGGGGCCCGCGCCCTGCGCACCGCAAAAACTCGCATGCTGGTTTTGATGGTGCACCTTGCCGAAGGCTCAGACGCCTTCGAAACGGTCCCCTATATTAATGCCATTACGCAAGAGGCTCAGAAATTTGGTTACGAGGTCGTACTTTCTACCGGGGCTCCCTCGGCTTCAGCCCTAGAGGAGTTGTCTCGGCGCGGGATTTGCGACGGTTTTATTTTGATGGATATTTCCCGCAATGATGAGCGCATCCCCCTGGCTGAGTCGATGCATTTACCGGTGGTTTTGATGGGCCGCCCGGAGCGTTCAGTTGATCTGGATAT
Source organism: Boudabousia liubingyangii (assembly GCF_001907245.1). Classification (GTDB taxonomy): domain Bacteria; phylum Actinomycetota; class Actinomycetes; order Actinomycetales; family Actinomycetaceae; genus Boudabousia; species Boudabousia liubingyangii. The sequence goes on from NZ_MQSU01000001.1 coordinate 75,639, forward strand.
TGTGGATGTCGATGCCCGCTATGCGGCGGATCAGATTATTCGGGATTTGGTGGCTACGGGCCATCGATCGGTGGCGGTCTTAGGTGGCAGCGAGCATGAGGTTGAGGATCACCTCTTCGTGGCTGAGTTTTTTGAGGGCCTAACTGATTCAGCTGCTGCGCATGGTTTAGAACTTCAGGTTTTCCGGCCCCGGAATGACTCGTGGCAGGCGATGGAAGCTACTTTGCCGCAGATTTTAGCGGATCAACATGAGCGTTTAGCGGTGGTCACGCGCACCCCTCGTTCGTGCAGTCAGGCCTATAGTTTGTTAGAGGCGGCCGGTTTGAGCGTGGGTGAGGACGTATCGCTGGTTGGTTACTGTTCAAATCATGCGGCGTGTGAGTATCCGCGTCCTTTAAGTAATGTTTCCACGATTGCGATTACGCAATCTAAGATGGCGGTGCAGACTTTGATTAGTCGGCTGGAGAACCCGCAGGTTCCGTGTGTGACGACCCTTTTGAAGGCGCCGCCGTTCCATCGTCGTGAGACCACCGTCGATTGGAATCTACGAGGCTGATTCGCCTCACTTAGTTTGTGATTTAGCGCCACCAGTATTCGCCACTGAAATCGGTTTCGATTTCTGGGTGCGCGGCCAGTTCTGCCTCGGTGGTGAGTCCCTGATGGAAGGCTCGTTCCCCTTTGTCTTCCCATAGTGGCGTGTGTTGTCCACAGCCGGTCACGGGTAGTTGGTAACCGTCAAAAGCCTGGGTGTGGTGCGTGTAGAAGAACTTTTCAAGCTGCTCTTCGAGTTCGGCTTTGAGGGCTTGAATCCGCGCCTGTTCGCCTTCGCTTTCCAGCAGGTTATTGGCTTCCTTGGGGTCGGAGGCGAGGTCGTAGAGTTCGTTTGGGCCCTGAAGACGCAAGATCAACTTGTGGTTGCCTTTCTTGATCATTCGGCCGCCACCATACTCATCAAACACGGCGATAGCGGCGTTTTCCTCTGTGTCCTTTTGGCCGGCATTTTCCGCTGGGCTTTCAAAACGCGGCCGCAGGGACGGGGCATCACAGAGCGGGTCGCTGGGTTTTGCAACCCCGGCAAAGTCACAGATGGTGGGCAGGTATGAGAGGGCACTGGCGGGCGCTTGGTCACTTTCTAGATTCGTGACTCCCAGTTCAGTTTTGAGGGCGGGCGGCACATAGAACACGCAGGGAACCTGCACGGAGTTTTCCCAGAAGTTCAATGGATAGGTGCCGTTACCTTTACCCCAGACACCGTGGTGCCCACAGGAGAAACCGTTATCTGCCTGGTAGATGATGATGGTGTTATCTGCTAGGCCGTATGCTTCAAGCTGCTGACGGACCTGACCGATCAGACGGTCCACACCCCCAAGGGCGGCGCAGTAGCCTTTTAGGGCCCGATTCGGGTCAGCGAAGGCCCAGTTGAACTGTTGCATCCGGGCCCGGGTCCATGGGTGGGCGGGAACCTTAGGGACGCTGGGGAATTCGCACCCCTCGTATTCTGCAAGGAGCTCTTCGGGGTGGTTTTCTGAATCCCACGGATCGTGCGGGGCGGTGGTCCAAAGTTGCAGGTAGAAGGGTTTCCCCTCCCCCTCGTTTTGGTACTGTTCGAAGAACTCTTTGGCGTGGCGGGTGATTCCATCGGTGAAGTAACCGGGTTCTTCACTCTTTTGGCCGTCCTCCCAGGTTGGTGCCTGGTAGTAGCGGCCTCCCCCAAAGCGGTGGGACCAGAAGTAGTCAAAGCCAGCTGGGGTCTGGGAGGCATCCCCTAGGTGCCATTTGCCGGCGTGACCACAGTAGTAGCCGCCACCCTGCAGGAGCTGGGGTAAGGTGTCAATCCCCTCGAGGTAGCGGGGCGATTGCGGGTAGGGCTGGTCCTTAATGGCTAGCCAGTCATGGACTCCGTGCGCAGAGGGCATTCTTCCTGTCATCAGGGAGGCCCGGGCCGGTGAGCAGACCGGGGAAGCGCAGTAGAACTGGTCGAATACTTTGCCTTCTTCGGCTAGGCCGTTGAGGTTTGGCATTTTCAGTTCGGGCATCTTCCACGGGACTGCCCAGGGGCCTTGGTCATCCGTGAGGATAAACAGGAAGTTTGGTTTCATTTTTTCTTCCCTTTAGCCCTTGACCGAGCCAGAGATGAGGCCGGCAACGATCCAACGTTGGGTGAAGACGAAGAAGATCATCACGGGGACTAGCGCAATGACGGTAATGGTCATGAATAGTGGCCAGTCAGTAGAGAACTCACCCACGGCGTTGAATACTTGAAGCACGATCGTCTGACGGTCACCAGAGGACAGTAGAATATTCGGCCACAGGAAGTCGTTCCAGGTCGCAAGGGTTTGGAAGACCACCACGGTGGTTAGGATAGGACGGATCAGCGGCAACACGATCCGCCAGTAGATGGTCCATGGTCCAGCACCATCGATGCGGGCAGCTTCGATTAGTTCCATCGGTAGTTTCCGCATGTATCCCACAATCAGGAAGTAGCAGAATACGGCACTGCCTAGGTAAACGATGATAAGGCCCTTTAGGGAGTTGGTGAGGTGGTAGTGAGCTTCCATGCGATAGATGGGGATCAAGGTCGCCTGAACAGGGATGGTGAAGCCAACTAGCAGGACTGCGCCAACGGCTGAGGTGAACCAAGTCTTACGCAGAATCATTCCGTAGGCAGCTAGCGAGCCAATGAATACTTGGAAGGCAACCGCGCTGACGGTCACAATGATGGTATTCAGGAATGCTTGCCCAACCGGCAGGGAGGTAAACACGGTCTTGTAGTTCTCAAGTGAGAAACTCTTCGGCAGCGCGAATGGAGAAAGCGCCATTTCTGTCTGGGTTTTAAACGTAGAGACAAAAATGTAATACAGCGGCAGCATGACGATCGCAGTCAGGCCTAGGACCAACACGGTCCGGATCCAGTACCGGATATGTTCTTCTTTACTGCGCTTGGAGTTGTTAACGGGAGGCGTGCTGTTGTCAAGCTCGGGCAGCGCTTCGTCGAGGTGGTTAGGGTTCACGCGCTTTGGGGTTACTTTGGTTTCAGACATTATGCAAACCTCCTTGAAACGGCGCGGGCGGCAAGCATTTGCAGCAGCACCACCAGCAGTGAAGCGAGCGTGAACATTACTACTAGAGCGGAACCAATACCGTACTGCGCTTGGGCAATACCTTGGTCAACGATTGACTGGGTAACGGTATTAGTGGCAAAGCCCGGACCGCCCTTGGTCATGGCATAAGGCATGTCGTATACCTTCAGGCCACCGGTCATCAACAGGAAGGTGGAGACGACGATAGCGGGGATCAGCTGCGGTAGCGTGATGTGGAAGAACTGTTGCCTTGAGCTGGCACCATCAACCTGGGCCTGTTCGTATAGGTCACCGGGGATAGCCTGCAGGTAGGCAATGTAGAGAGTTGCGTGCCAGCCGACACCGGCCCAGACGGAAACGAAAATAATGCACCACTGTGCCATGGTGGCATCTGCTAGCCAAGGCTGTGGGCCAATCCCGAAGGTAGCTAGAGCGTGGTTTAGGGCGCCACTGGAAAGCGGCGAGAAGATGTAGCGCCAGACTAGACCAAGGATGGCCATCGAGGGTACGCCAAGGAAGAAGAATACTGACCTAGCGAAGTTTCGGCCGAAGAATTTCTTGTTTAGAACTACCGCTAGGGGGATGGCCAACACCGTGGTTAGGATGGTGTGCGCGATAGCGAAAAGCAGGGTGAAGTAGAGACCATCGGTGAGCTGGCCGCTATTTAGTACGTCACGGTAGTTCTGCAGTCCCACGAAGTGCATATTGGGATTGATCCCATTGAAGTCCGTCAGTGAGAAGTAGAAGGTTTGCATCAGTGGCAGGATTCCTAGAACCAAGAACACAATCACAATCGGCATGATAAATGCCGTGGAGTGGAGGTTTTCCCAGAAGGTTCTTGATCGTCGGATTCTCTTTTTGCCACCAGCGGGTTTCTGGCTAAGCGTGTTCACCATGTGCTAGTCCTATTCGCCGTTGAAGAGGCTGCCGGGCCCCAGGTTTTGCTGGGACCCGGCAGAAGGTTGGATTTGCGGATTTAGTAACGGGCTAGGTTACTTGGTCCACTTCTTGTCTAGAGCACCAGCAACCTGATCGGGGGTTGCCTGTCCCTGAATCATGAGCTGGAACTGGGCGGTCATTTCCTTGGCCATGACCGGACCGTTCTTGGGCCAGTTCAGCCAGTAGTACTTGCCCTTCTGGACGTAGTTTTCGTATACATCCTTGAATTCTGCAGGTACTTCTGCCTTGTAGTTAGCCGAGGAGGAGAGCTGACCAACTTCGCTGTCTAGCAGTTTGAGGCCTTCTTCCGAGTTAACGAAGGTTAGGAACTTCTGTGCTGCTTCTAGCTTCTTGCCGTCGATCTTGGAGCTGATGGCGAATGGCGAGTCAGGGCCACCACCAACGAATGCTTCGCCGCCTTCTAGGGCCGGGAACGGAGCGGCTTCAAAGTCGATGCCGGCTTCCTTGATCTGCTTTACGTCCCACATACCGGAGCGGTACATGGCTAGTTTGCCAGCTAGGAATTCCTGGAAGATCTGGTCTTGCGGGACGCCAACCACGGTCTTAGGCATGGTGCCGGTCTCGACTAGGGTGTTCCACTGCTTTAGTAGCGGGGTCCACTGCTTTTCGAAGGTTTCCTGACCGTCGAAGAGCTGCTTGTCGCTAGCCGGAGCGTTCTTTGCGTACCAGCCACCTAGCATCGGGATGAAGGAACCGGAGATCACACCCGGGTCTTCCATGTAAGCAACGATGCCCTTTTCTTGCAGCTTCTTACCCATGTCGTTGAATTCGGTGAGGGTGGTAGGAACCTTGTCGTAGCCGGCTTCCTTGAGGAGCTTCTTGTTGAAGATGATGGTACCCATCCAAACGGTGGGGGTCATGCCGTAGGCTTTTCCGTCTACGGTGTACTGAGCGACACCGGTCGGGTCTAGGCCCTTCATGAAGGGCTCATTGGTTAGGTCACGTGCCCAACCACCGGAGATAATGTCATGCTTGGTAGCAGTGGAGATGTGGTAGACGTCCGGAATCTGGTTACCAGAAATACGGGTAATTAGGGTCTGGACATACTCGTTTGCGCCACCGGCTGCGCTTGACATATCAATCTTGATGTCAGGGTTAGCCTTTTCGAAGGTTTCTACAAGCTTGGCCATCTTCTTGGAGTTAGCCCAAGAGAAGTAGGTAATGGTGGTCTTTGCGCCTGACCCTTCAGTGGTGCTGCCGCCCTCACTGGACGAACCACACGCTGCCAGCGGGGTAACCAACAAAGCGGTGGTAGCCGCTAAGGTAATAAGTTTGGATTTCTTTAGCATGTTCCTCTTCCTTGAGAAGCTTCACCAAACGGTGCACCACATGTGCATGACGCCATTTTGGTGATACGTATAAACTAGCGAAGATTGTGGCCTGGGTCAAGTTAAGAAGAAAACTTTTCAAACAATTTTGATTGCAAGGCGATAACAATTCCAGGAATCTATCGGCACTCTAAGTTATGACACTTTAAAGCGCTACACCTCACCTCTTAAGGCTCTTGTTTTTCAATACTCTTCTTTGTTAAAGTGGGTATCTGTTCGATTGGTTCTACTAATCATCCAAATCCCTATCCTCATTAAGGAGTCTCCGGTATGACTGATGCTTCCCGCCTTCCCGGTCCCGTCATGGACCTTTGGGAATGGCAGTACGAGGGCGCTTGCCGGGAAATGGATACCGAGCTCTTCTTCCACCCTGAGGGCGAACGTGGTTCTACCCGTCGTCGTCGCGCAGAGAACGCTAAGGCCATCTGCGCAACCTGCCCCGTTATTAAAGAATGCCGGGAGCATGCTCTTTCCGTCCGTGAACCCTACGGTGTCTGGGGCGGCATGACCGAAGAAGAGCGTCGTGCTCATCTGAGTACGCATGATCGTAAGAGCGCCTAGTTTTTAAGATTCAAATTTTTAAATAAATTGTTTTGGGGCCAGCTAGTCTACCTAGCTGGCCCCAAAGCTTTAACTAAAAGTCCACAACGCCCTCGTGGATCACTCACTCCCCTAGCGCCTGGTCCAGTCGCTGCTGGAAGCTTTCACGCAGGGAAAGAGCGTAGTCAACCGTCAGGTGGTTATCGTCCAGATAGACGAATCGGTTACCGACAATTCCAGGGCACGTACCACCGGCGCAAATCTGATCCGATAAATCAACCGCATGATAGGCGCTGAGCTCACGAAGCTTTTGGTCAGGCATCTGCGGAGCATAAACCTTGTTCACCGGATAGAAACAGCCACCAAGGGTCACCCCCGGTTGTTCACCGTCACGCGCCGAAGAACAATCGTACATATTAAAGGCGAAGCGCGGATTATCACGCAGACCCACAACCTTCAGGCCTTCCTCGTCCAACTCTCGAAGGGCCGGTAGCACACCGGGACGCTCAGTATCTGGGCCGTCCGGGTGCGACTTGGTGGAGATCAGGAAGACCAGGTCAGGCTTCTGGGATTTGATCCACTGATGTACTTCCTCGGACCACTGACGACACTCCGGTTCAGCCTCTAGTTCATCCTCAGGCACCAGATGGGCACCGTACTCACAGCCGCCCTTGAGAAGCAGCTGCATCTGAGTTTTATCTTTCTCAAAAGCTCCCACGATAGCGGGGGCGAACTGTTCCATGTGGGAGTCACCCACTAGTAGCACTTTCTTTTCCGGATTCTGAGTCTTATTCCAGGAACATCCCTTTAAGACTTCCGCCCCCATGTTTTCATGACCGGGCATCTGAGCGCAGCCCTCATCTAGGCCGTACCACTGTTTTCCATCCGCCACATCACCGGCGGTGGGAATCGGTAAGGCGCTAAATTTTTGGTCCTTTAGGTCCATTTCGAAAATGTGCGCGCCGGGGTGTTCTTTGAACGCTTCCTCGCCCGCGGCGTCATTTGAGCTACCGGCGGCGCTGGCCTGCTGGGCTAGGTAGCTATTGACCTGGTGACGAATCCCGAAGGTCCCTAGCAGGCCCACGGTCAGACTGACCGCAACCATGATCGACTTATTTACCGTCTTGCGGTTGACCCACGACCAGTTACGTAACGGGTCATCAAGCAGGTCGGTCATCAAAATGGCTAGCCCGACGGAGACCGTTAGTAGGAATAGTCCCTCAAAGATCCCTAGGTGTTCTTTTCCTAGGACCTGTAGGTAGAGGGCGATGATGGGCCAGTGCACCAGGTAGAGCGCGTACGAGACATCACCAAAACGGACCAGCGGTTTAAAGGATAGGAACCAGATTACGGGATTGCCCTGACGCAGGTCTTTCATACCGGTTTTGGTGACGGGAACCGGAGCCGTACCCGCGAGGATAAAGGCGGTTGCCGCCATCGGTAGAATCGCGAAGGGACCCGGGTAGGCGCCGATTTTTACTAGGGCAAAGAGGACGAGGACGCCCACACCCACCACACTGACTAGGTTCCGGACCCAGGCCACTTTGGGCAGCCAGATGGCCAATAGTGCCACTAGTGAACCCAGCGCAAACTCCCATAGTCGGGAACGAGTATCGAAGTAGATATCGGTCGGACGAGGATTGCGGTAAATCATCATCCAGGTAAATGAGGCGACCGTAATTAGGGTCATTAGGGTGATTACTAGCGGGCGGATTCGCCAACCGTATTTCTTCGACAACCAGCCCAGGCCAATGATAAGTAATGGCCAGAGCAAGAAAACCTGTCCCTGCATTGACATGGACCAAAGGTGCATCAGGGGGCTCAGGTGTGAGGGGTCAACCGCATAGTAGTCAACGGATTGAGCTGCCAGCAGCCAGTTCTGGAAGTAGAGCACGCTGGCGATCCCCTGCTCTACCAGTTCGGGCCAGCGGGCGGGTGGCAAAAGCACCAGCACCAGGCCTAGGGTTCCCATGACCGTGACAACTAGCGGTGGTAGAAGTCGTTTAAATAACTGAGTCCAACGATCAATGAGCCCGGGGATCTGACCCTTTTCGATCCGTCGCACCAGACTGCCGGTTAGTAGGTAGGCAGAGATCATGATGAAGGCATCAACCCCAATGGGTGATCCCACATGCCACGCGTGGTAGAGCAAAACCTGCATCATGCAGATTGCGCGCAGCCCCTGAATCTCGGGACGAAATCCGGTTTTCCGCTTCGGACCTGCTGGATTGTCAGCCACAGTCGTATTCGCTCTACTGGTAATTGTCATTCCAGCAGTTTCATCCACAGTCTTTCGCAACGCAAATATTAGCGCCTAAAAGTGTTTAACTTGGCATAAAAAAATCCGTTGGTTTGAGCCCTATGACTCGAACCAACGGATCTTTAAAAGTGCTTATCAGCCTTCGACAACGGCTAGGATGTCGCGAGCTGACAGGATTAGGTATTCCTGTCCAGCGTACTTGACTTCGGTGCCGCCGTACTTGGAGTAGATCACGACATCGCCTTCAGCGACGTCGACGGGAATGCGATTACCCTTGTCGTCTACGCGACCGGGGCCTACGGCTACGACCTTGCCCTCCTGGGGCTTTTCGGTGGCGGTATCCGGAATCACTAGGCCAGAAGCGGTGACCTTTTCAGCTTCCAGCTGCTGCACCACAACGCGGTCTTCGAGGGGCTTAATGTTCGCCATTTGATCCTCACTTGGTTTTGAGGCTCTACATCGCACGCTAGTTTGCCGTCGCGGGGGTCAAACCAAAGTACCTGTAGAACGAGTTCGTTTACAACATCTACTAGAGTAGCCCTATGGTTAGCACTCATGCAAGGTGACTGCCAAAATGTGAAAAGCTAATCGCCCTCGGCGAATCTACTATTAGGCCCTAAAATATATGACATGAGCGAACCTGTAATCCTAAGCCCAGCAGCCCAAGAACTACTGGGGCAGCTGGGCGACTTCTCACCCGAAAACACACTGCAGATCGCTCAAAAATGGCGTTCTGCCGGCTACGAAGCAGAGGTCGTAGCCAGCGTCATGACCCAGGTTGAACTACGCCGCAAAGCGCAAGCCAAGTTTGGTCCCCAAGCTCAAAACCTGTACTTCACCATCGATGGGCTCGAGCAGGCCTCTAGGAGCCTGATTGCAAACTGGCACGCCCAACAGTGGCGCCAAGCCGGTATCACGCACGTTGCCGATCTCGGCTGCGGGGTGGGCACAGAATCACTAGCCAACGCGCAGCACGGCCTAAAGGTTGAGGCCTTCGAAATCGACCCCGAGACCGCTGCGCTGACCAAGGCTAATCTAGCCCCCTACCCTGAGGCTACCGTTCATAACACTGACCTTTTCGAGGTCGCCAAACTAGTACCCCGCCCTCAGGGCCTGTTCGCCGACCCGGCTCGGCGTACTAACGGCAAACGCCTGATCCATCCAGATCAGTGGCTACCGCCGCTCCCCCAGCTCTTAAGCCTGCGGGAAGTCAGCCCTAATCTGATGATCAAGGTAGCTCCCGGTCTAGCACGGGAACATTTTCCGGCCGACTCCCACGTCGCCTATCTTTCCGTCGCCGGTTCTTTGGTAGAAGCCTGCATCCTAACTGGAAAACTGGCTGAACTTCAGGGTGGGCCCGGTCGTTCAGCGGTTATTTTAACTTCCGACCATACCTATCGTTTCATGGACAGTGACTGTCGGAACCCGCAGGCGGAACCAGTCCATCTAGACCGGGTCCACCAGGCGGCACCGGGTGACTACCTTTTTGAACCTGATCCGGCCCTGGTCAGGTCGGGGACTTTGGCTAGCTTCTGTGAGGACTATGGGCTGTCCCTACTTGATGAGCACCTTGCCTATCTAGTCCTGCCTGCGGGACAGGAGATCCCTTCTGATCCCGCTTTTAAGGCCAGCATTCAGGGATTTAAAGTTCTTGAAGTTCAGGCTTTAAAACCTAAAGCCTTAAAGCAGCGCGTGACGGCATTAGGTTGGGATCAGGTAGATATTCTGGTCCGCGGGGTTCAGGTGGTTCCGGAACAGCTACGCACGCAGCTTGGCCTGGGTGGGAAAAAGAAAGGCAAGGCAGCTAAACGGAAAACTGCTCAACGTGGTCATGAGAGCGCTCATCAACACGGGGCGATTATCTGCGCCCGGGTTGGAGAGGACCATCTAGCGTTTCTGTGCGAACCACTAGGTTAAAGCGCTCCGAACTACGATTAGGAACCAATAAATCCTTAGATATTAGACTTCGACGATATGCGTCTGGTTGAGCGGCATGGAAGAGTCGGGGCTGAAGTTTAGCGGCGAGGACGGTAGGCCCGCTGCCACTAGGTTTGCCCCGAGGGCGGCGATTTGGGCACCGTTATCCGTGCAGTAGCGCAGTGGCGGCATCCGCACTTCAATCCCAGCAGCCTCTGCGCGTTCGTTTAGCAGCTCACGCAGACGGGAGTTAGCAGAGAATCCGCCACCAATGACCACAGTCTTAATACCGTGTTCTAGGGCTGCGTCGATTGCCTTCGAGGTTAGGGAGTCGTTTACGGCCTCAGAGAAGGACGCGCAAATATCGTCGACCGGGAGTTCTTTTCCTTCGCGTTGAAGAGTTTCAATGTAACGGGCCACGGCAGTCTTTAGGCCAGAGAAGCTAAAGTCCCAGCGGTGTTCGATCCGGTCCTTGGGACGTGAGAGGCCACGGGGGAATTTGATGGCTTCGCGGTTACCGGCCTGGCCGTGACGGTCCACGTGCGGGCCGCCGGGGTACGGTAGGCCCAGTAGGCGGCCGACCTTGTCGAAGGCTTCGCCGGCGGCATCATCTAGGGTACCGCCCAGTTCGACAATATCAGTGGCGATGTCATTGACTAGTAGTAGGTTGGAGTGGCCACCAGAGACGATCAGGCCAATGAACGGGCCATCGAAGGGGCCGTCTACTAGCTGGTCGACGGCTAGGTGCCCGATTACGTGGTTTAGGCCGTAAAGGGGTTTACCTAGGGCGGCAGCAATAGCTTTCGCGCCGCAGTTTCCGACAGTCAGTGAACCGATTAGTCCAGGTCCGGCAGAGCAGGCTACCGCGTCGATTTCTTCCAGTTTTACCCCGGCTTCGGCCAGAGCTTGTTCGAGGGTGGGCAGGAAGGTCTCTAGATGTGCCCGAGAGGCGATTTCGGGGATGATGCCCCCGTAGCGGGCGTGCTGGTCCATTGACGAGGACGTGCGGTCGACTAGTAATTCGTGACCGCGTACAAGGGCAAAGCCGGTTTCGTCGCAGGTGGATTCAATACCAAGGACTAGAGGTTCAGTTTCTGTCTTATTCACGCCCTCCAGTCTACTACCGTCTACTGGTTGGGCTGAAATGTAAAGCGGCCCTGATTGACCAGTGTGATCAATCAGGGCCGCTTTTTGTGGCCTAGAAAATGGCTCAGATGCCCTTCAGCACAGCCTTGGCTAGCTGACGGTTCATGAAGGCAATGTTGTCTAGGGAGATACCCTTGGGGCAAACTGCGGCGCATTCACCAATGTTGGTGCAGGAGCCGAAGCCTTCTTCGTCGTGCTGGTTCAGCATGTTGGTAACGCGGGATAGGTTTTCCGGCTTACCCTGCGGTAGGAGACCCAGGTGGGTGACCTTAGCAGAGGTGAACAACATGGCGGAACCGTTGGGGCAGGCTGCTACGCAAGCACCACAGCCAATGCAGGCGGCCGCTTCGAAGGAGCGGTCAGCATCGGGCTTCGGTACGGGGGTAGCGTGTGCATCGGGGGCAGCACCGGTGTTAACCGAGATGTAGCCACCAGCCTGGATGATACGGTCCAGAGCGGAACGGTTAACAACCAGGTCCTTGATGATGGGGAAACCGGTTGAACGCCAAGGTTCAATGGTGATGGTTTCGCCATCTTTGAAGTGACGCATGTGCACCTGGCAGGTGGTGGTGTTGTCGTCAGCGCTGGGGCCTTCGTTACCGTGAGGCACACCGTTGATGACTAGACCACACTGACCACAGATGCCTTCACGGCAGTCGGAGTCGAATGCGATGGGTTCTTCACCACGGGCAAAGAGTTCTTCGTTTAGGACATCCAACATTTCCAGGAATGAGGAATCCTCAGAGATCCCGGTGAGCTTGTAGTCATGCAGCGCACCCTCACCGTCTGCACCATTTTGGCGCCAAACTCGTAGTGTAATGTTCACTTGTAACTACGCTCCTTAAGCTCGATGTTCTTGTAAACGAGGTCTTCCTTGTGCAGGACCGGCGGCTGGTCTTCCCCGCCGAATTCCCAAGCGGCCACGTAGGTGTAGTCAGCGTCGTTACGCTTTGCTTCACCTTCGGGGGTCTGGGATTCTTCACGGAAGTGACCACCACAGGATTCGCTGCGGTGTAGTGCGTCCACGCACATTAGTTCGCCCAGTTCTAGGAAGTCGGCTAGGCGGCCGGCCTTTTCTAGGGACTGGTTTAGTTCACCGATGGACTTACCGGGAACACGAACGTTGGTCCAGAATTCCTTGCGGAGTTCGCGGATCTTTTCGATCGCTAGCTTTAGGCCTTCAGCGTTACGGGACATACCGCAGTATTCCCACATGATCTGGCCCAGTTCCTTGTGGATGGAGTCCACGGAACGGGTGCCCTGGATGGCCATGATGCGGTCGATGCGATCCTGAGCTTCCTTGCGGGCAGCTTCGACGTCAACATTGTCGGCACCGAGCTTCTCGAAGGGGCCTGCTGCTAGGTAGTCGTTGATGGTGTTCGGTAGGACGAAGTAGCCATCAGATAGACCCTGCATTAGGGCGGATGCACCTAGGCGGTTAGCGCCGTGGTCAGAGAAGTTAGCTTCACCGGCAACGAATAGACCCGGGATGGAGGACTGAAGGTCGTAGTCTACCCAGAGGCCACCCATGGTGTAGTGGACGGCGGGGTAAATACGCATCGGTACTTCATAGGGGTTGTCGTCGGTGATGCGCTGGTACATGTCGAACAGGTTGCCGTACTTTGCAGAAACAGCATCCTTACCCATACGCTCGATAGCTTCAGAGAAGTCGAGGTAGACGCCACGGGCGACACCGTCGATCTTCGGGCCTACGCCGCGGCCTTCGTCGCAGACGTTCTTAGCGTTACGGGAAGCTACGTCACGGGGAACCAGGTTACCGAATGCCGGGTAGATGCGTTCTAGGTAGTAGTCGCGATCTTCCTCGGGAATGTCACGGGGATCCTTTTCGCAGTCTTCAGCCTTCTTGGGAACCCAAATACGGCCGTCGTTACGGAGGGATTCGGACATTAGGGTTAGCTTGGACTGCTGATCACCGTGCTGCGGAATACAAGTCGGGTGAATCTGGGTGAAGCAGGGGTTGCCGAAGTAGGCGCCCTTGCGGTGTGCACGCCAGATAGCGGTACCGTTACAGCCCATTGCGTTGGTGGAGAGGAAGAAGACGTTACCGTAACCACCGGTGGCTAGCACGACGGCGTCAGCGGTGAAGGTCTTGACCTCACCGGTGGACATGTCGCGGGCTACGATGCCGCGGGCACGACCATCAGAGACGATCAGTTCGACCATTTCGTGACGGGGGAATTCCTTCACGGTACCGGCCTTGACCTGACGTTCCATGGCCTGGTAAGCGCCGATTAGCAGCTGCTGACCTGTCTGGCCGCGAGCGTAGAAGGTACGGGATACCTGTACGCCACCGAAGGAACGGTTGTCGAGTAGGCCGCCGTATTCGCGAGCGAAGGGAACACCCTGTGCAACACACTGGTCGATGATGTTGGCGGAAACTTCAGCTAGGCGGTACACGTTCGATTCACGTGCACGGTAGTCGCCGCCCTTAACGGTGTCGTAGAACAGACGGTAAACGGAGTCATTGTCGTTACGGTAGTTCTTAGCGGCGTTGATACCACCCTGTGCGGCAATGGAGTGCGCACGGCGAGCGGAGTCTTGGTAGAAGAAGCACTGGACGTTGTAGCCCATTTCGCCTAGGGAGGCAGCTGCTGCACCACCGGCTAGACCGGAACCCACGATGATAACCGAGAGCTTACGGCGGTTAGCGGGGTTAACTAGCTTGGCGTTGAACTTACGCTGTTCCCAGACCTGGGATAGGGGCACATCGGTCGGTGCTTTGGTATCCGCGATTTTTTCGCCTTCGCGGTATAGGCCGTCAATTAGGTCTGACATTTTAGTGAACACCACCAGTGAATAGCAGGTATAGGGGCGGAGCCATGAAGACTACGAAGACCAGTAGGCCAACTAGGCCAGAGATGATAATGATCAGGCTCTTCGTGTTCTTACGTAGCCAGCCGAAGGACTGCAGTGCGGACCAGATACCGTGCCCGATGTGTAGGCAGAGAGCGCCAACACCCAAGGCGTACACAAGAACCATGTACCAGTGGGAGAAGGTCGTCTGCATCATTAGGTACGGAGCCTGGGAGACGCCGTCTACTTCCCCGGCGGCATAAGCGGCTTTGTCACCGACCTGAATGGTCTTGGTGGTGAAGTGCAGCAAGTGGAAGATGATGAACAGGCCTAGGATTACACCGCCGTAACGCATGGTGCGTGCAGCATAAGCGTTAGAAGCGCTCTTCTTGACCTGGTAACGAGAACCGCGGGCGCGGTTGGAACGCTTCCAAGTAGCAGCTGCAGCGTAGAGGTGCACCACTAGGAACACAATCAAGCCCACACGTAGGATCCAAAGTAGACCCTCATAGGGAAGAATGGGCATGAACATGGTGCGCAAGTGGTGAGCGTACCCGTTGTAAGCCTCCGGACCTGCGAAAATCTTCAGGTTGCCGTAGGAATGGAATAGGATAAATACGACGAAAAACAGACCGGAAATAGCCATCAGCTGCTTTAGGAAAACAGTGGTGTTCCAGCTGCGTCGTTTCTTCTGAGTTAATGCTTTGTTATTGGCCACGTATCTAAGTTACCTGAGCCTCACCAAAGAACCTGTGGGCCAGAAGTCCCGCCAGTCAGAAAAACACCTTCGACAATTCCTTATTTTCGCTATATTTTGGGAAAAATACCCATTTAATGACAGAAAAAATTGCACCCGATTTTCTGGCACAGTGGCGCAAAAATCGGATGCAATTAGGGCGCTTTACGTAACACTTTATTTTTCAAAAAAGCATTACTAGCGATTTAGCTGACTTTTTAACTCAGTAATCCAGCAGCAAACGCATGATTACCGCGTCTTCAGTGGGGTTGTGGTAGTAACGAGGACGACGGGAGATTTCCTCGAATCCCATCTCTTCATAGAGGGTTTGGGCAACCTGGTTACGTTCGCGCACCTCAAGGAAGATCGAGTCCGTCCGCAAGATTCGAGAAGCATTAATCAGGGCCTGGGTCATGGCTTTGCCTAGCCCGTGTCCACGCGCTTCGGGAATCACCCCAATGGTCATGATTTCCGCGGTTTCCGGCGAGTGCATGGTACCGGCGTATCCAACCATCTGGTTATTCTCGTCAAAAACACCCACGTACACACGGAAGGGACCGATCAGTTCTTCGTGAAGCATAACTTCACTCCATGCCTCACGCGGGAAGACGGTCTGCTCAACCCGGCAAACATCCTGCAGGTCATCCTCGTCAAGCGCTTTAATCCAGAAGCCTGCGGGCATGGGGGTCACTTCCGCAGCATGGCGCGCATCTTCAAGATAGTTAGGCATGATTGCTCCTTAACCGGTGTATTGATGTATCACTACCCTAACGCACTTTTGGTGCTTTTAGACACTTGAACGTCGGGGCGGCGTAAATAAAGTGGGGTCAATTCTAGGTTAAATTCAGCAAGTTTCGCAGCTTCTACGGCGGCAAGTTGGCTGCCTTCCGGCTCCATCCCAGTGGCACCACCTAGACGGGCTTGTGCAATCCGAGCCAGCCCGGCAACCTCGTACGCCTCAACCTGTCCGGCCCCGACTACCTCAGAGTAGAGGGATGCCGCCGGACCCACCCGAGGAAGCTCTTCGGTCGGCGGAACCTGAGCGGCCAAGTCCGCAGGCGCAACTACCTGGTATTCGTCAAGCAGCTGGACATCGTCTGTACCCTGGGCGCGGAAGCGTGCCGCGTATAGTTCTTTCCGGCGCGCATCAAGTAGTGCCAGTACTTCACTCCCCTGCTGCCCGGCCGGATCCAGCTGGTCAAGTGCGCATCGTGCCGCCAAATCAAGTGCGGAAACTCCGTAGACCGGAACTGAGCAGCTAAAGCCCAGGGCCTGCGCGGTAACTAGGCCGGCACGTAGTCCAGTGAAGGGGGCGGGGCCGCGACCTACGACAATCGCGTCGAAGCAGCCCTTGAGGGATTCTCCTTCGGGGCGTCCACAAACTTCGTGAATTAGGCCCATCAGGGCTTCGGCGTGGGCGCGGGCAGAGAGCGCTTGGGCGGCGGCTTTTACTTCATCCCCGTCCACTAGCGCCACGCGTGATCCCATGGCGGTGTCAATGCATAAGAAACGAGTACTCATTATTTCTCTTCCTCGATTTGGGCCGGTGCTAGGTGGGCGATTTCTGCCAGCTTCGCTAGGGCTGCTTCATCCCAGCGACTGGAGGCGGGGGTGAAGACGATTCGTCGTTTGCCATCATCGGCGGATGCTAGGTCGATTACGTCCTGGTCGTCGGTGGCGACGCCGGCTTCCTCACGTCCAATGAGGATTTCTAGGCGGTCAGGGCTCATAGCCTCGGTCTTCCCTTCACCCCATTCGACGACGGTGACGGCTTCTTCGAGCGAAGCATCCAGGTCTAGGGTCTCTAGATCATCTAGGTCGGTAATCCGGTAGGCGTCAGCGTGGATCAGGTTGGGCCCATTGGGGTTGGGGTGTTCGCGCGCGATGATAAAGGTAGGCGAGGTCGGGCGGCCTCGGACTCCCATGCCCTCACCTAAGCCCTGGGTGAAGGTGGTTTTGCCGGCTCCAAGCCCGCCAGAGAGCATGAGCAGGTCTCCGGCTTGGACGAGTTCGGCTAGGGCACGTCCCAGCGCCCTCGTTTCGTCAGCGTCAGACGTATTGAATACGACCGTCATTTATCTTTCCCTCTTTGCTTTACTTGCCCGAAGATTCTACGCCGTTTTCTGGGTTGAGCCCAGTTTCTGTCAAGCAGCGCATAGTTTCCGTGGTGCTTCGGTTTGCGGGTTCCCAGTAAACGCGCGGTACACGTGGGCCTAGGGTAGTTACGACCTCGTAATTGATAGTGTCGATGGCCTGTGCCCATTTATCGACGGAAGGCAGTCCGTCAGGTTCCCCGGAGCCAAATAGGTAGATCCGCTGGCCGCGTGCCAGCGGGGCGGGCTGGTCGGCGGGCCCTAGGTCGATAACGAACTGGTCCATGCAGATACGTCCAACGACTGGGAATTCTTTGAGTTCGCCGGTTTCTAGGCGAGCCCAGACTTTCGCACGGTTAGAGGCACGTCGGTTGATGCCGTCTGCGTATCCAAGGGGAACTAGTCCTAGCCAGCGGTCTCCCGGGGTGGTCCAGGTGGCATTGTAGGAAACGCCCTCGCCAGCCGGAACGCGCTTTACGGAAAGTAGCGGGGCGGATAGTTCCATGACGGGACGCAGGAAGTCCGGGGTTCGCGGGTGTGCCGGGTCGGGTGAGAGCCCATAGAGGCCAATCCCCCACCGGATTAGGTCATAGTGCGCGCGCGGGTGCCAGAGTCCACCCGAAGTAGCTGACAGGTGCAGGATCTTGTTTTCAAGGCCTACTGATTGGGCTACCTGCACGGCCTGTTCAAAACGGGCGATCTGTTGGTTGGTTCGTTCGATCCCTTCGGGGGTGGCTTCGTCGGCGCTTTGTAGGTGCGACCAGATGCCTACGACCT
The DNA here is from genome assembly GCF_001907245.1 of Boudabousia liubingyangii. Lineage (GTDB taxonomy): Bacteria > Actinomycetota > Actinomycetes > Actinomycetales > Actinomycetaceae > Boudabousia > Boudabousia liubingyangii. Next base: position 93,290 of record NZ_MQSU01000001.1, read on the forward strand.
GTAGTTGCCCGGCTGTTTCAGCGCGGGCGGCTTGGGCGACTAGTTCGGGCCAGACGGCTGCGGGGGATCCGGCGCGGGAGTTGCCGACGTCGATTTTTAGGTGCACGCGCGGGGGTGGGCAGCCAGCTGCCAAATATGCTTGCCGAGGGGGCAGCATTTCACTTTGACCGGTTTTGGGCAGTTTGGTTTTAGCGCTGGTTTTTTCAGTTTGGGCTTTTTCGCGGGCGCGTTTTCCGGCGGCCAGGATGGCTTCTAGTTCGGCTAGGTTCGAGGCCGAAATATCTAGGCCGCGCATGATGGCTTTGCTGAGTTGTTTGGGGCCTTTCCCGGCGGGGTCGGCGTTCACAATCCAGGTGAAGAGGCGGGGGCCTTCTGGGTCTAGACAGCTGGGGACACCGGCTTTGTCGAGTTCTTTCCGCAGGTGTAGGGCTTCGCCGATTTGGGCTTGTCCTAGCCAGTTGACGCCTTCTTCGAGAACGGTCAGGGCAACGGGTAGTGATCCGTGCCCGTAGGCGTCGGCTTTGATGATAGCTAGGGGCTGGGAGTCAGGGGCGCAGGCTCGCAGGTGCCGCAGGTTATGACGTAGGTGTCCCAGGTTGACCAGCGCGGTTGCTGGGTAGCTGTCGGGAAGTTTCATGGCCTTAGTTTCTCACTCTCAGGCAGTCAATGCGAACGCGCCACGTTGAAACTGGGGACTTTTAGTGTGCGGTATTTGACGGCCCAAAATCTGCTTTGGCGTTGGGATGGTGCGCGGAATCGTGTAAAAATGTGCCCATGACTTCACAGCGCGCACTAGGTGAGGCGATTATCGCCCTGGGTAATGCAGAGAATGAATTGCTTGAGGGCAGTGATCATCTTTCGCCGTTTTTGACTATTTCCCGCGAGGATTGGGCTCGCCTGGCGCCGAATACTGAACTCCCCTTGACCGACGAGGAAGTTAAGAAACTAGCCGGTTTGGGTGACCCCATTGACTTGAAGGAAGTTGATGCGATCTACCGTCCGGTCTCGAAGCTGATTGAGATTTACGTACAGCGTCAGCGTCAGATCGCGAAGGAGCGTCGTCAGTTCCTTTCTGAGCCGGAAACTAAGGTCCCCTTCGTGGTGGGGATTGCAGGCTCGGTTGCGGTCGGTAAGTCGTCGATTGCTCGCGCTTTGCAGCGGTTGTTGCAGCGCTTTGATCAGACACCGAAGGTTGATCTGGTTACCACCGATGGTTTCCTCCTGCCGAATAAGGAACTTGAGGAGCGGGGCCTGCTGGGTCGCAAGGGCTTCCCTGATTCTTATGATCGTCATGCGTTGCTGCGTTTCTTGGCTGAGGTCAAGTCCGGTCAGCAGCACGTTCAGGCTCCGGTTTATTCGCACGTCATTTACGATGTGGTCCCCAATGAGTTCATTAGCATTGATCAGCCTGATATTTTGATCGTTGAGGGCATTAACGTTTTGCAGCCGCCGCGCATTAATCCGCATTCTCACCAGCCTACGTTGGCGGTTTCGGATTACTTTGACTTCAGTATTTTTATTGATGCCCACCATCAGGATGTGGAGTCCTGGTATGTGGATCGTTTCTTGAGTCTACGTGAGGGCGCCTTCCGGGATAAGGATTCCTTCTTCCGTGCTTACGCAGATTTGGATGACGAGGCCGCGGTTTCCTTGGCTCGTCAGATCTGGACTGAGATTAACCTGGTTAACTTTGTACAAAATATTAGGCCGACTCGTTCCCGAGCCGACCTAATCATTCACAAGGCTTCAGACCACCGAGTCTCCAAGCTCCTCTTGCGCAAGCTGTGAGTTTTTCTTCGCGGTAACGCGACTGATGATCTGGTCAATGATCAGACCCATGGTAATGCCACAGGCAATCCCGATGACCATGCCTAGGAATGGGTGGCCTTTGAAGAAGCGTCCGGCGGTTAGACCGATAATGACGCTGAAAGAACACCAGAGGATGTCGGCGACGATCATGGTGGGCATAAAGCGACGCAGTTGGTAGTGTGCCGCCCCGGCGGTCATATTTACGGCGACGCGACCAACCGGGATGAAGCGGGCCGTTAGTAGGTAGGAGGCACCGCGACGGTTCAGGGCGTTGCGGGCGGTGGCTAGGGCTTCCTCGGTCGCGAATCGACGAATAACCGGAATCTTGCTGACGGGGAGCCACTTGCCTACATGGTAGGCACCTAGGTCGCCGAAGAAGGCGCCGATTACGGCAAAGATAATGATGGACCACAGGGGTACCACCTGACCGGTGTGCCAGAGTGACGCGAGCGCGATGATCAGGGTCTCTGAGGGCAGAATGGGCGCAAAACCGTCAATGAAGCAAAAGAGCATCAAGGTTGGCAGGATCATGAAGCTTCCCGCCCAGCTAAGGACTACGCCCATGACCCAGTGCATCCAGTGATACAAAGGCTCCCCTTTCCGGTGCAGCGAAGAACAGTAACAACGTTTTGGTGACTGTTCGGATTAATCTTAGGTTAGTGTAACCGAGGTAATCCTACTTAGTCGATACTTCTTCTTGGTCAGCAGCTGTTTGATCTACCACCATTTTTCGTTGCGGCTCTTCCACATCATCAATGTCATTGATGGGCAGTTCTGTGGGGTTTTCTTTGGTTTCTTCCGGGTCTTCCTGGGCCCACTGGTAGCCGCGGGCACGGAAGTAACTCTTGATCAGCATTAGCAGCTTATCTAGCACAAAGCCGAAGGCGATACCGACAGCAATGCCAATGATCATGCCGAGCAGCGGGTGACCCTTGAAGAACTTTCCGGTCCCCCACCCGATGGAGAGGGAAACGCCAGCCCACATGAGGGAGCCAACAAAGTCGATGGCAAAGAAACGTAGGTAGGGGAAGCGTACGGCGCCGGCGGTCATGTTGATCGCGATACGACCAATGGGCACGAAGCGAGCACCCAAAAGTACAGAAGCACCACGGCGGTCTAATCCCCGGCGAGCCTTACGCATTTTGTCTTCGGTAGCGAAACGGTTAATGATGGGGATCTTATGGACCGGCAGATAGCGACCGATCAGGTAGGCGATGGAGTCGCCGCCGGTGGCTCCCAGGGCGCAGAAGATCCAGATGATCCACAGTGGCACGGTGGGGGCATTGTGGGATAGTGAGGCGATCGCGATGATGAGCGATTCTGAAGGCAGGGGCGGGAAGAATCCGTCCAGGAATGAGAACAGTGTCAGGATGGGCACTACCAGCCAGCTATCGGCGAGGGAGGTCACGAGGTCTAGAAAACGGTCCATGGCTTCCTTTGCGGGTAGCAGGGCGGATGTCCCTGCACGGTGATCTGGGTTTAGGTTTAAGGTGCTTTAGCTTTAGATTCCGCTAGGCCTGGTTTTGGATTTTTGGTCCGGACTCAGACCTAGCGGAACCTAGTAGCTATTGGTGGCTTTTTAGAGGTCAGAGCGCTAGTTCTTTGGCGACTACGTCAGCTAGACGCTGGGCGGCAGCATCAGCTTCGGTCTGGGTGGCGGCTTCCACCATGACGCGAACTAGCGGTTCAGTGCCGGAGGCGCGTAGTAGGACACGGCCGGTGTCGCCTAGGAAGGCCTCCGCCTTGGCTACGGCGTCCTGGATAACTTCGCTTTCTAGACCATTCTTATCAACGTTGGGAACGTTAATGAGGGTCTGCGGGAGACGCTGAATAAAGCTGGTTAGTTCAGCTAGGGTCTTACCGGAGCGTTTCACGTCACGAGCGATCATGAGGGCGGTGAGGATACCGTCACCGGTGGTGGCGTAGTGGGCGTTGATTACGTGACCGGATTGTTCGCCACCTAGGGCATGTCCGCTAGCTAGGATCTCTTCTAGTACGTAGCGGTCACCAACGGCGGTTTGGACGGTCTTGATGCCCTGCTTTTCCATGGCGAGTTTGAGGCCCAGGTTGGACATTACGGTTACGACTAGGGTGTCATTGTTTAGGCGTCCAGACTTCTTCAGGCCGACGGCTAGCATACCCATGATCTTGTCACCGTCGATGAGGTTGCCTTCATGGTCGACGGCTAGGCAGCGGTCCGCGTCGCCGTCGAAGGCCACACCGAAGGCGGCCTTGGAGGCGACGACGACAGCCTGTAGCTGTTCGGGGTGGGTGGATCCGCAGTCATCATTGATATTGCGACCATCGGGGGAAGCGTTCATGACTACTACGTCAGCGCCGGCTTCACGTAGGGCTTCGGGGCCTAGGAAGGAGGCGGCACCGTTGGCGCAATCAACTGCGATACGTAGGCCCTTGAGCGGGGTGTCGCAGGCTTCAAGTAGGTGGTTGACGTAGGCGCGGTCGGCAATAGCATGGTCGCTGGTGATTTCACCAACGCCTTCACCGGTGGGGGCTTCCCAACCTTCGGCATTTTCTAGTAGTGCCTGGATTTCGTCTTCGACGGCGTCTTCAAGTTTGAAGCCACCCTTGGCGAAGAACTTGATGCCATTATCGGGCATGGGGTTGTGGGAGGCGCTGATCATCACGCCAAGGTCGTATTCGCCGCTGGTCATGAGGAAGGCCACGGCGGGGGTGGGCACGATGCCGATGCGAACGACATCCATACCGGCCGAGGCGAGTCCGGCGGCGATGGCGTGTGAGAGGAATTCGCCGGAGACGCGGGTGTCGCGTCCGATGATGGCTTTGGGCTTTTGTTCGCTGTTACGACGTTTGGCGGGTAGCTTTTCTAGGGTGTAGCGGGCGGCAGCTTGGCCAAGTTTGAGGGCAAGATCTGCGGTGATGTCTCGGTTTGCTAGGCCACGTACGCCGTCGGTGCCAAATAGTCGTGCCATAGTTCCTCACTTTAAGGTGGTTTAGGTTTTGGTTCATTTTAGGCACTTGGGCCTAAAGCGACATGTTTAATATAAAGTTTACCCCCGGGCGCATGATTGCGTCCGGGGGTAAAAAGATTCCGTATTGCTTCCGGATCAGCGCTTGCTGAACTGCGGTGCGCGACGGGCCTTCTTTAGACCAGCCTTCTTGCGTTCCACAGCGCGGGCGTCACGGGTTAGGAAGCCAGCCTTCTTCAGTGCGGGACGGTTTGCTTCGCGGTCAATCTCGTTGAGGGCGCGAGCAATGCCCATGCGTAGAGCACCGGCCTGACCGGAGATGCCACCACCGTGGATACGGGCGATGACGTCGAAGCGGCCTTCGATGTCTAGCAGAGTGAAGGGGGCGCGAACTAGCTGCTGGTGCAGCTTGTTCGGGAAGTAATCTTCTAGGGAACGGCCGTTTAGCTTCCATTCGCCGGTGCCGGGCACCAAGCGAACGCGAGCAACAGCTTCCTTGCGGCGGCCCAGGCCTGCACCGGGGGCCGTCAGCGACTGACCGCGACCCGCAGGAGCGGACTCGGTCTCAGACGTGTAGGAGCTGGGAGCTTCTTCCAACTCTTCGATTTCGACGGTGGTCTCAGCCACAGTATTCCTCGTTTTCTATCCTGGCCCGCAGATTACTGCTGGGCTACCTGGGTAATCTCGAACGCTTCGGGCTGCTGAGCCGCGTGCGGGTGTTCCGGACCGGCGTAAACCTTCAGCTTGCGCAACTGAGCGCGACCAAGCTTGTTCTTCGGGAGCATTCCCTTGACTGCCTTTTCGACAGCACGCTCAGGGCGAGTTGCCAACAGGTCACGGTAGGAAACTGCGGTCAAACCACCGGGACGACCCGAGTGGCGGTAAGCAAATTTGGTGTCGGCCTTGTTACCGGATAGTGCAACCTTGTCAGCGTTAATAACGATAACGAAGTCACCCTGGTCCATGTGGGGAGCAAAGGTCGGCTTGTGCTTCCCACGGAGCAAAACGGCAACATGAGACGCTAGACGACCCAAAACAACGTCAGTCGCATCGACGACGTACCACTTGGGGCTTGCGTCACCAGGCTTAGGTGAATAAGTGCGCACGCTAGTAGCCTTCTTTTCATTAGTCAGGAGTCCGCGTTGACCGCGAAACTCTCATTTTCAAAGTATTTTCCGTGTTTGAGTGTGGTTGAAAAGCCAACGAGTGGGAGGCGTTGACAGACCTATTCCACACATGCAACTTTAGAAGTCTACCGCGAATTGGGTCCGAGCGTCAAAGGAATTGCCTGTGTAAGTAGTCTCAGAAAACCCGAGTTTGCAATTAAAACGCCACGAAATTCCAACTTACGACAGTCATCCCTTAAACCCGCAAAAGGGCCTTATACGCAAAACCGGCCATCCCTAGTTAGGTTCTCGCTCGTTCAGGTTCAGAGAATAGATATGCTTATCTACCCAGGCATCCCCCTCGTAAATAAAATTCTTCCGCACACCCTCGTAGGTAAAACCTAACTTCTTCAGCAAGCCCATCGAAGGTTCATTGCCATCACTCACATGCGCCTCCACGCGATGGAAGTTCAGCTCGGTGTCCAACAGTTTAAGTAATGCCTGTAACGCGTGATATGCGTATCCGCGGCGCCAGAACTGGTTATGGATTAGATACCCGATTTCGCACCATTGAAAGGATCCACGTTCCAGCGTGACGACATCAAGCATTCCCAGATGTTCACCAGACTCATTGAAGACCCCAAAAATGTACTGCTTATCCGCAAGAGCAAACTCTTGATGTTTTGCCACTAACCCCTCGAACCACTCAGGCGAACAAATGGACATGTCCATCTTGCCGTCATCATAGGGATTCTGGGAGGGGCCGCGGTTCTCGAAGCCCGTAAACCATACTTCATAATCTGCAGCAGACAATGGACGAATAGTAATTTCGCCTGATTGGGCACTAAGGTCAAAGCGAGTCAAATAGTTACTCCTGGTAGTTTTTCTGCGATTTTCTAGACGGGCAGCACACCTTAGTGCTTCCCTCATTTAGGCCCACCAAAATTTCCACATAAAGATGTAGGCCTTAAGTCACTATACCAGATTAAAATTGTTAACTAGCCGCGGTAGACGCGACTGCGCTGAGCCTGCTCAGCCCACTCCTCCGGGGTTTCCGGATAGTAGATGCGAGCCAAACGTAAGCCTTCAGGCGGAGCGATGGGAGCAGCCTCGTCCCGGGAAGCTTGGGCAAGGATGGTACGCGGATACGTAACGGGTTCCTTCCCCTGGCCGACGCGAATTAAGGCCCCTACTAGCGAGCGGACCATGGAGTGACAGAAAGCGTCAGCCTGCACCTTGAACTCCACTACCCCACTGTCATGTCGGATCACGTCGAGGACGATCAGGGTGCGTACCGTACTGGCTCCCTCACGGGGTTTACAGTAGCCAAGGAAGTCATGCTCCCCTAGCAGGTCAACAGCCGCTTCCTGCATTGCCGATATGTCAAGTTCTTGGTCACCTTCTAGCCAGGTCACACCGGCTCGTTGGAAAGGAGTGCGACGCTCACGCAGGTCGACTAGCTGGTAACTGTAGCTGCGAGACAGCGCAGAGAAACGTGCGTCAAAGCGGGGGTCCACGGGTTCTGCTTGGTAGATGACGATGTCGCCGGCCGGCTGATTCGCCTGATGGGCACGCATCTTGAGGATTTTTTCGAGGCGTCCAGGTAGATTTTGGAGTTTATCTGGAGCACCGGCACCGTTGGTTGGGATATCGCAGTGGGCGACCTGTTCTTGGGCGTGGACGCCAGCGTCGGTACGCCCGGCAACCGTGAGGGGGATTTCTTGTTGAAAGATCAGAGCCAGGGCTGCCTCAAGTTCACCTTGTACGGTACGTAGTCCCGGCTGGGTGGCCCAGCCACGGAAGTTGGTGCCGTCGTAGGCTAGGCGCAGCTTTATTCTCTGAGTTTCCATGGTCTCTAGCTTAAATGAAAAGCAGTGTGCCCACCCGAGTATTTCGGGTGGGCACACTAAAAGTTTTATGAGTTTTTGGTAGCTGGGCTACCGGTTACTCATTCAGCTTCGGTTGCTTCGGCTTCGGGAGCTTCCTTTTCGGCTTCCTTAGCTTCGACCTTTTCTTCCTTGGCGGGCTTTTCAGCAGCCTTGGCAGCGGTCTTTTCAGCAGACTTTACAGCAGCCTTCTTTTCAACCTTTTCCATGACTAGGGATAGCTGAGCCATCGGAGCCTGGTCGCCCTTACGAGCGGGTAGCTTGATGATTCGGGTGTAGCCACCTTCGCGAGCATCGTCCATAGCGGGAACGATGACGTCGAAGAGTTCATGGGTGTAGTCGAAACGGCCAGCGCGCTTAGAGGTGTTGGTGCCTAGGACCTTGATGACCTGGCGACGTGCGTGCTGGTCTCCACGCTTGGCCTTGGTGATCAGACGCTCTAGTAGCGGCTGAACGCGCTTGGCGCGGGTGAAGGTGGTGACGATCTGACGGTGTTCGATTACGTTGCGGCAGAGGTTAGCCAGGATTAGGCGTTCGTGCGCAGCGCTGCCCCCCAGGCGGGGACCCTTTGCGGGCTTCGGCATAGTAGTTTCTCCTTAAAGATTTAAGTATGGTCAGCCGATGTTGTCATCGGAGAACTGAATGGAAGAGGGGGTTTCGCCTTCTCCGAGCGTGGGCATCTGAGAATCCTTTAGAGCCATCCCGAAGGCGGCCAGTTTCTCTTTGATTTCCTCGATCGACTTGGCACCGAAGTTACGGATGTCAAGTAGATCTGCTTCTGAACGCGCGACTAGTTCGCCGATGGTGTTGATTTCATCGCGGTGTAGGGCGTTCATGGAGCGCGGCTGTAGACCCAGTTCCTTAATCGGTCGGGCTAGATCCGCGGCTAGGGCGTTATCGGTCTGGGATTCACCCAGGTCGATACCTTCGGATTCCACGTTCAGTTCCTTGCAGAGACCGAAGAGTCCCACGAGGGTGGTGCCAGCAGAAGCTAGGGCATCACGGGGGCTGATAGCGGGCTTGGTTTCCACATCAACGATTAGACGATCAAAGTCGGTACGCTGGCCCACACGGGTGGCTTCCACCTTATAGGTGACCTTTAGTACCGGAGAGTAGATCGAATCGATCGGAATGCGGGAGATTTCGGCATCGTCGCGCTTGTTCTGCGCGGCGGAGACGTAGCTGCGTCCACGTTCCACGGTTAGTTCAATCTCTAGACGACCCTGTTCGTTTAGGGTGGCTAGGACTAGTTCCGGGTTGTGGATTTCCACACCGGCGGGCGGAGTGATGTCACCAGCGGTAACAACACCTTCACCAGTCTGACGCAGGTACATTACTACCGGCTCATCATTGTCAGAGGACAGCACGATCTGCTTAATGTTAAGGATGATCTGTGCGACGTCTTCCTTCACGCCTTCAATGGTAGAGAACTCGTGCTGCACGCCATCGATACGGATGGAGGTAACCGCAGCACCCGGGATGGATGACAGCAGGGTACGACGCAGGGAGTTACCTAGGGTGTAGCCGAAACCGGGCTCAAGCGGCTCGAGAACGAAGCGGGAGCGCCGTTCGTTCACAACTTCTTCAGTCAAAGTGGGTCGCTGTGCAATTAGCACGTCGATTTCCTTTCCTCACCCGATGCCCGCCATATGACATCGAGATATTGAACTGTGGACCGTTGGTCCACGGAGGATTTTTTCAAGGTTGCTTCGGAAATATGGCGAATCCCCGAAGCGGACGTAGGAACCTGTGAGTTCCCCAGCGAATCAGACGCGACGACGCTTGGGCGGACGGCAGCCGTTGTGTGCCTGGGGGGTGACATCCTGAATGGTGCCAACCTCTAGACCGGCAGCGCCGAGGGAGCGGATCGCGGTTTCGCGACCGGAACCCGGGCCCTTAACGAATACGTCGACCTTCTTCATGCCGTGTTCCTGAGCGCGCTTTGCAGCAGCTTCAGCAGCTAGCTGGGCAGCGAAGGGGGTGGACTTACGTGAGCCCTTGAAGCCAACCTGGCCTGAAGAGCAAGTAGCGATTACTGCACCGGTGGGGTCAGTGATCGAGACGATGGTGTTGTTGAAGGTGGACTTAATGTGAGCCTGACCTACAGCAATATTTTTGCGTTCCTTACGGCGGCCTTTACGAGCTGCCGCGGCGCGAGTCTTGGGGGGCATATCTTCTCCTAAAAGATCATCGAACTGGCGTTAATACGCTCAGCCGCCTACTACTTCTTCTTACCTGCGACAGTGCGCTTCGGGCCCTTGCGGGTACGAGCGTTGGTCTTAGTGCGCTGCCCACGAACGGGTAGGCCACGACGGTGACGCAGACCCTGGTAGGAAGCGATTTCAATCTTACGGCGAATGTCAGCCTGTACCTCACGGCGCAGGTCACCTTCGACCTTGTAGTTGGACTCGATGTAGTCGCGGAGCTTAACCAAGTCTTCTTCGGTTAGGTCCTTAACGCGAACATCGGGGGAAACCCCAGTAGCGTCCAGAGTTTCTTTTGCGCGGGTACGCCCTACGCCGTAAACATAAGTGAGGGCAATCTCCAAGCGCTTTTCGCGCGGGAGGTCCACACCGGCAATACGTGCCATTTTTTCTCCTATGTGATCGGAGGTCGTCGCCTCACCTTCCGGACAGTTCTTAAGTCCGGCCTCGGCCTCCGAAACCGAGGGCTGCACCGCTTAGCGGGTGGCTGGTGAAACGCTATTTCGTTCCCTTTGGGGGAAAGCAGTCAGGGATTTTCAGCCCTGGCGCTGCTTGTGCCTGGGGTTGTCACAAATAACCATGACGTTGCCGTGGCGACGAATCACCTTGCACTTGTCACAGATCTTCTTGACACTCGGCTTGACCTTCATGTTGTACCTCCGCCGCCGCTATTGTGGCGGCGCCTGTGTCTAGTTCTTACTTGTATCGGTAGACGATACGACCTCGGGTGAGATCGTAAGGGCTGAGCTCCACCACTACTCGATCCTCAGGGAGGATTCGAATGTAGTGCTGACGCATCTTTCCTGAGATGTGCGCTAGCACGATGTGTTCGTTCTGTAGTTCCACGCGGAACATCGCGTTGGGAAGAGCTTCAACAACTGTTCCCTCGACTTCGATTACACCGTCTTTTTTAGCCATATACTCCGACTACTCTCAATTTCTTGGGTACCTCCAACGCTTTTCGTTGAAGACGGCTCCTTAGACAGAGATCTCTCCCGGAATAGGAACACCCAACGAACAAGGTTATTAGTTTTCTGCCCAATAAGCAACCGGCTAGGCTGTCTAATCAGTCACCACGCCGGGCAAAGTAACCGGTTTTAGTCCAGCAGGAGCTAAAATCTCCGCTCCCCCGTCCAGGGCCGTGAGCACCCACACTCCCCCGGGCATGATAGCAACGGTGTGCTCCCACTGACAGGCTAGAGAGCCATCTTTGGTTCGCACGGTCCAGCCGTCATCGTCGGTGGAGTTGTCCGGGTCTCCGGCGGTCAGCATGGGTTCGATCGCGAATACCTGTCCCGGGCGGAGCTTCATTAGCTTGCCGCGCACGGAATAGTTGTAAACATCGGGGGCTTCATGCATGGCATTGCCAATACCGTGCCCTACGTATTCTTCTACGATGCCCGCTTCCCAGCCGTAGTCGATGGCGCGTTCGGCGACGACCATTTCGACGGTATCCCCTACTGCGTTTAGGGTTTGGGCGCCCTTCGCTAGTTCGCGGATTACTTCGTAGAGCGCGGTCTGGGTTACTTCGTTTAGTTCGCGAGCGGTTTGGCTGCCTGCTTCTTCCCCGCCAATGATCATGGAGAAGGCCGCGTCACCGTGCCACTGCTTATTTTCCCGGTTTACGTACGCACCGCAGTCAAATTTGACGAGGTCGCCCGCTTCCAGTTTTCGACTACCGGGGATTCCGTGGACGATTTCGTCGTTTACGGAGATGCAGACGGTGGCCGGAAAACCGTGATAGTTGAGGAAGTTGGATTTTGCTCCCTCAGCTTTAATAACGTCGCGGCAGACTTGGTCTAGTTCGCCGGTGGCCATTCCAGGTTTGGCGGCTTCGCGTAGCGCCTGGTGAATTTTGGCGACCACTAGGCCGGCTTCGCGCATGAACCCGATTTCTTTGGGCATCTTCGGGTTGACTTTGTCTCTGAAGCGAACCATGTTTCCCCTCTTAGTAGGTAGCGTTAAGGGCCGAACCTGATTGGCCCGGCCCTTAACCGAAAGTTGTTTAGAGCTCGTCTAGGATCTGATCGATACGAGCGGTGACCTCTTCGATGGTCCCATTTCCGTCGACGCGACGCAATAGGTCGTGTTCTTCGTAGTAGGTGGCCATGGGTTCGGTCAGTTCGGTGTAAACCTCAAGGCGGTGACGAATAACGTCTTCGGTATCATCCGGACGGTGCTCGAGTTCGGCACGGTGCAGCATGCGCTTTACGACCTCGTCAAGGTCGGCGTCGATTTCTAGCACTAGGTCTAGTTCGGAGCCCATGGAAGCTAGGGCTTCGTGTAGGACACGGGCCTGGGCGACGGTACGGGGGTAGCCGTCTAGTAGGAAGCCGTTCTCAGTGTCGGGAGCAGCTAGTCGAGCTTCAACCATCGGGTTGGTGACTGAGTCGGGTACGTATTCGCCCTTGTCGATGTAGGACTTCGCGCGGACTCCTAGTTCAGTACCCTCGGTAATGTTGCGGCGGAAGATCTCGCCGGTGGAGATGTGAGGGATGTTTAGGCGTTCGGCAATGTGCTTTGCCTGGGTACCTTTACCGGCACCGGGAGGGCCGATCAAAATCATACGGGTCATCGGAGGAATCCTTCATAGTGATGTTGACGCAGTTGTGCGTTTACTTCTTTAACCGTCTGGAGGCCAACACCGACGATAATCAGGAGGGTGGTGCCACCGAACGGGAGCTGTCCTTGGGTGATGCCCATGGGGATTAGTGCCAACACGGGGATCATGGCCACGAGGACTAGGTATAGGGAACCAGCAGTGGTGATGCGGTTGATGATGTAGCGCAGTAGGTCGGCGGTGGGTCGACCAGCGCGGACGCCGGGTACGAAGCCGCCGTACTTCTTCATGTTGTCTGCTACCTCGTCGGGATCGAAGGTGATCTGGGTGTAGAAGAAGGAGAAGAAGATGATTAGTAGTGCGTCTAGCAGCAGGTACAGCCAGGAGCGCTGCTGGAAGTAGCGCATGATGAACTGTACCCAGGGCTTGGTCGGGTCACCGAACTGGGCGATCATCATGGGCATGGCCAAGATCGAGGTGGAGAAGATGACGGGGATAACGCCCGACATGTTGATCTTGATCGGGATGTAGGTGGCGGAACCACCGTACATGCGCGAGCCGACCATACGCTTGGCGTACTGTACGGGGATGCGACGCATAGCTTGTTCAACGAAGACAATGGCTAGGGTGATCGCCATGATTAGGGCGATGATACCTAGGACCTTGATGACGCCGTTTTCTGCGGTGGCGCCAATGTTGAAGAGCTGGGAGGGCAGGCGGGCGATGATCGAGGTGAAGATCAGTAGGGACATGCCGTTACCGATGCCTTTATCGGTAATGACTTCGCCTAGCCACATGATGCAGGAGGAGCCTGCAGTCATGACGATGATCATGACGATGAAGACCCATACGGATTCGTTCGGGATGATCTTTTCCTGGCAGCCGGGGAACATTCGACCTGAGCGGGCCAGGGAAATGAAGCCGGTAGCCTGCATAACCGATAGGAAGATGGTTAGGTAACGCGTGTACTGCGTTAGCTTGGCCTGTCCGGCCTGTCCTTCCTTGTGGAGGTCGTCAAAGCGCGGAACCACGACGCGGAGCAGCTGGATGATAATCGACGCCGTAATGTAAGGCATGATGCCCAGGGCGAAGATTGATAGCTGCATTAGTGCGCCACCGGAGAATAGGTTCACGAGGTCAAGTAGACCGGCACCCTCAGACTGGGCCATACACTGGTTAATGTTGTGCACGGAAACACCGGGTGTGGGGATGAAGGTACCTGCCCGGAATAGTGCCATGATGAACAGCGTAAATAGTAATTTACGCCGTAGGTCCGGCGTCCGGAAGGCTTGTGCGAATGCGCTAAGCACGCTACCTCCTAAATAGGATTTCTGGGTTTGCCCGAGGTTGGGCATGGGTCGATGAGGATATTCTAACCAGCTATCTGGGATATCCCTAATTTAAGACAAAAGGAAGGGCGGTCCGCATTTGCGAACCGCCCTACCGGGACGATCAGCGGAGGGTTAGAGACCCGCCGGCCTTTTCGACCTTGTCTTTTGCGGAGGCCGACCAGGCGTCGACCTCTAGTTCAAAGGCTGCCTTGGCTTCGCCGGTGCCTAGAACCTTAACTAGCTGGCCCTTGCGGACGGCGCCCGCTGCCACTAGTTCTTCAACACCAATCTTGCCGCCCTCGGGGAAGAGAGCAGAAAGCTTGTCCAAGTTCACAACCTGGTATTCGGTGCGGAAGGGGTTCTTGAAACCACGGAGCTTAGGTAGGCGCATGTGCATAGGCATCTGGCCACCTTCGAAGCCCTGGGGGACCTGGTAACGTGCCTTGGTACCCTTGGTACCACGACCCGCGGTCTTACCCTTGGAGCCTTCACCACGACCAACGCGGATCTTCTTGCGCTTGGCACCGGGTGCCGGGCGCAGGTGGTGTACGCGTAGGACCTGAACGTTTTCTTCAGTCGTTTCGACTGCTTCGGTGTTCTTAGCTGCCATAATCAGTTGGCCTCCTCTACCTTGACGAGGTGAGCTACAGCGCGTAGGTAACCACGCAGCTGTTCGCTGTCCTCACGAACGGTGGACTGACCAATCTTGCGCAGGCCCAGGGTGCGCATGGTAGCGCGCTGGTTCTGCTTGGCACCTACGTCACCACGGACGCGGGTAATCTTCAGGTTCGTCATCAGTTACTCACCCCTGCTGCAGCAGCTTCGGCTTCAGCCTTTTCTGCTGCTTCCTTACGTTCCGCTTCGCCTTCGGCGCGGGCCCGCAGCATACCTGCAGGAGCAACGCGTTCTAGCGGTAGGCCACGGCGAGCTGCCACGCCTTCCGGCTGTTCGAGCTGCTTTAGCGCCTTGACGGTCGCGTGCACGATGTTGATTGCGTTGGACGAACCCAGCGACTTGCTGAGGACGTCATGCACACCCGCGCAGTCCAGGACGGCGCGCACCGGGCCACCGGCGATAACGCCGGTACCGGGAGCGGCAGGACGCAGCAGGACGATACCTGCAGCATCTTCACCCTGGGTGACGTGAGTGATGGTACGGCGAATCATGGGAACGCGGAAGAAATTCTTCTTTGCTTCCTCAACACCCTTAGCAATAGCTGCGGGTACTTCCTTCGCCTTTCCGTAGCCAACACCGACGGTACCTTCACCATCACCAACGACGACTAGTGCGGTGAAGCTAAAGCGACGACCACCCTTGACGACCTTGGAGACGCGGTTAATGGTAACGACGCGCTCTACGTACTGGTTCTTTTCTTCGCGGCCCTTGTTGCCACGACGTTCTTCTCGGCGTCCCCGACGCTCGCGACGCTCTGTGTCGCGATTTTCGGCGGACTGGCCGTTCCTGTCTCGCTGCTGTGCAGCCATCAGTGTGCCCTCTTCCTTCTCTTCGCGATCACAGGCTCAACCCGCCAGAGCGGGCTCCGTCTGCGACGGCCGCGACGCGGCCATGGTACTTGTTTCCGCCACGGTCGAATACGACCGCTTCAACACCGGCAGCCTTGGCGCGATCGGCGAGTAGTTCGCCAACCTTGCGTGCGGCATCGGTTTTGTTTAGGTCTGAACCACGTAGGTCAGCTTCCAGGGTGGAAGCAGCTGCTAGGGTACGACCGACGGTATCGTCGACGATCTGCGCAACCATGTGACGGTTCGAACGACGAACCACCAAACGCGGGCGTTCGGGGGTACCGAACACGGTCTTGCGGACACGCTGGTGACGACGCTTTAGGGCAACTGCCTTGCCCTTTCCCTTTACGGTGTAAGCCATTATCACTTACCTGCCTTTCCGACCTTGCGGCGGACCTGTTCGCCTGCGTAGCGGACACCCTTGCCCTTGTAGGGTTCGGGCTTGCGGATCTTACGGATGTTGGCGGCTACCTCACCGACAAGCTGCTTGTCGATGCCGGCAACGGTCAACTTGGTGGGGCCTTCAACCTTGAATTCGATGCCTTCAGGTGCAGCCACGGGAACCGGGTGCGAGAAGCCGAGTGCGAATTCAATGTCCTTACCCTTGGCCACAACACGGTAACCGGTACCGACGATTTCGAGCTTCTTTTCGAAGCCCTGGGTAACGCCGAGGACCATGTTCTGGATTAGGGTACGGGTGAGGCCGTGTAGCGAGCGGGACTTGCGCTCGTCGTTGGGGCGAGAAACGGTCAGTTCGGAGCCGTCAATCGCAACCTCAATGGGTTCCGGGATGACGTGCTGTAGCTGACCCTTGGGGCCCTTTACGGTTAGTTCGCGGCCTTCGAGTTTAACCTCGACGCCAGCGGGTAGTGAGACTGGAAGTCGTCCAATACGAGACATATCTGATTCCTCCTATCTCACCAGATGTAGGCGAGGACTTCCCCGCCGACACCCTTGTTAGCTGCTTCACGGTCAGTGAGTAGGCCGGAAGAGGTGGACAGAATTGCCACACCTAGGCCACCCATAACCTTGGGCAGGTCGGTTGACTTGGCATACTTGCGAAGGCCGGGCTTGGAAACGCGCTTGACGCCGGAGATGGCGCGTTCGCGGTTCTTGCCGTACTTCAGCTTTAGGGTGAGGGTCTTGCCCACGCGGGCGTCCTCAACCTCTGAGCCAAGAATGTATCCTTCGGCTTCAAGGATCTGCGCGATGGCAGCCTTCAGCTTCGAGTGCGGCATGGAAACCGACTCGTGCTGCGCCGAGTTAGCGTTACGCAGACGCGTAAGCATATCTGCGATTGGATCTGTCATAGACATTTGGGCGATGCCCTTCCTCGTCGGGGTTTCCGAACGGCGCTTATCGCCGTTGGACCTGCGACGTAGTTGTTACCAGCTGCTCTTAGTTACGCCAGGGAGTTCGCCGGCTAGGGCTAGCTCACGTAGGCAGATACGGCAAAGGCCGAACTTGCGGTACACGGAGCGGGGACGACCGCAACGGTTGCACCGGGTGTAGGCACGGACCGCAAACTTGGGCTTGCGGGCGGCCTTGACTTTGAGGGAGGTCTTAGCCATTCTCAGTTCTCCTTAAACGGGAAGCCGAGGTGACGCAGTAGGGCGCGTCCTTCCTCGTCGGTCTTCGCTGAGGTGACCACGGTGATGTCCATGCCGCGAACGCGGTCGATGGAATCGGGGTCAATCTCATGGAACATGGACTGTTCGGTTAGACCGAACGTGTAGTTGCCGTTACCGTCGAACTGATTCGGGTTCAGACCGCGGAAGTCACGGATACGGGGAAGAGCAGTGGACAGCAAACGGTCCAAGAATTCCCACATACGTGCGCCACGTAGAGTGACGTGTGCACCGATCGGCTGACCTTCGCGCAGCTTGAACTGTGCGATGGACTTACGTGCCTTGGTAACAAGCGGCTTCTGGCCGGTGATGGCGGTTAGGTCGCGGATGGCGCCTTCCATGAGCTTGGAGTCGCGTGCTGCTTCTCCGACACCCATGTTGACGACGATCTTGACTAGACCGCCAACTTCCATGGCATTAGCGTGCTTGAATTCGTCACGTAGTTTGGCAACGATTTCGTTATCGTACTTGGCCTTTAGGCGAGGAGTTGCTTCAGTCATATCAGATCTCCTTACCATCGTTTTCGCCGCCGCGGATTACGCGGACGCGCTTGGTGCGAACACGGCCGTCGCGCTCAACCTGGACCTCTTTGAAGCCAACGCGTACGGGCTTCTTGGTGTCCGGGTCAACCAGAGCCACGTTGGAAACGTGGATGGGTGCTTCGCGGTGTTCGATACCACCGGTAACCTGGCCCTGAGCTGACTGCCCCTGGCGTACGTGGTGGGTGCGGACGTTAACGCCCTCAACAACCACGCGGTTGGTTTCGCGTAGTACTTCAATTACAACGCCCTGCTTGCCCTTGTCGCCGGGGGTAAGAGGAGCCTTACCCTTGGCTTCGCGGGTTGCATTGCGGGCTTCGATTTTCTTGGCGTCCGAGGGACGACCAACGATGACCTCTACTAGGTCACCCTTCTTAATTTTTGCTCCCATCACAACACCTCCGGGGCGAGCGAGACGATGCGCATGAACTTCTTGTCACGCAGTTCGCGTCCAACTGGACCGAAGATGCGGGTGCCACGCGGTTCGCCGTCGTTCTTTAGGATGACAGCTGCATTCTCATCGAAACGGATGTAGGAACCGTCAGGACGGCGGCGTTCCTTGCGGGTACGCACGATTACCGCCTTTACGACGTCTCCCTTTTTAACATTGCCGCCGGGAATGGCGTCCTTGACAGTGGCAACAATGGTGTCGCCAATGCCTGCGTAACGCCGACCCGAGCCGCCGAGCACGCGGATGCAGAGGATTTCCTTTGCACCGGTGTTGTCGGCGACCTTAAGTCGCGACTCTTGCTGGATCATTCTTATGACTCCTGTCGTCGTGCCGGTTCTCGGTCTTACCCGAGCCTAGCCGAACGGATTATTACAATAGAAAGCAGGTTTTACTTTGCCTTCTCAATGATTTCGACCAGACGCCACCGCTTGGTTGCGGATAGCGGACGGGTCTCCATCACGCGGACCAGGTCTCCAACTTTAGCAATATTGCCTTCGTCGTGAACCTTTAGTTTACTGGTCCGACGTACAACTTTACCGTAAAGCGGGTGCTTTACGCGGTCGATGTATTCAACAACAACCGTCTTGTCCATCTTGTCGCTAACGACGTAGCCGCTGCGAACCTTGCGCTCATTGCGCTCGGGAGTGGTATTTTCGCTCATTTTTGGGCTCACTTAACAGTCGGTGCGGTACGGATGTTCAATTCGCGTTCGCGCGCAATGGTGTAAATGCGTGCAATATCACGTCGGACCTGGCGGATGCGACCAGCAGATTCGGTCGCACCAGCGGCCTGCGCGAAACGCAGATTGAAGAGCTCGGTCTTTGCTTTATCGAGTTCTTCGCGGAGACGGTCGTCGTCCATTTTGTCTAGCTCTACAGCTGACAGGTTTGAGTTAGCCATCAGGCTTCACCACCCTCACGGACCACGAAACGGGTCTTCATCGGGAGCTTGTGCATTGCGCGAAGCATAGCTTCACGTGCCAGGGGCTCAGGAACACCACCGAGTTCGAAAAGGATTCGACCCGGCTTAACATTTGCAACCCACCATTCAACGGAGCCCTTACCGGAACCCATACGGGTTTCAGCAGGCTTCTTGGTCAACGGGCGGTCAGGGAAGATGTTGATCCATACCTTACCACCACGCTTGACGTGACGGGTCATGGCAATACGAGCGGCTTCAATCTGTCGGTTGGTGATGTAAGCCGGCTCGAGAGCCTGGATACCGTAGTCGCCGAATGCGATCTCGGTGCCGCCCTTAGCCACGCCGTGGCGGTTAGGACGGTGCTGCTTGCGGAACTTTGTCCGACGGGGAATAAGCACGACTCAGGCCTCCGTAGGTTTCTCAGTGGCGGCTGCCTGGTTCTGCTGGGCAGATCCGGCATTGCGCTGCGAGTTGCGGCGCTGACCGCGACGGTCATTGCGACGACCGCGAGGAGCTGCTTCTGCCTGCTGGCGTGCGAACTCCTTTTCGGTGACATCGCCCTTGTAAATCCAAACCTTCACGCCAATACGACCGAAGGTGGTGTGGGCCTCGAAGAAGCCGTAGTCAATGTTCGCGCGAAGGGTGTGCAACGGCACGCGGCCTTCACGGTAGAACTCAGAGCGGGACATTTCCGCGCCACCTAGACGACCAGCGCACTGGACACGGATGCCCTTGGCGCCAGCGGACATGGCGGACTGCATTGCCTTACGCATTGCACGACGGAATGACACACGAGCGGATAGCTGTTCAGCAATACCCTGAGCAACAAGCTGAGCGTCGATCTCGGGGTTCTTGACCTCGAGGATGTTTAGCTGAACCTGCTTGCCGGTTAGCTTTTCTAGCTGACCACGTAGGCGGTCCGCCTCGGCGCCACGACGACCGATCACGATACCCGGACGGGCGGTGTGTAGGTCAACGCGGACACGCTCGCGGGTGCGTTCGATGTCCACACGGGAAATCCCGGAGCGTTCCAGGCCTTCCTGTAGGAGGCGACGAATCGCAACGTCTTCCTTTACGTAGTCCGCGTAGGTCTGACCAGGCTTGGTCGAGTCAGCGAACCAGTGAGAACGGTGGTCGGTGGTGATTCCTAGGCGGAACCCAGTGGGGTTAACCTTCTGGCCCATTACTTGGTTCCTTCCTGTTTGTTGTTTACGTCGTCAACAACCACGGTGATGTGGCAGGTCCGCTTGTTGATGCGTCCGGCGCGGCCCTGGGCACGCGGACGGAAACGCTTCATGGTCGGGCCTTCGTCAACGAAAGCTTCCTTGATGTATAGGTCCCCTTCATTGAACTTTTCGCCGGCTGCCTGAGCGGCCTGACGAGCGTTCTCCATCGCGGAAACGACCAACTTGCGGACGTTTACTGCGACGGCCTGCGGCGCAAACTGCAGAATGTCTAGGACGTCGAGAACGCGCTTACCGCGGACGACGTCGACAACACGGCGCGCCTTCTGGGGCGTGACGCGCAGGTAGCGCACCTTCGCCTTGGCTTCCATATTTTGCCTCTTTCTTCCTGTTAAGACGCGCCTCAGCGGCGGCGGCCCTTACGGTCGTCCTTGTCGTGTGAACGGAAGGTACGAGTAGGCGCAAATTCGCCTAGCTTGTGACCAACCATGGATTCGGTGACGAACACCGGTACATGCTTCCGCCCGTCGTGGACGGCGAAGGTGTGCCCCAAGAAATCAGGGGTGATAACCGACCGACGCGACCAGGTCTTGATTACATTTTTTGTGCCAGCTTCGTTCTGAGCGTCAACCTTCTTGTAAAGGTGCTCATCAACGAAGGGGCCTTTTTTCAAACTACGTGCCATGATAATCCCCTATCAGCGCTTCTTGCCGGTCCGACGACGGCGGACAATCAGCTTGTCGCTCGCCTTGTTCTTCTTGCGGGTACGACCCTCAGGCTGACCCCAGGGGCTAACCGGGTGACGACCACCAGAGGTACGGCCTTCACCACCACCGTGCGGGTGGTCAACCGGGTTCATTACAACACCACGTACGTGGGGGCGCTTGCCCTTCCAACGCATACGGCCAGCTTTACCCCAGTTGATGTTGGACTGTTCAGCGTTACCAACTTCGCCAACGGTCGCACGGCAGCGAGCGTCAACGTTGCGGATTTCGCCGGAGGGCATACGCAGCTGAGCGAAGCGGCCTTCCTTAGCGACTAGCTGTACAGAGACACCAGCGGAACGGGCGATCTTAGCGCCGCCACCGGGACGCAGTTCCACAGCGTGGATAACAGTACCCAGCGGGATGTTGCGTAGCGGTAGGTTGTTACCGGGCTTGATGTCGGCGTTGGGGCCCTGTTCGATACGAGCACCCTGAACCAGCTTGGCCGGCGCTAGGATGTAGCGCTTTTCGCCGTCTGCGTAGTGAAGCAGAGCGATGCGAGCGGTGCGGTTGGGGTCATATTCAATGTGGGCAACGGTTGCCGGGATGCCATCTTTGTCATGGCGACGGAAGTCAATGACGCGGTAAGCACGCTTGTGCCCACCACCGCGGTGACGTGAGGTCACGCGACCATTGTTGTTACGACCACCAGTTTTGGTTAGTGGGCGTACCAGAGACTTCTCGGGAGTGGTGCGAGTAATCTCAACGAAGTCCGCCACAGACGAACCGCGGCGACCCGGAGTTGTCGGCTTATATTTACGAATTCCCATAATTTATCTCTACCTTTCGACGGCTTCTCAGCCGATCAGCGCGCCGAAGTCGATGGTACCTTCACGCAGGGTTACAACCGCGCGTTTGGTGTCCTTACGCTTACCAAAGCCGGTCCGAGTACGGACGGTCTTGCCGGGACGGTTCAGGGTGTTTACCGAGGCAACCTTGACACCGAAGATCTTTTCGATAGCGATCTTGATTTCGGTCTTGTTGGCCTTGGGGTCCACGATGAAGGTGTACTTACCCTGGTCTTCCTGCGGCGCGGTCTTTTCGGTGATGACCGGCTTGATGATGATGTCGCGGGGGTTACGCGAAAGTTCGAGGCTCACTTGGATTCCTCCTTGTCATTGCCAAGGAAGGCTGCCAGTGCCTGCTCGGTGAAGATAACGTCGTCCTGAACCAGCACATCGTAGGTGTTTAGCTGGTCGGCCCATAGTAGGTGGACCTCAGGGGCGTTACGTAGTGATAGCTGAGTTAGCTGATCATCACGATCGCAGACGACAACCGCGGTGCGGTTACCAATCACGTTGCGTAGGCTCTCTAGAGCTGCCTTGGTGGAAGGCTTGTCATCACCGATGAAACCGGTAACGACGTGTACACGACCAGCGCGAGCGCGATCGGACAGAGCGCCGCGTAGAGCAGCAGCCTTCATCTTCTTGGGGGTGCGCTGTGCGTAGGAACGCGACTGCGGACCGTGGACAATGCCACCGCCGGTGTAGTGAGGTGCACGGATTGAACCCTGACGGGCGTTACCGGTTCCCTTCTGACGGTAAGGCTTACGCCCACCACCGCGGACTTCACCGCGAGATTTAACCGCGTGGGTACCCTGACGGGCGGCGGCTAGCTGTGCAACGACAACCTGGTGGATGAGCGGAATGTTGGTGACAGCATCAAAAACTTCACCGGGCAGTTCGGCCTTGCCGGCTGCCTTCCCCGCGTAGTCGAGGATTTCAACGGTCATGTTAGCCATAATCACGCACCCTTCACTGCGGAGCGGACCACGACGACGCCGTTCTTAGGACCGGGAATTGCGCCGGAAATCAGCAGCAGGCCCTTCTCGGTGTCAACAGCGTGGACCGTTAGGTTCTGGACGGAGCGGCGCACACCACCCATACGACCAGCCATGCGCAGACCCTTGAACACACGTCCAGGAGTTGCACAAGCACCAATCGAACCGGGCTTGCGGTGGTTGCGGTGAGCACCGTGGGAGGATGAAACACCGGCGAAGCCGTGGCGCTTCATAACACCGGCGAAACCTTTACCCTTAGTGGTGCCGGATACGTCAACCTTGGTGCCAGCGGCGAAAGTATCTGCGCCTAGTTCCTGACCAAGGGAGTATTCTTCAGCATCCGAAGTGCGGATTTCAGTTAGGTGACGGCGAGGGGCGACCCCTGCCTTTTCAAAGTGACCGGCTAGCGGCTTGGTCACTTTACGAGTATCGATCTGGCCAAAGCCCAGCTGGACCGCGGTGTAACCGTCGGTGTCCAGGGTGCGCACCTGCGTAACAACGTTGGTGTCCACCTGCACAACCGTGATGGGAACGAGACGACCGTCTTCGTTCCAGACCTGGGTCATGCCGAGCTTACGACCGATTAGCGCCTTAACGGGCGCAGTCGCTTGCTTGGAGTTCGTAGTCATTACAGGTTCCTCAGAGCTTAATCTCGATGTTTACGTCAGCGGGCAGATCTAGACGCATAAGTGAATCTACTGCCTTGGGCGTTGGGTCAATAATGTCAATTAGACGCTTGTGAGTACGCATTTCAAAGTGCTCACGGCTGTCCTTGTATTTGTGGGGAGAACGAATTACAACGAAGACGTTCTTCTCAGTCGGCAGGGGCACGGGGCCTACGACGGTTGCGCCTGCGCGCTGTACCGTCTCGACGATCTTACGTGCCGAGCTGTCAATGACCTCGTGGTCATAAGACTTGAGCCGAATGCGGATTTTTTGTCCCGCCATGCGGTCTTACCTCTCTCGTACTTAAACAAGTAATGCCATTGCGTTCGTTCCCGAACGATATCCACGACTTGTTTCATCAAAACAACGTGGGTCAAATGCGGCTTAGCATGAAACTAAGGCACACGACCGTAAGCAACCTAGGTATATTTCTAGGCAACTGTTCAAGTCTCGCAGTAAATCAAGGGAAATGCAAGTCCGATGTGATGTGATTTCCCGTACCCCGCGCTCGCGCGTGTCGCGATTGCAAGGTGAGGTAGACCATAGGCCTATATCCCCTCGCTTACCCACTCTCCCCTACCAGCGACGACTTCTGGCCGTATGGTGCGGAAAGCGGTACTTTTCGATTTTTAAATAAACGAAGAGGGTGACCCCCAAAGGAGTCACCCTCTAACGTTTTAGCTAGCTACTAGATCACTTGATGATCTTGGTAACACGGCCGGAGCCAACGGTGCGGCCACCCTCACGGATAGCGAAGCCGAGGCCTTCTTCCATGGCGATGGGCTGAATCAAGGTCACGGAGATTTCGGTGGTGTCACCAGGCATAACCATTTCCTTGCCTTCAGGCAGGGTGATAACGCCGGTCACGTCAGTGGTACGGAAGTAGAACTGAGGACGGTAGTTGCTGTAGAAGCTCTTGTGACGTCCGCCTTCTTCCTTCTTCAGGATGTAGACCTGACCTTCGAATTCGGTGTGGGGGGTGATGGTGCCAGGCTGAGCAACAACCTGACCACGTTCGACCTCGTCACGCTTGGTGCCACGTAGCAATAGGCCACAGTTTTCGCCGGCCCATGCTTCGTCCATCTGCTTGTGGAACATTTCGATACCGGTAACGGTGGTCTTCTGCGGTTCGCGGATACCTAGGATTTCAACTTCGGAGTTGATGGCTAGCTTGCCACGTTCCACACGACCGGTGACAACGGTGCCACGGCCGGTAATGGTGAAGACGTCTTCGATCGGCATTAGGAAGGGCTTGTCCATGTCACGAACCGGTTCCGGAACGTTCTCGTCGACAGCTTCCATTAGTTCGGCAACCTTAGCGGCCCATTCAGCGTCGCCTTCTAGAGCCTTTAGAGCGGAAACCTGGACAACGGGAGCGTTGTCGCCGTCGAAGCCCTGGTCGTTTAGTAGGTCACGAACTTCTTCTTCAACTAGTTCTAGCATGTCGGGGTCGTCAACCATGTCGGCCTTGTTTAGGGCGACTAGTAGGTAAGGAACGCCGACCTGCTTGGCTAGTAGAACGTGCTCGCGGGTCTGAGCCATGGGGCCGTCGGTGGCGGCAACTACTAGGATAGCGCCGTCCATCTGAGCTGCACCGGTAATCATGTTCTTGATGTAGTCGGCGTGGCCCGGGGCGTCAACGTGAGCGTAGTGACGCTTTTCGGTCTGGTATTCAACGTGGGAAACGTTGATGGTAATACCACGGTCGCGCTCTTCAGGAGCGTTGTCGACCTGGTCGAAGGGGGTGAATTCGTTTAGGTCCGGGTACTTGTCGTGTAGAACCTTGGTGATTGCTGCAGTCAACGTGGTCTTACCGTGGTCAACGTGACCGATGGTACCGATGTTAACGTGCGGCTTAGTGCGTTCGAACTTGGCCTTTGCCACTTGTGTCCTCCTGGACTAGGGTAGATTGTTTTCTCAGCCTTAGGCAGATATTAGCGTAACACCTAAAGGCGATGAGTGCCTACCAGATTGATTATTTTACTGGTGGGAAGTGACGGCATCCACTAAAGACACCGTCACATCCCGGGTGGGACTCATTCGCCCCGGTTCTTAGCGATGATTTCTTCAGCCACGTTACGCGGAACTTCCGCGTAGGAGTCGAAGGTCATCGTGTACATCGCGCGACCCTGCGTCTTGGAACGCAGGTCACCGACGTAACCAAACATTTCCGATAGCGGTACCTGAGCGCGGACAACCTTAGCGCCGGCGATGTCATCCATGGACTGGATAGCACCACGACGGGAGTTAAGGTCACCAATAACGTCGCCCATGTACTCTTCGGGGGTACGGACTTCCACGGCCATGATGGGCTCGAGGAGGACCGGGTTGGCGCGCTTGGCGCCTTCCTTCAGAACCATGTTACCGGCAATCTTGAACGCCATTTCTGACGAGTCAACGTCGTGGTATGCACCGTCGACGAGGATTGCCTTGATTCCAACTAGCGGGTAGCCAGCTAGAACACCGTTCTGCATTGCTTCTTGGATACCAGCGTCAACGGACGGGATGTATTCGCGAGGAATACGGCCACCGGTAACCTGGTCGACGAACTCGTACATTTCTTCGGAGTCCATCGGTAGGGGTTCAAAGCTGACCTGAACCTTAGCGAACTGACCGGAACCACCGGTCTGCTTCTTGTGGGTGTAGTCAACTTTTTCAACCGACTTGCGGATGGTTTCGCGGTAGGCAACCTGGGGCTTACCCACGTTAGCTTCAACCTTGAACTCACGACGCATACGGTCGACGAGGATGTCTAGGTGAAGTTCGCCCATACCACCGATAACGGTCTGGCCGGTTTCTTCGTCTAGACGGACGGTGAAGGTCGGGTCTTCTTCAGCTAGCTTCTGAATAGCAACGCCGAGCTTTTCCTGGTCACCCTTGGTCTTCGGTTCGATAGCCACGTGAATAACGGGCTCCGGGAAGGTCATGGATTCTAGGATGATCGGCTTGTCAATGGCGGATAGGGTGTCACCAGTGGTGGTGTCCTTTAGGCCAATAACAGCGTAGATGTGACCAGCGTGTGCCACGTCCACCGGGTTTTCCTTGTTGGAGTGCATCTGGAAGATCTTACCGATGCGTTCCTTCTTACCCTTGGTGGAGTTGACAACCTGTGCGCCTGCTTCGACGGAGCCGGAGTAAACGCGGATGAAGGTTAGCTTGCCGTAGAAGGGGTGTGCAGCAATCTTGAAGGCTAGAGCTGAGAAGGGCTCTTCTTCCTTAGCTGCACGGGTTAGGGTCTCTTCTTCGTTGCCTACTGCGTGACCTTCCACGTCGGGAATGTCTAGCGGTGAGGGTAGGAAGTCGATGACGGCGTCTAGGACCGGCTGGACACCCTTGTTCTTGAAGGCGGAGCCACAGTAAACAGGGAAGATTTCGCCGGCGATTACCTGCTTGCGAATGCCTTCGACGATTTCTTCGTCGGTTAGCTCTTCGCCGCCTAGGTACTTGTCCATGAGTTCTTCGCTGCCTTCAGCAGCGGCTTCGATCATGGCTTCGCGGTATTCTTCAGCCTTTTCCTGTAGGTCGGCAGGAATGTCCGCGTAGGTCACTAGGGAGCCACGGGTTTCGTTGCCGTTTTCGTCCTTCTCGGGGAATAGGACAGCCTGCATACGACGTAGGTCGACAACACCTTCGAAGGTGTTTTCTGCGCCGATGGGCAGTTCCATTACGACCGGCTTGGCACCCAAGCGATCCTTAATGGTCTGTACTGAGAAGTAGAAGTCTGCGCCTAGCTTGTCCATCTTGTTGATGAAGCAGATACGCGGAACGTTGTACTTGTCAGCCTGACGCCATACGGTTTCGGACTGGGGTTCAACACCTTCCTTACCGTCGAACACGGCGACGGCGCCGTCGAGGACGCGCAGGGAGCGCTCAACCTCTACGGTGAAGTCAACGTGACCGGGGGTGTCGATGATGTTGATCTGGTTACCCTTCCAGAAGGAGGTAACAGCTGCGGAGGTAATGGTAATACCACGCTCTTTTTCCTGTTCCATCCAGTCGGTGGTGGATGCACCATCGTGGGTTTCACCGATCTTGTAGTTAATACCGGTGTAGAACAGAATACGTTCGGTTACGGTTGTCTTACCAGCATCGATGTGTGCCATGATGCCGATGTTGCGGACCTTTTTCAGGTCTGTAAGCACTTCAAGTGCCACGGAATACGCCCTTCCTTAGATGGATTACCAGCGGTAGTGAGCGAAGGCCTTGTTGGACTCCGCCATCTTGTGCATGTCTTCACGACGCTTGACAGCAGCACCTAGGCCGTTGGAAGCATCGAGAATTTCGTTCATGAGGCGCTCGGTCATGGTCTTTTCACGACGCTGACGCGAGTAGTCCACCAACCAGCGTAGAGCTAGGGTGGTGGCGCGGGAGGCGCGCACCTCGACGGGGACCTGGTAGGTTGCCCCACCAACACGACGGGAACGAACTTCAAGGGCCGGACGAATGTTGTCCAGAGCGCGCTTGAGTACGGTTACCGGATCCTGTTCGCTACGTTCGCGAACGCCCTCGAGGGCGCCGTAAACGATACGTTCCGCAACGGACTTCTTGCCGTCTAGCAGCACGCGGTTAACGAGCTGGGTGACAACGGGAGAGCCGTATACGGGATCTACAACTAGGGGGCGCTTGGGAGCTGGGCCTTTACGTGGCATTACTTCTTCTCCTTCTTTGCGCCGTAGCGGGAACGAGCCTGCTGGCGGTTACGGACACCCTGGGTGTCTAGCGCGCCACGGACGATACGGTAACGGACACCGGGGAGGTCCTTAACACGACCACCGCGGACCAATACGATCGAGTGTTCCTGCAGGTTGTGGCCTTCACCGGGGATGTAGGCGGTAACTTCGATTCCGCTGGAAAGGCGCACACGGGCAACCTTACGTAGCGCGGAGTTCGGCTTCTTAGGGGTAGTGGTGTAAACGCGGGTGCAAACACCGCGACGCTGGGGCGAGCCCTTTAGCGCGGGGGTCTTGACCTTGGAGCGCTTCACGCTGCGGCCCTTACGGACCAGCTGCTGAATAGTAGGCACTATTTCTCCGTCTTTTAGATTTTCGGACATTTACTTAAACTAATGCGCGACCTGTTTGCCCTATATTCTGCGCGCACACTGCTCCGCAGTAAGGGCCGGCCCGCCTGACCCCGTAGGGTGACGTCCGGAGCTCCGACGAAGCATGGAGCCCGCGTACCAGTCAAACTGGTAACGAAACTAGGGCCCGCAGGTGGCGGGCACCGAGTGCAAGACTATCAAAGAAGCGTCAACAGCGTCAAGGTAGGGGCAAGTGCACCGGCTCACTAGTTCCTCCCTAACGGTACTGTCCCGCCTGCATTTCGTACAGTTCCGCATACAGTCCCTGCTTCGCCATGAGCTCTTCATGGGTACCGACTTCTCTAATCTGGCCTTTATCGAGGACAACGATGAGGTCGGCATTCGACACCGTGGAGAAGCGGTGGGTAATGAGTAGGCAGATCCCACCGTGCGCACGAACATTCTGTGCCGAGCGGGCGTAGCTTTCGAACAGGGCGGTTTCTGCCAGGGCATCCATGGCACTGGTCGGTTCATCGAGGATCAGCAGTGCCGGGCTAGGATGCACCATCCCCCTAGCAATAGCTATGCGCTGCCACTGTCCGCCAGAGAGGTTCCGCTCTCCCCTTTCCTTACCCAGTTCGGTATCCAGCCCCTGCGGCAAAGTGGCGGGGAATTCCGGGACGCCCGCAGCGCTAAGGGCCTCTTCCACGCTTAGGGGCTCTACGCCCTCGGGTAGATTCATACCACCTAGTTCGATCCCCTCCCGCAGGGTCAGTTCAAAGTTATGGTGGTCTTGGAAGGCGCCCGACCCGTGTTTACGCCAGGTTTCTAGGTCGAGGGCGCTTAAAGGCTTTCCGCCAACTAGGATTTCTCCTTCGGTCGGGTCATACATTCCTAGTAGCAGGTTCGCTAGGGTGGTTTTTCCCGAACCGTTTTCCCCAACCACGGCGATCACTTGGCCGGGTTGGAGACTTAGGTTTAGATCTTTGAGGGCAGGTTTTTCTGCCTGCGGGTAGCTGAAACTTAGGTGCTTAAGCTCAATCGGCCAACCCTTACCCGCAGTAGGTAGGTTTTGGGTGCTTTGGTGCGCGGCGTCCTCGTCTGAAATGTAATCGCAGAACCAGCGGTAGCGCCCAACGATGCGTAGGACTCGGGTCAGGCTGGACCATTGGTAAGAGATGTTAAGGAAGGCGCGCTGCATGGTCAGCAGGACGGCAATCACGCCGGAAAGGGTGGCGACGCTGACGGTACCAGCCTGAACTAAAGCGATGTAGTGCCAGAGCATGACCACGGAAACGACGGAATAGAAGGTAAAGGCGAGGGATTCGAAAACTTTACCCTTCAAGGCTGCCTTAACGAACGGGCCAAGCCAGGCTTGCATAGTGGCGCTGATGCGCTCAAGGAAGGCTGGCTGGGCTTGGCGGAGGCGGATTTCTGCGCCGGCACTGCTTTCCGCGATTATTTGGTCGAGGTGGATGATCAGTTTTGATCCTTGGGCGGATTCGTCCTCGGCTTGCTCGTCCCACTTCGAGGACAGCTTCCCCATATAGGTCAGCGGCAGGGCCGCCAGAATCACGAAGATTAAGCGCCAGTCAACCAGCAAGGCTCCAACCACCGCTAGGGTGGGTCGGTAGATCATGCTGAGGGAGTTCATCAGGATATTGAAGGCCTGGCCCAGCAGACCGGTTTGGTCCAGCATTTCGCGGACTTTGGACTGCGCTTCGGCGTCGTCATGCAGTTTGAGGGTAGGTACGTGACTCATCTTCTGGGCGATGTCGTGATCGTAGTAGTTGATCAGCTTTTCCATCAGCAAGATGCGGGCGTTAAGACCTATCAAAGCGAGGAAGGTCGACCCAACTTGGCTGAAAAGTAGCAGCGCTAGGGCGGTGATTGACAGGGCCAGATTCTTGGCAACGACGCCGGCAACAAGCAGGGTGATAAACCAGGGGCTAAGGCCACTCATGGCCTGCCAGAAGTATTCCGCGACCGCCCAGATGAGCGCGCTGGGGTGAAGGCGCCAGGCAGTTTTGAGGTAGGGGCGGATTTCCTTTAGACCCAGGCGGGTTAGCTCATTCATGTGAAGCCTCCCGGGTTTCTGGCGCGGGGCTGGTAGGTTCCGGTGATGACTGGTTGGTATTGGAGGGCGAGGTGGTATCCCCGGGTGCTGGCTGGCCAGCCTCGGGGGCGGTTGCGTCCTCGGCTGCTTCAACGGTGCCACTGCGCAGATACTGCTCGGACTGCTTTTGGAATAGCTGAGCATAGAGCCCACCGGCGGCTAAAAGTTCCGCGTGGGTTCCGGATTCGCTAACCTGTCCCCCATCGATCACCACGATCCGGTCCGCGTGACGCACCGTGGAAAGACGGTGTGACACCAAGATGGTGGTCTGGTTTTGGGTCAGACGCCTAAAATCGGCGAAAAGTTCCGCTTCGACCCGCACGTCTAGGGCGGCCGTTGGTTCGTCGAGGACGATCAGACCGGCTTGCGTCTGAGTAGGCTCTTCACTTCCAGTTACGGAAGTGCCCGCGGGTGAAAGTTCCGAGGTATGCAAACCCGCGGGCGAAAGTTCCGTGGTTTTCGTCCCCGTTCCACTGGCATTAGGGGCGACCTGGGAGAGCGTCCGAGCTAGCGCCACGCGCTGCCATTGCCCACCCGAGAGGTCCGTGCCATTTTCATAGGCATTGTTCATGACGGTGCCCGGATCCGGAATCCGTTCCACTAGCGCTTGCGCGCCAACTTCCTTCAGTTGCTTGACCGCTTGCTCTGCTACTTCAGGGCTTAAAAGCCGCTCTGGGTAGATATTCTCTGCCAAGCTCAGGTGATAGCGCGGGAAGTCCTGGAACATCACGGAGATACTGGCGTTTTGAGCAGCTTGAGTAGCGGGCTGACCGCCAACCATGATTGTGCCCGCAGTGGGCTGATATAGGCCCGAAAGCAGTTTGATCAGGGTTGATTTACCGCAGCCATTCAGACCTACGATTGCCAGGTTTTCTCCCGGCGTAATACTTAGGTTTAAGCCTTTAAGGACTTCTTCTTCACTACCGGGATAGCTGAAGTGCAGGTCATTGATTTCTACGCCGAGGGCGCCTCCGGGCGTCCCCGCTGATGCGGCGGCATTTCGGGATTCTGGTTTGGAATACTCGACGGAGTCACCTAGCTGCTGGCTAGCTGACCTCTCTTGCGCCGCCCGGGATATTTGCTGGAGTTCTTCTAGGGCCTTGAGGTTGCGTTGCTGCGTAGCTTTTTGTTCTGACCAGTCCCCCTGCGGCCCCAGACCCTCCATCCGGTCCATAGCGTCGATTAAAGAAGCAGCCAGACCAGCCGAGACCAAGCCATGCCAGAGATCCCAAAGTAGCCAACTAAAGACGATCCCAGCCGCAAGTAAGCTAAATAGCGTGATCAACATAGTGCGGTTCAGAATTCGGCGGCGTTCACGCCACTGATTGTTTTTGCTTTCCTGCCAAAGTTTCATGTAGAAAGCTAGGGACCAGCTCTGCAGGCCAAAGAGCCTCATTTCCCGAGCGGAACTCTTTTCGGTGTTTAGCCGCCTGAAGTACTCTGCCCTAGTCTGATTACCGCCACTTTCTTCAGTGAAGACTGAAATCAACGAACGCAGGAACTCTGCGAACACGTTGGCACCAATTAGTAGGGACGTGAGCAGAATCAGCATGGCCAGCGGATGCCACCAAGCTACATAAACGGCTGCCGCTAGGCCAAAAGCACGCTTTGAGAACATGCTGATGGTCGCGTAGGTTCCCTCCCTAGAGAACCATTCGCGACTATCTGCCGATAGATAGAGGTACTTTTTCTTAAAGTTTGGATCTTCAAGCAGATCAATCTGCTGGGGTTCCAGTACGGTCCGTGCCAGTTGGACCTGGAAATAGCGGTTTACTTCCTTACCCAGGTATTCAGCGGCCAGCTCATTGGCTATTTCCAGTAGGGGCTCAACGACTAAGACCACAGTCAGAATTACCGCCCAGGTCTTCCAAGGAGTCTGATTAAGTAGCGCCGCCAGCAGCTCCCCCATGCTGAAGAACAGCAGAAAGCGCAATACGGGAGCGACTAGGGTGAGTACCGCCCAGAAAAACGTAGTCTTGGGGGCGGCCCGCCAGTAGGTAGAAATCTGGCGCAAATTCCCTTCCATGCCAGCTTTTACCCCTAGTTTACGCATGGGGTAAATCATACCACCTTGTGCCTTAGTTAACAAAAATTCTAGATAGAATAACGCCCATGAGTTTTGTTCAGCAGGCAAATACGGAAGTCCCTAAGAATAGCGCTTCACACACAGGTTCCCCGAATGGGAAGTCAGGTTCAGGTAGCTTCTCTGCCACAGCCACCAATGCGCAGGGTTCTCACACTCCAGCCACCCGCCGAGGGCGCTCCCTGACCATGGCTGCCCTAGTAGTCTCGACACTTATGGTCACCGCCTGCTCCAGCACAGGCACCTTACCGGCACCGGGAAGCTCTAGTTCTAACTCCCCTGCCAGCGCCTCGACCCCATCGGGTACCGTCCCACCCCAAGGCACCGCCACACCGGACCCGGTCAGCACCCCCAACCCAAGCGCAGAAACAACCGCAAGTAGCCCGGAAAATGCTGCCGCGCCCTCGGCAGAAAAGGGCACAGAAACCCAAGCCAACGGCCCCGACGTAACCATTACCATCGCGGCGACCGGCGACATGCTGCCGCACGGGCCGCTAGCCAAGGCCGCCCGCCGACGCGACGGCTCCGTCCACCTACTAGACCGGACCGTTGGGCTTAAACCCTATATTTCCGGGGCCGACCTGGCCCTGTGTCACCTAGAAGTCCCCTTCGCAACCAGTGACCAGAAAATCCAAGACTTCCCCAAGTTTGCGGGCCCGCCCAGCCTGATCGAAGACCTTAAGGACTTCGGGTATGACGGGTGCTCGACCGCCTCGAACCACACTTGGGATCAGGGTGAAGCCGGTGCTGCACGCACCGTCCGGATGATGCAAGACGCGGGTCTGGGTGTGGCCGGCACAAACCTCACCCCAGAACACCAGCCCTACCAGATGTACGTCCTCAACCGAGGCGGCCGCAAGATCAAGATCGCGCACCTGTCCCTCACCTACGGGCACAACTCCTGGCCGATCAGCCAGCTACAACGCGAACCCTGGCGCGTCAACATTAACGACCTGGACCGGACCATCGAAAACGCCCACAAAGCCCGAAAAGCCGGGGCGAACCTGGTGATCGTCTCCATGCACACGGGGGTGGAATGGCAGGCCGAACCCTCACATGACCAGCAGGCCTGGCCCAAACGCCTAGCCGAAAGCGGGGCCGCTGACCTGGTCATCGGGCACCACCCGCACGTCACCCAACAGGCCGGAAAAGTCGAGGTCCCCGGTCGACCCGCACCCGTCTGGGCCTTCTACGGGCTCGGGAACCTGATTTCCGCGCAGGTCGCCAGCCAGGGGGTCCTCACCCAGAGCGGAGTCGTAGGAATCGCGACGCTCACCCTGAACGGGAAGAACCAGGTGATCGCCAGTAGCGCCGCTTGGGAACCCGTCGTACTGGACCGGGCCGGACTGCGGCTCTACACGGCCTCGGCACTAGAAAATGGAACTGGGGACGGCCCGAAACCGGCCACCGCAGGCGCCACCATGCGCAAGTACCTGCAGGCCGCCCGCCAATCCGTCAACGGCACCATGCCCGAAGTGAGCGCACCGCCGAAGAGTAGCGGGCCGGCCCCGACCGTCCTCAAACGCTAAGCGAAGGCAGTTTTAGGCCTGGGAGAGGACCACCTCACGCAGGACACCCAACGGGAGGGAGCCCTCGCGCAAAGCCAGACGGTGGAACTCCTTGAGTTCCCCGGGTCGCTTGGCTAGGAAGTCATCACGCAGCTGTTCCCACAGGCGCTGCCCCACCTTGTACGAGGGTGCTTGGCCCGGCCAGCCCAGGTAGCGGTCCACCTCGAAACGCAAGAAAGCGTCAGACATGGCGACGTTCTGCTTCATGAACTCCCAGGCGTACTGGGCATCCCAGGTCCCCTGGCCGTCTAGGCGCGGCTTACCAAGGTGCACGCCAATATCAAGCACCACGCGGGCGGCGCGCAGACGCTGACCATCCAGCAGGCCCATACGGAAGCCCTGGTCGGGGAAGAAGTCCAGGTCGTCCATTAGCTTTTCCGCGTACAGGGCCCAGCCCTCGGCGTGGCCAGAGTTGAAGCAGAATAGGCGACGCCAACGGTTGAGGTTCTCGGACTCGACCATGGTCTGGCCGATTTGTAGGTGGTGTCCGGGGACGCCCTCGTGGTAGACGGTGGTGAGTTCCTGCCAGGTGACAAAATCTTCCTGACCCGGCGGGACGGACCACCACATGCGACCGGGGCGGCTGAAGTCTTCGGAGGGGCCGGTGTAGAAGATGCCGCCGGTGCCGGCCTTGTCAATACAGCATTCGATCTTTTTGATTTGCTCGGGGATGTCGAAGTGGACGCCGTCCATTTTGGCCACTACCCCATCGGCGGTTTCCTGCATCCAGGCCTGGAGGGCGGGAACACCGTGGAGGGCGTACTTCGGGTCGGCGTTGAGTTTTTCGAAGGCTTCCTCGACGCTGACGCCGGGGCCGTAGAGTTCGCGGGCGATTTCTTCCTGCTGGGCGACGATGCGGGCTAGTTCTTCTTGACCCCATTCGTAGGTTTCGTCAAGGTCGACCTGGTGGCCGACGAACTGGTGGCTGAAGACTTCGTAGCGTTCGCGTCCCACCCCGTCGACGTCCGGGGCGTAGGGGGCGATTTCTTGGGCGAGGAAGTCGGCTAGTTCATCACAGGCGGCCTTACCGGCTTTGATCTGTTCGGGGGTGGCGTTGGCTTCCTTGCCGAAGATATCGAGCAGGGATTCTTCGCGGCTGAGGTCTTTGAGCTGTTCGATTCCTAGGCCTACTTGGCGCTTGGCGGGTAGGACGCCTTTTTCTTTGCCGGCTTTTAGGGTTTCGGCGTAGCCACGGTAGGCTTCGCCCATGCGGGAGATGCGGGCGGCGACGTCGGCTTTGCCTTGGTCGGTGCTCATGTCCATCTGGGAGAGGGTGTCGCGGACGCTCTGGATGGGGCAGGCAATATTGTTTAGGTCGCGGTAGGGTTCTTGGTTTTCGTACCAGGCTAGGTCGACGCCTAGACGGTCAAGGAGCGCGATCTTGGTGACTTCTTGACTGTGGTTTTCGGGTTCGGCTGCTTTTGCGGCTTTTAGGGTATTTTCGACGAGGTCGCGGACGGCCTCTACCCCGGCGGGTGAGTAGTCGGTCCAGCGGTCTTGGTTTTCGGGTAGGCCTAGGGCGGTGGCCGTTTCGGGTGAAAGCTTGACAGAGTCTTCCACGTACTTTTCTGCAATTTGGTCAATGTTCATGGTTGATAGCTTAGTGGGTTGAACAGGAATTAGCGAAGTCGCCCTCCGGGAGTACCGGAGGGCGACTTACTTAGCTTAAGCAGCTGGGCTAGCTTTTCGCGAGCTGGCCTTACTTGACGGCCTGAACGCGTAGGGAGCGCTCAACAGCGTCTAGGCGTTCTGAGATGAGGCGGATCAGAGCAGCAGAGGTGTCAGCCTCAGTGTTCTTCACCAACCAGGCCTTAGCGGCTAGCTGCGGTGCTTCGAGACCGTCCTTCTGGCCGGCTAGCGGTGCCGGGAACAGTAGTAGGGCGATGGTTTCTGCGGTGTGGTGGGTGTTGGATTCCCACATGTTCTTCACGTCCTGGAAGAAGGAAACCACGATGCCGCTGTACAGTTCGGGCTGTAGGGCAGCCTGTGCCCAGAGGCCGCGCATCATGTTGATGCGGGTATCGTTCGGCAGTGACTGGTCGTGCATGCAGGCCTCGTAGGTGGCCTTCTTGACTTCCGCGGTGGGGACCTGGGCGCGAGCGCCAGCAGCGCGCTGCTTACCGGTTAGGGTCGGGTCTTCCTTTTCCATGTCGCGGATTTCAGCTTCACCGTAGACACCGGCAGCGACTAGCTTCTGGACTAGGGCCCACTGGATTTCGACGTTGACGTCGAATTCGGGTAGGACTACTTCACCAGCGTGTAGGGCCTTAACCCAAGCTAGCTGCTCTTCGTTGGTGGCGTAAGAGATAGCCATCTTGGCGGTCTGTAGCTGGGCGTCAGAGCCGGGCTTAGCGTTTTCAGCTAGGGCACGGAGCGCGTCAGCGGCTTCCACGAATAGTTCGCGGCGGTCGGCCGGAGCAACGAAGGTGGATAGCGTGTGGGCTAGGTTGCGTAGCTGCAGGGTCATGACCATGGAGTTGTCTTCCACGGTTAGTTCGCGTAGCACTAGGCGGGCGAAGAAAGCCGGGGATAGTTCAGCGTCACGGGTCATGTCCCAAGCGGAGGCCATGATGATGGAGCGGGTCAACGGGTCGGTGAACTTGTCGATGCTCTTCTGGGCGTTTTCTAGCGAGTATTCGTCTAGACGTAGCTTGGTGTAGGTGAGGTCGCCGTCGTTGAGCAGTAGCACGTCGGGGCGGGCCTGGCCGACTAGTCCGGGGACCTCGGTGAGGTCGCCGGTGACGTCTAGTTCAATGTGGAAGACGCGTTCCATTTCGGTGCCGGCAGCGTTTAGGCTGTAACCACCGACGGCCATGCGGTGCGGACGTAGGGAGGCACCAGCGTTGAAGGATTCCTGGCGGATCTTAACGGAGGTGTAGTTACCGTTGCCGTCTACCTCAACCTCGGGGCGCATGAGGTTTACGCCGGCTTCCTCTAGCCAGACCTTGGCCCAAGTGGACAGGTCACGGCCGGAGGCAGCTTCGAGTTCGTTTAGTAGG
This sequence comes from Boudabousia liubingyangii, assembly GCF_001907245.1. Taxonomy (GTDB): domain Bacteria; phylum Actinomycetota; class Actinomycetes; order Actinomycetales; family Actinomycetaceae; genus Boudabousia; species Boudabousia liubingyangii. Next base: position 130,376 of record NZ_MQSU01000001.1, read on the forward strand.
TCGTCGACGACGGTGTTGCTCCAAGAGTGCTTCTTGAAGTAGGCGCGTAGGCCTTCGGTGAAGGCTTCACGGCCCACGTAGGAGGCTAGCTGGCGTAGGACCGCAGCACCCTTAGCGTAGGTGATGCCGTCGAAGTTGACCTCTACGTCCTGTAGGTCGCGGATGGGGGCGACGATCGGGTGGGTGGACGGTAGCTGGTCCTGGTTCATACCCCAGTCCTTACGCATGGTGAAGCCGGTCCAAGAGTCGGTCCAACGGGTGGCTTCGGCTAAGGCTAGGTGGGACATGTATTCGGCGAAGGATTCGTTGAGCCAGAGGTCGTTCCACCACTTCATGGTGACTAGGTCACCGAACCACATGTGGGCTAGTTCGTGCAGGATGGTGTTGGCACGGGATTCGACCTGGGCTTCCGAGGGGGTTGCGCGGAATAGCATTTCGTCGCGGAAGGTGACGCAGCCGGCGTTTTCCATAGCACCAGCGTTGTATTCGGGGACGAAGATCTGGTCGTACTTGCGGAAGGGGTAGGCACAACCGTATTCGTTTTCGAAGAATTCGAAACCGCGACGGGTGATGTCCATGATTTCTTCTGCGTCTAGGTACTTCTCTAGGGAGGGGCGGCAGTAGACGCCCAGCGGGATGACGCGACCGTCAGCGCTGGTTAGTTCACCGGTGCGGCCCACGTAGGGGCCGGCGACGATGGCGGTGATGTAGGTGGAGATCTTCTCTGATTCGCTGAATTCGAAGACTGCGGAGTCACCTTCGAAGCGGGGCTCCGGGGTGGGCGAGTTGGAGAAGACGGTCCAGTGCTTGGGGGTGCGCACGGTGAAGGTGTAGGTGGCCTTCAGGTTGGGCTGTTCGAAGGTGGTGTAGACGCGGCGTGCATCCGGGACCTCGAACTGGCTGTAGGTGTAGGCTTCGCCGTCGACGGGGTCAACGAAGCGGTGTAGGCCTTCACCGGTGTGCATGTAGAGGCAGTCAGCCTTGACGGTTAGGGTGTTTTCTTCCTGTAGGCCGCTGAGGGCGATGCGGGAATCGGAGAAGACCTTTTCCGGGGCTAGGGATTCACCGTTTAGGGTGATTTCGTGGATGTTGTCTGCAATCAGGTCCGCGAAGGTGGCGGAGTTCTTCTGGGCAGTGAACTTGATGGTGGTTTCGGATCCAAAGATTCGGTCACCCTTGGTGAGGTCTAGGTAGACTTCGTAGTTTTCGACCTGGATGAGGTCGGAGCGCGTCATTGCTTCTTCGCGAGTTAGATTAGTTCCCGGCATGAATAGCCTTTCACTCTAGTAGATAAATTCGGATACCGTCCTATTCTCCCACGCTCCCCTGCTTTTTTATATATGTTGATAGCTTGATTTCGCGCTTGGCTAGTATTTCGTCACATTTTCCGAGGGGGCTGCCTTCCTTTCCGGACTTTCTACCCGTCCGCCCTTTTCAGCTAGTACTAGTGGGCAAATAGGGCTGAGCCCCAAGGAGTTTTATTCCTTGGGGCTCAGCTAGGTTGGCTTTTTAACGGCCTAGTTTAGAAACCGTCAGAGAAAGCTGCACCGAAGTCCAGTCCAGCGAAGAAGGGATCTTCTTCGATGGCCGGGGTGCCTTCCATGTCGGCACGGGTCAGACCGATTTCGTCCATGGCTTCCTGGGTGGGTTCCACGATCACTTCCTGGTAGCGCTGCAGGCCGGTACCAGCCGGGATGAGCTTACCGAGGATGACGTTTTCCTTGAGGCCAACTAGCGGATCGGACTTGCCGGTCATCGCAGCTTCGGTCAGGACCTTGGTGGTTTCCTGGAAGGAAGCGGCAGATAGCCAGGAGTCGGTGGCTAGTGAAGCCTTGGTGATACCCATTAGTTCCGGACGTGCCGAGGCGGGCTTGCGGCCTTCCGCCATGACGCGCTTGTTTTCGCGCTTGTAGGCGGCCTGGTCGATTAGCTCACCGGGTAGCAGGTTGGTGTCACCGGAGTCGATCACGGTTACGCGACGGAGCATCTGACGGACGATCACTTCAATGTGCTTGGAGTGAATGTCTACACCCTGGGAGCGGTACACTTCCTGAACTTCGGCCACCAGCTGACGCTGGGTTTCGTTCTGGCCCTTGATGCGTAGGAGCTTCTTCGGGTCGATGCGGCCTTCGGTGAGCTGTTCGCCAGCTTCGATGTGGTCGCCTTCGCGAACGCGTAGTTCCTGACGGCGGGAAACTTCCACCACGAGGTCTTCATCGCCGTCATCGCGGACGATGATGACGCGGCGTGCGGCCGGATCTTCGTCGTCAATCTTGATGCGACCGGAAGCCTCTGCGATTTCTGCTTCACCCTTCGGGGTACGAGCTTCGAAGAGTTCCTGAACACGAGGTAGACCCTGGGTAATATCCGCAGCCGAGGCGACACCACCGGTGTGGAAGGTACGCATGGTTAGCTGGGTACCGGGTTCACCAATGGACTGGGCGGCGATAATACCAACGGCTTCGCCGATGTCAACGCGCTTACCGGTGGCCAGTGAACGACCATAGCAGGCAGCACAGCAGCCTACGGCGGATTCACAGGTCAGCACGGAGCGGACGGTGATTTCGGTGACGCCGGCAGCGATTAGCTGCTCGATGAGGACGTCGCCAACATCCTGGCCGGCGTGGGCGACGACGTTGCCGTCGGCGTCCTTCACGTCCTTGGCTAGGGTACGGGCGTAAGCGGTGGTTTCGACAATGTCGAGTTCCACAACCTGGCCGTCCTTTTCTTCACCGATCGGCATGAGCAGACCCTTGCGGGTGCCACAGTCTTCTTCACGGATGATGACGTCCTGGGAGACGTCAACTAGACGACGGGTTAGGTAACCGGAGTCTGCGGTACGAAGCGCGGTATCGGCTAGACCCTTACGAGCACCGTGGGTAGCGATGAAGTATTCCAGAACGGAAAGGCCTTCACGGTAGTTCGACTTAATGGGTCGTTCAATTAGCTTCTGCTTCGGGTCAGACACTAGACCACGCATACCAGCGATCTGGCGAATCTGGTCCCAGTTACCACGAGCACCGGAGTAAACCATGCGGTAAACGGTGTTGCGCTCGGGGAAGTTGGCGCGCATCGCGGCGGCCACTTCGTCGGTAGCTTCGGTCCAGATGTTGACCAGGTCAACGTAGCGTTCTTCTTCCTTGGTAGCACCGAGTTCGAAGTCTTCCTGAGTCTTAGCTGCACGAGCTTCGTACTTGGCTAGGATTTCCGGCTTGTCGGCGGGGCCCACAATGTCGGTGAACGCAATGGTAATACCGGAGCGAGGTGCCCAGTCGTAACCGGCCTGCTTGAGGGCGTCTAGGGACGCGGCAACCAGGGCCTTGGGGTAGCGTTCAGCTAGATCGTTAACGATCTTACCTAGCTGCTTCTTGGTGACTTCGTGGTTTACGAAGGGGTATTCAACCGGCAGAGTGTCGTTGAATAGGGTGCGGCCTAGTGAGGTGACTAGGTCGATCGGGTCGCCTTCGTTCCAGCCTTCCGGAGCTACCCAGTCGCGCGGGGGCACTAGGGATTCGAAGCGGATGATGCACTGGGCGTTGAGGTGTAGTTCCCCAGCGTCGTGCGCCATGATGGCTTCGGCTACGGAAGAGAAGCGCGGTAGTACCGGGTTGCCCTCATTGTCGACCTTGACCTCTACCTCGGGATCGGGGTTGGAGGTTAGGTGGAACAGACCAATAACCATGTCCTGTGCCGGGATGGTCACGGGGCGACCATCGGAAGGCTTGAGGATGTTGTTGGAGGAGAGCATTAGGATGCGTGCTTCAGCCTGTGCTTCAGCACCTAGCGGTAGGTGCACAGCCATCTGGTCACCGTCGAAGTCCGCGTTGAATGCGGTACAAACTAGCGGGTGTAGCTGGATAGCCTTACCTTCAACTAGCTGCGGTTCGAAGGCCTGAATACCTAGGCGGTGCAGGGTAGGTGCACGGTTTAGTAGCACGGGGTGCTCGCGAATGACCTCGTCGAGGACGTCCCAAACCTCGCGGCGCTGGCGTTCGACCATGCGCTTGGCGGCCTTGACGTTCTGTGCGAACTTGCGTTCTTCTAGGCGCTTCATGACGAAGGGCTTGAAGAGTTCTAGGGCCATCTGCTTGGGCAGACCACACTGGTGTAGCTTGAGCTGCGGGCCGACAACGATAACGGAACGGCCTGAGTAGTCAACACGCTTACCTAGTAGGTTCTGACGGAAACGACCCTGCTTACCCTTGAGCATGTCCGAGATGGACTTGAGCGGGCGGTTGGAGGGGCCGGTAACCGGGCGACCGCGACGACCGTTGTCGAAGAGGGCGTCTACAGATTCCTGTAGCATGCGCTTTTCGTTGTCAACGATGATTTCCGGAGCGTTTAGTTCCAGTAGTCGCTTTAGACGGTTGTTACGGTTGATGACACGACGGTAGAGGTCGTTTAGGTCCGAGGTAGCGAAGCGGCCACCGTCGAGCTGCACCATGGGGCGCAGGTCCGGCGGGATAACCGGGACGTAGTCTAGGACCATACCGACCGGGGAGGTGCCGGTGGAGAGGAAAGCGTTGACGACCTTGAGGCGCTTGAGGGCGCGGGTGCGACGCTGACCGGAACCATTTTCGATGATTTCGCGTAGTTCCTTAGCTTCAGCTTCTAGGTCGAAGTTCTCTAGGCGGCGCTTAACAGCGGCAGCACCCTTTGAGCCTTCGAAGTAGATGCCGTAGCGCATCTGCATCTCACGGAAGACGGCGTCGGAGCCTTCTAGCATGCCCACCTTGAGGGACTTGAAGCGGTCCCAGACTAGGTCGGTGAAAGCTAGGTCTTCTTCGAAGCGACGGCGGATTTCCGCCATGTCCTTCTCAGCAGCCTTCTGTAGCTTTTCCTTAGCGGCGGACTTAGCACCTTCCTTTTCGAGGGCTAGTAGGTCGCTCTCCAAGCGCATGGCGCGCTCTTCGATGGCCTGGTCGCGCTGCATTTCTACGTTCTTGCGTTCTACTTCGAGTTCCTTCGAGAGGTTCGGTAGGTCCGCGGCGCGGCCTTCCTCATCTACGTCGGTAATCATGTAGGCGGCAAAGTAGATGACCTTTTCTAGGTCCTTGGGTGCCAGGTCCAGTAGGTAGCCTAGGCGTGAGGGCACGCCCTTGAAGTACCAGATGTGGGTGACGGGTGCGGCCAGCTTAATGTGACCCATCCGTTCACGGCGGACCTTGGAACGGGTGACCTCTACGCCACAGCGTTCACAAACGATGCCCTTGTAGCGGACACGCTTGTACTTACCACAGGCGCATTCCCAGTCACGGGTGGGGCCAAAGATGCGTTCGCAGAAGAGGCCGTCCCGTTCGGGCTTGAGGGTACGGTAGTTGATGGTCTCAGGCTTTTTAACTTCGCCGTGGGACCAGGCCTGGATGTCCTCAGAGGTGGCCAGGCCGATGTGTAGTTTGTCGAAGACGTTTGCGTCGAGCAAGGGATACTCCTATATGTGACTTTAAAGCGGATCAGATCTCGTCGACGGAGCCGGCGGCGCCACCGGGGCGAGCCCCGAGGTTGATGCCTAGCTCTTCGGTGGCACGCTGGCCATCCTCGTCTTCGTCTTTCAGGTCAATGGCGTTACCCTCGAAGTCAAGGGCCTGTACGTTCAAGCACAGGGAGCGCATTTCCTGGATGAGCACTCGGAATGATTCCGGAATGCCGGGCTCGGGGATGTCCTCGCCCTTCACAATCGCTTCGTAGACCTTCACACGACCGGTGATGTCGTCAGACTTAATGGTCAGAAGTTCCTGCAGTGCGTATGCCGCACCGTATGCCTCAAGGGCCCAAACTTCCATTTCACCGAAACGCTGGCCACCGAACTGGGCTTTACCACCCAGAGGCTGCTGCGTAATCATGGAGTAAGGACCGGTGGAACGGGCGTGGATCTTGTCGTCAACCAAGTGGTGTAGCTTCAGCATGTACATGTAGCCGACGGAGATCGGGTACGGGTACGGTTCACCACTGCGGCCGTCGAATAGGCGGGCCTTACCGTTCGGGGCGACCATACGTTCGCCGTCACGGTTCGGGCGGGTGTGAGCCAGCATGCCTAGTAGTTCGTCGTCGCGCACACCGTCGAAGACGGGGGTGGCAACGCGAGTACGCGGTTCGGCGGTGGCGGCCTCGGCCGGTAGGTTCTTGGTCCATTCCTTAGCCTGTTTCATGGCTTCGGTGACGTCCCAACCCTGAGCGGCGATCCAGCCTAGGTGTAGTTCTAGGACCTGGCCGACGTTCATACGACCGGGAACACCTAGCGGGTTCAGGATGATATCCACCGGGGTACCGTCCTCTAGGAACGGCATGTCTTCGATGGGTAGCACCTTGGAGACAACACCCTTGTTACCGTGACGACCTGCCATCTTGTCACCGATGGTGATCTTACGACGCTGAGCGATGAACACGCGGACGCGCTGCTTAACGCCGGGGGCTAGGTCTTCACCGTCGGTGTGTTCCTGCACGCCAATGACGATGCCGGATTCACCGTGGGGAACACGGAGGGAGGTGTCGCGAACTTCGCGGGCCTTTTCGCCGAAGATGGCGCGTAGTAGACGCTCTTCGGAGTTCAGTTCGGTTTCACCCTTCGGGGTGACCTTACCGACTAGGATGTCGCCAGCGTTGACTTCAGCACCGATGCGGATGATGCCGCGTTCGTCTAGGTGAGACAGTGCTTCTTCAGAGACGTTCGGGATGTCGCGGGTGATTTCTTCGTCACCGAGCTTGGTTTCACGAGCGTCAATTTCGTGCTCTTCAATGTGGATTGAGGTGAGGACGTCTTCTTCTACGACACGACGGGATAGGATGATCGCGTCTTCGTAGTTCAGACCTTCCCACGGCATGAAGGCCACGAGCAGGTTCTTACCAAGGGCTAGTTCGCCGCCGTCGGTAGCGGGGCCATCAGCGATGACCTGTCCGACCTCGACGCGCTGACCGGCATCGACCACGACGTGGTGGTTGGTGCAGTTGCCCTGGTTCGAGCGCTGGAACTTTTCCATGTAGTAGTAGTTGCGTTCGCCCTCGTCGGTCATTACGACGACGTAGTCGGCGCAGACTTCCTGAACGACACCAGCGTTCTGGGCGACGATGACGTCACCGGCGTCCACGGCGGCACGGCGTTCCATGCCGGTACCCACTAGCGGGGCTTCGGGGACTAGCAACGGCACGGCCTGACGCTGCATGTTGGCGCCCATGAGCGCGCGGTTAGCGTCGTCGTGTTCGAGGAAGGGGATCATGGCGGTTGCGACGGACACCATCTGGCGGGCCGAAACGTCCATGTAGTCTACGTCTTCTGCTGGGAAGAGCGCGGGGTCAGAGCCGGCTAGACGGCACAGTACCTGGTCTTCGACGAAGCGTCCGTCTGCGTCGAGGGCGGCGGAAGCCTGAGCGATGACCTTGCGGTCTTCCTGGGTGGCGGTTAGGTAGTGCACTTCGTCGGTTACCTGGCCGTCGCGGACCACCCGGTAGGGGGTCTCAACGAAGCCGAAGGGGTTAATGCGAGCGAAGGTTGCCAGTGAACCGATTAGACCAATGTTCGGGCCTTCAGGGGTTTCAATGGGGCACATACGACCGTAGTGGGTCGGGTGGACGTCTCGGACTTCCATGCCGGCGCGGTCACGGGATAGACCGCCGGGGCCCAGGGCGGACAGACGACGCTTGTGGGTTAGACCGGCAAGCGGGTTGTTCTGGTCCATGAACTGGGATAGCTGGGAGGTGCCGAAGAATTCCTTGATGGAGGCGACGACCGGGCGAATGTTGATCAAGGACTGCGGGGTGATAGCGTCCGCATCCTGGGTGGTCATACGTTCGCGGACGACGCGTTCCATGCGGGCTAGGCCGGTGCGGACCTGACCCTGGATTAGTTCACCAACGGCGCGGATACGACGGTTACCGAAGTGGTCGATATCGTCGGATTCAACGCGAACAGCGGACTTTTCGCCGTCGTTTTCAACCTCTAGTTCGACGTCGCCCTTGTGTAGGGACAGCATGTAGCGCAGGGCGGTGACGATGTCTTCAAGGGTGAGCACGGACTGGTGCAGGTCTTCCTGCAGGCCTAGCTTGCTGTTGATCTTGAAGCGACCCACCTTGGCTAGGTCGTAGCGCTTGGGGTTGAAGTAGAAGTTGTTTAGTAGGCTACGGCCGGCTTCGACGGAAGCGGGTTCACCGGGGCGTAGCTTCTTGTACATATCCACGATGGCTTCGTCGGTGGTGTTGACGGAGTCGTTGTCTAGGCCGGCTAGCAGGATCGGGTAGTCGGCGAACTGTTCGCGGATTTCGGTTTCGCTCATGCCTAGGGCACGGAGGAAGTGGGTAACCGGCTGCTTACGCTTGCGGTCTACGCGGACGGTGACGGCGTCGCGACGGTCGATTTCTAGTTCCAACCAGGCACCGCGTGAGGGGATGACCTTGGTGGAGAAGATTTCTTTGTCGGAGGTCCGGTCGGCGCCACGTTCAAAGTAGACACCGGGGGAACGGACTAGCTGGGAAACGACGACACGTTCGGTACCGTTGATGATGAAGGTACCGCGTTCGGTCATGAGCGGGAAGTCGCCCATGAAGACCGTCTGTGATTTGATTTCGTCGGTTTCGTAGTTGTTGAACTCAGCGGTGACGTATAGGGGTGCTGAGTAGGTCTTGTCCTTTAGGCGACATTCATCCGGGGTGAACTTGGGGTCTTCCAGGGTGAAGTCCGAGAAGGACAGGGACATGGTTTGGGCGAAGTCTTCGATCGGAGAGATTTCGTCGAAGATTTCCTGTAGGCCGGAAATGTCCGGTACGGATCCAGCGGCACCGGAGGCCTTAGCCTGTGCGACCCGGTTTTGCCAATTTTCTAGGCCGAGCAACCATTCGAAGCTCTGGATCTGCAGGTCCAGTAGGTTCGGGGCTTCGAGGGGTTCACGAAGCTTAGCGAATGAGAGGCGGCCGGAGGGCTGAATTGCGGCAGAGTTACTCTGGGCAGTCAAAGGGTTTCCTTCCCTGCTAGCGGTGTTTTGCGCGCACACAAACGGTCCCTAACTGATGTTGTCCAACCAATACCCTGCGCTCTAATAGGCATCTGGATACAACTCACCTCGGACTAACGCAAGTGCAACTCACTAGAGTACTAGATTTTGGGATTTTCCGCAAGGATATGGTATAAGGTCACTTTTTCTGACAGGTCACACTTCAACTTTGACATTTCACCCGTTCCTGTAATAACAAAAGGGGAATGTTGCATAAATCTGGCCAACCGCCCAGAACCTCGTTTATTATAGGTTAGCCTGACCTAAGAAATAACCTATTTTGGTCTCTAACGAGGAAGTGACATGCCCGCTAAAAAGCGCAAACTCCCAGAGGGAACGCCCCACGTTAAAACCCCCGAAGATCGCAGCGATAACCTTATCGCGATCCTACTTAGCGGCATCAGCGTCGTCTCTGCCGTCGGCGCCCTACGCGGCCTAGGCATCGCCCTAGACTACCTAGCCAACGGCGCCCCCACCCCGGGCAGCCTAATCGGGATCATCATCTTCCTCACCCTGTTTGCCGGCCTTACCGGGGGCGCACGCCTGACCACCTCGTACCGGTCCGCGATCCGCGCCGAAAGCCGCGTCCGCACGCGCCTGCTAAAAGCCAGCCTCAGCCAGCCCGCTCAGGCCCAGGCCGAGGGCGAAAAGCGCTCTGGCGCAATCATCAACATGATGACCGACGGGGCCGAACGCCTCATGCTCTACCGTCAAACCTTCATTCCCCAGGTCGTCGGCGCGGTCGCCACTCCCCTACTGATCATTGCCGTGATCGCCCTATGGGACTGGCTGAGCGCCCTGATCCTACTAGCCTGCATTCCCCTGATTCCACTATTGGTCCGCGGCTTCATGAAGGTCATGCGTAAGGTTTCTGCGAACTCCCGCAAGAACCGCAACCGCCTGGCCGCCGCCTACCTAGACGCTATCGAAGGCATGGACACCCTGCAGTTGCTGGTGGCCGCCCGCCGCGTCGGTAAAGACCTAGCCCAGCAGGGGGAAGAGAATCGCCGTTCGATCATGCGCCTCCTAGCAGGCAACCAGCTAGTTCTATTCGTGATCGACATTTCCTTCTCCCTCTTCATGGTGGCCGCAACTACCCTACTGGCCCTGTGGCGTTGGGAAACCGGGGCGATCACCCCGGGGATGGCCGCCTTCATGATCCTGGTTTCCATCCTGCTACTAGAGCCCATCGACCAGGTGGGTGCCTTCTTCTACGTGGGCATGGGCGGAATGGCCGCTCAGCGTGCCGCCCGCACCTACCTAGCCGAAAAGGAAGGCCTAGAAAGCGCAAGTACCAACCAGGGCGACGAGGCCGCTACCTCGCCCGAACCGGAAAAGCCGGCTGCCTCAGCAGAATCAGACAAGCCGGCACCCTCGCCCGAACCGGAAAAGCCGGCCACCCCGGCCCCCGAACTAGCTGGTACCGACTTGGCTACCCGGAACCTGACCTTCGCCTACCCGGACAAGCCCGACGTCTTCAGCGACGTCAAACTAGCGATCGAACCCGGACAGCGCATCGCCCTGGTCGGTCCCTCCGGCCAAGGCAAGTCCACGCTCCTGAACCTACTGGCAGGCGAACTAGAAGCCAAAAAGGGACAGATCTTCATTGACGGACAGCCCGCCACCGCTCAGGAACTACGCCGCCACAGCGCGGTAGTGGCCCAAAGTACCTGGCTATTTGCCGGAACCGTGGCCGAAAACCTACGCCTAGTCGCCCCGGAAGCCAGCGAAGCGGAACTGTGGATCGCCCTCGAGCAGGCGCAGGTCGCCGCCGAAATCAAACGCCTCCCCAAGGGACTAGAAACCGTAGTGGGCGAACGCGGCTACGGACTTTCCGGCGGCCAAGCCCAGCGCATCTCACTGGCCCGAGCGCTACTTTCCGGCCGCCAAACCCTACTACTAGACGAACCCACCAGCGCGGTGGACCTAGATTCCGAAGCGCGAATCTCGGCCGCCCTAGCCCAGCTAGGTAAGGAACGGACCCTGCTGATGGTCACCCACCGGGCTGGCCTACTGCCCGACGCGGACGAAGTCTGGACCATGAAGTCCGGGCACCTAGCACGTTCCACCACCTCGATGACCGCCACTGACCTGGAGGAAAGCAAATGAGCCAGTCAGAGTTCCCCACCCGTCACCGCGATCATTCGACCAGCCCCACACCCAAATCGGATTCAAAGGTTAAGGAAGCACAAGCAGTGGACGCAGCAGCTCCTAAGTACACACACCGCCAGTTGACCCGCTGGATGTTTAAGGTCACCCGCCCGGTCCTGGCTCCCCTATTGGCGTCCTCAGCCGCGCGTGTGGCCGACCAGATGCTGGGCGTGATCATGCTGGCCTACTGTGGTTGGCAGCTGGGCCTGCGCCTGACCGGACTGCCCCACGCCAGCCTGGGGCGCGTCGTCTTAGTGCTGGGCGGCATTGCGCTGGTCAAGGCGTTCCTGCGTTACCTAGAGCAGTTCACTGGGCACTTCGTGGCCTTTAAGGCCTTGGAGCTACTGCGTCGCGAAGCCTACGAGCACCTCTACCCGCAGGCTCCCGCCTTGACTCGTTCTGCTCGCGCCGGCGACCTGCTGGTTCGCGTCACTCGCGATATTGACCGGATCGAGGTCTTCTTCGCGCACACCTTCGCCCCGGCAGTGTCTGCGGTGCTGGTGCCGATCCTGACTTCGCTGCTGGCCTGGTACTGGGGTGCGGGTATCCTGGCGCTATTAATCCTGGCTTGCTATGCGGCCTCGTTGGCTGTAATCCTGCTTTTGGACCTTGGGTCGGCTCGTCGTGCAGCTAACCAGACCCTGCAGGTACGTTCCGGCATTGTCACCCAGGTTTCCGACATTATTGGTGGCAACCGGGAAATCCGCGGCTATGAGCTACAGGATGACTTCTTTAAGAAACAGCAGCAGGCCGAGGTCGAACTAGCTAAGGTCACTGCCCCCACCCACCTAGTTTTGGGCTTGCGTCGCGGCGTTACCTTTGGGGCGGTTATCGGCATGACCGTCCTGTTGACCCTAGTGGGCTTTAGCCAGGTTCGTGCCGGTCAGTTGACCCTACCGGTGGTGCTGGCGGTGGCGGCGGGTGCCTTCCGTGGTTGGGAGTCCGTGCGCGGGGTGGAGGACTTCTCTACCTTCCTCACGCAGTCTTTTGCTTCTGCCGCGCGCCTGCTGGAGTTGACCAGCGGTAAGCCGGTTCCAGAGGGTGGCACCCGGCCTCTGCCCGAGGGGCAGCTTCAGTTCAGCGCCCAGGACGTTGATTTCTATTACGAGGACGCGACCGGCCAGGCACACCAGGCCCTCAAGCAGGTCAGCATGGACGTGCCCGCCGGACAGTGGCATGCGCTGGTCGGCCCAACCGGTTGTGGTAAGTCCACGCTGGCTACCCTCTTTGCGCGTTACACGGATCCGCAAGCCGGCCAGCTACTGGTGGGTGGCCAGGACTTGCGCGAGACCCAGGTGGATGCCCTACGCAGCGCGGTCGTTTATGTTCCTCAGCGGGCTCACCTTTTCAATGACACGATTGCCGATAATCTGCGTCTGGCCGCCCCGGAGGCTTCCGAGCCTGAACTGTGGCGGGCGCTAGAGATCGCGCAGGTAGCTGAGGAAGTCCGTCAGATGCCCCAGGGCCTAGAGACGATGGTCGGTGAAAAGGGCACCGCGGTTTCGGGCGGTCAGCGTCAACGTTTAGCGATTGCCCGCGCAGTGTTGATGAACCCACGGGCGGTGATTTTGGATGAATCCACCGCGCACCTTAATGATGAGCTGGCCGCTCAGGTCCGACGTCAGCTTCGTGAGGCCCTGCCGCAGGCCACGATTCTGGAGATTACGCACCGGATTTCCCAGCTTGAGGGTGTTCAGACCGTGTGGGTGATGGATCAGGGACAGATTGTCCAGTCCGGTAAGCCCAGCGAGCTGGCCCAGCAACCTGGCGTCTTTGGTTCCCTGCTTAGCCGCGCGTAGTAGCGTATGCGGGTAAGCCGGGGATCTTCCCCCGTGGGGCTCAACCTAGCAAGCTAGGGGCTTGCCTCGGGATGAGCGTTCGCCCCGACGAGGTAGCTTCCCCGTGCCGCCCGCTTGGGCCCGCCTCAGGTTTGGGCCCACCTCAGGTTTGGGCCCACCTCAGGTTTTATCGCAAATAAAGTTTTCCCCCTACCTCGAAGGAGGTAGGGGGAAAACTTTTGCTTTTTGGAATCGTCCTAGTTGGTACTGCCTAGGCAGCCCGTTTAACTAGGGACGAGGCAAAATCACTTAACGGTGACCTTACCGCCGGCTTCTTCGATAGCAGCCTTGGCCTTTTCGGCTTCTTCCTTGTTAACGCCTTCTAGAACGGGCTTGGGAGCGCCGTCGACTAGGTCCTTAGCTTCCTTTAGACCTAGGGAGGTTAGGGCGCGAACGGCCTTGATAACGCCGATCTTCTTGTCGCCAGCGGATTCTAGGATGACGTCGAATTCGGTCTTTTCTTCAGCGTCTTCAGCAGCAGCAGCGCCGGGGGCAGCAGCAACAGCAACAGCGGCCGGAGCGGCAGCTTCAACGTCGAAGGTTTCTTCGAATAGCTTAACGAACTCGGATAGTTCGATTAGGGTCATTTCCTTGAAAGCTTCGAGCAGCTCTTCGTTGGTCAGTTTAGCCATTTTGGCAGTCCTTCCTAAATATGGTTCCTGCTTGATAAGCAGCGATTATGGGGTTTGATGCCTGAGGGATCAGGCAGCTTGTTCCTGCTTTTCGCGCAGGGCGTCCACGGTCCGAACAGTCTTGACTGCCGGGGCCTTGAACATGTAAGCGGCCTGGACCAGCTTGGCCTTCATGCCGCCTGCAGCCTTGGCCAGCAGTACGTCACGAGACTCGAGGTCAGCAAGCTGCTTAACAGCTTCAGCGGAAAGCTTCTGGCCTTCCATTGCACCAGACTTGACGACTAGTGCCTTGTTATCTTTAGCAAAGTCACGCAGTGCTTTCGCCGCGTCGACAGGTTCTCCGGTTACGAATGCCAGAGCGGTAGGACCGGTTAGGTCTTCGCTTAGGAACTCGAGGCCGGCTTCCTTCGCCGCGATCGAAGCTAGGGTGTTCTTTGCCACGGTGTATGTCGCGTTATCGCCTAGGGCGCGACGCAGCTCTTTCAGCTGGCCGACGCTCAGGCCGCGGTACTCAGTGAGCAATACAGCAGAGGAGCTACGGAATAGTTCCGTCAGCGCCTTTACCGCTGCTACTTTGTCAGGCCTTGCCATGGCCCTCCTTCCGATCGTAGCCGTTAGCTGGACACTAAAAAAGCCCCGGGCGCAGGAATGCACACGGGACTAACAAAAGTCTTTAAGCAATACCTGCGCTGGCGCCTTTTCAGGTCTTCTTCCACCCGGGTGGGCAGAAACCAACGGTCTTTGGCTTCCGATAGCTTAGCACAGTCACCGGGGGTCGCGGCAAGTCTGGAGACCCTAATTCGTAGGTGAGAAAGCGCACGCTCCCCCAGGGAGGTAAAAAGCGCTCCAAAATCAGGGAACACCCTCAGCCCCTATAGTCCAAGCCCACTTTTCGCAGCAAAAGACAGAAGCAACTTTTGGTACCGAGCCTAGGAAATCCACCCCTACCTAAAAACGAGGAGGCCTCACCGGTTAGTGGTGAGGCCCCCTCGGGAAAGATCTAAAAGATCAGTTGGTAACTCAGTTAGCAGCTTCGCTGGTTAGGTTACGGGTCTTGGTGGCATCTAGCGGGATACCGGGGCCCATGGTGGTGGACACGGTAGCCTTGGTGATGTAACGACCCTTAGCGGAAGCCGGCTTGAGGCGTAGGATTTCTTCCTGAGCAGCAGCGTAGTTTTCAACTAGCTGTTCCACAGAGAAGGAAGCCTTACCAACGATGAAGTGAAGGTTGGAGTGCTTGTCGACACGGAATTCGATACGGCCGCCCTTAATTTCGTTAACAGCCTTAGCGGTATCCATGGTGACGGTGCCGGTCTTGGGGTTCGGCATTAGGCCACGAGGACCTAGCACGCGACCTAGACGGCCAACCTTACCCATTAGGTCGGGGGTAGCAACAGCGACATCAAAGTCGGTGTAGCCCTTAGCGACCTTTTCGATTAGTTCGTCGCCGCCGACTTCGTCAGCACCTGCGTCGATGGCGGCCTGAGCCTTATCACCGACAGCAAAGACCAGGACCCTGGCGGTCTTGCCGGTGCCGTGAGGTAGGCTGACCGTACCGCGGACCATCTGGTCGGCTTTACGGGGGTCAACACCTAGGCGGAATGCGACCTCAACGGTCGAATCGAACTTAGTGGTAGCGGTTTCTTTGGCTAGCTTGAAAGCCTCGAGGGGAGCGTATAGTTCGCCCTCGTGGATCTTTTCTGCCGCCTTGCGGTAGTTCTTTGCGCGTTTCATTGCTGCATTTCTCCTTAGCAGTTAGTGGTGAACGGGCTGCGCAGCCCTTCCACTCTGGTGCGTGGTTGCACCGTTTCCAGGTTGAGGGATCAGCCCTCTACGTCGATGCCCATGGAGCGGGCGGTGCCGGCGATGATCTTGGACGCTGCGTCTAGATCGTTAGCGTTTAGGTCAGCCATCTTGAATTCGGCAATTTCACGAACCTGAGCGGCGGTTAGCTTACCGACCTTCTGGGTGTGAGGAACGCCAGAGCCCTTGGGAACACCAGCAGCCTTCTTGATTAGCTGTGATGCCGGCGGGGTCTTGGTGATGAAGCTGAAAGAACGGTCTTCGTAGACGGTGATTTCAACCGGAATAATGTTGCCACGCTGCGACTCGGTAGCCGCGTTGTAAGCCTTGCAGAACTCCATGATGTTTACGCCGTGCTGACCCAGAGCCGGACCAACCGGCGGTGCAGGGTTTGCGGCGCCAGCCTGGATCTGGAGTTTGATCAGGCCAGTTACCTTTTTCTTGGGAGCCATAAGTTAGGGTCCTTATTTTTCTAACGGTACGTAACACATTGTGCACGTAATGGACAGAAACACACTTCGCCTAAGCAAAGCGCAATTAGCAATGATATAGGCGCCGACTGTTTAAATCAACGCCGGCGCCTAATATCACAAATCTGGATGATGGAATCAGTCCTGCTTGGAGACGTCTTCCATGGCTAGTTCGGTGCTGGTATCGCGACCGAATAGGGTCAAGGTGACCACTAGCTTCTTGGATTCCGGCATGACTTCGGCGACCGTAGCGGTCTGACCGGCGAAGGGGCCGTTGATAACGGTGACGTTTTCGCCGATTTCGAATTCCACGCGGACAGCCTTTTCGGGGGTGGCAACCGCGGCGGCCTCGAGTTCACGGGTGAACTCCTGCTCGACCGAGGGAGCTAGCATTGCGTAGGCTTCCTGGAAGCTAAGCGGGGTGGGGATCTGGTCTTCGCGATCCTTTAGACGGGAGTCACCAACGAAGCCAGTTACGGCCGGGGTGTCCTTAACGGTACGAAGCACAGCGTTATCGGGGTCTAGGGACATGCGGACCATGACGTATCCGGGCATGCGAACGCGGGTGATCTTCTTACGGGTCGCGTTCTTCATTTCGATAACTTCTTCCATGGGGACTACCACTTCGTGGATGTAGTCTTCCATGTCTAGGGAGGCGCGACGCTGTTCTAGGTTGGCCTTTACCTTACGTTCGTGACCAGAGTAGGAGTGAACGATGTACCAGTTACCGGGTAGTAGGCGTAGGTCGTTGCGGAACTTGTTTAGGCGGTCGCGGATGGCCTTTTCTACGTCGACGGGACCTTCGGTGCTGTCTAGTAGTTCGTTGGCAGCCTCGGCTTCACCGTTTTCAGTGACGGCAGCTTCCGGAGCTTCTTCCGCGGCGGTTTCGCTTTCCACAGTTTCAGTTTCTTCTGCTTCAGTTTCCGCCTGGTCCACTACGAGTTCTTCGTTTTCGGGACTTGTGGGGTTTTCGCTCACGAGTTTCTCCTTAAAGGTTTTGGTCCCGAGGGCGCAAAATGCCTTTTCGGCCTGCCGGGACATATACGTCTGCCCGGCCACCGGGGCCGGGCAGTACACAGTTATGCGGCTATTATAGCGAAGAAAATCTTCCAGCGCTTCTCCCTTTACTTTCAGATTCCTCACGCTTTCTCACACCATTCAATAAGCGTTAAATTTTATTCTCTTTGGTCCTGAAAGTATTTTTAGCTTCCACTTACTCCCAGAAGTCCCTTGCATTTGTGTCTAAGGACGCGAAATAATGCGGCTATGCGAAAAAGTTCAGTTTTCCCACTAGTCATAATTCTTTCATTGGGCCTAAGCGCCTGCGCGTCTACCAGCTCTAAAACTCCCAGCACTTCAGAACCTAGCAGTGCACCTACGGTCGCCACTAGCGCCCAAACGCCCGAGTCCCAGAAGGTATCGGCCGAACAAGCTAAGGCTGAGCAAGAGTTCAAGAAATATCTAGACACGCTCAAAGAGATTGAGCAGGAAGCCCCGGAAACATCTGTTCTACGTGGTTTAAAAACACTTCATCCGGTCGCCCCTGAAGATCTGGGCGTGGTCTATAAGATCAACTTTGCAGATTTGGGACGGTATTGGGACCGCGGCGCTCCCCTGTCGTATCAAGATTTTATTCAAGGTAGTGGCCGAACCGCCTCCCGGGACCGGGTTTATTTCGCTTATGGTCAGCCACTTCCTCCCTTGAGCGTGGAGGTCGGACGAAGTCCCAAAATCGAGATGCTCTCACCAACAGAAATGAAGATCGAAGATGACTGGTCTGAAGAACCAGATCTTTACCGAGACACGAACCCGAATACTTCTAAGACCTCGGCGATCCTGAAGCTAGAACCCAACGGTAAGTTCACAATCAGTGGCACGCTGATTAACGTTAAGGACAGTGAAATCGCAAGGATTAATGAAGAGCTCCAGGCTCTACCGGCGGTTCCGTTACCACCCTCGATGCTATTAACCCAGGCCAAAGACCTTAAACCGGACTTCCGTAAACAGTTAGAAGAAGCGGATCAGAAGCTCAAGGAACGCCTAGCTCTAGCGGCTCAGGGTGAACTGCCGGCGTGGCCAGAGGACGGTAAAACTACTCCCAATAGCCAGACGGATACGTCTAAGTCTGCGCCTAAGGCAGCTCCAGGAAAAGAAGCTAGCCAGCAGAAGCCTGCGAATCTTCCTGCTGATGTGAAAATCCCGAAGGCCGTAGAGCCTTTCGCGGGGAAGCTTACGTGGCTAGAAACCATTCCCACCAAGCAGTGTGTAAGATGGAACTTCCAAGCCCCAGATGCCTCTTGTATGGCTTATGCCGGGGATTATTCCAATGCTGGAGGCGAAGAAGACTTTAGTAATGTGCAGTGCACAGTTCCGATTTGGGAACAGAATGGCGCTGCCGGGCAAAACAGCCGTGGATTCTCTAGCAGCCAGATCGCGATGGCAGACAACGGCGAAGCAGCCGCTCCCCAATCATCAATGTGGGATACAGGCTGCTACACCCCCACCGAAATCGCGTTTGAATCCAATACTGCCATCCGCTTTGGCAACCTAGCCTGCGCACAAAACCAAGACAGCCTGTTCTGCTGGGATACCCGAAATGGGAAGGGTTTTAAAGCCAACGCTAAGCAGTTTGTTAACTACTGATCGAACACAGATTTCCCGCAACAGGTAGGAATTGAAAAAGACGCACCGATTGGTGCGTCTTTTTCAATAAAGTATTGCTTTCTGAAAAGCAGTGTTTTCAGGATCGGATTAGGACTATGAGAAGACCAGTCCAGCGACCCAACCGAAGAATAGGTCGACCAAACCAATGAAAGCCATTAGTACGGCCACGAACACGATAACTACTAGGAAGTAGGTCCACAGTTCGTTTTTGGTGGGGTAAACGACCTTCTTAAGTTCGACGATTACTTCACGGATGAAACGTAAAATGCGCGCGAAGAAGCCAAGCTTCTCACTGTCCTTTGCGGGACTTGCTTCACTCACGGCTTCCTCCAGAGGTTATTTTAGATATCTATTTCGCCGGATTTGCAGGGCAGGCGGGACTCGAACCCACAACCGCCGGTTTTGGAGACCGGTGCGCTACCAATTGCGCCACTGCCCTATGGGACACTCTGAAGTAACTTCAGGTGCAACACCGGAACAGTTTACGGGGCTTTGCGCAGTTATTCCACTTGAACGGGATTTAAAGAAAAAAATCACAAATTCGGGGTCGATTTTTTGGTCCACATTCACCAAATCCCCAAAAAGGTCACTTTTTTGCTGCAAGATTCAGGCAAAAGTGGCACGATAAACTCATGGAAAAGAATCGCATCTCTGCAAGACTAGCCGCAATCACTCCGTCTGCCACTTTGGCGGTAGACGCTAAAGCAAAGGCGCTTAAAGCGGCAGGCGCACCCGTTATTGGTTTTGGTGCTGGCGAACCCGACTTCCCCACCGCAGACTACATTGTTGAAGCAGCCGTAGAAGCTGCTCGCGATCCCAAGAATCACCGCTACAGCCCCACCAAGGGCCTACCGGATCTTCGTGAAGCCATCGCTAAGAAGACCCTACGCGATTCCGGCTATGAGGTAGACCCGAACCTGATTCTGGTTACCAACGGCGGTAAGCAGGCTGTTTTCCAGGCTTTCGCGGCCATTATTGGCGAGGGCGATGAGGTTATCTTGCCGGCCCCCTACTGGACCACCTACCCGGAGGCAATTGCTCTGGCTGGCGGCACCCCGGTGATCGTTACCGCTGGGGTGGAAGCCGGATACAAGGTGACTATCGAGCAGCTAGAGGCAGCCCGAACCGAAAAGACCAAGGCACTACTGCTGTGCTCCCCCTCGAACCCGACCGGCGCTATCTACACTCCGGAAGAAACTAAGGCGATTGGCCACTGGGCCCTAGAGCATGGCGTCTGGGTAATCACCGACGAAATCTACGAGCACCTAGTCTACGGGGATGCCGAATTCACCCCGATCCTGCGGGCGGTCCCGGAACTAGCCGAACAGACCATCGTGCTAGGTGGCGTAGCCAAGACCTACGCGATGACCGGTTGGCGCGTGGGCTGGATGATGGGCCCCAAGGACGTGATCGCCGCGGCCACTAACTTCCAGTCACACCTGACCTCCAATGTTTGCAATATTGCCCAGCGTGCGGCACTAGCTGCAGTTGCTGGCGACCTGACCGTCGTCCACCAGATGCGGGAGGCTTTCGACCGTCGTCGTCAGACCATCGTTAAGATGCTGCGCGAAATCGATGGTTTCGTAGTTCCTGAACCGCAGGCGGCTTTCTACGTCTACCCGGAAGTCGGTGCCCTACTGGGTCGCGATTACGGTGATCGCCGGGTGGAAACCAGCCAGGATCTAGCTGACCTAATCCTTGATGAGGTTCAGGTAGCCGCTGTCCCCGGTGAAGCCTTCGGTACTCCCGGTTTCTTGCGCTTCTCTTACGCACTGAGCGATGAAGATCTGGTCGAAGGTATTACTCGACTGCAGCAATTCTTTGCTAAGTACGCTTCGTAACGGTACCTTTAGTTAAAACTAGGAGGTAACTATATGGCTTTGCATGGACGCATTGATAAGGCTCCAAACGAGGCTGCCATTGTTCTGATTGCCCACGGGTATGCGGAACACTTGGGCCGCTACGATGAACTGGTCAAGCATTTGAACCGTGCTGGCCTGACCTGTTACCGCTATGACCATGAAGGCCACGGCAAGTCAGAGGGTAAACGTGCCCGGGTTGATGTTAATGACCTAGTCCGTCAACATTACCGAGTTCGCCAGCAGATTCGTGCTGCGCACCCCAGCACTCCCCTGTTCCTATTGGGTCACTCCATGGGTGGTCTGATTACGGCTGCTTCCGCGGTTGGTCGACCGGATGATATTGCGGGCGTGATTCTCTCTTCCCCGGCACTAGGCACAAACCCCAGTTTGTCTGGTCCCGTGTCTGATGCCCTCTACGAGGTCTCAAAGTTCGTGCCTTCCATTCCGGTGGCCCCGTTCAAGGTTGAGGGGATTTCCCGCACCCAGAAAGTGGTTGACAGTTACCTTGAGGATCCGTTGAACTACGTGGGCCCGGTACAGATGCTCACCGGTGCTTCCATGATGGCTCTGGGCCACCGCGTGATGGAGCTGGCCCCGCGCTGGACTCCGGATACTCTGATCCTGCAGGGTGACCGGGATGATGTGGTCTCTGTTAGCGCCACCAGGGAGTTTGCTTCCAAGGCTGGCACGGAGGTGGAATTCCCGCCGACCATTGATTACGTGGAAGTTCCCGAAGCCTACCATGAGATTTTCAACGAGCCAGAGGGCCCGGTCATGATGACCCTGGTGGCCCAGTGGATCAAGGATCAGCTCTGAGGATGACCCCGAAGGACTTGCGGGCCCTTCCGAAAGCGCACCTGCACCTACATTTCACCGGTTCGATGCGACCGGAGACCATGTTCGAGCTGGCCCAGGCTAAAGGCATTCGCCTGCCCGCAAACCTTTTAGATAACCACCCGTTACACGTCCCTGCGGACCGTCGCGGGTGGTTTCGTTTCCAACGCGCCTACGATGCGGCCCGCGCACTGGTCCGGGATGAAGATACCATGCGTCGGATCGTCAAAGAAGCCGCCGAGGACGACGCGAAAGAAGGCTCAGTCCGCCTAGAAATCCAGGTCGACCCCACCAGTTACGCACCTTTCGTTGGTGGGATTACCCCCGCCTTGGAAATCATCCTGGATGAGGCGAGGATCCAGAGTGCCCGGACGGGCGTGGAAGTAGGCGTGATTGTGGCCGCTTCCCGCATGCACCATCCGCTTTCCGCCCGGACCCTGGCCCGCCTGGCCGCCCAATACGCCGGGGATCAGCCCGGTGAGGTGATCGGTTTTGGGCTTTCCAATGATGAACGTAATGGGTTCAGCGGGGACTGGGAGCGGGCCTTCCGTTTAGCCCGCAGGGCGGGCCTAGCTGCCCTACCCCATGGTGGTGAACTCTGCGGCTCGGCAGACCTAGCTGAACTAGTACACTTCTTGCAGCCCACCCGTTTGGGGCACGGGATTAGAGCCACCGAAGACCAGCGTCTATTAGACCGGCTAGTGGCAGCCGGGATTGGTTTTGAAGTCTGCCCCTCATCGAACCTTTCCCTTGGGATTTTTGAGGACGAACAGGCCCTGCCCCTACGGCAACTATTTGAATCTGGGGCCCAGATTGCCCTGGGTGCAGATGACCCGCTACTGTTCCGTTCCCGTCTGAACGACCAGTATCAGTTGGCCCGCACACTGGGCTTTAGTGACGCTGAACTAGCGCAGATGGCCCGGACTTCGATTCAGGCTTCCTTGGCTTCAGATACCAAAAAGTCCACCTGGTTGAAACAGGTGGACCATTGGTTAGCTAGCTAGTGCCAACTATTTTGGCTGAGCCTTGGGCATGCAACGAAGCAACCCCTAGGTTCTTACGTTTTGCGTGTTCGGTTATTACGTTTTACCCGTCCGGCCTTCTAGCTAGCGTTATTCTAGACAGCTTTACTTCGCGCCTAGGATCTGCTCCTTCGAGTGCACCAGCAGGGTGATTAGCTCGCAGTAGGGTGCCCGGAAGCCGTATTCCACGGCCTGACGCGCGATAGCCCCATTAATGAAGTCAATCTCGGTTAGGCGTCCCTTCTGTACCAAGTCTTGGTGCAGTGACGGGAAGTGCTCCCCAATCGAATCGGGGCTGAAGATGGACTCAACGTAAGAGACCACCTCGGGCTGGTCCAGGATAATCCCTTCCTGGGCGGCGACCGCAGCGAACTCAGAGACGACCTCGCGAATAATCACGGGGGCTGAATCGGTGCTACCAAAGCTACCAAGGTTGCAGTCCAGCAGTGCGCACACGCCGTTAACGCAACCGTTCAGCGCGGCCTTACGGTAAATGGAGTAGCGGACGTTAGCATCAAAGGTGGCGTTCAGGCCAGCCTGATCCAATAGTTCAGCAACCTCTTTAGCCTGCTCTTCATGCCCCGGGACCACGTTCTGTAGGGCCAGTGAACCCGAACCGTAGAGGTGGGCCTTTCCGGGCCCGTCTAGGCCGGCCGTCCAGATGGTGTTACCGATTAGGAAGTTTTCTGCCGGGACGTACTTTTCGACGGTTTTTTCGTGTCCGAGGCCGTTTAGTAGGCACAGGACGCGAGTGTGCTCCCCCAGGGCGGGCTTGATATTTGCCAGCATGGCATCTAGGCCCAGGGCCTTGGTGAAGCAGACGACCAGGTCGTAGCTTTCGGTGACTTCCTGCGGGTAGAGGATCGGGATTTCGACGCTGTCTAGTTGACCGTCGTAGTCAACCTGGAGGCCGTGTTCCCGGATAGCTTCCACATGGTCGGTCCAGGGGTCAATCAGGGTGACGTCCTGTCCGGCTTTTTTGAGTTGGTAGCCGAAGCGTGAGCCCATGGCTCCCGCACCTGCGATTGCGATTTTCACTTCTGTTCCCCTAGGAAGTTGTTGAGGCAGACCGGCTCGGGTTCTAGTTTGATCCCGAACTTGTCTTCCACGCCCGCGATTACGTGTTCTGCTAGGTCCCAAACCTGGGTGGCGTTGGCACCGCCTTGGTTGGTGATGGCCAGCGTGTGGCGGGAGTTCAGGGCCGCCTGGGAGCCTTCTAGGGCGAAGCCGGGTTCAAAGCCGGCGTGCTGGATTAGCCAGGCAGCAGAGACCTTCTGAACTCCCTTGACCTTCGGGGCGCGGCCCTTAATGCCGGTGGCTAGGGCACGATCGTAAACATCGTAGTGCGGTAGGTCGTCGGGGAGCTCGGCAAGCTTCTCGGTGGGGATGACCGGGTTGGTGAAGAAGGAACCGGCAGACCAGGTGTCACGATCCTGATCGTCTAGGACCATGCCCTTACGGCGACGGATCTCTAGCACGGCCTGGCGGAGTTCGTGGGCGGGCACGCGGTCCCCTACCTTCGCATCCATGGCCTGAGCTAGCTGCTCATAGCGGATGGGGGCTGAGAGGGTGGCGTGACGCATTTGGAAACCGACCTCTAGGACGATCCAGCGTCCGGTGGGGCCCCAGACGCGGCCTCCGCCGACCTTCGGGTCGCTGAGGGAGCGCTTGAGTAGAGAGTTGCGGTATTCGAGTTCTAGATCGCTGAGGGCCAGCTGGTGTGCCCGCTGCTCTAGACGGTCGTAGACGCGCACGGAAGCTAGGGTTTCGGCAACTTCTTGACCGTAGGCACCAATGTTCTGGACGGGGGCGGCACCAACGGTACCGGGGATCCCAGAGAGGGCTTCTACACCCATCCAGCCGTTTGAGATAGCGTGTGCGACGAAGTCATCCCAGGGTAGGCCGGCAGTGACACGGACAGAGACACCACCACAGGCGGAATCGTGTTCGACGTCCATTTCCTGGCGGAGGTCACGGATAACAGTGCCCGGGAAGTGCTGGGCGGGAGCTACCGTATTGGAGCCGCCACCGATCACGTAGAGGGGCTGCTGGGATTCGTCTGCTTCTTTGATTGCTTGGAGGAAGTCTGCTTCAGTTGAGACTTCGAGGTATTTTTCGATAGTTCCGCCCACGCCGAGGGTGGTTAGATCCGCGAAAGTGGGAGCTTCCGGGTTCACCTTGATTCGGTTTGAAGGGACGGGGGTTACGTTTACTAGTTCACCGTCGGGTTCCCAGGGGCCGCAAGCGGCTCCGGCGTTGGCGACGGGTGCAATTGGAAAATCAGCCATGCTTTAGAGATTAACGCAATGTGCCCCCTGCACGCAGTGGCAGGGGGCACGATTTGTGAGCTCTGAGCTAGCTTTCCGCTAACAGGCAATTCGGGATTAATATCCGGCCATTTCTTCTAGGCGGCGGATGCGCTTTTCCATGGGCGGGTGGGTAGAGAAAAGGCTGGCCATATTGAACGGGTTAGCGATCATCATGTGGGAGACGATCTCAGTGTTTCCGTTACGCGGCATGGGGTTGGCCGGAATCCCGGTTTCTAGTCGCTTTAGGGCGCTGGCTAGGGCTAGCGGGTCCCCGGTTAGTTTGGCACCATCCTCGTCGGCGTCGTATTCACGAGTACGTGAGACGGCCAGCTGGATGACAGCTGCCGCAAAGGGGGCAGCGACGGCGAATAGAAGCGCACCTAGGGGGTTGCTTCGCTGGTCGCGTCGACCTCGTCCCATCCCAGTCATGGCAGAGAACATGAACATTCGCCCGATGGAAGTGATGACACCGGCGATCGCACCGGAAACAGAGGAGGTCAGGATGTCACGGTTGTAGACGTGCATTAGTTCGTGACCAAGGACGCCGCGCAGTTCACGCTCGTCAAGGAGGCTGAGGATACCTTCAGTACAGCAGACGGCGGCATGTTCCGGGTTACGGCCGGTAGCGAAGGCATTCGGCTGCGGCTGGGGTGAGACCCAGATGGTAGGCATGGGCTTGCCGGCCTTTTGGGATAGTTCGGTGACGATCCGGTACAGGGCGGGGGCTTCTGCTTCGCTTACCTGGTAGGCGCGCATTTGACGCAGCGCTAGTTTGTCTGAGTTCCAGTAGCTCCAGCCGGTGGTGACCACGCCAATAACTAGCATGACCCAGAACCAGATCATGGAACCGGTAGAGACGGAGATGAACCAGCCGATCAGAGACAGTAGGAAGATCATGATTGCGATCAGCATGGCGGTTTTGAGGCCGTTGAAGTGTGAATGCATGTGTTTAGGCTACCTTAGGGGTTCGGAAGGTGCAGGGTTTCCCCGCTCAGTTGGGGATGCTGTAATCCCCGATTTGGAATTCGGTAATCCTCGATTTGGGGGTCTGCATTTGTGTAAGGGTCTTTGGGATGGATTTTCGGAAGGTTTTGGGGATAGCAAAAACCGCCACCTTTTGGGTGACGGCTTTTTTAAAGCTTTCGGTCTGCGACCGGCTGTTTCAGCGGGTTTCCTTGTGGGAAGTCGAGCGGTTACAGCGCGGGCAGTACTTCTGCAGTTCCAGACGATCCGGGGTGTTACGACGGTTCTTCTTGGTGATGTAGTTACGTTCCTTGCACTCAGAGCATGCCAGAGTGATCTTCGGGCGAACGTCAGAAGACTTGCTTGCCACGTTAGTTCCTCACTTTGTTGATTGGCCGCTCCGGGCGGCTACTGTCTTTCGTTTCTGGTAGCGAGGGCGGGGCTCGAACCCGCGACCTCACGATTATGAGTCGTGCGCTCTGACCAGCTGAGCTACCCCGCCGCTTTGGCGGTACCGATATTCGGCCACTACCAGAGCCCCGAAAGGGAATCGAACCCTTGACCTTCTCCTTACCATGGAGACGCTCTGCCTACTGAGCTATCGGGGCAACGCGAAAAACTTTACCGACTCCATCACTGGTTTCGCAACCGGACGGTTCGTGAAAGAACTCTCACGTGCTTTGCTTCTCTAAAAAGAAGCGGTGGTGGGTGAGGGATTTGAACCCCCGTAGCTTGCGCGGCTGATTTACAGTCAGCTCCCTTTGGCCGCTCGGGCAACCCACCGGGTGAACGGTTCAGCAGGTTTCCCCGCTTCACTGTTGCCGGTATAGCATAGCAAAGTTTCCCCTAGGATTACCAACCGAAAAAACGCGTCCCTGCTCACATTCAGTTTTTTCGATAGGATAAAGGCATAATATAGCAACCAAATACCGTAAGATTCGCCGCCTAAGTGGCAGCGCCCCCTCGGCAAGAATAGCTGGCTAAAACCGGAAGGTTTTTCGGATTTTAGTGGGGATAGGTCTTCGGTTCGTACTGTTTTAGGAGGTCTGATGGCTGATTCATCATTCGACATTGTTTCAAAGGTTGACCGTCAAGAAGTTGATAACGCGGTTAACCAGGCAGCTAAAGAAGTTAACCAGCGCTACGACTTCCGTGGTGTAGATGCCAGCATTGAGCTCAAAGGTGACGTGGTCACCATGCAGGCCAACAGTGCCGAGCGGGTACTGGCCATCCTTGACGTCCTACAGTCAAAGCTGGTCAAGCGTGGCGTCAGTCTGAAGGCCCTCGATTTGGGCGATAAGGAACCGAAGCCCAGCGGCAAGATTTACGTCCTCTCTGGTGGACTGAAGGAAGGCTTGAGCCAGGAGATCGCTAAGAAGATCACCAAGATTATTCGCGATGAGGGCCCGAAGGGCGTGAAGGCTCAGATCCAGGGCGATGAAGTGCGTTGCTCTTCGAAGTCTCGTGATGACCTGCAGGAAGTTATTGCCCTACTGAAGGGTAAGGACTTGGATGCGGCATTGCAGTTCGTGAACTACCGCTGAGTCGTTTCATAAAACTTTTGCAGGGGAGCTTGCGCTTAAGGCGCCGCTCCCCTGCTTTTGTTTTGGCTCTCTTAGGTTAGGTTTAGGCCTGAGGCCAGCTATTTGAGGCGTTCCCGAAGGAGGCGAGACTTGCCAGCCAATTGGATTCAGGGCTTAGCAGAAGGATCTAGGGTTCGTCTAGCCACATAAATCTCATGCGAGATCTTTAACGACGGCGGTATTGGACAGTTTTAAGAAAGTGTAATTGTGCGTTCCCCGAGGTGGATCACAGAGCCCGATTGCAATGCCGTAGCCTCATTCGGGTTAAGCCACTTCTCTTCCTCATCCGGATTCTTGATCTTCGTTCCGTTGGTGGAGTTCAGATCAGTAACCATAACTTTCCCATCATTAACTTCAACTAATAGATGGGTTTTAGAGACTGAGAAGCTAGGATCTTCTAGCTTATACGCTACCTGTCCGTCTTTAGCAGCCGGTCCCCGACCAAACACGAACGGTTGGGCAAGCGTGAGCTGCGTACCGTCGTCCAGGGTTAGTTTTGGAACATCCTGGTTGGTATAACGCGGGCGGAATACCGTCTTTTCAAGTTCAGAATCCCAATCATCAGTATTTGCAACAACTGGCTCCGATTCTGTTTCAGGGTAGGTTTCTTCAACTTGAGGATTCTGCAAAGCTTCTTCCGAAGAGGGAAGCGGTTCTGCGACTTGGTGGATTGCTTCCGGGTTTTCGTTGGTTTCTGCCTTGGGCACTTCGCTGATCACGTAGCTCTCTACAGTTTGCTGATGCTCATGAACCTGCGGTTGCCATTCGGCGACCGGCTCTGCCACCGGGAGTGAAGCCTGCGCCTGATTGTAGTTGTCCGGCGTTGTCGGGGCTGAAGCCGGTACTTGGTTGTAGCTATTCGGCGTTGTCGGGGCTGAAGCCGGTACTTGGTTGTAATTATCCGGCGCTGAAGGCGCGTAAAAAGGAACCGACTCAACTACCTGCGACTGGGGGTACCCCATTTCTGGCTTAGCCCCGTACGGTTTTGCTTCCCCATACCCCATGGGTTGGAAGTCTTGCGGCAGTCCTGAACCTGCAACTGGTGCAGGGGAAACAGGGGCGCTGTAGTTTGCCGCTGAGGAACCTAGATTGTTTGGAACAGTCGACGTACGGGCATCAATGGTCCGCAAGCCGAACATTGCTTCAACCCAATTTCGACGGTAATCGCCGAACAGGAAGAGTTGCGGAATCACTACTACTAAGAAAGCCACCGCGGCAACCACCAACAACATGGCAACTGATTCAGCTACTACTGATGAAAGCAGGACGGTTACGATCGAGAAAACAACAAAGAGCACTAGATAAACAAAGTGCTTTGCGAAACTCCTGAATCCTGGATTTCCATTAGATTTTGCACTGATGCTACGAATTCCGGCTACCCGGTCACCCAAACTAGCTCCAGAGAAAATAACCATGAACAGGGCGACATTCAAGTAAATGATGGCTAATACGTTAAAGATTAGGAAAGCACTGTAGATGTCACCTTCAAAATAAACATTGCCATCACCGACAACTAGCTCAGCATTGTCGGTACCTAGGACGAATGCTAGGACCACTAGGAGTAGGGCGATGCCACCGTCTATTACTCCCGCCAGGATTCGCTTACCTAATGAAGCCGGCTTAAAGAAGTTGCTTCCTGCAGCTGATTGATTGGGGGTCATGTTTACCGCCTTGTTTGGGTTTACTTAAATTCTGGAGTTTTCCCAGAGATTCAAGCTCTTTCTAGAGTTCAGTTTAGAAGGTTTCAGAACTTAAAGATACCGGTTTTTATGCTGACCTTAAGGAGGTCCGCAACCCGTATAGAAGGCTGAAGCCTACTAGGTTTTATTGGTGAGTCCTAAATATTTCATAAAGCGAGGTGCGCAACCTCGTTAATGGGTATTCCTCCCCATTAATGACACAAAGGAGCTCCCCCTCCCCTAGTCTGTAAGTGTTCAAGTTATTACAGACCTGAAAGGACTCCCATGAACACCAAAATGAAGCAAGGGCTAGTAGCCTTGACCGTTCTAGCATCTGCCCTATCCCTAGGCGCTTGCGATAAGAGCAGCGATGATGCCCCCAAGAAGTCGGATAAGTCCACCAGCTCAGAAAAGTCCACCGATAAGAAGGACGCAAAGAAGTCTGAAGAGAAGAAGACCGAACAGAAGGCTTCTGATTCTAAAAAGCCTGATCAGAAGGACAGTAAGGATCAGGCAAAGCAGAACGAAGCTGAAAAGCCCAGCTCTGGTAACAGCGATTCTGGCAGTCTAACCGCAGGCGGTTCCTCGAATCCCTCGTACATGCCGACCCGCGATTCTAATGTCGCTCCCTACCCGGCTTGGATGGAGAACTTCGATCCGCAAAAGTGCATCACTAAGCCTCGTCCTAATAACCAGGCTGGTGCTCAGGACTTCCTGAACTGCTATGGGAAGGTTTACTCCGCTGCCCTCATGGGTCTAGATACGGATATCCTTCACGCCATGTACGTACCGGCTGATTACAAGCCCGTGAAGCTAAATCAGAACGGTAAGATCCGCGAGGTTACCAACTCAGAGTTCTGGAGTGCAGACCTTAATGATGTGCTCACCGGCGGCCAGAACATTCCTGGCTTGGCCCTACCTGCCACGAAGTTTCAAATCTTGGAATACCACAAAAACCAGGATGACCCGGAACGTTCCGTGGCTCGTGTGAAGCTTTCTCGTGGGGCAGGTATCGCTAAGAACGCTTCCGGCACTCAGGAAGTGAAGCCCCTTCAGACTCCACCGCGCTTTGCTTTCCTAGCTCACGACGGTAACCGCTTCTTCCTACAGGGTTTCATCCAGTAGTTAACGGCCCCGTTACAGCCCTTCCGTTCGCAGTTCTCCCGGTTGCTACCAAATCTTGGAATCGCCGGGAGCTGCTAACTGAAGTAAATAACGAATCTGGAACCAGATGATTCCTAGGTTTGTTAGACTGTACCCACCGAAAGGAGACCACCCCAATGAAAAATTTCACCAAACGATTCCTAGTTGCCACCACCATCGCCGCTTCAGCTCTATCGATGACTGCCTGCAGTAAGGCAGATCATGACTCGAAAGATTCGAAGTCTTCCTCTGAAACCCAAGACAAAGATCAGAAGAAGGATCAGAAGAAGAACCAGGATCAGGCAGAAGAAAAGGATCAGAAGGATTCTGATTCGAATTCCTCAGATAACGACAACACCTCAAGTGAAGGTGCCCTTGCCTATCTGCCGCCTCGTCCCAAGACCGATGATCCCTACCCTGAGTGGGTAAAGAGCTTCGATCCGATTAAGTGCATCGAGGAAGAACGTCCCGACAACGAAGCTGGTTTGCAAGACTTCTTGGACTGCTACGGTAAGACCTACTCGCTAACCCTGATGGGTCTAAGCCCTGACGTCATCCACACGATGTACGTCCCGGCAGGATACGGAACCGTTACCCTGACCGTAAATGGAAATAAGCAGTCCTTTACCACGGACGAAATGTGGGCCGGCGATAAGCGAGATCTAGCAACCGGTGAAGCCTTCCCTGGTTCCCAGATCGACCCGACGGAGGTTAAGGTAACTAAGGTCCACCTGGATCAGAATAACCCTAAGACCCGTATTGCCGAAGCTACCATGGGACGCCCCGAAGGTACTTTCAAGAATGCTGATCAGAAGGGCACCATTCAACCCCTGAAGACCTCAGAGCGAATTATCTTCCTAGCCTACGATAAGAACCACTTCTACGTACAGGGATTCGTCTCCTTCAATCAGCAGTAGCATTCACACTACTAATCAGGCCGGTAGGGTAAAGCAATAACGCTTGCTCCCCTACCGGCCTGATTCATATATAAAAACTAAAAACGCAGATCGGCGCTGGCAAAGCCAAAAGGCTCGCTCTTAACACTTTGAGCAGATACCGGACGCTTCGAACGGATACCCGACGCTTTGAGCAGATACCCGCTCCGTCCCCTAGGCCCCCGGAATCTCTGGATTATTTAGGGCGTATTCACGGTCCAACAGGGGCAGGTGCTCTTTAGTGACCAGACGGGCAGCAATCGCATATTCAACTAGGCGGGCCCGTCGTTGCATGGCGTTGCCGCCCCGGCCACCACGTAGGCCCTTAACGCCACTGCGGTCAAGTTTTTCGCAGACATTATCAATCTTGCGGTTAAAGCGAGTTTCGGTCCACCCAATCCGGGCAGCCGCATCCGCAGTCTTCGGAATATCAACCGTGCCGGAACCAATCCTCGAAAGCATCGGTTCTGCCAGGGCCAGGATCATCATCCTTTGCGAAGCGGTCAGGGTTACGCCACCAACGGTGGTCTCCCCTACGGCCTCGGTCACCGGGGTAACCACAAAATCAGCGTTCGGCGTCTCAAACTCAACCTCGTAAGTGGTTTGGCCGGCCGTAAATACCACCGTCATGTGGGGAAACACTAACGGTAGACGAGCCCCCGGAGCCAACCACGACTGGGCGGCCCCACCGGATTCGGCTAGGGTCGCAGAAAGTCGGTTGCCCAGGTTCGCTAGCCACCAGAGTCCCTCATGGTGAATGGCCCGCAGGAAACGACGATGCAGGTAAGGATTATCGTCAACGGATAGGTCACCCTCGCGGCCAATATCAAAGGTTTCCCCGGGGAAGACCTGGTAGCGTTCCCCGCAGTAATTAATCACTAGCGGGCGCACGGGATCCTGAGTTTGAGTTACTTCCTCCGTCATTGGGTATCTCCCTTGTAGTAGACGCAAGCAGTGCGCGTATAGGTGACCTGGACGCCGTTTAAGAATCCAGCCATCACGAAGCAGTTTTCACCCTTTACCAGGTCAAAAATTGCCGACCGGGCCCAGATTTCTTTCGCCGGGCCCTGCTCAACGCCGTCTACCTTATGTATCACTCGATAGCTGGGAGTGATGGAAGAATCTTCAACTCCAGAGATATCCCAAGTTAGGCTGTAAATGCTACCCACCTTTTCACCTTTGAAATCGGTGATTGAGGCGTGTACCGGATTGGTTTGGGGAGACGTTGGTGGATTATCTAGCGAAGAGGAGCCATCTCCAGAAGGTCCTTCCGTGCTGAAGGTATCACCCTGGTAGGTGAACTCGCCACTGTTCTTTTCTTCCCCATCCACAGTTGGCGAGGACGCTTCTTCGTTTTGATCCGAGTCTTCCGTGGACTGGGTGGTCTCTTTTTCCGAACGGGCTTCCGGCCAGAAATACCAGCCGGCGGTCACGAAACCGCCCAAGAGGGCCACTGCCGCCGCCCAGGGAACAATTCGACGAGCCAAGGAGGCCTTTTTCAGCTGCGGGGTTTCTAGGGTTGAGGAACGCGGGTCAACCTGCCAGTAGGGTGGCAACTGCGACTGCATGCCGGGGGCTAGGACTCGCAGGGACATGCGAGTCTCATCAGAGGCCTGGATGGTGTGCTCTAGGTTCTCTAGCGCTTGGCGGCCAACTTCTGGCTTGAGTTCATTCTCATTAGCTCGCACATCGGGGATCGGCCCCTGGGTGGATACTTCCTCGTAGGAAGAAGCCCCCAAAACCTCCATGGTGGTGACAGGCTGTTCTAGGTGTTCCTGCACCTGTTGGAGGGCGTAAGCAAACTCAAGGGCACTGTTGTAGCGCTGGTCTGGGCGTGGAGAAAGCGCCGCCAGCAAAATACGGAATAGTTCCGGAGGAACATCGTCGCGTGCTAGTGGCGTCACCTCAGAGCGGGCACTGCGGTCCATCAAAGCGAACTCAGTATTGTCCCCACCCGGGATCACGAAGGGCGGGTGCCCGGTCAAGAAAGTGTAGATCGTAGCCGCAAGGGAATAAATATCAGTCCAGGGGCCTACTACGCCCCATTCGGACTGCTGTTCGGGCGGCGCCCACGGCAAAGAAAAACCACCCGCGGCCGAGTTTGAAGCCACGGCCGAAGAAGCGATCCCAAAGTCAGTTAGCACAGGCTTTTCGTAGCGGGTCAGCAGCACGTTAGCAGGTTTGATATCGCGGTGGATAATCCCCGCCTGGTGCATAGTCTGAACCGCACCGGCTAGAAGGATACCGACCTCTAGTGCGCGGGCCACGCTCATGGGCTGCTTTTTGCAGCGAGCCCCCAAGTCCGGCGGCGGGCAGTATTCCATCACCAGGTAGGGGCGGTCATCTTTAGTCTTACCGGCGGCAAAAACTGAAACTACCGCCGGGTGGGCGGCGATCTGGGCCATCAGGTTTGTTTCGACCTCAAAGGCGCGTTTGGCTTCGGGACCGCCTTGGCCACGCCAAACTTTTACCGCCACCATTCGGCGCGGAACTTCCTGTTCGTAACGGAAAACGTCCGCGAAACCACCGGAACCGAGGTGCTCACGGAAAGTCATGCCGGGGATCTTTGGAGGCGCAGCAGGGGTTGGCATCTACAGCACCTCCTTGTAATAGCATGACACTCCATCACCGAGTATCAGTTGGTCCCCATCATGAAGTAGAACTGGCGTAAATGCTACCAGAGCTGTGGGCTTTAAACCTGATTTTACTAGTAAAGAACCGTTTTTGGTTCCCAAATCGACTACTCTTACCTGCCAGTTATCGACCTGGATACGGCAGTGACTACGAGAGACCTCATTATTGGGACTATGCACCTTCACCAAGGCCGGGGCCGGGCGCGAATCTTCCACCGCCCGCGGATCGCGTCCAATAACCAGATCAATCTGTACCGGCACCCGATATTCACCGGGGAAAACCAGTTCCCCTAGGACTGGACGCGGCACCCAACAGGGTTCATCTTGAAGCGGTCCCCCACACTGAGCACAAAACTGGGCCTCCACCCGGTTGATGTGCCCGGCTGAACACAGTACTGCCAGCAGACGCGGACCAGTGACCACGCTTCCGGGTTTTAAAGGGAACTGGGTATTCTCTGGAAAGGAGGTATGCTCCCCTAGCCCGGTTTCGCTGGGGTCATCCTCTGGCCAAAGCGTAATCTCTGGGTCAAAGTTCGGATCAAAAGCGCCCATCTCACGCACCTGCGCCCGCCAGTAAATCCAGTACTAGGACCGTAATATTATCCTTCCCGCCGGCGTTCAAAGCGGCCTTCGTCAGACGGTGAGCAGCCTCTTGCGGGTCCTCATGTTCCAGCAGCAGGGCTCTGATCTGCTGATCTTCCAGTTCGTCACTCAGGCCGTCAGAACAGATTAGGAAGCGGTCCCCCACGCGGACCGGAATCGTAAAAATATCAGCGTGAGCATAAGGTCCACTCATGGCTCCCAGCGCACGTGTAATTACATTCCGACTGGTGCTAACCCGCGCCTCCTGCGGGGTCATCAGACCCGCATCAACCAGTTCTTGCACCTGTGAATGGTCAGTCGTAATCTGCTCCAACTGCCCGCCCACGAAGCGGTAGGTGCGCGAATCACCCTCGTTAAAAACTAGCAACTGGTCAACGGTTTTGGTTTCCGAGGTCGCGCTGGAACCGAAAACTAAACCCGAAACGGTAGAACCGGGCGCGTCAAAAGTCTGCGTGCTTAGTTGATCCGTATAGCGGGCAGCCGCGTTTAGGCACTTACGTAAGGTGCGTTCGGAAACGGGCACGCGCCTTTTTACTTCCGTAAAGGCCCGCACTACCGCACTGGAAGCTAGGGCCCCGGACTGGTGTCCGCCCATGCCGTCGGCAACTAGGAACCAGGGGGCCTGTGCTAGGTAGGCGTCCTCGTTATGAGGGCGACGACGACCCGGGTCGGTAACTACCCCGACCGCAAAACTGAGCCCACCGAAAGTACCGGTTGTAGGTTCCTCGGACATAAGCAATCGACTGTTAGCTAGCGGCTAGGCCTATTCGCCATCGGCCCCGATCAGATCCTCCGGGACCTCTTCGCCGCGGGAAATCGCGGTCATGGCCTTGCGGGATACGACCTTCACACGCTCACGCATACCACGGCCTTCGGGTAGTTCACCGAATTCTTCGCCCAGCTTGCGCTCATAGGCATCCAGTAGTTCCCAACCATGCCAGGTGGTGTACTTGGTGCCACGGCTATCTAGCAGTTCTAGGGTGGCCTGGTGACCGACCTGGTCGGTGGTGGCAGCTAGGCGGCCGGCCTGCGCGTCCTCGACCAGCTTGGAGATGGTTTCAGCAGCGTCAGACTTGGTGGAGCCAATCAGGCCCACCGGGCCACGACGGACCCAGCCGGTGGCGTACAGGCCGTTCATAACATTGCCCTTTTCGTCGGTGACGCGACCGAAAACGGAGGGGATCACGCCGCGCTTATTGTCGAAAGGTAGGCCTTCGACGGGGGAAGAGAAGTAGCCGATGGCGCGGTAGACGGCCTGGACGGGGGTTTCGACGAACTCGCCGGTGCCCTTGACGTTGCCGGTGCCATCCAGTTCGGTGCGTTCGGTCTTCAGGGCACGAACGTTACCGTTTTCGTCGGCAAGGATCTCTGCCGGCGAGTGGAACATGTGAATGTGGATGCGGCGGGAGGCGGTGTGCTCTTCCGGCGGGACCATGGCGTAGTTGGTGAGGGTCTTGACGACCATCTTGGTCTGGTTAGAGGCCTTAATGGCAGCCTGGGAGCCCTCGTCGTAGTCGAAGTCTTCCTCGTAAACGATGACGTCCACGTCGGGAACTTCGCCTAGTTCGCGCAGTTCCAGCGGGGTGAATTTGACCTGGGCGGGGCCGCGGCGGCCGAAGACGTGCACGTCGGTGACGGGGCTATTCTTTAGGCCTTCGTAGACGTTCGCGGGGACCTCGGTGGTGAGGATATCTTCGGGGTGCTTGGCTAGCACGCGAGCCACGTCTAGGGCCACGTTGCCAACGCCGAGGACGGCGATTTCCTTGGCTTCTAGCGGCCAGGTGCGCGGGTAGTCCGGGTGGCCGTCGTACCAGGCCACGAAGTCGGCGGCGCCGAAGGACTGCGGGAGGTCCACACCGGGAATGTTTAGGGGTGCGTCACGGTCAGAACCGGTCGCCAGGATGATCGCGTCGTAGCGTTCCTGTAGTTCGGGGACGGTGATGTCCTTGCCGACCTCCACGTTGGCGATCAGCTGGATGTCGCCGCGCTGTAGGATGCGGTAGAGCGCGGTGATGATCTGCTTGATACGCGGGTGGTCGGGGGCGACGCCGTAGCGGACTAGGCCGTAGGGGGCGGGGAGGCGTTCAAATAGGTCGATCCGAACATCTAGTTCAGATTTGGAAAGGATATCCGCAGCGTAGATACCGGCGGGACCGGCACCGATTACAGCAACATGAAGCGGGCGTGCAGACAAGTTTGCCTCCTATTTTGGAAAGTTAGACTGCCCTTATTTTAACGGTTACGAGGGCGCAGGTTAAGGATTCGGGGAAATCTCACTATGCGCTAATTCGCGCGGGACCTAGTTGGGGGTCAGGAAACGCGGTCAACCATGAGGTTCGCGAAGGCCACGAGGGCTTCCTTGGCTTCCCCTTCGGGGACGGGGCCAAGGGCGTCGATCGCTGAGTCGACCCATTCCTTAGCTAGGGCGCGAGTCTTTTCCATGACCGGATTTTCTTTGATGAGGCCAACGACGTGCGCCAGGGCTTCATCAGAGCTGAGGTCACCAGCTAGGGCGTCTAGGATCTGGGCGACGGCAGAGTCCCCTTCCCCATTGGCGGCTTGGCGACGCAGTAGTAGGACCGGGAGGGTATCGACGCCTTCGCGTAGGTCGGTACCGGGGGTCTTACCACTGACTTCACCGGGAGAGGTTAGGTCTAGGATGTCGTCGGCGATTTGGAAAGCAACGCCAACTCGGTCACCGTAGAGGGCGACTGCTTCGCGGATCTCTTCGCTGGCGCCACTGAACATGGCACCGAAGGAGGCGGCGGAAGCAACAAGGGAGCCGGTCTTATCGGCTAGCACTTGGAGGTAGAAGTCCACCTTGTCTTCGCCCTGCTTGGGGCCGAAGGTTTCATTGAGCTGGCCTAGGCAGAGGCGCTCGAAGGTGGCGGCGTGGAAGTCTACTGCTTCGGGGCCCAGGGCGGCCACTAGGCGGGAGGCCCGGGCGAAGAGGACGTCACCGGCTAGGATGGCTCGGTTATTGCCCCATTCGATTTGGGCGGCGCTGACGCCACGACGCTGCGGGGCAGAGTCCATGACGTCATCGTGGTAGAGGGTCGCTAGGTGGGTTAGTTCCACGGAGGCGGCGGCTTTAACTAGGTGCTCTGGGTCGGGTTGGGGGCCGATCTGGCCGCAGAGCATCACTAGTAGCGGGCGCATGCGTTTTCCGCCAGCGACTGCTAGGTGCTTGGTTAGGGGGTCTACGAGGTCGGAAGATCCCTGCACCTGTTCTAGTAGTAGTTCCTCTACTGACTGCAGCAGCGGTTCGATCCGCTGCTGCAGTTCAGGCATGTCTAGGTTCGGCTGAATAGTGCTCACCCTAATAGGTTAACTGCTAAGAGAGCAGATTGATAACTAGAGTGGGCATAATGCCTAGGAGCACGGTGGCTAGCGCGCTGAAAGCGATAGCGAACAGTGCGAACCCTTCAGAGGCAACTACGACCGAACGGTCGTCACGTTCGTAGAAGAACATGTTCCGGATTAGACGGAAGTAGAAGACGGCGGTCGCAGCTGAGGCCAAGACAGCTAGGATCACTAGCGGTACGGCACCGATGCGGACTGCGTCAGAGAACAACCAGAACTTACCCATGAAGCCGGCGGTCAACGGGATACCAGCGAAGGACAGCAGGAAGATAGTCATGGAGACTGCCAACAGCGGGCTTTCCTTAGCTAGGCCGTTCCAGCGGGTCATGTTGGTAGCTTCACCGGTGATGTTGCCCTGTTCATCACGATCACGAACCAGGGTGATGATCGCGAAGGCACCGACGGTGGCAATACCGTAGGTGAGTAGGTAGAACAGGATCGAGGAGACGGTTCCACTGAAGATACCGTTCTGGCCGGTCAGGGCGGTCAGGATGAAGCCAGCGTGGGCGATGGAAGAGTATGCGAGCATACGCTTCACGTCGGTCTGGCGTAGACCCATGACGGTACCGTAGATGATGGTCAGGGCGGCAATGATCCACAGGGAGGCTCGCATACCGGGGAAGACGCCAATGCTGACCGAGTGTAGGACTCGGATGATAGCTAGGAAGGCGGCAACCTTAACGCCGGCAGCCATGAAGCCGGTGACGGGGCTGGGAGCACCCTGGTAGACATCGGGGGTCCAGGCGTGGAACGGTACCGCAGCGACCTTGAAGAGCAGGCCAACTAGGATCATGAGGACAGCCAGGACGAAGAGGACCAGCGCGCCGGCGTCTTTGGACTGGGCGAACTGGATAACCACGTCGGCACGAATAGCGGTCACGTTAACCATTCCGAACATGAGGAAGAACAGTGCCGAACCCATGAGGAAGAAAGCGGAAGCAAAAGCACCTAGTAGGAAGTACTTCATGCCGGCTTCCTGAGAGATTAGGCGAGCGCGGCGTGCTGAAGCTGCCAAGATGTAGAGCGGTAGCGACATGACTTCTAGGGCCACGAATAGCGTTAGTAGGCTGGTGGCCTGTACGAAGACCATCATGCCACCTAGGCTGAACATCATGAGCGGGAAGATTTCAGTGCGCTGGTACTGCTTGGTGATGGATAGGTGCTCGTCGGCAGAGCCGGGGCGGTCAGCGGGCTGGGCGGCAAAGGCACCGTCTAGCTGGCTACTGCGGTCAGCAAAGACCAAGACGGATAGTGCACCTAGTACCAGCAGGATGAGCACCGCGAAGGTCCCGACCCAGTCCAAGAGTAGCTCTCCCCCGGCGATGGGGACGCTCTGCTGGGGTAGGTCACGGAAGTTCAGGGTGGCCATCACGAAGGCCGCGATGATCGCCAGCAAGCTGGTGACGATCTGGAAGGGGCGGCGAGCCATTTCCGGGAGGAAGGCTTCCAGTAGTACCTGGACGGCGCCGGTTCCCAGCACGATAATGATGGGGCTCAGCGCCCACCAGTTCATAGCAATCTGAGCGGTGGGGTTCACTTGTTGCTCCCTTCCACGGAAACGTTGGTGATTTGGACACTGTCAGAGTAGTTACTTAGGGTGCCGACTAGCGGAGCAGCCCAGACACCGAAAATAACCATCGCGACCAGCAACGGGGTGATAACGACGCGCTCACGAGTATCAAGGTCGGTCAACTTCATGGCCTTCTCTGGCGGACCGGTGAAGATCTGCTGGTAAGGCAAGAGGATGTAGACCGCGGCGATGATGACCGAGAGGACAGAGATGGCAGCGGCCCACGGAAGGACCTGCCAGGTGCCCAGAAGGATCATGTATTCGGGAACGAAGCCGGAGAGACCAGGTAGGGCCACGGAGGCTAGGCCGGTCATAAGGAAGGTGCCAGCCAGTACCGGGGTGACGCGCTGTAGGCCACCGTAGGCGGCGATGGTAGCGGTGCCACCTCGTTCAATGAGGAAGCCCGAGAGCAGGAATAGGCCCGCAATGGTCAGACCGTGAGCGACCATGTAAACCATGGCGCCGGTCAGGGCGTAGCGAGAACCAACGAAGATGGCCATCACCATGAACCCGAAGTGGGAAACGGAGGTGAAGGAGATCAAGCGGAGTAGGTTCTTAGAGCCTAGGGCAGCTAGGGCACCGTAGAGGATCGAGATGATCGCCAGCACGATGATGTAGGGGGCGGCAACCTTGGCGGGGCCAGGGAAGACGTTCAGGCAGACGATGATCATGCCGTAGGTACCGACCTTGTCCAGCACGCCAACTAGGAGCGTGGAGGTACCGGGGCGGGCGGCCTCGGCAGCGTCAGCCAACCAGGTGTGGACCGGGAACATGGGGGCCTTAATCGCGAAGGCGATGAAGAAGCTCAAGAAGATGAGCATGTCGCCGGTGGCGGAACCGGTGCTGAGCTTGCCGGACTGGAGGTTCTCATAGAGGAACGCGCCGGGGCCGGGGTTCAGGATCGGCAGGGCGATGACGCCCACTAGCATGATCAGGCCACCAACCAAGCTGTAGATGACTAGCTTCAGGGCGGCAGCGCGACGTTCTTCGGTGAGGCCGAAGCGGCCGATCAGCATGTAGAGCGGGATCAGCATGGCTTCGAAGGCCAGGTAGAAGACGAATAGGTCGCGGGTCGCGAAGATCAGGACCATGAAGAATTCCAGCATGAGGACTAGAGCGGCGTAGGTGCCGGCGTCCTTGGGATCCTGGTCTAGGTTTTTCTCGGCTAGTAGTACTAGCGGTACTAGTGCGGCAGCTAGCAGCAGCATCACTAGGGAGAGGCTGGTGATACCCATGGCCCAGGAGGTTCCGAAAAGCGGAATCCAGGAGTAGGTCTCTGCTAGCTGGTAGGCATTGCCCGCGTGGCCGAAGTCGAACTGGGTGGCAACGACGATCATGAGCGCTAGTTCGATGACTGCGGCGCCTAGACCTAGGTTGCGTCCGTTTCGACGGGCGGCGGGGATCGCCAGAATCAGGATGCTTGCCAGTAGTGGCCAGACGGTCACAATGGTGAGCAAGTGGGTGGAGGAGTTTAGGATTTCCATTTCTTTTCCTTCCGCCTTAGAGCAGCCCGATTAAGGCGGTCGCTAGCAGGGCGATCGCACCGAGCAGGGTGTATGAGGCGTAACTGCGCATGTGTCCGTTTTGGGTGGGCGCGGTGAATGAGCCCAGCCCGCGAACCAGGGCGCTGATTCCGCGTACTGCCCCATCGACGAGGTGGCGGTCTGCGAAGTTCACGCCGGTAGCGGCGGCTTCAGTGGTCTTCACGAACAGGGTGTCGTTGATCTGGTCTTGGTACATGTCGTTGCGGGCCGCGTGGACAAGGCCATTACCGGCAGGTACGGCCTTGTTGACGGGCTGCTTGACGTATAGGTACCAGGCGTAGACCACACCGACCGCGATGGCGGCCAGGGTGAGCACCATGATGACGGTGGCCGGGAGGACGGGTTCGCCGTGTTCGGCGTGTCCGGTTACCGGTTCGAGCCAGGTCACGAAGGCACCGTTAATGGCGAGGACGCCACCTAGGGCCACGGAGAAGACCGACAGGATGATCATGGGGACGGTCATGAGGGCCGGGGATTCGTGCGGGTGTACCGGTTCGCCTTCGGCTTCGGTGGTCCAGCGGGCTTCCCCATGGAAGGTCATGAAGAATAGGCGGGACATGTAGAAGGCGGTGATTCCGGCACCGATTAGGGCGACGAAACCTAGTACCCAGGGCTGCCAGGCACCGGCGGTGTCGGCGACGAAGGCGGCCTCGATGATCTTGTCCTTGGACCAGAAACCAGAGAACGGCGGGATACCTAGGATGGCTAGCCAGCCAATGCCGAAGGTGATCCAGGTGATCTTCATGGCGCCCTTGAGGGCACCGAAGCGACGCATATTGGTTTGGTCTCCCATGGCGTGCATGACGGAGCCGGCACCAAGGAACATCTGGGCTTTGAAGAAGCCGTGGGTTAGTAGGTGGAAGATGGCGAAGGCCCAACCGATGGGACCTAGGCCGGCACCTAGCATCATGTAGCCGATCTGGCTCATGGTGGAGGCCGCTAGGACCTTCTTGATGTCGTCCTTAGCGCAACCGACGATCGCGCCGAAGAGCAGCGTGATCGCACCGATGATGGCGACGAAGGTGGTGGCGACGGGGGTCATCACGTAGATGCCACCGGTCCGGACCATGAGGTAAACACCGGCGGTAACCATGGTGGCGGCGTGGATTAGGGCTGACACGGGGGTCGGGCCCGCCATGGCGTCACCTAGCCAGGCTTGGAGGGGGAACTGTGCGGACTTACCACAGGCGGCCAGTAGTAGGAAGAGGCCGATCATGGTGGCCTGGTTGGTGGTGATGGAGTCTAGGCTGCTGAACACGCGGGTGTAGTCCAGGGTGCCGAAGGCAGCGAAGATGGCCATCATGCCTAGTAGTAGGCCAACGTCACCGACACGGTTCATTACGAAGGCCTTCTTAGCAGCCTTAGCGTAATCGAGTCGGTAGTTCCAGAAGCCGATGAGTAGGTAGGAGGCCAGGCCGACGCCTTCCCAACCGACGAATAGGACCGCGAAGCTGTTGCCTAGGACTAGGGTGAGCATGGCGGCAATGAAGAGGTTGAGGTAGGCGAAGAAGCGGCGACGATCCTTATCGTGCTCCATGTACGCGATGGCGTAAACGTGGATGAGGAAACCAACGAAGGTAACTAGTCCGACGAAGGTTAGCGATAGCGGGTCGATCCGCAGGCCGAAGTTGATGGAGTGTTCACCGGCGGGGATCCAGGTGAACAGGTCAATGTTCTGTACACGCTGGTCAGCGGGTAGGCCTAGAGCCTGGATGATCATGCCCAGTCCCAGCACCATGGAGGTGGCGGTGGCGGCGCAGGATACCCAGTGTCCCCACTTGTCGGTGGCACGTCCGGCTAGGATCAGGAAGGTGAAGGATGCTAGCGGGATAGCAATCATCAGCCATGCTTGGGTCGCTAGGCCGGTGGCGGGCACCGGGGCAACCACGTTGCTGGCGGCGGTTAGTAGGTTAAGCATTTTCCACCCTTCAGTTCTTTAGCAGGCTGAGCTCGTCTAGCGAGGTCGTCCCGCGGGCTCGGAAGATGGACACGATGATGGCTAGGCCGACTACTACTTCAGCGGCCGCGACGACCATGACGAAGAAGGCTAGGACCTGACCGTTAGCGTTGGCGTGGATGCGGCCACCGATGATGAACACGAGGTTCGCGGCGGAAAGCATGATTTCGACGCCCATTAGGGATAGCACCGCGGAACGACGGGTCAAGACGACGCTAGCACCGATCGCGAAAAGCACGATGGCTAGTAACACGTACCAGATGGGGCTCATTTCTCCTCCTCAGTCTTGGTGGTGTCTTCAGCGTCGGCAGGGGCTAACGCCTTGGTTGGTTGGTTTAGACCGGTCGGGGCGGCAGCGCCCGGCATGCCCCAGGATCCCGACTGCGGGATGCCACGGGAGGCGGCGGGTCCGTGTAGGCCCTGGGCGGGGTCGCCGGTGCGGTTGGCCAGTAGGTGCTGGGCCACGAAGGGTGAAATCTCGCCGACGGTCCGGTTGATGCCCTTGGCTCGCAGTACGCGCGGGACGGATTCTTCAATCGGAGCGTGGGTTTCACCAGAGATGGCGGGCACGTCGAAGGCGTTCGATTCAGCGTAAACACCGGGAGCGGGTAGCTGACCGGGGTGACGTCCCTGAGCGGCGTAGGCGGCCATCTTGGCTTCGGCTACGTCACGCTGGCGACGAATCGGGGTGATTCGGTCGGCGTGGGTTAGTAGCAGGGCACCTAGGGCGGCGGTGATTAGCAAGATGGCAGAAAGTTCCACGGTGAAGGCGTGTTCTTGGAACAGGGTCTCGCCTAGGTTCTTAATGCTGTTGTAA
This sequence comes from Boudabousia liubingyangii, assembly GCF_001907245.1. Taxonomy (GTDB): domain Bacteria; phylum Actinomycetota; class Actinomycetes; order Actinomycetales; family Actinomycetaceae; genus Boudabousia; species Boudabousia liubingyangii. Next base: position 173,732 of record NZ_MQSU01000001.1, read on the forward strand.
TCAGTGCCAGGCTTCATCTGGGGCGGGCTAGTGCTGAACTGGCGGTAAGTGGTGAAGCCTAGGACAACTACTAGCAGGAAGGATAGGCCGTAGGCGACAACGCGCGGTCCGGCGGGTCCCTGTCGGTAGTTATCGGTGGCACCGATACCGATCAGCATGAGGACGAATAGGAAGAGCATCATGACCGCGCCGGTGTAGACCACGATCTGAACGATACCCATGAATTCGGCACCGTTTAGCAGGTACATGAGGGCGTAGCCAACCATGACACCGATCATGCAGATGGCGGCGTAGGCAGCGCGCTTGAAGCGGGCCACGCCAATGGCGCATCCGATCATGAACAGGGCCAGGATGCAGAACTTTACGAATTCGCCCCAGTTTCCTGAGGTGATCGTAAAGACGCTTGCGGTTTCGGTCATCGCTGGGCCTCCTTAACCACAGTGGCGGAGTTTAGGGTGGGATCTTCGGGACGATTTTCCCGAACCCAGTCGATCTGACTCTGGGTGGGGCCGGTGACGGCACCGCGGTAGTAATCACCGTCGGTGGTGCCTTCCACCATGGGGTGCGGGGCGGCTAGCATGCCGTCCTGCAGGTCCGCGAGGATGTCTTGCTTTTCGTAGATCAGTGAGGTGCGATCGTGGGTTGCTAGTTCGAAGTCGTTTGACATGGTCAGTGCCCGGGTGGGGCAGGCTTCGATGCACATACCGCAGAAGATGCAGCGTAGGTAGTTGATCTGATAGACGCGACCGTAGCGCTCACCGGGTGAGTACTGTGCTTCCGGGGTGTTCGGGGCAGCTTCCACTAGGATGGCGTCTGCCGGGCAGGCCCAGGCGCAGAGTTCACAGCCGATGCACTTTTCGAGGCCGTCCGCGTAACGGTTTAGGCGGTGACGACCGTGGAAGCGGGGGGCTAGAACCGGCGGGTCGAAGGGGTACTGTTCGGTCACGGTGGGCTCGAACATGGACGTGATGGTCACGCCATATCCGGCTACGGGAGCGAAGAACTTGCCGATCGCGCCCTTTTCATCGGGGCGGAAGAATGATTCGTCGGGCATGCCTTCGATTTTCTGTGGCTTCTTGCTCATGCCTGACCTCCTTCGGGGGTTGCGGCGGTTTTAACCAGTGCGTCTTCGGTCTTGGTGCGGCCGGCACGGGGCGAGGGCGGGAGGCTCTGGCCCGGTAGCGGCGGCACGGGGTAGCCACCGGCGAAGGCGTCAAATTCGCCTTCGGGTTCTTCTTCGATTTCCTTCTTATCGGGGATCACGGCGAGGATGCCAGCGATCACCAGGAAGACCACGGCGATACCCATTAGTAGGACGTTGTTGTTGACCTCTAGGAAGGCGGTGACAGCCTGCATGGTGGCGACTAGGACGAACCAGGCTAGGGAGATCGGGATGAGTAGCTTCCAGCCTAGCTTCATGAACTGGTCGTAGCGGAAACGTAGTAGCGTACCGCGGGTCCAGATCATGAGGAACATGAAGAACCAGAGCTTGCCGATGAACCAAAGCATGGGCCACCAGCCTTCGTTGAAGCCGGCGTAGAGGTATTCCAAGCCGAAGGGGGCGTGCCAACCACCGAAGAATAGCGTGGTGGCAACGGCCGAAACGTTAAACATGTTGATGTATTCGGCTAGGAAGAACCAGGCGAACTTCATGGACGAGTATTCGATCATGTGACCGGCTACTAGTTCACCTTCTGCTTCGGGAAGGTCGAAGGGTAGACGGTTGACTTCGCCGACCATGGAGATGACGTAGATGATGAACGAGGGCGCTAGCGCGAAGGCCCACCAGACGCGGTCCTGGGCGGCGACGATCTCTGAGGTCGACATAGAGCCGGACAGTAGGAATACGGTCACGATCGACAGTGACATGGACAGTTCGTAAGAAACCACCTGGGCGGCGGAACGAACGGAGCCCAGTAGCGGGAAGGTGGAGCGGGTTGACCAACCACCTAGCACGATGCCGTACACACCGAGGGCGGAAATCGCCAAGATGTATAGGGTCGCAGAGGGCATATCCATGAGCTGTAGCGGCGTGGAGTAGCCGAAGAAGTTTACATTCGGGCCCATGGGGATGACCGCGAAGATCATGAAGGCACAGAACGCGGCGATCGTGGGTGCCAAGATGTAGATGAACTTATCTGACTTCTTGGTCCAGATGTCTTCCTTGGTCAGTAGTTTGACCGCGTCCGCGATGGCCTGGAACAGGCCGAAGGGGCCGTGGACGTTGGGGCCAGGACGGGTCTGCATGCGACCTAGTCCGCGTCGTTCGACCCAGAGGGCCATGAGGACGGAGAGGATGAGGAAGACAATGATGAAGACCGCTTTGATGACGGACAGCCACCAGGTTTCCTGGCTGAAGTCCGCGGGCACAAATTCATTTGGTCCGAGGGGGAAGATTGCGTTCACTTGCGTACCTCCAGCACGGTGAGGTTTACCAGGGTGCCGTTGGCGCCCAGCGTTTCGTGGACGTTGGTACCGTTGTTTTGCGGTACCCAAACGACCTTATCTGGCATGGTGGTCAGTACGACGGGCAGTTCTAGGCTTCCCAGCTCGGTGCTGAGTTGCAGGGTCTGTCCGGCGCTGATGCCCAGTTGTTCTGCAGTTCCCCGGGAGATCCGGGCGATCGGCCGGCGGGCGGAGGCCCGCAGGTCGGTGGCGCCCGCTAGGGTGAGGGCGTCGTCGACTAGCAGCTTGTTGGTGGAGAGGACGGCCTGTCCGGGCTGGACCTGCGGTAGCGGGGCTGCCGGGGCGTTGGGGGCGCTGGTGCGCTGTCCGTCCCATTCCATTAGTTCGTTGACTTCAGCGTAGAGGTCCTTGAGGGTGTCAATGCCCAGTTCCACGCCGGCCGCACGGGCCACGCGGGTCAGGACCTGACGGTCGTCAAGGGCCGTGGAGGATAGTGCCTGGCCGAAGGGGCGTAGGCGACCTTCCCAGTTGATGAAGGTACCGGGCTTCTCAACCGGCGGGGCCACGGGTAGGACCACGTCGGCTAGTTCGGTAGCTTCGGTCTGGTTGACTTCGAGGCTGACCACGAAGGTGTCCTTGAGGGCTGCGCGGGCTTCGGCCGGGTTCGGGAAGTCGCGCAGGTCGACGCCGCCTAGGAAGACGGTGTCGAGGGCGCCTTCGCGGGCGGCACTGAGGATGGCCAGCGCGTCACGTCCGGTGGTGGACGGTAGTTCAGCACCCCAGGCGGTGATTAGGTCAGCGCGGGCGGAAGCGTCAGCGACGGTACGACCGAAGGGTAGTAGGTTCGGCAGGGTACCGGCTTCGACGCCGCCGCGTTCACCGGCACGACGCGGGACCCACGCGAGGCGGGCGTTGGCGCGGGCGGCTAGGCGGCTGAGGGCGCTTAGTAGGCCACGGGTCTGGGCGGCACGTTCACCGACTAGGAGCACTCCCCCGTTGAGTTCCTCTAGCAGGTCAGCTAGCGGAGCCCCGGCGGCAATCGCGTCCACAACTTCCGGTTCGGTTCCCGGGGCGGCCTGCACTAGCTTGGCAGAGAGCTTGAGGGAGCCGTTGCTTAGGTAGGGGGCGATGGTGGTGACCTTGACGCCACCGGCGCGGACGCCCTTGCGGAGGCGTAGGAACACGGAAGCACATTCGTCTTCGGTTTCTAGGCCCACGAGCAGGACGTGACCGGCGTTTTCGAGTTCACCGTAGGTGACACCTAGACCGGTGCCGGCAACCTCGGACCCTAGGAAGCTAAGTTCTTCTTCGGAACCGAAGCGGACGCGGTGATCAATGTCGTTGGTGCGTCCTACGACGCGGGCGAACTTGGCCCAGGCGTAGGCGTCTTCGAAGGTGAGGCGGCCACCGGGTAGGTAGGCGGTGCGCTGGTCGGCGGCCACGCGGGCGGCCACTAGGCGCAGGGCCTCGTTCCAGGAGGTTTCTACCAGTTCGCCGTTTTCGTTGCGGACTAGCGGAGTGCGTAGTCGCTGCGGCTGGTCTTGCCAGGTGTAGGCGAAACGGTCCTTATCCGAAATCCACTCTTCGTTGACCTGGGGGTCTTCACCGGCTAGGCGGCGAGTAACGTGACCACGGCGGGCGTCAATGCGAATCGCGGCACCGGAGGCGTCGTGTTCGGTGACAGACGGGGTGGAGACCAGGTCGAAGGGGCGTGAGCGGAAGCGGTAGCTGGCGGAGGTTAGTGCGCCAACGGGGCAGATCTGGATGACGTTGCCTGAGAAGTAGGAGGCGAAGGGTCGTCCGGATTCGTCTAGCTCGCCCTCGTGGGTGGGACCGAAGTTGGTCGAGCCAATCACGCCGGGTAGGCCAGCAGGGCCGGCGTACTTTTCAGTGCCGGAGAGCTGGTTGCCGGTGGGGTTGGTGTCAGAGTCGGTGAAACCTAGGACCTGAGTGTCGAAGGTGCCGATCTGTTCGCCCATGTGTAGGTGGTGGTCGACCGGGGAGGAGCCACCGCCACGGCCCTGGAGGGCAATGAAGGGGTCACCGGCGATCTGGTCGGCGAAGCGGACGCAACGCTGGCAGAGGATGCAGCGTTCGCGGTCCAGTAGGATCTGGCTGGTCAGGGTGATCGGCTTGGGGAAGAGGCGCTTCGCGTCGGTGAAGCGGGAGTCTTCGCGGCCGTTCGCTAGGGCCTGGTTCTGGAGGGGGCATTCGCCGCCCTTGTCACAGACGGGGCAGTCTAGCGGGTGGTTGATCAGCAGGAATTCCATGACGCCGCGCTGTGCTTTGGCGGCGACTTCGCTGGTGCGCTGGGTGTTGACCACCATGCCGGGCATGACGGTCATGGTGCAGGAGGCCTGCGGCTTGGGGAAGGGACGGACGTTGCCTTCACGGTCCGGGGCGGCGACCTCTACTAGGCACTGGCGGCAGGCGCCGGCCGGCTTGAGCAGCGGGTGGTCACAGAAGCGGGGAATGCGGATTCCGGCTTGTTCTGCGGCCCGGATGATCAGCGTGCCGGCGGGCACTTCGACGGCTTTTCCGTCGATGGTCAGTGATACCAGGTTGCTCATCGGTTTCCTTCCTTGTTGTTGAAGACCGAGGACGCTTCGTAGGGGAAGAGTTCGCGGGCGGGCGTGGTGAGGCCGGCTTCGAATTCTTCGCGGAAGCGCTTGATGCCAGAGGAGATCGGGGTGGCTGCGGCGTCGCCGAGGGCGCAGAAGCTCTTTCCGGCAATGTTTCCGGCTACGTCTAGTAGTAGGTCGATATCCCCGGGTTGGCCCTGTCCGGCTTCTAGGCGCAGCATGACCTGCTTGAGCCAGTAGGTACCTTCACGGCAGGGGGTGCACTTACCACAGGATTCGTGTTGGTAGAACTCGGTCCAGCGGGCGATTACGCGCACCACCGAGGTGGTTTCGTCGAAGACCTGCAGCGCGCGGGTACCCAGCATGGAGCCGGCCGCACCGACAGATTCGTAATCGAGCGGGATGTCGAGTTCTTCTTCGGTAAAGATCGGGGTGGAGGAACCACCGGGGGTCCAGAACTTTAGCTTGTGTCCGTCGCGGATACCGCCGGCCATTTCGATTAGTTCCCGCATGGTGATACCGAAAGGAGCTTCGAACTGTCCGGGGTGCTTGACGTGTCCGGAGATGGAGAAGATGCCGTGACCCTTGGACTTTTCGGTGCCCATAGCGCCGAACCATTCGTTGCCGTTCCGTAGGATACCGGGGACGGAGGCGATGGATTCGACGTTGTTGACCACGGTGGGGCGGGCGTAGAGGCCGGCGACCGCGGGGAACGGGGGCTTGAGTCGGGGGTGACCGCGGCGTCCTTCTAGGGAGTCTAGGAGGGCGGTTTCTTCACCACAGATGTAGGCGCCAGCGCCGGCGTGGACGGTGATTTCTAGGTTGAAGTCACCGTTGGGGCCAACGCCCTGGCCGATGAGGCCGGCTTCGCGGGCTTCACGAACGGCGTTCATGAGGCGGCGGTAGACGTGGACGACTTCACCACGTAGGTAGATGAAGGCGTGTTCACAGCGGATGGCGTGGGAGGTGATCGCAACGCCTTCGATGAGGACGTGCGGGTTGGCCATCATGGTGGGGATGTCTTTGCAGGTGCCGGGTTCGGATTCGTCGGCGTTGACCACTAGGTAGCGGGCTTTGCCGTCGTCCGGGGGCAGGAAGGACCACTTGAGGCCGGTGGGGAAGCCGGCGCCGCCACGACCGCGTAGGCCGGAGGCCTTGATCATGTCGACTAGTTCGGAGCGTTCCATTTTGAGGGCTTTTTCGAGGCCTTCGTAGCCGCCGTTTGCCCGGTAGGATTCGAGGTTCCAGGAGCGTTCCCGGTCCCACATGTCAGTGAGGACGGGGGTCAGCTTGGAAGCGGGTTTTACGATGCTCATCCGTCATTCCCCTTTCTGCTGATCGGTCAGGGCGTCGGGGGTGACTTCCGGCGCGGTCCACTGGTTTTCGCGGGCCAGGCGTAGGCCTAGGAGGGAGGCTTCGCCAGCGGCGGGTCCCTGGTTGGCTAGGCCGTCGTCGAATCCGGCGAGGGTGTGTGAGACTTCCTTGAAGGTGGGGACTTGGTCCGGGCCGCGGGTGGGTGCGACCGGGCGTCCGGCACGTAGGTCGTCAACTAGTTTGACGGCCTTTTCGGGGGTCTGGTTGTCGAAGAATTCCCAGTTGACCATGATTACGGGGGCGTAGTCACAGGCGGCGTTGCATTCGAGGCGTTCGATGGTGATCTTGCCGTCTTCGGTGGTTTCTTCGTGTCCGATTCCCAGGTGTTCGTGCAGGGTTTCGTAGATTTCGTCGCCACCCATGACGGCACAGAGTGCGTTGGTGCAAACGCCGACGGTGTAGTCACCGTTGGGGTGGCGCTTGTACTGGGTGTAGAAGGTGGCTACCGCAGAGACCTCGGGGCGGGTTAGGCCCAGCATGTCGGCGCAGAGGGTGATGCCGGCGGCGGTGATGAAGCCGTCCTCGGACTGCACTAGGTGCAGCATGGGCAGCAACGCGGAACGTTCGTGTCCGGCCGGGTAGCGGGACATGATTTCTGCGGCTTCGGCGCGTAGTCGCGCTTCAACTTCGGGAGCGTACGCGTTCATTAGCGGTCCACACCTCCAAGTACGGGGTCAACGGATGCAAGGGAGACAACCACGTCGGCCAGCTGGCCGCCTTCGGTCATCATGGCTAGAGACTGAAGGTTTGAGAAGGACGGGTCGCGGAAGTGTGCACGGTAGGGTCGGGTGCCACCGTCAGAGACTAGGTGGACGCCCATGATGCCCTTGGCGTGTTCAACGGTCTGGTAGACCTGGCCGGCGGGGACGTGGAAGCCTTCAGTGACCAGCTTGAAGTGGTGGATGAGGGATTCCATGGATTCGCCCATGATTTCGCGGATGTGTTCCAGCGAGTTGCCCTGGCCGTCAGCAGAGACGGACAGTTGGGCGGGCCAGGCGATCTTCTTGTCTTCGACCATGACCGGGGCGCCGTTGCAGGCGTCTAGGCGGTCTAGGCACTGGTAGACGATGCGCAGGGATTCGTAGCATTCTTCGAATCGCACCTGCACACGGTTGTAGGCGTCCGACTTGTCCCGGACGGGGACGTTGAAGTCGAAGGTTTCGTAACCGCAGTAGGGGCGCATCTTACGCATGTCTAGCGGTAGGCCGGCAGCGCGGATGCAGGGACCGGTTAGGCCTAGGGCCAGGCCGGCAGCTAGCGGCATGTAGCCGACGTCTACGTGACGGGCCTTGAAGATCGGGTTTTCTTGGGTTAGTGCCTGTAGCTGGCCAATGTCGCGGCGCAGTGAGGGCAGTAGTTCGCGGGCCCAGTCGGTGGTGCCCGGGGGTAGGTCCTGGGCGACGCCGCCGGGGCGTAGGTACGCGTGGTTCATGCGTAGGCCGGTGACGGATTCGAAGATGCGCAGGACGTTTTCGCGGCCACGGAAGGCGATGGTCATCATGGTGGTGGCGCCCATTTCGTTACCACCGGAGCCGATTGCCACTAGGTGGGAGGCAATGCGGTTGAGTTCCATCATCATGACGCGAATCAGGTTGGCACGTTCGGGGATCTGGTCCGTGATGCCTAGGGCCTTTTCGACGGCTAGGACGTAGGCGGCCTCGTTGAACATGGGGGCGACGTAGTCCATACGGGTCGCGAAGGTGGAGCCCTGCGCGAAGGTACGGTATTCCATGTTCTTTTCGATACCGGTATGTAGGTAGCCGGTGCCGACGCGTAGTTCACGGACGGTTTCGCCGTCGATTTCTAGGATTAGACGCAGCACGCCGTGGGTGGACGGGTGGACCGGACCCATGTTGACGACGATGCGTTCAGATGAGAGCTTGTGGAGCTCGTTAACGATGTCATCCCAGTCGCCGCCGGAGGCGACGAGTTCGTTTAGGTCTTCTTCGTCCAGTGCCGGGCCGGTGGCGGTGAAGATTGGTTGCTGGCTCATCAGTTGTATGACCTCCGGGTATCGGCGGGCGGTACGGTGGCACCCTTGTATTCGACGGGAATGCCGCCTAGCGGGTAATCCTTACGCTGCGGGTGGCCTACCCAGTCATCGGGCATGGCGGTACGGGTGAGGTGCGGGTGGCCGTCGAAGACGATGCCCATTAGGTCCCAGGTTTCACGCTCATGCCAGTCGTTGCCGGGGTAGACGGGAACGACGGTGGGGATGTGCGGGTCACTGTCGGGGCAGGTGACCTCTAGTCGTAGCACCCGGTTGTGGGTGATCGACATGAGGTGGTAGACGGCGTGTAGTTCGGCGCCTTCCTGTGCCGGGTAGTGAACGCCAGAAACACCTAGGCAGAGTTCGAAGCGTAGGTCTTGGTCGTCACGTAGGTGCTGGCAGACCTGCAGGATGTGTTCGCGGGCCACGTAGATGGTCAGTTCGTCGTGGTCGACAACGACGCGCTGGATGACGTCACGGACGGCTAGGCCATCTTCGGTGAGTAGTTCTTCCAGGATGTCGACTACGGAGTCAAACCAGGAGCCGTAGGGTCGGGGGCTTTCACCGGGCAGCATGATCGGTTCGACTAGGCCACCGAAGCCGGTGGTGTCGCCGGAGCCGCCGTGGCTGAAGAGGCCGCGTCGCTCCCCCACCTGGGTGGGTTCGGGGGCGCTACGGAAGGCCTGCACGGAAGCGGCGGTGCCGCCCTCGGCGCTAATCTGGCCTTCTTCTAGGTTTTCGGGGAGGTTTTCGCTCATGCTAGCAGTCCCTTCATCTGGTGGGTCGGGGTGGCCTCTAGCGCGGCCTTTTCAGCGGCTCGGGCCGCAGCTACGCGGTCCACACCCAGCGGCTGGGTGCGCATGTAGTCGTGCAGGGTGAAGATGGCGTTTAGCAGAGCTTCGGGGCGGGGCGGGCAGCCGGGCAGGTAGACGTCCACGGGGACGATGTGGTCACAGCCCTGAACTACGGCGTAGTTGTTGAACATGCCGCCAGAGGAAGCGCAGGCACCCATGGAGATAACCCACTTGGGTTCGGGCATGGAGTCGTAGACGCGGCGGACGATCGGGGCCATGCGGTGTGAGACACGGCCAGAGACGATCATCAGGTCCGCGTGACGGGGGGAAGCGCGGAAGACTTCCATGCCGAAGCGGGAGATGTCATAGCGGGGTGTACCGGTAGCCATCATTTCGATCGCGCAGCAGGCTAGACCCATGGTGACAGGCCAGACGGAGGCTTTACGGGCCAGACCTAGGACCTTTTCCACGCTGGTTAGCGCAATGCCGGCGGGGAGTTTTTCTTCAATACCCATTTATTTTCCCTTTTATCCTTTGGTCGTTCCGTTCAGTCCCATTCGAGGCCGCCGCGGCGCCACTCGTATACGAAGGGGATGGTGATGAGGGCGACGAAGGTCATCATGAAGATGAAGACGACGCCACCTAGGCCCACGAAGTTCACTACCCACGGGTACATGAAGACCACTTCGATGTCGAAGATGATGAAGGTCATGGCCACGAGGTAGTACTTGACGGGGAAACGTCCGGAGGTTTCCTGGTGGGGTGCGGGGTCAATACCGCACTCGTAGTTTTCGGTTTTTACCCGGTTCTTCTTACTGGGACCCAGAATCGCGGATGCGCCTAGACCGCCGAGGGCTAGGACTAGGGCCGCAATCGCCATAATCAGTAGTGGCAAGTAACCGTTCATTTGGTCTCCTTAATTGAGGTGACTAGGTTTTCCCGAAGGTACCGGGTGAGTTTTTGGCGGTGGTTCATCATGCGGAAGGCACCACCTTAGCAAGAGTCTGGATGATGCGGTCGTTGAGGTCGCCACCTTGGCGCTCGTAACCGTCAGAGAGCAGCTTGTGCACCAGTTTCATTAGGTGCTTGCGCGGCAGCCCGTATTTGGTGCAGGCGCGCATGATTTGGGGTTTTTCGATGAGGCGCACGAAGATGCGTCCCAGCGTGTAGTAGCCACCCAGCTGCTGTTTGAGGGCTTGCGGGTAGGCTTCCATAGCCAAGTCGAAACCGTGGATGGTCTGGCGGGAGCGAGCCGAAGCGTAGGCCTGGGCTAGGTAGCGTCCAGCGGCTAGGGCCGGGGCAATGCCTTCCCCATTGAAGGGGGATACAAGGCCGGCGGCGTCACCGGTAATGGCTAGGCCGGCATGGTACTGCGGCTTACGGTTGAAGCACATGGGTAGCGCGGCAGAGCGTAGCGGCCCGTCTTGGTTTTCGGGGGTGAAGCCCCATTCTTCGGGTAGGTTCTGGGTCCAGGCTTGGAAGATCTGCTTGTAGGGCAGTTTGGTGGCCGCCTTGGTGGAAGAGACGGAGCCTAGGCCAACGTTGACTCGTCCATTTCCGAGGGGGAAGATCCAGCCGTATCCGGGTAGTAGGTTGGATTCTCCGGGCTTGCCGTCCCATAGTTCTAGGTGTGAGATCATCCAGTCCGTGTCACCTAGGGGTGAGGTGAAGTAGGTGCGGGCGGCCACGGCCATAGGGCGCTTTTCGAGGGCGGTCCGGCCGGCACTGGTGGCTAGGCGGGCGGCGACGCCGCCGGCGTCGACTACTAGGCGGGCGCGGTATTCGTAGGTTTCGGCGTCTTGACCGCGGCCCTTTTGGCCCTTGGCGCCAATTACGCGACCGTCGTGGTCGGTGATGAGTTCGTTGACGGTGACGCCTTCGATTAGTTCGGCGCCGGATTTAACGGCGTGGCGGACTAGTTCTTCGTCTAGTTCCATGCGGGAGCGGGCCATGCCGAAGCCGGGTAGGCTGCGCTGTTCGGGCCAGGGGAATTTGATGTCGTGTCCCCCACCGACTACTTGGAGGCCTAGGTTGCGCATCCAGCCGTCGGTGTTGATACCCATGAGGGCTAGTTCGTTAACGGCTGCGGGGGTGAGGCCGTCACCGCAGATTTTGTCGCGGGGGAAGACTGCTTTGTCGACTAGGGTGACCTGTACGCCCTGTTGGGCTAGGTAGTGCGCAGCTGAGGAACCGGCCGGGCCGGCACCGACGATTAGCACGTCGGTCTCATGCTGGTTGTGACTGGGCACCTTACTGTCTTTCTAGTTCTTAAAGCTATAGTTTCAGTCGACTCACGGCGCACGGGACCTAGGCCCTACGCACACTGCAAGCCACATTCAAGCCTAACGGTTTCTGCAAGCACTGCACTAGATAGGGGACTTTTAGGCGAAATCTCAACAAAAAGCACCTTATATATAAAGAACACAACCTATATATAAGAAAACATCCCCCTTGCTTAATTCAGGTCTTCACGTAAGGAAGCCAACAATTATTGGTAGCAAGAGGGATGTTTATTCAGTTTTTCAAAGCGCCTCAGGCGTCCGCGATCGGGATCGCGTGCGGTTCCCCGCTGATGCGAGAAGGCATGGAAACCACCTCGGAAACCGGACGCAAGCCCATCCACCACTGGAAGCGCGGGCGGCGGTTTTCAACCTCAACGACCTCCATCATGCGGTCAATGGGGGCGGTCTCAATCGCGTCCTCGGTCAGGCCAATGTAAACAGCCTTCGCGGCCGGCGGGACCCGACGAGCCAAACCGTGACCGGCGGCCTCGTTAAGGGCATCTTCTTCGACCAGGGTGCGCTCTACCCAGTCCATCGCGTGGAAGACTAGGCGGGTTGCCAGTAGACGGTCGAAGGGGGTTGGCGAGCCACCCTGCTGCAGGTGACCCAGCGCGGTGTGGCGGACGTCGTAGAGGCCACGGCCTTCGCTTTCGAAGACGCGAGCTAGGAAGTCGCGGTTGTAAAGCTTGGAGGCTTCCTCATTGACTAGGACCATGAATAGGCGGCGGCCACCCTCGAAGGACTCGCGCATGCGCAGGGCGTCACGGTTAAGCTGCTCCAGGGTCAGGCCGTCTTCGTGCAGGTAGGTAAGTTCCGCACCAGAAGCGATACCAGACATGAGGGCCAGGTAGCCGCAGCGGCGACCCATGGTTTCAGCCACGAAGCAACGGCGGGAAGCGGCGGCGGATTCCTTGATCCGGTCTAGGGCCCAAACCGCGTTGTTTAGTGCGGTATCGGCGCCGATCGACAGTTCTGAACCGGGTAGGTTGTTGTCGATGGAGGCCGGGACGCAGATGATCGGAATATTGAAGGCCTGGTAGCGTTCGCGTTCCTTGACCAGCTCGTAGGCGGACAGGTAGGCATTGAAGCCACCGATGATGATCATGGCGTCAATATTGTTGTTTTCAATGGCGCGACCTAGGGAGTAGAGTTCCTCGACGGTCGGGACGGGGCGGCGGGTACCTAGTTCGGCACCACCTTCGAAGGCCCAGCCTTCGACGCCATCCCAGCTGAGTTCCTCGACCTTATTGTCGATCAGGCCCTTGAAGGAGCCCTGGACACCCAGGACGGTCATGCCCTTGTCGATGCCAATGCGGACGGCCGCGCGAGCGGCGGTATTCATACCGGGGGCTAGACCGCCAACGTGTAGGACGGCGACGCGCTTGCCGGCGGCGGGGCGGCTGGCTTCTTCCCAGGCGTGCCCCGGGGACGAGGCCGCTTCCGGGCTCTGCGCGGCCACGTGATCTAGGACCGCGTTGCGGGCGTGCTCAACCTTGCCGGTGGTCTGCTCTAGTTCCGCCAGGCGCTGCTGGGCCGGGGGTTCGACGCAGTCGGTTCCCAGGGCCTTGTTGGCCGGGGCGTAGGACGGCGGGGTGGACATGATGCGGTTGATCTGGATCATCTGCGCGAAAGAGGAACCACGCAGGCGCACGGCCGAGGTGTAGTCGCCTTCCTTGATCAGGCCCGCGACGGAGCGGGTGTCCTTCACGGCCTTCATCATGTCGATGCGGGCCACGCGGTTGTGGCGGACACCCAGGATCTGGGGTTCGTCTTCGGGGGTGGCGCGCAGGACTTCTTGGACGGCAGCGTAGCCAAGGACGGTACTCATCCAGCGGTCGTAGGCGCTGGGGGAACCACCGCGCTGGACGTGACCCAGGATGGTGACGCGGACGTCCTCGTTCATCTTTTCGGAAAGGACGTCGGCGACGTGTTGGGAGGTAATGGGGTTGCCGTGACGGTCTTGAGCGCCCTCGGCCACTAGGACTAGGGAGTCGCGACGACCGGCGGCACGACCTACGCGCAGTTTGTTGGCTAGTTCGTCTTCCCAGCCATCTTCCGGCGGTACTTCGGGGATGAAGACGTAGTCGCAGCCGCCGGCAATACCGGCCATGAGGGGCAGGTAACCGCAGTGTCGACCCATGACCTCAACGACGAAGGTGCGCTGGTGGGAGGCGGCGGTAGAAGAGATGGCGTCGATGGCGTCGACGATGCGGTGTAGGGCAGAGTCCGCACCGATGGTCATGTCGGAGCCGACTAGGTCATTGTCGATGGAGCCGACTAGGCCGCAGATCATGAGGTTGGGGTGGGCGTCGGCCTGTTCGGCGGTGATTTCGCCCATTTCCTTTAGTTCACTGATCAGTTGGGGCCAGAGGAGGCGGAATTCGTTGGTGCCGGTGAGGGAGCCGTCACCACCGATAACGATTAGGCGGTCGATGCCGTAATCAATTAGGTTCTTGGCGGCGCGACGCATACCTTCGTGTTCACGGAAGTCTTTGGAGCGGGCGGTACCAATGACGGTGCCACCCTTATTGAGGATGGAGGAGACGTCGGACCAGCCGAGGGGGCGGATGCGGTCTCCCCCGTCGCAGGCTCCCTGCCAGCCTTCCATGATGGCGCAGGGCTGGACACCCATGGCTAGGGCGGTACGGGCAACGGCGCGGACGGCAGCGTTCATGCCTTGGGCGTCGCCACCGCTGGTTAGTAGGCCAATTCGGTGCGAGGTGGGCGAGTTGGAGCCGTCGGCGGCGACGGTTTCGACCTCGTCTTTACTGGCCGGACGTGGATGGATATCTGATTCTTGGAGCTGGTCTAGCAGTTCTTCAGTTTCGGGGTTCTGGGCCGGTGAGCTCACGAATCCTCCTCGATTACGGTTGGCGGTTGACGCTATTCCCTTCAAGTTTCTCACCATAGGTGGGGAAATGCATAGGTATTTAACAGCTTATGCATCAGGTCACAGTTTTCGCTATTCTAAAAAAGTAGATTGCGCAGAAATTGGCAATCTAATACTTTTTAGCTGATTAGTTCGGCTGAGAAATTTTTACTTTTGTTAGTAACTATTTCGGACTAGAAGTCATTTTGACTGTTTTTCAGCAAAAAACCCGATATTCAATCTAAAAGAGGGGGATAGCGTGAAAAGAACTTACGCGACTCTAGCAGTGGCCGCTTTGGCAGCGACTGTACTTGTCCCCGTAAGCGCCCAGGCTGAAGCCGATACCCATCCTGTATCTACGTCAGCTGACACTTACGGTCAGAAGCTAACTAAGCGCTTCGTGGTGAAGTTCAAGGAAGGCACCCGTGACGCTCGGACTGTTACTGATTCCAGCCGTCATGAAAATACCGCCCAGAAGCTCAGCTCCAGCACGCAAGATCGCGTAGCCCGGGCCGCTTCCCAGGCTGGTACCCAGGTTGAAGGCGGCAAGGCTGCCCTACCTTCGATTACCACCATTGAACTAAAGAAGCCCCTAAATGAGGCTGACGCTAAGCGCTTCATGGAGCGTGTTTCCGCTAACCCCAACGTCGAATACGTCGAACCCGACATTGAGGTTAAACAGCTTGCCGAAGTCAGTGAAGAAACCCCTGAAGCTCCGAACGATCCCCGTTTCGAAGAACAGTGGTCTCTACACAAGGAATGGGGCATTGATGTGCAGGGCGCATGGCGTCACACCAAGGGTCGCGGCGCGACTGTCGCCGTCATTGACTCTGGCATCATCAACCACCCCGACCTACGTGATCGCTACCTAGGCGGTTACGACTTCATTTCCAGTGCCCGGATTTCTCGTGACGGCGATGGCCGTGACGACGACCCGAATGATGAGGGCGACTGGACTGAAAAGGATGCTTGTGGTTACAACAAGCCTGACCGCTTCATTTCTTCCTCTTGGCACGGTTCGCACGTGGCCGGCATCATTGCTGCCACCCAGAACAACCGCGAAGGCATTTCGGGTATTGCTCCCGAAGCTAGCCTGATTCACGCCCGCGCCCTAGGTAAGTGCGGTGGTACCTCTGCTGATATTGCCGCTGCTATTACTTGGGTTTCCGGCGGTAAGGTCCCAGGCGTACCGGTAAACGAACACCCCGCTAAGGTCATCAATATGTCCCTAGGTGGCGCTTCGAACACCTGCCCTCGCTACTACCAGGATGCGATTAACGAAGCTACCCGCCGCGGTGCCGTAATCGTGGTGGCTGCTGGTAATGAGGCTAAGGATGCCCGCAACTCCGTTCCCGCTAACTGCGATAACGTGATCACCGTGGCTGCTTCTGGTCCGACCGGTAAGCTTTCCTACTTCTCTAACTACGGACGTCGGATTGACTTGACTGCCCCCGGTGGCGATGCCCACTACAAGAACGGCACGATTCTTTCCACCGTGGACTCTGGTCGCACCACTCAGCGTTCCTTCACCTACGGTCAGATGCAGGGCACCTCTCAGGCTGCTCCGCACGTCGCTGGTGTCGCTACCCTACTGAAGGCTATGGATCCCGATCTGACCTTCGATGAGGTCCGTGACCTGCTGACTGAGAACACCAAGCCGCTAGCTTCTTGCACCAAGGGCTGTGGCACTGGGCTTTTGAACGCTAAGAAGGCTACCGATGCCCTAGCTGAACAGTTGGGTGAGACTCCGGAACCGACCCCGGCCCCCAAGCCGACCCCGAAGCCAGATCCCAAGCCCGCTCCGAAGCCAGACCCGAAGCCGGCACCTAAGCCGACCCCGCAGCCTGACCCGAAGCCGACCCCGCAGCCCGATCCGAAGCCGACCCCGCAGCCCGATCCGAAGCCGACCCCGCGTCCGGATCCCAAGCCGACTCCGGTTACCAACCCGAGCCTATTCATGTCTCAGTACTACCTCTACCAGGGTGGCAGCACTGAGGTTCGTGGTTACAACTTCACCCCGAATGCTCGGATTACCTTCTACGTTGATAACCAGCGTTCCTACCTAGGCTCTGCCTACGCTGACCGTTTCGGTATGGTCCGCGTCCCGTGGCGCCTGTCCTACTACATCAGTGCGGGCTCGCACAACCTGATTGCGGTTGATTCCAAGACCACTAGGGTTGCGACTACTTCCTTCACTGTTCGTAGCCGCAGCTACTACAACGGCGGTTACTACCGCTGGTGGCGCTGATGCGAATGACGCGAAAAGGAGCAGCTCTAGCCCTCACGTTCCCCCTGGTGTTTGGACTGGGTGCGTGTAGTTCGGCAGCAGACGAAGCGAAGACCCCGGAATCGGGCACTTCGAAGACTGTTTCCGCTACTCCCAGCCCTAACCCCAGCGAGGAAACCGTGAAACCACCTCAGAGTCAATCCGTTCCGCTAACGCCAGAAGGCACTGCCGAACCGGGCTCTGGTTCTTCCCCGGCGGGCACGCCCGCCCCAGGAACCGGGCAGCCGGCCAGTTTCGACCTGGAACTGAACCCAAAGGATCCCATTGTAGAAGGATTCCAGGACGGTCAGGTACCACTGGCTTTTGATGCCAAGCTCAAGGAACTAGCCCAGAAGCACAAGTGTGAAAGTGACTCCGTTGCCATTGGCAGCACCACTTTCATTACCTGGTCGCTGAACTGTGCTGACCTGAACGAGCTCGAGGCGCTAGCTAAGGAATTAGCTGCGCAGCCTGAGATCGATCACGTCACGCCCGGCGTTCGGATGTCGAACCGCTAAGGCAAGCAAAACTAGATAAATCCCCCGTCAGTCCTCCTTGGAGGCACTGGCGGGGGATTTCTTTAACCCAGCTCACATCCTATGTGAGATGCCCAAAAGAAGCGCCCTTTTTCTACCAGTTTCGGTTCTGAAAACTCCGGTCAGGAGTAGCATCTATAGGTAGAAAGGATTTTTATGCTCTTTAGACTTCTAAAGTACTATGCAAAACCCTATAAGTGGGAAATCCTGCTAGTGGTTTTCTTGCAGATCGTACAAACAATTGCCAACCTCTGGTTGCCATCACTTAACGCCGACATTATTGATAAGGGCGTTGTCACCGGTGATACCGGAAAGATCATGTACTACGGCTGGATCATGCTGGGGATGACCGGCATTCAGCTACTGGCCAGCCTAATGGCCCTGTACTTTGGGGCGCGCACCGGTACTCGCATGGGTCACGATATTCGCCGCGATACCTTCGCGACCGTGCAGAAATTCTCCCGCACGGAAATGCACGATTTCGAGGCTGCGTCCCTGATTACCCGCGCCACCAACGATATTCAGCAGATTCAGGGCCTGACCATTATGGGCCTGACCTTCATCATCATGTCCCCCATTATGGGTATTGGTGGCGTCATTATGGCTATCCGTCAGGACGCCGGACTGTCCCTACTACTAGTCGTGGTGGTCCCACTATTGGCTGTGGTCATGGGCATTTTGATGTACAAACTCCAGCCCCTGTTCAAGCTGTCCCAGAAGCGTACGGACGCCATCAACGCGGTCCTGCGTGAGCAGCTGACCGGTGCCCGCGTAATCCGCGCCTTTGTCCGTCAAGAAGCCGAAAGTGAACGCTTCAATACGGCCAACCAGAACCTGCGCGATACCAACCTTGGTATCGGTAAGGTCTTCTCCATTATGAACCCGGCCGTGAACCTTATTATTGGCCTGGCGTCCTCGGCCGTGATCTGGTTCGGCGCGATCCGGATTGACTCGGGGAATATGGAAGTGGGCGCGATGGTCGCCTTCTTGAACTACCTGATGCAGATCTTCTTCGCGGTCATGGTCTTGTCCTTCATGTTCATGATGATCCCGCGCGCGGCTGTGTGTGCGGACCGTTGCGGTGAGGTCCTGAAGACCAAGCCCGTGATTTCCTCTGACGAGGGCGCAATTAAGCTACCCGCCCCGCAGGCGGATTCCACCCCCACAACCTTCGCGTTCGAGGACGTGTCCGTCCAGTACCCGGGTGCGGAAGTTCCCGTGATCGCCGGGATTTCGGCGGTCCTGAAGCCGGGGACGACCACCGCGGTGATCGGTTCGACCGGTTCGGGTAAGTCCACGTTGGCGGCCCTGCTACCTCGCCTAATCGATCCGTCTGAGGGCCGGATTAGCGTGAATGATAAGGACCTGCGTGAGTACGACCTGCCCACGCTGCGTCAGCATATTGCTTACGTCCCGCAGACCGCGTACCTGTTCTCTGGGACGATCGCTTCTTCGGTCGCCTCCCTACCGGAGGATCAGATTACTGATCAGGTGAAGGAGCGGGTGCGTTTCGCGCTCGAGGCCGCGCAGGCTTGGGAGTTTGTCTCTCGCCTAGATGACGGCATGGATGCGCACGTGGATACGGGCGGTAAGAACTTCTCTGGCGGTCAGCGTCAGCGCCTGACCATTGCGCGGGCCCTGTACCGTCACGCGGACCTGTACATTTTTGATGATTCTTTCTCTGCCCTGGACTATGCGACGGAGGCTCGCCTACGTGCGGCCCTGCCCGAGGCGATTGGGGACGCGGCCGTGTTTATGGTCGCCCAGCGCGTATCCACCATTGAGCTGGCGGACCAGATCATGGTCATTGATGCCGGTCGCCTGGTGGGCTTGGGTAAGCATCAGGAACTACTAGAGACCTGTGAGACGTATAAGGAAATCGTTGATTCCCAGATCGATGCAGAGGAGGCCGCCAAATGAGTCATCATGGTCGGGGCGCTGACCCCACACGTAAGACCAAAGACTTCAAGGGCACGATGCTGCGCCTGATCCTTTGGTTGAAACCGGAACGACTACGTCTAAACCTGATCCTGCTATTTACCGCCCTGGCGGTGGCCGGATCTGTGGCTGCCCCGAAGATCCTGGGTAATGCTACGAATATTGTCTTTGAGGGGATCTTTAACTCGAAGATGCCCGCCGGGGTCACTAAAGCCCAGCTGATTGCGGGCCTGAAGGCTCAGGGTAAGGGCGATATTGCCTCCATGGTGGAAGCCATGAACCTGAACCCGGGGGCGGGCACGGACTGGAATGCCCTAGCCAAGACCCTGGGTTTGGTTGTGGCGATCTATGTAGCGTCCTCGGTAATTTCCTTTATTGCCGGCCTGATGATGCGTATCGTGGTGCAGAATACCGGTTACCGTATGCGCCGCCAGGTGCAGGATAAGATCGACCGGGTGACCCTGGCGTACCTGGATGGGTCTTCGCGTGGTGACCTGCTTTCGCGCGTTACCAACGATATTGACAATATTACGCAGACGCTGATGCAGACCATGACGCAGCTGCTGACCAGCATTTTGACGCTGTTTGGCATGCTGGGCATGATGTTCTGGATCTCTTGGCAGTTGGCGCTACTGACCCTGATTATCATCCCCTTCGCGATGATCATTGGTGGGTTCGTGGTGAAGAAGGCCAAACCGCACTTCTCTGCCCAATGGAAGGCCACCGGCCAGGTTTCGGGCGTGGTTGAAGAGGCCTTCACCGGCCAGGAAGTGACCACCCTGTACGGGCTGCAGGAGCAGTTCGCACAGAACTTTGAGGCCGCGAACTCGCAGGTTCAGCAGTCCACCTTTAAGGCGCAGTTCTTCTCTTCTGCGATGATGCCGCTAATGGTGCTGCTGTCGAACCTCGCGTACGTGATGATCGCGGTGGCCGGCGGCTATAAGGTTGCCTCGGGCACCATGACCCTGGGTGACGTGCAGGCCTTCATTCAGTACTCGCGTCAGTTCACTCAGCCGCTTTCGACCCTGGCGTCGATGGCTTCGATGCTACAGTCTGGCGCGGCCAGTGCGGAGCGTGTCTTTGAGTTCCTGGATGCCGAAGAGCTCAGCGATGATGTGCGTACGGAGCAAGACCGTGCAGCCGGGGCTCCGCATGAGGATCCCGCCCAGGACGGTAAGGACCTGGCGGTTTCCTTCCGCGACGTGGACTTCAGCTACGTGCCCGGCAAGCCGATCATTACCGACTTGACCCTGGAGGTTCCGCGCGGTCACACGGTCGCGATCGTGGGCCCGACGGGTGCCGGTAAGACCACCCTGGTGAACCTGCTGATGCGTTTCTATGAGATTGACTCGGGCGCGATCTATGTGGACGGGATTAATACGCTGGATTTGAAGCGTGATGACCTGCGTTCCCGCATTGGCATGGTGCTGCAGGATACTTGGCTGTTCACCGGTTCCATTATGGAAAACCTGGCCTTTGGTAAGGTCGGGGCCACGGAAGAAGAGGTCATTGCCGCAGCGAAGGCCACCAATGTGGACCGCATTATCCGCTCCCTGCCCGATGGCTACCAGACACACTTGGATGAGTCCGGTGGCGGTATTTCGAATGGTGAGCGTCAGCTTCTGACCATTGCTCGTGCCTTCCTGGCCGACCCGCAGATTCTGATACTGGATGAGGCAACCAGCTCCGTCGATACTCGTACCGAAGTGCTGGTGCAGCATGCCATGAACAAACTGCGTTCGGGTCGTACCAGTTTCGTCATTGCCCACCGCCTGTCCACGATTCGCGATGCGGACCTGATCGTGGTGATGGAGAACGGTAACGTCGTGGAGCAGGGTACCCACCGGGAGCTGCTGGCCGCCAATGGCGCTTACCGTCGCCTGCATGATGCGCAGCTGAATGCCGGGACGGAAGCCGATACGGGTGAGGCCCTAATGGACTAGGGGCTCCCCCCATTACCTAGACCGGTTTAAGCCCGGCTAAGCGTGACCGCGTCCTTTTGCCTTTTGGCGAGGGCGCGGTTTTGCTTTCCCCAAAGCCGCCCATACGGGTGAGGCCCCAAAGCAGTCTCTATTCCTCCCGGGTGTGTGTGGGCGCTGCCGCCCTTGCGGGACAAGCCCGCAAATGCCCGACCGCACCCTCAGCACCCACCCACACTCCGGGAGGTAAGGTTTTGAGGTGGGATGGGGCCAGAAAATTACTGTCAGGTAGGCAGATACAGGCTCATATTTGACGACCTTGGGACCTACTGCTTTACTTGGAGACATGGATTACACTTTGGCAGATTTTTTGGTTGGCATGCCCGCTTGGCAGTGGCTGGTTGGCTCCGATGAGCAGCTGGCGCAGTTCGAGGCAGAACTAGCGGATCCGGGTTTGGATAAGGAGTCCCGGAAGGCCCTGCAGCAGCAGGTGGATGCGCTGCGTCCGTTTGCGTCCCGCTGGGAGGGCATTACGAACCCGTTTAAGGAGCCGTACTTGGCGGGCCAGGTGGCGATCACTCTAGCTGCTACTGATGACGAGGGCGTCCCGGCAGGCGCTTTTAAGTCGGTAACTTTGGACGGGTGGGCGACTTTTGAGGCGCTGCCGCCCGCTGATGATGTGCTGGTTTCTGGCCTGCCGGATTTGCCGTCTTTCCAGGTGGATTTTGCGCCTGAGGTGCGTGAGCGATGGCAGGCGGAGTTGGGTCTGTCGGGTCCGTTTACCACGCGTTGTTTTACGCCTTGGGACCCGGAGGTGAAGGGCCGCCAGCAGCTATTGTTTGTGGTTTTTGATGGGGATGGTCAACCCTGTTGGCACTTGAGTACGCCCTTAAATGCGCTCTATCCCCCGGTTGATTTTGAGGGCCAGTCCGGTACCCAGCCGGATACAGAAAGCCAGTTGGAGGCGCAGGGCCCGGAGGTCATTCGTGCCCATGAGCCGCAGGTGTGGTTGCAGAATCCGCTGGCCAGCTACACCGGTAGCAGCCTGTTTGTTGACGCCTCTGGCGTGCAGGTGGAGGCCCCGGGTGCGCTTTCGACTGAGCCTTGGTTGGGGCAGGTGGATTGGCCGGCAGCCCGGCCGGGCTCGGACGCCGCGGGCGCAGCATTGCAGCTGAAGCATCCGTTGACCTGTGGGGTGCCGGAGCGGTTCACCCTGATTTTCGCCACCGCCCTTTTGGCCACACTGCGCCTGTTTGAAGCTGAAGGTGGCAGCTTGAGCAAGCTGGCGAAGGCTTTTGAGACTCGTCCCCCGAAGGCTTATGTGAAGGCCCAGAAGTTGCCAGAGGATAAGCAGTGGAAGTGGGCGCAGAAGCTGCCCTTCCATAAGGAGTTTAAGGCCGCCTTGAAGGCCCGCCGCGCTGCCACTCCCCTAGCTTTGGATGCCTTGGGTCCGGTCGTGGAGGGGGATCCGCAGCGCGTGACCGAGTTGCGTTTTGCTCGCACTAGTCGCCTGTCGGAGACGGTTTTGTCTTCGGACCTGGGTGATTTCATGGTGGTCTCTAGCCGCTTTAGCGCTTCGGCCCGTTTTGATTGCGACCCGCTGTTAATTAGCCGGGAGCGCTTCGGGGCTGAATCCGAGCTTCCCTCCCCTGCACCCGGTTTTGGACCCTTGGCGGGTAGTCGCCCGCACCTGTATGGGGGTGTGCCCACAGAGGCGGAGGCTGATACTTACGGTCAGCAGCATTCCGCTTGGTGTTTGGGCTTTGGTGAGCAGGGCGCCAGCGAGTTTTGGTCTTTTGAGCCGGAACTGCAGCAGCTTAGGTATTTCGATAAGCACCACTTGTCGGCTTGTGATTTCCAGGTGACCGACCGCGGGATTCAGATGGTCGTGTCTGGTCCGGGCGGGGTTCGGACCGTGCGCGCCGAGTACTTCTCTGAGGGTGACTATGGGGTGCTACGTTTTGACTCCGCCCTGTTTGCCACCCAGTTGCTCCCCGTGCTGGCGGGTATCGCCTGGTGGGAAGCAGCCCTACTCTAGGCGTCGCCCTTTCAAGGTGCCACCAGTTCGCTTTGTCAGCGTCAATTTAGCTTCTTGCGGGCGTTCGAGCCTACAACATTTTGGATTGTGCACCGGCCATCGAATCGCATTACCGGAGCACTTTCCGCTAGCAGGAAGGCCCTATCTAGAGTGTTATTTGCTTGTTGTAAAAGCAGGATTGCTCTGATTTTTACCCTGAAACTAGACTATAGTTAGGCTGTTATCTTATAACTGGTTCTTTCCATTTCGAGATCATCCTATCGGTACATCGATACTTAAGAAACCGCATACAGAAGAAAACATAGTCATAGGATTTTTAATGAAGCTTAGTAAGCGCACTTTTGAACAGCTAGTCCGCTTTGGCCTAGTGGGTTTAGCGAATACTGCCTTTTACTATCTCACGTATCTACTGTTCCTCGAGCTAATCATTGTGCTAGGCGGCGAACTAAGCGATTGGCTCTTTGCTCATATTGCTGCTTGGTGTTTAGCTATTGTTTTTTCATTTTTCATGAATTGTCGTTTCACTTTTAAAGTAAAACCAACGTGGAAACGCTTTATGCTATTTCCTTCGACCACGTTATTGAACTTTTTCATCACAACTTTTGGTAGTTACGCGTTGATCTACTATTCCATTGTCAATGCGCGATTGGCAACCTTGATAGCTTCGGTAATCGCTATACCATTCACTTTTGTTCTAACAAAACTTGTTCTATCACCTAAGGAACCTCCAAAGGCTCAGTAATATGAATCCCCAAAATTTTCGGAACCAATCTGTACCTTTCAAACTTACAAAGCTAGCGCCCTTTATAGTTGGGTTATCTGCTTTCTTCTTCATTCGTCTGCTTTGGAACTATTCGCTAGGCAACGGAGATGAAATCTATTTTTCGACTGGCCATTCTACTTTCAAAATCCATGAAGGAACGAGACAGCAATGGTGGGATTTCTTCAAGATGCTTTGGGTTTCACATACGGGGAGGACTGCAGATTGGCTTTCCGGTGCGGTCTTCTATTGGGGCGCTAACGTTGGGAAATGGCTAGTAAGTGCAATTACCGTACTATGTGCAGCATTAATTGCTAAATCAACTCTTAAGCTTTCAGGAGCTATTACTGGGCACAATGCTTGGCTGATCGAAATCACTTGGATTCTGTCGGTACTGTTCTTATTTCCATTCGCGACTCTGAGTTCATCCTCAAATCTACTTCTTTATAGCGCTGCAATATGTAACTACCTAGTCCCTGCGGCCCTCTTAATTTGGTCCCTGCAATTCTTTTTTATAAGAAATGGAGGATCTGTAACGCACTCCCTAGCAGCAGGCTCTACTTTAGGGATAGTTGCCACGATGCATGAACAAGCTGCTGCGATCGTATTGGTCTGGGTTGCTATTATGGGCCTTTTATATTTAAAAGAAATTGGCTTAAAAAACTACTTGCTGTTTTCAGTTCCTGCTTTAGTGGGTTCGATAGAGATGTTCCTCGCGCCTGGACTTTGGGCAAAGCTTGGTACTTTTAATGAAGCTACGCCGGATCGTCCCCTACTACAAAAAATTTCACTTACATTCTTTAGTTGGAACTTACACTATTCTGTCTTGGTTATTGGTTTTAGTATTCTAATGGCTGCTTCAGTTTTGACAGCACGTTCCCTTTCACTTCTCCTTAGACTTTCGATAGCGACAGTAAGCCTTATTCTTTCCGTTTCATGGCTCTACCTGTTGTCAGATATGGATTTACAGTCGTTCTTGGAAGGCAATTCATACCGCACTGTAAGTGTTATTGGTAGTTTATCGCTTCTTGCGTGGTTCATTATTTCTCTTGTTATCTGGTTAGACCACGGCTCGAAGATAGTCTTCACTATCTCAGCATTTGGAGTCTCTTTTGGCCTCGCCGCCCTACCCGGACTAGGACAAATTCGTGTTTTCAACTACCCGATGCTCTTCTTGTTAAGTTCCATTTTTCTTGTTCTTCTTGATTTTATCTACGTAAAAGGGACACAAAATACAAGAAATGCGCAAATCCAGAAGAGTCAATCGCCTTTGGAAAAATTGTTACGATTAACAGCAGCTATTTCAGTTGGATTAATGATATTCTCATCTTTCTTCACGGCCAGGAACCTGTATGTTGCCCAGTCGGAAAACTATCCGGTTGGAGTTACTTTCCTTAAAGCGGTAAAGCAACAATGCGGACATGAAAAATGTCCTCTTAAAGACATTCCAAAGCTCCCAAATAGAACTGCTTTCCCCGGCTACGCAGACGATAATAAGACTTATGTGGAAGATATCCTTGCCTGGATAGAAGGAAGTTATTAATTCATTTCCATGTCGTCTTTTCAGGGAAGTAACGGGGGCGCCGTTTCACTTCATCATAGATCTTGCCGATATATTCACCTAACACTCCTATTGAAAGCATGACTAAGCCACCAATAATCCAGATTGATACGGAGAGTGACGCCCAACCTTCAACAGTAACGCCGCGGAAGAACTGCACTAGTGTGTAGATCAATAGGGCAATGCCAATAATGAAGACGCTAAACCCTAGCCGAGTGATCATCTTTAGCGGTTTGGTAGAAAATGACGTGATTCCCTGCCAGGCAAAAGCCAACATCTTTTTAAGCGGATACTTAGATTCTCCGGCTTCTCGTTTTGAACGATCATATGTTGCTATCGCAGTTTTGAATCCAAGGTCAACCGCTAGACCTCGTAAGAATAGGTTTCTTTCTTCATATTCGGATAGCGCTTCCATAGCACGCTTGGACATCAATCGACAATCCGCATGATTGGGAATTGTATCTGCCCCCAAATGCTGCATTACCGAGTAGAACCCCTTTGCCGTATTCCGTTTAAAGAAGGTATCGGTCGAACGGGCTTCACGTACTCCGAAAATTATTTCTGCCCCAGCCTGCGCTTCCTCGAGCATTTTGTCCAAAACATTAACATCGTCTTGTAGGTCTGCATCAATACTAAATGAATAATCACAATAGTCTTTGGCCTCAATCAAACCGGCATATAACGCGTTTTGATGCCCTCTATTATGCGCTAATTTCAATCCCTTAAAACGGGGATCACTCTCGCACAATTCTTCGATAATTCTCCATGTATTGTCTGAAGATCCATCGTCTACTAGTAACACTGAGCTAAATTCGCTAATGACTCTCTGCTCTTGAAGGGAATTGATTTTTTCAATCATTCTTGGAGCGGTAATACGCAGGACTTCTTCCTCGTTATAACAGGGACTAACGATCCAAACAGTAGGACAGATAGACGACATTTTGTTCCTTTACAATCAGCTTCTGTGTCTTATAGTACGCGATAGTTTCCTCTGGACACGTTCTATATACGCTCTTATCAGGAATGAAGGTCGTGGCCTGCATTGCGCAACTTCTGTTTAGTATTATCTTCTATATTCATTTCGGCAAATACAACTAAACGATAAGGTCGACAGGCTAGGATAAAGGCTTTTAAGAAAGAACTTTTTACACCTCCTTACATGCCTTTGCGACTGTTGTATCTGAGGAGAATCTTGTGGACTCGGTTAGTTTTTGGTTGGCTCTAGTGGGTTTCCTGCTCATGTTTGGTATTCATGAGTTTGAAGAGGCCACCCGCGTCCTACCTTGGCTGGATCGCAACCGTGACCGCCTACCGGCCCCGTTCCGGCACTTGCGGCTTAGCCGCCGTCAGTTTTGGTTTATTGCCGCCGAGGAAGCGCTGCTGATTATTTTGGTGGCCCTACTGTTACCGTCGGTTTGGCTGGCCGGGGCGGTTATTGCCTACGCGGTACACCTGCTGGTTCACGTGGTACAGATTTTGGTTACTGCCCGTTGGGGCTTTACGATCCCCGTATGGACGGCAGTGATTGAACTGCCGGTAATGCTGAACCTATTGTTCCTGCTGCCCACCAGGCAGGGTGACACGACCCTGCTGTTTACCAGCTTGGTCATGTCTGTGGTGATGGTCGTGAATCTGGTGCTGATGCACCTTTTGGTGAAGGTAGTGCCGGCCAGGAAGGGTCCTTCGGGACGGGTCGTTTAGAACAGATTTTTGACGTAGCGTTCTTCGGTGGCCGCATGGCCGTCAATGCTGACGGTCTTGGAGGCGTAGTCACTGGGAGCCTGCCAGCCGTGTGACTGGTAGAAGCGGATGGCGCGTTCGTTTCCAGCTAGGACCCACAGGTAGGCGCTTTCGTGTCCATGGGCGGCGATGGTCCGCTCCCCTAGTTCGATCAAGGCACTGCCGGCACCTTGCCCGAAGTGTTCGGGCGCCACGTAGATGCCTTTTAGTTCCCCCATGTGCTGGTAGTTTTCTTCCCGAGCCCGGCCCACAATGATCCAGCCGACCAGTTCACCGGCCACTTCGGCGACGAAGCATTCGTCCCAGGGCTCCCCACTAGCGTTATCCGGGGTGCTAGACGGGGCGGGCACCTCAGGAGTCGCTTCACCGGCCGCACCGCGTTCCCCACCGGCCATTCCACGTTCCCCGCCGGCCATATCATTTCCGGCAGCGATCATAGGGGCCAAACTACGGTGCCACTTCTGGGTTTGCCCCTCTAGCGTGCGCGCGTCAAGGAGTTCATCAGGTAGTAGTCCCCGGTAGGCTTCCGCCCAGGCATCCAAGTGGATTCGAGCGAACTGGGGCACGTCCGATTCTTGCACGGGACGCAGGATTACTTTCGGGTCCGTGCTGGCGTCTTCGGGTCGCATCCTTGCCTCCTTCAGCTCGTCTCCGGCCCCCTATGGGACTTCCCTTAACAGCAGTTTACCGGCAGACGACCCGTAAATAGCGAAACTTTAGACCCTTAAAGTTGCGTTTAAAGCTTCTAAACGAAAGGTTATCCCGTAAAAGAAGAAGTGGCGCCCACCCGTTAAAGGTGAACGCCACGGCCTCGGCAAGAAATAATCAGGCCTGCTTAACGCCGCGATCCTGCCCGGCGCCAACAGCCTGGTAGAGCGCGACGAGGATCAGCACTAGGCCCGCGGTCAGGCCAATGTGGCCCAGGCCAGCCATGCCAGAAATAGCCGCGTTCGGGCCCTTGGCCAGTTCACTGCCGCCCACCTGGACGATGCCTCGGACGATCATCATGATCACGGTGACGTTCAAGAAAATGTTGTAAACGATCAGGCCAATGTGGCCCAGCTTGGAGCCCAGGAAGTGGAAGCGGTCCTCTAGGGCCAGCATGATCAGGAAGAAGAACATGCCCAGCACGAAGTAGTGAGTGTGCAGGATAGACAGGGTGGTGAAGCCCTTAAATTCGGCGTATTTGGTGTACTCGCGGTAGAAGAAGCCGCCGGTCAGGGCCAGGGCCATGTAGATGATTGCGAGTTTGGCCAGTAACTTGTTCAAAGCATTTTTCCTTAATAACTAAAGGGTGCGCTGCCTACCAGCCACACCCCATTTTTATGACACTGTGTATTATAAAATGCTTTGGGGCCATTTAGCCACCCTGGCAACCGAACTCACAAACCGGGACAAAAACTAGGGAGCCCCTTAGACAAACCTCTTAGTCAAGAAGAAACATGTAGCAAGTGAAGACGGTCAGCAAAAGAGTAAAAATACTCACCACCCATGCCAAAACGTCTTGAAGAACCCTAAACGGCATCGGCGACTGGCCCTCACCATTCGGCCGGGAGGAAACTACTAGCTTCAAGAACAAAAATACGCCCCAAAGCAAAATCCCAAGCAAAGCCAATATCAGCCGAGTCCTATCAACCCATGGGGGCGAAACCTGCCCAGCCGGGACCCGAAAGATCAAAGTCTTGACGTAATCAGTATGCCAATACCCGGCAAAAGTCTGTACCTGCAGCAGGAAACCAAGCCACCACAAGCACCTCAGCAATACTCGCAGACCTGACCTGCCACCTGAGGCCCTAGTTCCGGATTTCATAGGCTAACTCTAGCAGGACACCGAAACTCCAGACATCAACACACCAAATGCAGCTTCCAGCTCCCCTTCATCTTTGCCGAGGACGCTCCGCCGGGTTTTCGGGTAGCAATAAAAACAAAACCCATCTCAGTAGAAATTACCGACAACATAGTGCTACATAATGACCTAGCACCAATAAACTATTTGAAGGATTGCTCCATCTCAGATCTTTCAATCAAAGACCTTTCATCCTGCGGCAAAGGAAAGAATAAAACTTCATCAGTTTCGCCTTTAAGTATCCCCCCTATCGTTGGCATGCTTAAGAACAATGTCCAGATTGGATATCTCATTAATTCTTCCAGCTCCTCCGACGACATTTTCTGATGGTAATACTTAAAATCATCTATATTTTCTAGAAGACCTGCTATTAGTAGGTTTAGAAGCAATGACTCTCCTCCATTACCCCTTGATTGAGAAGTCCTAAGATCACGTAACATATTCTTCTCAGTGTCGCTTAAGAAACGTTCTCTTCTATTCAGTTGTATCCGATTGATTATTGTGAAGTCTTCCTCACCGAACTTTTCCGAAATCCATGTAAGCAATTTTTTGGCTTGACGATAGTAGTATGGTCGATAGTTAACTTCCCTATCACCAAGGTTAATTAATTTCAGGCACATGTTATTCGCCAAGTCACGTGTATCGGAGTTAATACCAATGCTTTCGTAGTGTTCAACAAGATGACCTAAATTATTGTTTAACACTGAATGTAAAGATTTCTCATCAAAAATTTCATAAATTGTTGCACGCATGAGCTTATTAGTGCTCGAGTCACAATTTTCTGGACCAGCATAAAAGTACAATTGATCTGGCTGAAATAAGGAATATAAACCTTCTACGCCGTTTATTTCTCCGGCAAATAGTTCAATGCGCTTTTCCCCCACTGGAAATGCAACTCTCCCCTCACCTTCAGCGTTAACAAACGTCCTATCTCGTTTTTCTAATGCTAAGGACATTTCCTTAAGGAAATCTGATCTCATATGTTTAATATCGCCCAGAAGTAGAAAGTTTGGATCAATTCCTAAAGAAGTACAACAACTAGATAGCTCTTGACAATACTGAAGCATCCCAGAATTTTTTTGAGTATATGCCTGATCGAATCCTTCAACTTTCAAGCCCCCTTCTTCACCAAACTGCAGTTCTCTAGTACGCGCGAGAGCATCAATAAATTCGACGGCTTTTTTCAATGTTACGAAAGGAATACTTTCATCTGTTGAAAGTCTAAGGCTTAGTCTAGGTTTATCTGGATTGATCACAAAGTCTATAGCTAGGGCTCTAGATAGTATAAGCTTCGCCGAAGAAGAGGTCTTTTGTTTCTTATAGACATCTTCATAAAGAACTTCTCCGCTAGCAACAGAAAATGGGTATTCTTCGATGGCTGGGGCTAATGTTACAGATGCGGAAGAAAGTAAAAACTCTTCTCCGAAACTATCAATTACCGATAGGGTAAAATCATCTTTGAAGCTATCTAGTTGAATGGCTTCTCCCGGATTACTCAAGTCTTGCATAGACGCAAGTTTGAAACCTCTCACCTCCACTTTGTTCAAAAGAGAACGGCTAATAGCTTTCGGATGGTTCAAGTGCTCTACAGCAATCTCCATTAGTTGCCGAATTTGGTTTTCCTCGCTCGGGAATCGCTTGAGAGGGACACTGATACTCTTACCTTGACGAGCTTCTAAGAGTCGTTCACATCTTGATCCATGAAGCAGCGAATAAAACACCTGTGGATCCCGTTTCGACTCAGATAAATCGATAAAGACTGCAAAAAATAATACTCCACCAAGGTTCTTGTATATCTGAATATCAGTACGTTTTAACGGGAATGATTTTGGATGTTTCTTATTTGTATAAGTCTTTCCTTTAATCTGAACCGGGATTTTTCCACGAATAGTTATGCACTCCCTATCGTAGACAAAAATGTCCCCATCAAATGCGGGAGTTTTATCATTTCTTTGAAAATTAGGGATTACTTCATCTGGTAAAAGATGTTCTTCTACAGCATTAACTGCTTTCTGCTCAATTTTTCTGGAACTTATCAATTTATGTTCTCCATGGAAGATAACTAAGAACCTTCTACACCAATAGACTCATGTTTCTACTGTTCTATCTACAAGTCAAGAGCCTCTTTCGCTAACCACCACAAGTTAGCAATATGCCCGAATATTAGTTTTCTTTGTTCTTGAGGATTGTTGGCCTGGCGACATCACATAAGGAATAATCAATCCATCAGTTTTCGCCTTCGATCCATGTTGTTTTACAACAAAAGATCAAAAATCAGAGATCATTAGATAGGCAAGAGAAAACAAGATCCTGCGCCACAAGATTAAAAGAAGATGCAACGCACTACCCGAGTTCACTACCTATAAACTTATAATTTTAGGTAAAAGACTCTAGTTGCCTTAATGCATCACAATACCTACGAGAGAAAGTAACAACATCATCTTGATACTCATTAGACGGTAATCCAAAGGACAAAGCCATAAGATTTTTCACCGCTAATCCTGGCTGCGCAGTTGCGGTTGCATATTGATTTAGATTCATAGCAGTTAAGAGGTAAAAAGCCCATTCAGGATTTATGTCTAAGTTACATGACACAGTTACAGCATGTTCCGTGGCATAAAATTTTCCTCTAGCTATCTTTACGTTTCCGCAAAGAGCTCCTTGCCTACCAATAAGGGGAAAAGTACCCTCGTAATTGTAGCGGTCAACATACCCACGTATACCATTGCCCCCAAAGCAGGGATAGGCACCTGAACTCTTGATTTCAGAAGCCTTTATAAATTTTCCAGCTTTCAGGGTAAAAGCCTCACCTATGGTTACTAATTTCGTAGGTGTTTGACCTAAAATTTGCGAATCCAGAATAAGTTTTAGCAGACCTTGCAAAAGCAGATCTGGGAGGTCGCGGTCTAGATCTTCTCTCTCTCTCTCGAGTTCAGCAAGACGATCAATTTTAGAATCAAGTAATTCAAGGCGCGCGAGGATGGCTTTCTGCTCACTTAAAGGTGGGATGAGAATTTTAGAATCAAGAAGTTGTTTTAACTTAATACCTTGAACAGTCGCACCAGAGGTCTGAAACTCCAATCCAGAGATGGCGAGCATTAAATATTCCGGAAGAACAGAATCGTCCGGGAAAAGAGCACGTAAATCCTGATTGATTGCCACCTCAATTTTATTTACGCAAACTTTACCAACTCCCATTCGCATCCCAACGATGACAGAATCAACGGGAATTAAATTTGATGAGGATTCTTTAAGACCTCTCTCTGTAATTGTGTCTTGAGTTCGCGTTAGAACAGTCGATTTAATGTCTTTGATGCTCGCCCAAGCAATACCTCCACCCCAATAACTAACTTCAGTTTTCGATGGAGTTCCACCACCTTTATGTCCTGTAATAACTTTGTGTATTTCACGCGGTAGCCAGGGAGAAGCAGAGGAAACTTGCAAATCGCGCGTAAGGTCACCTGATAACGCCGCTACCCTCACGGCCTTTCTTAGTTTTTCTGCGATCATGCGCGTGCCTCGTTGAGGATGGCTTCGATGAGGGCGATTTGTTGGTCGATTTGGGCGTCGAGTTCGGCGCGTCGTTTGCGGTAGTTGGCGATGGTTTCTTCTGGGGTGAGGATTTCTTGTACCTTTTGGGGATAGCCGCACTGGTCAAAGTTATAGTCTACATCCACGAGCTCTTGCGCGGTGAACTTTTTCGCCTTGTAGGTGTCGGTCTCAAGGTCCTTGATGTCTTTGCGGTCGTGCCACCACTCCCAGCACTCATCAAAGTGCTTCATTTCCATGGGGCGGGTTTTGGAGAACGCCTTGTATCCTTCGGGTAGGTCTACGCGGTAGAACCATGTTTCCTTAGTTGGTCCTTGGTGATCGAAGAACAGAAGGTTTGTGGCGATAGAGGTGTATGGGGCGAAGACACTTCCGGGTAGGCGGATAATTGTGTGGAGGTTGAAGTCTTTTAGTAGTTTTTTCTTTATTTC
This sequence comes from Boudabousia liubingyangii, assembly GCF_001907245.1. GTDB lineage: Bacteria > Actinomycetota > Actinomycetes > Actinomycetales > Actinomycetaceae > Boudabousia > Boudabousia liubingyangii. Next base: position 206,613 of record NZ_MQSU01000001.1, read on the forward strand.
TAGCTTGGCGCGGTCAGAGCCGAAGAGTAGACCGTCAGGCAAAACCACCCCAGCGCGTCCGTTCTTTTTCATGCGGTACATGATGAGTGCCATGAATAGATCAGCGGTTTCGCTTGAACGTAGATTGGCCGGGAAGTTTGCTTGCACGCTGGCCTGTTCTGTACCTCCGTAGGGTGGGTTCATGAGCAGCAGAGTGTACTTTTCGTCCTCTTTAAACTCACGTACATTGCGTTCGAGGGAGTTGCCGTGGAAGAAACTGGGTGCGTCCACGTCATGCAACAATAGGTTCGTAACCCCCAGTAGGTAGGCCATTGGTTTTTTCTCGATGCCGTGAACTGCATTGCGGTATTTTTCTCGGTCCTCCACCGTGTTCACCTGGGTCTCTAGATGTTTGAGACTAGAGGTGAGGAACCCACCCGTGCCAGCAGCGAAGTCTGCGATTGAATCATCAAGGGTTGGGTTAGTGGCTTTGACCATGAAATCAGTAACTGCGCGGGGCGTATAGTACTCGCCGCTAGAACCTGCGCTTTGTAACTGTTTAAGGAGACTTTCATATATGTCACCGAAGGCGTGGCGTTCTTCGTAACTGTCAAAATCAATCTCGTCTACCAGATTCACCAGCTGGCGGATAAGAACGCCGTCCTTCATGTACTGGTTCGCATCATCAAAGACCGCTTTAACAATTGCTTTACGCAGCGGGGTACGTTTAGTAACCGGCAGGGCTTTCAACGTTGGGAAGAGTTCTAGGTTGATGAAGTCAAGCAGGGGCTGACCTGTTAGGGCTTGACCGTCTTTATTGTCTACTGCCCAGTTCCGCCAACGCAGTTCCTCGGGAATGATGGAAATATAATCGTCTTCGTCAAGTTCCCATTGTTCTTCCTTGGCATCATAGACCTTAAGGAAAAGAAGCCAAGTGAGCTGCTCGATTCTCTGAGCATCACCGTTGATCCCAGCGTCCCCGCGCATGATGTTGCGTGAGGTGGAAATGAAAGAATTTAAACTCATAACAATACTTTTCCTCTAAGTTATTTATGCGGCGTAGATAGAATCGACAAGTTCGTGTACCGCTTTAAGATAGTCATCCTTGCCGCCAAACATTTTCACAATCTTAGGTGGGGACCCGAAATGTGAGAACGGATCGTTAGCTAAGATACGAATATCTTCAATCTGGGTAACACCTAGAGTCGCATACTTTTCCAACAAGCCCGACAAGACTGCCTGACATTCCTCAGAATATTTATGCAAATAGCCAGTCTTTTTGACCTTATTAGCACGTTCTTTCCGGGTCAGAGGTGGCTTATCAAAAGCCACATGCATAATCAGATCAAAATCGTCAAGATCCTGACCAATATCCCCAGCCTCATCACGCAAGGCTGCGAGGAGTACACCTTGTTCTTGAAGTTCCTCAATGAGGGCAGCCTTACGCGAAGCATGCGACCAAGCTTCAAGGAACTCACTCAAAGTGGCATACTGGCCCAGCAGGTTCTTCCTCGAATAATCCGTCACAGACTCAGTGACGAGTTTACCGCTCTTAGGATCAATGAACTGAACACGCTCATTAAGCAGTCGAACTTCTACTCCCCTAACCCGCACTTTTCTTGGTTTACCAGGATCTACAATAGGGTCCCGATCCCGGTCCCGGTCATCATCAATTGGGGTTAACGGCTCAATATCATCATCAAGATCTACACCTGGGCAAGGTCCCGGTTCGATAGGTGGATCAATATCATCATCCTCAGGCCAATCGGGTTCACCATCCCGATCACCATCAAGGACATCCTTAATAACAACCGGCTCACCATCAAAATCTGGGTCAGCAAACAAACGAGTCGAGCCCCGGAAATCCAAAATCGTAAAGAATTCCTTCCCATACTCAGGCGCTAAGCGAGTACCTCGACCAATAATCTGTTTAAACTCCGTCATTGAGCCAATATTGGCTTCGAGCACAATAAGCTTAATAGTTTTAACATCCACTCCGGTAGTTAACAGTTTCGAGGTAGTAACAACCGTGGGATAAGGCTCGTTAACGTCAGCGAAGTTTTCTAACTGATTCTTCCCCTCTTCATCATCACCGGTAATACGCATGACATAACGGTGATCGGCCAGCATCTGTTCCACGTTCTCATTCGCAAGAGCCTGACGCATACGCTCAGCATGCTCAATATCAGAACAGAACACAATAGTTTTTGAATCCTGACCGTACTTACGAAGCCACGATGATACATACTTAGCTACCATCTGAGTACGCTCATCAATTATTAGGTTGCGATCGAAATCCTTAATGTTGTACTCACGGTCTTCAACCAAATGACCCTCAACATCAGTTTTACCTTCTTCAGGGCGCCACCCCTCAAGATCCACATTCAACCCAGCACGCAAAACCTTATAGGGCGCCAAGAACCCATCAGCAATACCCTCTTTAAGACTGTAAGTGTAAATGGGGTCCCCGAAATAGGTAATGTTAGAAACCTCCTTGGTTTCCTTAGGCGTAGCAGTCAGACCCAAATGGATCGCACTTGAGAAATAATCAAGGACAGCACGCCACTGAGAATCATCCTTCGCCGAGCCACGATGACACTCATCAACCACCACTAGATCAAAAAACTCAGGTTTAAACTGACGGAATGGCTCCATCCCATCCTCACCAGCCAACTGATGATACAGACTTAGATAGACCTCATACGAACTATCAAGCCTGCGGTTACGTACCTTAGTAAGCCTATTACCCAAGGGCCGGAAATCCCCACTAATAGTCTGATCAAGCAAATAATTACGATCAGCAAGATAAAGCACCCGCTTAACCTTACCCGCCTCAAGCAAACGCCAAATAATCTGAAAAGCAGTAAAAGTCTTCCCAGTACCCGTAGCCATCACCAACAAAAGCCGACGCCTATCTTGAGCTACAGCCTCCACCGTACGATCAATAGCAATACGCTGATAATAACGCGGCTCCTTATCAATAAACTGATCATAATGATACGGCTCGCGAAGTACCTGCTGACTCTCACCACTCAGACCACGAGCATCAACATACCGCTGCCACAATTCATCCTCACTAGGAAACTCACCAAGCCCAAACTCTCGTTCAGCCCCCGTAAGAAAATCATGCTCAATAAAACCCGTACCATTCGAAGAATAAGCAAAAGGCGCATCCAACTTCACCGCATACCCCATAGCCTGCTGCAAACCCGCACTCACACTACGGTTCCCACCCTTAGCTTCAACCACCGCAATCGCTTTACCGGTCCCCTTCATACGCAACACATAATCAGCACGCAAATTCCGACCACGCCGCGTCTTACGACCATCAACAATAATCTGGCCAGGGGCAAAGGCCTCCATAAACAACTGCTCACGATCCCAACCAGCCGTCTCAACCAAAGCAGGAGTGATGAAACGCTGCTTAACATCTTCCTCAGTTAAATGTTCCACCCATACCTCCCAAGACACCCACGCTCTCTACCAGTCTCAAAACAAAAACCACGCGGGGAACAAACTGTGATCCATCACCATTTTAGAGACAAAACCCCCAACCCAACACCCGAAACACCAACCAATTTACAAAGCTAAAATCACGAAAAACTGCACCTACATTATTCCTGTATTGGTTGAACATCATGGTATGTCTGAAATACAGAGAATTAGTTTTCAAGGGAATAATCAGATAGGAGGGTTGCCTCCGACTAGGAGGTATCGCCTAAACCCCTCAAACTCACACTGATGAAGCTTTAGAAACTCCGAAACGACACAAAATCAACACTCGAAAAGCATAGGGCTCCGAGTATCCGGCATTACTAGCCCATATTTTCAAACAGTGGCAACTCTTATGAGTAAAGCATGAAAGCTATTTCTTGGGGCCAAAAATAATAGGCCCAACATCTTTGATTTTTTCCACGAAAGAAAAATACTTATCAAGCAGCACCACGCCACCTGATTGGATTTTCACGCCCACCACTAGGGCCTCATCGGACTGTGATTCGACCGTAAAATTCGGACCAAAATATCGAAGCCAAGTGACCGTAATATCGCTCTTGTTAATCACCTTATCCGTCTGGAAACAGTACAGGTCCGGAATATCAAACTGACTCTTGGAATACGTATCGACGCAAACCTGCCCCACACTCTGATACACGTCAACACTGTTCATCTCCTGTGCCCCACCACGATAAGAGGCCACCAACTGGCCAGGCGGAACCACATGGACCGCAGTGTTAGCTGGCTTGATCCTAATTCCAAAGGCCAAACTCACTACCAACACCAACAGGCTAATCCCAATCAAAACCTTAAGCCAAGGTTGCGCCTTAGCAGCCGGCCTTAGCTGGGAGCCTTCAGGTGTTTGGGGACCTACAGCGTCAGGCTGGATAGCCTGCTCTTCACTGTTCCCCTGACTCATGACTAGAGGTGTAGGGCGCTGCGTTCTTCGGCGCTTAGCCAGACGGGGTTGTCTAGTAGGCGTTTGAAGTAGCCGTCTAGGTGGGGCCAGTCGGCGAAGGCAGAGCCTGATTCGCGGACCGCTAGGGAGCCGGCGCGGGCCGCGTCCTCACTGTTCAGGCCCTTTTCTAGGGCGCTATCGCGGGCGGCCTTAAAGATCTGCTTCGCGCGGGAAGCGGCCAAGGAAACTAGGATCGCGAAGACTCGGACGTCACTGCCTCGGACTTGGGAGTCAATCATCCAGCCGTTAGCGACCAGGCGGCCCTCCAGCTGGTTCAGGGCAGTCACGACCTTCGTCTGGGCGGCAGTGATCTCTTCCTGGTCATCAGAGTGCAGCATGGTGCCGTTCGGGTGGTACAGGTTCTCATCAACCCACTCATCGAACTTATCGATCTCTGCCCGCACTTCCGGATCCTGCGGGTACAAGTCCGGGGCGTCCGCCGCATGCAATTCCTTCCAAGCATTCGCCAGATCCTCAAGAATATCCCCAGACTGGCGGGAGACGATCTGCCCACGGAAGTGGCCCTGCTGGTCCACGATCACGGGAACGGAAGTGGATTCGCCGGGTTCCCAACCGGGTTGGCGGCGGTACAGTTCGCGGGTAGTGCGGACTCGTAGGTCCTGGTCAAAAGCCTGGTCGTGGGTTTCGAAGCAGAAACCATCATCACTGCCCTTGTAAGCTCGGGAAAGTTCTAGGGCCTCGGTTAGACCCAGTAGTCGGCGGGCGATTTCTGCACGCCGGCACCACGGGCAACCCACGTAGGTGACCAGGCGGTAACGGCCCGCCTGTACGGGGAGGGTGGGTTCGGCACCCTCGTGCGCGGCAAGGAAAATATCGTCGTGCTGGCCACCTTCAGCTTGGGGTTCACCGGTCTGCGGGGTGGTTTCAGAACTAGGGGCGAAACGTAGATGCGGGACGGGCATAGGAACCTCCAAGGCCAGAAAAGGGGACGGACTGTGACTTGGGCCTAATTCTACTTTAGTTGGGGCAAAAAACGAAAGCCGGCCACCCCGAAGGATGACCGGCCAGAAGTTTCAGCGCTGGAAGCGGCTAACCACCACAATCCAGGCCACCGTGCCCATCACGATCTGCAGGGCCAGGTCGGCCTGCTGTAGTAGGTGCAGGTAGCTGTCACCGCCGGGTACGGACGGCATGACCACCACTAGGAAGTCCCACCACCAGTGCACCAAAATCACCGGCCATAGGCGGCGGCACAGGATCACGATCGGCGCGAAGGCCAGGCCGAATAGTAGGGTGCGCCAAAGCTGCGTGAAGATCGCGCCGGTAGCCATGCCGCCCAAGAAGTTCACGGCGTGCAGTAGAGAGAACAGGACGGCGCTCAGGAGCATCGCGGGGATGACACCTAGGGCGCGGGCGGTGCCGGAAAGCAGGACGCCACGGAAGATCGCTTCCTCGGCAAAACCAACTAGGGCCGTGAAAGCAAAGGCGATCACCATCGGCGCGGCCAGGGCCGAATCAGCCGTAGCCTGCGCGGCCACGTAACCCAGGAATAGGACCTCAAGGGCGATCCAGGGGGCCACCCAGATGAGGGCGGCGGAACCCGCCTGGGTGGGGGCGTTAAGATCGGCAACTACCGGAGTCTTGAAGCCCACCATTTTCAGGGCGATGGCCGCATAGAGGGCCAGGATCGTCATGAGGGGGAGGAAGTTGAACAGGAAGTTCGGGTCGTTAAAGTTCGTGTTAAAGACCAGCTGGGCGGTCACTAGGCTCAGGGCCATGAGGGCAATGTAACCCAGGGTCCAGGCCAGGGGCGGGAACCAGGAGGTCGGGGCGGTGGCGCCTAGGTGGTGGCCGGGGGTGCTGCCGTATTGGGTGCCGTATTGGGTGCCGGCCGAGTTAGGCTTGGGGAGTTTGGGGGCGTTCAATAAAGAAACCTTTCGTTCAGGAAGACTTGCGCGTTCCAGAAGGAGTGCGTTCCTTCAAGGACTGCGTGTCTTCAAGGACTGCGTACCTAAAAGGAGCGCGCGTTAAAACTTTGTCTTAAAAGCTGTGTGTCTGAATCAGAAAGTATTCTGACATAGGTAGACCGAACTTTTAGGTTTTTTCTTGTGAACTCTATCTATGTAAACGTTTGCAATGACGAAGGTAACAGCCTTAGTTACCCAGCCAGCGGATGTAGTCCATCATGCTGAAGAAGTCATCCGTCTCCAGCTGACGGCTAATCACGTACTCATGCGCGTAAGGACCCTCGGCCACGCGAAAACGGGTGGTCTGCATGATCTGGTCAAAGAGGTTGCGAGAGACCTTAAACGCGGAACGGGGGATTTCAGTCCAGTCGGATTCTTCCTCGGCCCGGACGAAGATCGTCTCATCGGGCATGATGGAGAAACGGAACTGACGCAGGTTTGCGGCGTCAACGGAAGTGTCTTCAGCTTCGAAACCGTTGGCAATGAACCCGCCAATGCGGCCTTCTTTATATCCAGTCATGCCATTTAAGATAACCCACAAGTCACTGTGTGCGCTACCACAGTTGCTGTTTTTGGTTGACGAGGTTGTTTTCCACACCCGAGCTTTTCCCCCGACCGAAAACATGAGCCGAAAGACACAGTTCCCGCCTACACGCTAAACTAGTGCCTAACTGTTAAAACTCGAGTTTCAAGGAGTCTTTCATGGACATCGCATGGAAAGTCACCAACGCTATCACCCTAGGTGTTGCCGCCTTGGCCGCCAACGTGGCCGTAAAGAAGATCTGGCAGGCCGCCACCGGTAACACTCCCCCGGCTCCGGGTGACGAGGAAGCCACCGCCCGTCTAGGTGAAGTCCTAGCTTTCGGCGCGATTTCCGGCCTTGCTATGGCTGCTGCTCGCCGTGGTGCAGTACGTACCGCTAACCGCTGGTACGGCGGTAAGAAGTTCAACTACCTAGAGGTCTGAGCATCTCTGCGCCTGCCGCTGTCGCCCTGTTCTTTGCCCTTGCGGGCACGCTAGTTGGGGCGATCAGCTTCGTTGCCGGCTGCCGCGTCATGTACCGGCAGTTCAGTTACGGCCAGAGCGCACCTGAGCGTCTAAAACCAGTAGGCTCACGCCTCTGGGTGACCATCGCACAAACCCTCACGCACCGTTCCTTCAAAGGACGCCCCGGGATTCGTGCTGCGCACTGGCTGGTGATGATCTCATTCCCGGTCCTCTTCTTCACCCTGCTGACCGGGTATGGACAGATCGTCAACCCCGGGTACCATCTACCCCTACTGGGTCACTTCCCACCCTACGAATGGCTAGTCGAATTCTTCGCCTGGGGTGGCCTACTTGGGATCCTACTGCTCTTCTGGGTTCGCCTACGCAATGGCGGGATCCTACCCTGGCGGAAAGCCGAGGTCGCCGAACTAGGTAACCGCACCGGCGACGCCACCGACCTGCCCAAGCGTTTCTTCGGATCGACCCGCTGGTGGGCGATCTTCGTTGAGGCAGTCATCCTGGTGATCGTCATCTGCGTGCTTTTGCTGCGCGGGCTGGAATACGCCTACCAGTACCAGCTGGCCGTTAGCAGTCCCGAGAGTGCCCCCACCTACCTACACTTCCCGCTGACCGCCTGGTACGGGCAGTTCTTCACCGGGCTGAGCGTTAAGGCCCTGACCTACAGCATTATGGGTGTGGCCGTGGTGAAGATTTTGATCTCTGCCGGGTGGCTGACCGTCGTGGGTCTGCAAACCCGCATGGGCATTGCCTGGCACCGCTTCCTGGCCTTCATTAACATTTATGCTCGCCGCGACCCCAAGGGCGGGAAAGCCCTGGGCGCACTAGAGCCCATCAAGGTCAACGGGCAAGACCTAACCCTAGATTCCCTTGAGGACCTGCCTGAGGATGCCTCCCTAGGTGTCCGCACCATCACCGACTTTACGTGGAAGGGTCTACTGGACTTCTCCACCTGCACCGAGTGCGGTCGCTGCCAGGAACTCTGCCCCGCCTGGGCTACTGGCAAGCCCCTATCCCCCAAGCTGTTCACCATTGCCCTGCGCGACCACCAGGTTTCCGCTGCGGCCTTCATGGAAGCCGCTGCCGCCCTGGAAGAACCCGAAGCTTCCCTGCTAGAAGCCGATGAGGTCGATGGGGCTCCCCTGTTGCCGCTAGAGCTGGCCCTCAAGAATGAGGCCGTGAGCCAGGAAGCCGGCACGGAGATCGGAGCGAGCGCTGAAGCTGGGACTGAGGCCGGAGCAGACACGGCCGAAACCCAGCCCGCCGCCTTCGAACTACCCGCTAACCTGCCCTTCCAGCCGCACACCGGTGACGTCCTCGGTGCGCTAATGGCAGCCGGGGCCGCGCCCTCGGAAGAAGGCGTAGCCCTACAGCACGCCCCACTAGTCCCCGAAGTCATCACCCCCGAAGCCCTGTGGGCCTGCACCACCTGTGGCGCCTGCGTGGAACAGTGCCCGGTCGACATTGAGCACGTGGACCACATTGTGGACCTGCGTCGCCACCAGGTACTCATGGAATCGGCCTTCCCGAAGGAACTGGCCGGGGTCTTCCGCAAGCTGGAAAAGAAACAAAACCCCTACGGTCAGGCACCCCGCAAACGCCTCGAATGGGCCAAACCGCTCGATTTCGAAGTGCCCGTCATTGGGGAAGACATGGAAGACGCCAGCGAACTGGACTACCTATTCTGGGTGGGCTGTGCCGGCGCCTACGATGACCAGGCCCAGAAGACCTCCCGCGCGGTCGCGACCCTACTGCACCTGGCGGACGTCAAGTTCGGGGTCCTAGGTTCGGGTGAAACCTGCACCGGTGATCCGGCCCGTCGCGCCGGCAATGAAATCCTGTTCCAGACCCTGGCCGCGGGTGCGGTTGAGACCCTCAATGAGGTCAAGGCCCAGAAGATCGTGGTGACTTGTGCGCACTGCTTCAACACCATCGCGAAGGAATTCCCGCAGTTGGGCGGTCACTATCAGGTACTGCACCATACTCAGTTGCTCAACCAGCTAGTGCGTGAAGGCCGACTAAAGCCCGTCCCGCCCAAGCCCGGCGAGCAGGACCCGCAGGCGATTACCTACCATGACCCGTGCTACCTGGGTCGACACAATCAGGTTTACGCTCCCCCACGTGAACTACTGGGTGCCACTGGCCTAGAACTACGCGAAATGCCCCGCAATCACGACCGAGCCATGTGCTGTGGCGGTGGCGGTGCCCGCGTGTGGATGGAAGAGCACGAGGGCGTTCAGATCGCCACCGCGCGCGTCACCGAAGCCCAAGAAACCGGTGCGCAAGTCGTGGCCACGGCCTGCCCGTTCTGTACCCAAATGCTGGGCTCGGCCCCCATGGGTCCAGACGCGCAACGCCCCGAAGTCAAAGACGTGTCGCTACTAATGCTCGAAGCCGTCGAGCGCGGCCAATAATACTTACCGGGAAACGGCATAATCTCGAAAACTGCAGCAAAAAGGCCGCGCGGCAAAATGCCAACGCGGCCTCAAGCACTAACAGCGGCCAGAAAGTCACCTAGCCAATAAGCGAGCTAACCAGAAAACCAGCTAGAAGGTCACCAGGAAGCCAGCGTCGTCAACGGCACTGCCACCTACCCGTGCCACTAGGTGCGCGGCAATCGCCTCCACCACCGTGGTGGCATTCATGCGCTCCACGCGCAGCGTCCGCGGGATTGAACGCAAGTACGCACGCTGCGGGTCCGACGGTTCCCAACGAACCTCATAGACCACGACCGGCCCCTGCGCCCAATCCTCCCAGCGCAAAGCCGCCGGCACTTCCACCTGGCTGAAAGTCTCAACCACGACCGCCGCACCATGCCCCACCGGGGCCGTCAGCAAGTACTCCTCACGGGAAGACTCAGTCCGCACACCCAAAGCCAGGGGCACACTACTGGGGATCTCCCCCTCGCGAGTGCCCGTCAAACCAGCCCGGTTCGAACCCTCCCTGGGGGTACTCAAAGCGATCCGGTCAAAAGCGGCCGCCGCCGCATTCAACTGCTCCAACTCTTCCGTGCTGATCCCCGCCTCTTCCAAGTGACGCAGCGCCACCCGGGAAGTCAAGGCCGCACCCAAAGAAGGCAAGTGTGTCATCGGGGCCTGCTTAGCCTCCTCGATGGCCTGCGCGCGGGAACCAAAAAGCTTCAACTGTGGCACCAAATCCCGCATGTCCTTAATCAGGTCCTCCGCGGGCAGCCAAGCGGGCGCATAAACGTACAGGTTCACGGCCGCATCCGGGTCCGGCTCATAAACCAGGCCCATATCAGAACGAACCCCGCCCCCTAGGCGGCGAGCAATCTCCACCAACTGGGCGACCGTCTCATACTCTTCACCCGCGGGCATCACGAACCTAAACAGTGGGTCCAGCGGGTCCTCGGGCGCGTCCGGGCTGATCGCCTCACGTTCACGCGGCAACTGCACCGTAAAGGCCGAGGCCGCATTCGCCGGCAGTTTCAAAGCCTGCCGGACCTGGCGGGTAACCTCCCACGGGCCCGTCAAAGTTACGTCCCCATACAGGCCCAAAATGCCGGGAGACAACCAACCGGCCTCATCCCACAGGCTCACGCACAGGGCCTCAACCTCATCCGGGGACACGTCCGCGGGGAAGAACAGCAGGTGACCGCCCGCCAACTGGGTGGGTAGGGCCTGACCGGCAAACCAGTCCGTGGCCAGGGTGTAAGTATCGGTAGCGCGACCAGCGAAGGCGGTGCCGTCCTCGTGAAGATGGAACGTGGCACCCTCGAAAGCAGGTTCAAGTGCTGCTGCTAGAACCGGGTCCAGGATGCCGTCGCGGTTAAAACTCTTCGCCGCCATCGGTCAGGAAAGATCCGACTCGGGGACCTCAATGCGGTGGAAACCGCGGTGCGAACGCGAAGCCGTCGGGCCGCGCTGCCCCTGATAGCGGGAGCCCGTAGCGCCCTGACCATAAGGCTTTTCCGCCGGGGAAGAAAGCTTAAAGAAGCACAGCTGGCCGATCTTCATGCCTGGGTACAGCAGGATCGGCATGGTCGCGGTGTTAGAAAGTTCTAGGGTGACGTGACCGGTGAAGCCCGGGTCAATAAAGCCCGCAGTGGAGTGGGTCAGCAGACCCAGACGTCCTAGGGAGGACTTGCCTTCTAGGCGGGCGGCAATGTCATCAGGCAGGGTGACCTTCTCAAAGGTGGCGCCTAGGACGAACTCGCCCGGGTGCAGCACGAAGGGCTTATCCCCCGCGTCCACTAGGTGCGTCAGGTCGGACTGTTCGGCGGCCGGGTCAATCACGGCATAGCGGTGATTATCAAAGAGGCGGAAGTAGCGGTCCAGGCGCACGTCAATGGAGGCCGGCTGGAGCATCTCCATGTCTAGGGGCTCTAGGCCAATGCGCTGGGCTTCTAACTGGGCACGAATATCACGATCTGAAAGCAGCATGCTCATATTGTGGCACTCTTTGGGGGCTAATGTGGGCTAAATGCGGGGCAGATTTGGGGCCGGTGGGGCGCGAAAATCCTCACAGGCGGGGCCCTGCGGGTCTTTCGGGCCGGCGAAAAGGGCTATTCTGATTTAATGCCCATGAATGAAACGAAGCCAGAAAACCTAGGCGGCACCAACCGTGCCGGCCAGCAGATCGACCCGTGGAAGGCGTTCTACGTCCTGCTAGCGGGCGGGTTCATGACCCTGCTGGATATCTCCATCGTGAACGTGGCGCTGCCATCCATCACGCTGAACCTGGGGGCGACCTCTTCCCAACTGCAGTGGATCGTGGCCTCATACTCTTTGGCTTTCGGACTCATGCTGGTGCCCGCCGGGCGCCTAGGTGACGTCTTTGGGCGCCGAAACCTATTCGCCATGGGCATCGGCGGGTTTACCGCCGCTTCGCTACTGTGTGGTGTGGCCACCAGTGCGAACGTGCTGATCCTGGCGCGCTTCATTCAAGGTGGTTTTGCCGCGGTCATCAGCCCGCAGGTGATGGGCCTGATTCAGCAGATGTTCCGCGGCCCGGACCGCGGGAAAGCCTTCGGGTTCAACGGGGCCTCCATTGGGGTTTCCACCGCCCTAGGCCCGGTCCTAGGTGGCCTGCTGGTCTCAGCCCTGCCGCTAGCTTGGGGCTGGCGTTCAATCTTCCTAATTAACGTACCCATTGGCCTGATCGTGGTGCCGCTGGCCATGCGGATGCTGCCCGCCCCCAGTGGGGAACGCCAGAAGATCCGCCTGGACCTGGTGGGCGTGATCCTCATGTCCCTGATTACCCTACTGGCCATGCTGCCCCTGATTATTGCCACCGAGCACGCCTCCCTAGAAGGTGCCCCCTGGTGGATGCTGGGCGTCGCCGTGGCCTGCTGGGTCGTATTCATGGCTTGGGAAATCCTACGGGACCGCGCCGGTCAAGTGGTGATCCTACCTCGGGCCCTAATGCGCACGCCCTCCTTCGTACTAGGTACCGCGATCGGTACCTGCTACTTCGTGGGCTTCTCTGGCTTCTTTGTCACCCTGACCCTGTACCTGCAAGACGGCCTAGGGTTCGCGCCGTGGCAGGCCGGCCTAATGCAGTTACCGTTCGCGGTCGGTGGGACGATCGCCGCGGCCTCGTCCGGAAAATTGCTGGCCCGCAAGGGACGCTCCCTGGTGATTATCGGGATCACCCTGTCCCTGTCCTGCATGGTCGCGCTGGACCTGACCGCGCACTTCGCGCCGCAGGGACAACTGTGGTGGCTGGTGCCGATCTTCTTCTTCATTGGCGGGCTGGGCAACGGTTCGACCATCTCCCCCAACCAGGCGCTGACCCTGTCGGATGTGCCCGTGGAGTCATCCTCCACCGCGGCGGCACTGCTGCAGGCCACGCAGCGAATCGGCACGACCCTGTCGATTGCCGCGCTGACCCTGGCGTTCTTCGTGACCCTGCCGTTGCCCCTGCGCGGGCAGGCCGCCAGCGAGCCCGGGCAGGTGGCGCTGTTCTCTGCCGGTTTCTCTAACGCGCTTCACGTTACCGAGGTCGCGATGCTGCTGGCTATCATCCTAGGCTTGGTGGATCGCTTCCGTCGTCGGCACTAAGGGCCCGGGTTCGTTCCTTCTTGTAGCGGGGCGGGAAAACTTTGGGCTCCTTTGGGGCTTTTAAGCGGCCCCCTAGGGGTGTCTTAGCCCACTTTTTGTGCTACTTTTTTAGGCATGATGCGCATTGTAGCCGGTGGCTTTCACATTGAATCCTCTACCTTTACGCCCTACATTTCCGGGACCGCAGATTTCACGGTTCGACGCGGGGCGGACCTAGCGGCCCGCTACCCGTGGATTGCCGATCAGCGCTTCGGGGAAGACCTAGAATGGGTGCCCATTGTGCACGCCGGTGCGCTACCTGGCGGCGTGGTCGACCGCGACTTCTACGATGCTTGGGAGGCCGAGTTCCTGACCGGCATTAAACGCGAACTACAATCCCCCGGCGGGGTCCAGGGTGTTCTACTGGATATTCACGGGGCCGCCAGCGTAGAAGGCATGATGGACGCCGAAGGCCAACTAGCGGTCAAACTGCGCGACCTAGTAGGCCCGGACGTGCGGATCTCCACCTCCATGGACCTGCACGGCAATGTCTCCCCCGACCTGTTCGAGTCCTGCGACCTGCTGACCTGCTACCGCACCGCCCCGCATATTGACTCCCCGGAAACCCGGGAACGCGCCGCGGAACTGCTAGTGCGGGCCCTGCGCACGGACCAGCCCATCTACCGGGCACGCGTAGCCGTGCCGATCCTGCTGCCCGGGGAAAAGACCTCTACCGTGGTGGAGCCCGGAAAGTCCCTCTACGGCATGATCAAGCCCCTGATCGCTGACTATGACCTGTGGGATGCGGCCATCTGGATGGGCTTCCCCTGGGCGGATCAGCCCCGCTGCCACGGGGTCGTGGTGGTCTCTGGCCAGGATCAGGCTGGCGTCCGCGCGGCCGCCGAAGAACTGGGGGCCGCTTTCTGGCGGGCCGGCACCGACTTTGATTTCGTAGGCCCCACCGCCCCCGTCGAGGACGCGATCACCGAAGCCCTGAACTCACCGCAGGCGCCGTTCTTCATTTCGGATACAGGCGATAACCCGGGGGCCGGCGGCTACGGTGATTCCCTGGCCTTATTGCGTCCCCTGTTTGCCGCCTGGGTGGCCGGGCCTAAGCGACCCTCGGTCCTATTTGCTTCCCTATTCGCACCCGATTTGGCACCCAGCTTGGAGCTGGGGCAAGAAGACGTTTTTGAGCTCTTCCAGGAATCTGACCCCTCCCAGCCGGCGCTACCCTTCCCGGCTCTGGTGGAGAAGGTTTGGGATGATGAGCGCGCGGGTCGCTGCGCGGTCCTTAGTGCCGTGACCCCGGTGAATGCGCAGCTGTTGGAGAGTGCCCAGCTGGGTGAGGTTCCGCCCACCTTCCGGGTGATTGTTACCGAAAAGCGCATGCAGTATGCGACGGAGGCGGATTTTGCGCGGGCGGGCTTCGCCGAGTTTACCGACCCGATGACCGATGAGCCTCTGGGTGTGGTGACCGTGAAGATTGGTTACCTAGAGCCCGATTTGGCGCAGGCTTCGAAGGGTTGGGTGATGGCCCTGAGCGAGGGCGCGGTCAACCAGGACCTGGTGTCTTTGGATTTCCGGGAGCTGTCCCACCCGCTGTTGCCCTTCGACCAGTTCGCGGGCGACCCGGATTTAAGTGCTCAGCTTCTGGAAAGCTGATTGGGTCGGTGAGGAAAGAAAATGACTAGATTGTTGAATCTACAGTTGCTTGATGATGCTCTGGATGGCGCCCGTTTGGTGTCCATGCCGCAGCGAACCCACCGTTTAGTTTTCTTCCCGGCTGGGAGTGCAAAAAGGTGGCAGGGGGATCCTAGGTTTGAGACTGCTGGGGTCTTCGTGGCATTCAATCGTCTTAGCGAGAAGAGCCCTTCTAGGATTGCCCGGGTGGCGGCTGCCGGCACCCCGAAACCTGGTAGTGACACGGGGGCTTTAAGTACGGCCCTGAGTAATCTGAAAATCAATAGCGAAGACCTAGTGTTGATTTCTAACTCTTCTCATGGTTTTAGCTCTAATGAGTTATTTGCTTTGGCCACGCTACTGGTCGATAAGCTTAAAGCTACCGGCAAGTACGATCAGGTACTGTTCCCCTATAGCGGGATCGACCATGATATCGAGTTCGAAAAACTTAGTATGAACGAGGTTGCGGAAGATGCCGCCTTGATGCTGGGTGCCATGGGTTTGAAGTTCCTACAGCCTTACCCGAAGGGTCCCCAACGTCAGCACTACCCGGACTCACTACCAACTTCTTTTGGGGTTAATGCTCGTTTCCAGCCAGCGGCACCGCAGCCGCCCAAGCCGAAAGCCGAAAAAGCGCAAGAATACCAACCGAAACGGCCCGACTCAGGACGGATCGACTTAGAACGGATCGATTCGCAACAGCCCCAAGCAAACCGTCAGCCGGTAGAACGGCCAGAAGTACCACGAACCGTACCTGCGTCCTCGGCACCAGAAATCCCGGCTCCTCCCAAGCCACAGTCGAACCCCATACCAGAGCGAGGTTTGGGTCAGTTACCGGCAACTACCGCGCCGAAGCCGGTGGAGCCGGTTCGTACCAAGCCAGATTCATTCATCCCCGAGACCGGTTACGTTCCCCCGCAGGCACCCAGAACCTTAGCGAGACCAGGAATTGGTTCCGCCCTGAAAAAGGCAAGTGCCGAGGCTGCCCGAAGCGCCAAATTCTTAGAAGAGGCAGACCGAGAACAGTCGCCCACCCCGACTTTCCTCCGTGACGAGCCTCGACCCGCAACCCCACCAGCGGCCTCGACTACCTACTCTCAACCGAAGCTAGTAGAGGCGGACCCGAATATTAAGCTTCACTTCGAAATGTCAGAACTTGATGTTTCCGCGAAGGTCGACCTGACTGAAGCAGGCTGGATCATTCGTGCCGGTAGCCAACTGTCATATAAAGAACCAACCACCCGAAATTCGAAAAGGCTACGGGGAAAGTTCTCAGATAAGATCACCGATCACTTCTACGTCACTGAGGAGATTACTCTGCCGGGGCAGCTCACTCCCCATACCGTGGCTGCTTTCGTGGCCGGATCTACCAGTGAGGGTCTAAACGGTTTGGTTTCTCAAGTCGGAAAAACCTTACGTGCGTACTTCGTTGACGGTTATTTCTATCAGAATCAAACCCAGCCGGCTCCCAAGACCGTACAGCACCGCAATGAGGTGTATACCCGGATTGGACAGCAGCTTGAAGGATCACCGTATTCCAACCTGCTACTGCTGGAACTACCCAGTGCTTCCCGCTATGCCGCTCCCCTTACTTTCACCATGAAACTGGGCGATGGTATTACCGCGTCACTGCGCTATTACGAGGACTGCTGGGTACTAGAGCGTGGTTCGGTCCTGTCCCCCGATATTAGTACTTCCGCTCCCGGGTTTGTTAAAGATCTACGCACCCGCTTAGGGCTTGCCGACGTCAACTCCCGGATCTTGACCACGGACCTGATCTTCAGCCCCCGCATTCACGATATTGCGATCGCTGGTTTCGTGGCCGGACGTAGTCGCACCAACCAGGATGACTGGCACGATGCGCGGAATGTTTCTTACCAAACCCACATTGCTGCGGGCCGCATTAAGCCCTATAAAGAGAAGGATTAGCCACCATTTATTGTGGTAGAATTCATAGTTAAGCACTGGAGTCTACCTACGGGAGGCCACCCGATGAACGAAAAATGGGAATCACGAGTGCTACACCTAGCACTCAAAAGCGACCTAGTCACGGACGGGCAAGTCTCCACGCTGAAACAAAAAATCCACGACCTAGCCAATAGCGTCCCCGACCCGGAAGATACCTATGGCGCCCCCGAAAAGGTCGCGTACGAGGTAGTGCGCGAACTAAACCGCGGTAGTCGCGTTTTCCCCGGGAAGGACTATGCGTCCTCGTACAGTAAGTACCGGCTTACCGCCCTACTGGGCCTGATTTTTGCGCTCCTCCTGACCTACCGCGCCTACACGGCCGGGCCGCGCGAAACCGGGAACCTACCCATGTACGTGTTCATCATGGCCGTAACTTTTGGGGTTTTCTGGGCTAGCGAGGGCGCCACACTGGG
Organism: Boudabousia liubingyangii; assembly: GCF_001907245.1. Lineage (GTDB taxonomy): Bacteria > Actinomycetota > Actinomycetes > Actinomycetales > Actinomycetaceae > Boudabousia > Boudabousia liubingyangii. Next base: position 224,044 of record NZ_MQSU01000001.1, read on the forward strand.
TTCTCGCAAAACCATCTGGAAGGGCCTGGGCGTGACCGTCCTGGGGTTGGTCCTGATTGTCCTGCCCTTTACGGTTAGTCTCTTCCAGAAAGTACCCGATAATGTCTGGATTTGGGGCGGCATTAGCATTGTCATGTTCGCGGTTATCGCACTGATTATGAACCTGAAGCCGCAGCCGGCAGACCCGCCCGCTAATGAGGACTGGTACGGGGATCTGAACACGCTGCTGTTACTGCGCTACTACCTGCGTCGGGGCGAGCGAATCCGCCTAATTGCCGAAGCGAAGGCGGCAGGTGGGGAGCAACCTCGGGAAACCTTGGGATACCCCTTGGGTTACGTCAAGGACCTGCAGCTTAAACACCGGGAACTGCTGGATCGCAAAGAGCGGCTAGACAGTGCCATCACCAATGCGATCCTGCTGCCCTTCCTAATCTTGGCCCTGGGGATCCTAGGTTCGGAACTGTATACCGACGGCAACCTGAGCACCTGGCATTGGGTCCTATTTGTGATTGTCGCTCTGGGTTGCTTGGCTTACCTAGTGGCTGGGCTGATGTGGATCAAAGACCGCTACGGGGTCAAGCGCGTCCAGGACTCAAAGGAGGCCGTAAAGCTCAAGACCCTGCCGGACCCAGCTGCCGAAAGTGAGGAGCGTTCCGGCGGCAGTGAACTGGCCACGGGGTATTCGGTTCATGCCGCGGAAGACGCTGAACCCGAGGAAACGCTTCCCCACTCACCCACCCACACCACCCCAAAAGATAGTTAGTCAGCTAGCTACTTAATTAGGAAGTGCACGCTAATGTCTGAACTCAACGGTTACGGGCAAGACCAAGAGGAAACTCCCCCACATCCGGCGATTGTGGCCGCGCGGGAAGCAGAAAAGTACGGTTACGGGCCAGCCCGCTGGGCCAGCGCCCTAGTAGTGCTGGCGGCCATGCTGATCCTGATCACGGTCAAAGCATTCTTCAATACGGGCCTGACCGGCTCCACCCCGCTTAGCGCCAAGGGCACCACAATCTTCCTGCTGATAGTCATTGGCATAACCCTAAGCAGTGGTTACGGTTCCCTAGGTAAGTTCCTGCAGGCAGTTGCCAGCCTAAGCGTCGGAATCGTCTTGGTCGTACTGGCGGCCTTCTACGTTCCCGAATACCAGTTCCAAATGCCCAACTGGTTACTGGCCGCCGACGCTGCCGTCCTGGCGGTTTTGGGCTGGAAAACCAGCACCCTGGAGCCCCTTCCGCATCGCCGAGTTCGCGCCGAAGTCTGGTACCGTCGCCTATACAGTCACCTGCGCTGGACCTACTACCTGCCACGGACCACCGCAAAAGAATGGCTAACCAAAACCTATCAGGACGGAAAAGAAGACCCCCAAAAGGAGCTGGGCTCCCCCACGCTCTACGCCGCCCAAATGATTAGCGAAAAGCCCAGCTGGTGGGAGCGTCGCCAACGCATCAACTACTGGGTCTCCCGCCCCTTCCTACTGCTGCTCACTTTGCTTTTCATGTACCTACCCTTTGGGATTCGGCATCAGGGCGAGGAAGTCCACCTAGGGATCTGGTTACTAGCCGGGCTCAGTCTGCTGATCTTCCTGGGCGTCCTTTACGGGATGGTCAAGCGCTTCCGGGAGCGCTAAATCACTGGCCCCAGGCCACGGAGAGGCGCGCCTGACGCGGGTCCCCACCAGCCTTCGACAATAGCTCCAGCGCGGTCCCCTGCGCGTAAACCTGCCCGGACTTCAGCACGGTCATCCAGTCGGCCAGCTCCAGCACATCCTGCGGGTTATGCGTAATCAGCAGGGTCGTGGCCCCCAACTGCTCAAGGATCTTCCGCAGCAGGGAGCGGGCCGAGGCCGCGGCGGACTCATCCATGGCCGACAGGGGCTCATCCAACAGCACCAGTTGCGGGGCCTGTGACGCCAAACGCGCCAAAGCCACGCGCTGCTTCTCTCCCCCAGACAGGGCCGAAGGATAACGCTCCGCTAGGTGGTCACAACCCACCCACAGCAGGGCCGACTTCACCAGTTCCGCCCGCTGCTTCTGGGAGAGTTCTTTACGAGTATGACGCAGCGCGAAATCAATATTCTTCGCGCAAGAAAAATGCGGGAACAGGATTGGCGACTGCTCTAGGACACCCACCGTGGCTCCCTGCAGATCCACCTGCCCTTGGAAGGGCAAGGTCCCACTCAGTGCCGAAAGCAGCGTCGACTTGCCGGCCCCGTTCGGGCCCACAATCGCCGTAATCTTCCCCGCCGGGAAGGTCGACTTAATGGCCACCTGACGCTCTGGAACCTGCAGGTCCACGCTCACCTCAGGCGCGGCACCCGCAGAAGGAAGATGCGTCAGATCAGGTTCCTGAATCTGCTCCGACTTGGTCTTTTGGAAACGACCCCGCGGCTTACCCGCATTCCGGCCCGAAAGCATCGCGGCACTACCCAGTAGTAGCGCCAAAATGATCAGTACCAAAGACAGGGCCAGTGCCTGCCCGGTATCGTCCTCGCGCAGTAGGTAAATATCCAGCGGAATAGTCCGCGTAACACCCTGCAAAGAACCCGCAAAGGTCAGGGTGGCCCCGAACTCACCCAGTGCCCGAGCAAAAGCCAGAGCCGCCGCCGAGGCCAACGCCGGCCTAGCCAACGGCAGAGTAATCTTCCAAAAGATCGTGCTGGAAGGTGCCCCCAGTGTCCGAGCCTGACGCTCATACTTATCACCCGAAGCGCGCAGGGCGGACTCAAAAGAAGCGAAGAAGAACGGTAGCGCCACGAAAGTCTGGGCCATCACCACGGCCACGGAAGTGAAAGCGACGCGCACCCCGAATAGGTCCAGGTACTGCCCCAGTAGCCCGTAGCGGCCCCAGGTTTGCAGTAGCACCAGGCCGGCCACCACGGGCGGTAGCACCATGGGTAGGCGCAGCAGGCCCCGAATGGCCTTCGCGATCGCCGTCCGAGTCTTATGCTGCGGGTTTTGCCGCGCGCACCAGATTGCCAGCGGGGCCCCAAACACCACGCAGGCCAAGGTGGCCACGGAACAGGTCCAGATGGACAGCCACAGTGCGTCCCGGGACGAGGGCGCGGTCAGCAACTCCCAGATACTGCCCCACGGTAGTCGCAGTAGTAGCGCCACGATGGGGATGACCAAAAAGGCCACCCCGATTACCGCCAGTGGGATCATCCACCAGGGAACCGGAGTGCCTTCAGTATGTCGTTTCACGTCGAGTCAGCTCTAACTATGCGTGCTTCTAACGATTGGTTCTAGCTTCGTTCTGCTATCTGAGCGCTTGGGCTCAGGGCTTCATGAAGCCGGCTTTTTCTAGCAGCGCCTGGCCCTCATCAGAGAGCACTGCCTTCACGAAGTCTTCAGCTAGTTCCTTGTTCTTGGCTTCCTTCACAACCGCGATCGGGTACTTGTTGACGATCTCGTTAGCAGCCGGCAGGTCAATGATTTCCACGTTCTTTGCCGAGGCCGCATCGGTCTTGTAAACCAGGCCCGCGTCCGCGTCACCGGATTCCACCTTGGCGCGAACGTCGGTTACCTTGTTTTCTTCCGAGGCAGGCTTTAGGGTGACGCCGGCAGCCTTTTCTAGCTTCTTGGTAGCGCTACCGCAGGGGACGCGCTCCTGGCAGACCACTAGGCGGGCGTTATCTAGGCTCTCATTTAGGCCGGTTACCTTAGCCGGGTTACCTTTGGGGACAATCATGGTTAGGGTGTTGGCGGTGAAGTCCTTCGGGTCGCCCACCAGGTTGGCTTCTAGGGCCTTCTTCATGACCTTCTGGTTGGCGGTCGCGAGCACGTCTGCGGGGGCGCCAGCCTTGAGTTGGTCTAGCAGGGTGGAGGAGCCTTCAAAAGAGAACTTGACCTCTACGCCCGGGTGGGACTTCTGGAAGACATCCTTGTCAATGTCCTTGAAGACCTGGTGTAGTGAAGCGGCAGCGAAGACGGTAACGCTCTTACCGGTGCTTTCAGCAGTGGACTGGGTTTCGGTGGTATTTGAGTCAGCGGTCTTGGTGGCCTCAGAGCTGCAGGCACCCAAGGACAGGGCGGCAGCGGCGGCTACGGCCAAGACGGAAGCAAGTTTGCGGTTCATAGTAATCCCTCTTTACTAAGATTCGGTCGTATTTTCGATTATTTTCTGACTAGGATTCAGGCGGGCGAAAACGAAGATTCGTCAGTGAGAATCCGACATGTTTTTAGCTAGGTGTTTAAACCTGGATCGAAGCGGTGGGCTCTAGCTCCGGACCGTGGAGCCGCAAACGGCTGTACCCTTCCTTTGGCACTGCGACTAGGGAGGCGCGGATCTGGCCATGCGTGACCACACGCATGATTTCATCAAGAAATGCCCAGTAAAGGTTAAGTTGGTAGGTGTCGACCTCTCTTTCTTCACCCCAGACCGGACAAGTCAACAGGATCATCTCTTGCGGTGACTGCGTAGTACGCGCAGAAAACCCTAGGGACGAAAGAAATATCCGGACCTTCGACAAGTGCAACTCTAGCGCAGATTCAGGTGCTTTGGGGTCAATCTGGGCATGAGTAGGCAAAACCTCGTGCGCGAAAAGCTCACCGGCCCACTCGCGACCAAACTCGGCCGCCAAAATATCAATCTCAATGCCGCGACGCTCCAGCACCTTCTTCACCGCGCTAGAACGGTAAGTAGCCAAATTGTCAACGATTTCAAAAGAAGCGGGGACGGCCGGCTCGTAATACCAGACCGGGCGACCTCGTCCCCCATTCTTCTGCCTAGAACGCTTAACCTGGCCCTTTTCGCACAGAACCTCAAGATGCTCCCGCAAAGTATTGGGGTGCATCTTGAGGTGTTCAGAAAGTTGCTGTACGGACTGCGGGCGCAGCTGCTCTGCTAGCGCACTCAGCACCTGGTACTGGGTAGAAGTCAGAGCAGCCAGCTCACGAAGAGCCTGATAAGAGCGGCCTACAGCTATCTGTGTCATGTTCGTAAAATTCCGATGATCTAAGCGGAGGGTCCCTCTCTTACCCACCAGAATACTGGATTAGGCGCCGGAAGGTCGAGCCCCGCCAGTGTAGTAATCGTCCGAGGAACGATCCACGGGCTGCCAACCGGACGGAGTCGGGGTGGTGCCAGTGGCGGCCTCGCGCGAACGGTAAACCACGTACGGGCGGGTCATGTAACCAACCGGAGCGGAAACCACGTGCACTAGACGAGTGAAAGGCCAAACCGCAAACAGTAGGAAACCAGCCACAATGTGCATCTTGAAGGTCAGGGGCACATCAGCCATCAGGGCCGGATCCGGCTGCAACATGAACAGTGAGCGGAACCAGGGGCCAATGGTTTCACGGTAATCGTAGCCACCAGGCTGACCGAAGATCTGGTTCATGGTGGTCGCGGTCGCGCCCAAGCAGATCGGGATCAGTAGCAGCACGTACATGATCTTGTCATTGCGGCTGGTAGCCAGGCGCACGGACTTGATCACGAAGCGACGGTACAGCAGACCGATCAGACCAAGGATGGTCATGATGCCGGCGATGGTACCGCCAATGGTGGCCACTAGGTGGTAAGAGTGCTCGCTGACGCCCATGGCGTTAGTGACAGCCTTCGGGAACACTAGGCCCATGATGTGGCCAACGCCCACGAAGATAATGCCCAAGTGGAACAGCGGGGAGGAGATCCGCAAGATCTTCGATTCGTACATCTGGCTAGAACGGGAGGTCCAACCGAACTGGTCGGTCTTCCAACGCCAGATCATGCCGCCAATCAGTAGAGTCAGGCAGATGTAGGGGAAGGCAACCCAAAGAAAGAATTCCATTGTTATGCTCCTGGGATTGAAGTCGGGAAGGGTAGGTCTTCATTACCCACAAGCTCTGCCGGTGGGCCTTGGCGGATCAGTTTCTGGTACAGATCCATGGTTTGGTCATCGATGGGTCCCAGCACGGCACACACGTTTTCCAAGATCGGGGTCCACGGGGCACCCAACTGGCCCAGGGCCGCACGCAAGACCTCAAGGCCTTCACGGTAGGCGGGCAGTAGGTGCTTAACCGCCGGGTCGTCACTGCGGGCGCACAGTTCCAGCACTACCGGCAGGTAGTCCGGGAGCTCATTGCCCTGTAGTTCAAAACCAGCGGCCTTAAGTAGTTCCTGGAAAGTGAGGATAGCCGCGCCGCGTCCTCGGGTATCCCCGACCGCGTAGTAGGTCAGGTAGGGGGCGCAGCGACGCTTCTGGTCGAAGGTGTCCACGTACTGGGCTTCGACCTCGCTCTGCGGGACCGACTGGGCCCAGTTGCAGAACTCTAGGAAGCGACCCGAAATGGGTTCGGGTAGGACCGTGACGGCCTGGCTGACCTGGTTGAGGCGCTCGGCCCAGTCTGCCTTCGGGTAATCCAAAAGCAGGCTGGCGGCCATGTAAACCACTGAACGTTCCCCGTCGGTGACCTCAACCGGGGTGACCGGTTCAGCCGGGTGGGAACGCAAGAAATTTACGTATTTCATGCTTACTTCCTAGTCCGTAAGGTCACGAATACCTTCTGTGCGGACTCCTGGGCTAGGCCACAGCCGCCACCACAGGCAGCCGGGGCGCCGGCACCCGGACCAACCTCTGCCGCGTTAGCAGAGTTCGGGAAGACACCACCATTATTGAAGTTGCCGTAGGGGTCGTAGTCGCCGTTGGTTTCGCGTAGCTCACGAATGCCGCGGGGCTCTTCCGGGTGGGAGGTAGGAATCACGTAGCGGTCGTCGTACTTGGCGATAGCTAGTAGACGGTACATGGCTTCCAGTTCCTCACCGGTCATGCCCACAGCTTCGGCAATGCTTTCATCACCGGTGCCGTTAACGCGGACGGTACGCATGTAGGAACGCATGGCCGCTAGGCGACGCAGGGACTTTTCGACCGGGACGGTATCACCAGCGGTGAACAGGCCAGCTAGGTATTCCATGGGGATACGCATCTGGCTGATCGCGGTGAGTAGGACGCGGTGGTCTTCACCGTCGCTACCGGCCTGGGATACTGCTTCCACGACCGGAGAGAGCGGCGGGATGTACCAAACCATGGGCATGGTGCGGTATTCCGGGTGTAGCGGTAGGGCCACGTGGTACTTGTGGATCAGGTCGTAGATCGGTGACTGCTGGGCAGCATCGATGAAGCCCTGCGGGACGCCGTCGGCTAGGGCCTGGGCGATTACCTGCGGGTCGTGCGGATCTAGTAGTAGGTCGCACTGTGCCGGGTAGAGGTCGTGCTCGTTTTCGACGCTGGCAGCCTCGAGGACAGCGTCAGCATCGTAGAGCAGCACGCCCAGGTAGCGTAGGCGGCCCACGCAGGTTTCGGAACAGATGGTGGGCTGTCCGATTTCTAGGCGCGGGTAGCACATGGTGCACTTTTCGGCCTTACCGGTGTCGTGGTTGAAGTAGACCTTCTTGTAGGGGCAGCCAGAGACGCACATGCGCCAGCCGCGGCACTTATCCTGGTCCACTAGCACGATGCCGTCTTCGGTGCGCTTGTACATAGCACCAGAGGGGCAGGAAGAAACACAGGTGGGGTTTAGGCAGTGTTCACAGATGCGGGGCAGGTAGAACATGAAGGTTTCTTCGATCTGAGTCTTAACCTTCAGGTTCATCTGGTCTAGAACCGGGTCCTTGTGCATGGTTTCTGCACTACCACCCAGGTCGTCGTCCCAGTTCGGACCCCAAGAGATGGTGTCCATGTGCTTGCCGCTGACCTGCGACTTGGCGCGTGCCACCGGGAGGGACTTGGAGTCCTTCGGGGCGGACAGGAGCTTTTCGTACTCGTAGGTCCAGGGCTCGTAGTAGTCGTCCAGCTCCGGCATGTTCGGGTTGGCGAAGATCTGGGTGAGCTTCTTTAGGCGACCGCCGGCCTTGGGCTTGAGCTTGCCGCTGGCGGTACGTTCCCAGCCACCCTTCCACTTTTCCTGGTCTTCCCACTGCTGCGGGTAGCCAACACCGGGGCGGGTTTCCACGTTGTTGAACCACATGTACTCGGTGCCTTCACGGTTGGTCCAGGCCTGCTTACAGGTCACGGAACAGGTGTGGCAGCCGATGCACTTGTCTAGGTTCATGACCATTGCGATTTGAGCCATGATCTTCATCAGAACTGTACCTCCTGGCTACGACGACGAACGACCGTAACCTCATCTCTCTGGTTACCGGTGGGGCCAATGTAGTTAAACGCGTAGTTGAACTGGCCGTGGCCACCAATCAGGTGAGAGGGCTTCAAGAAAATACGGGTTAGGGAGTTGTGGGTACCACCGCGTTTACCGGTGGACTCATTCAACGGGGTGTTCATGGTGCGCTCTTGCGCGTGATGCATGAACACGGTTCCCTCTGGCATACGGTGAGAAACCACTGCGCGAGCAGAAACCACACCGTTGCGGTTAGCAACTTCAATCCAGTCGTTGTCCTTAACGCCGATCTTCTCGGCGTCCTTAATGGACATCCAGACGGTCTGACCGCCACGACCCAGGGTCAACATGTGAATGTTGTCGAAGTACTGGGAGTGGATCGCCCACTTGTTGTGGACGGTCAGGTAGCGGACGGCTACCTCGGTCTGACCCTGGCCGTTCTGGCCGACGGTGCCCGGGGCGGCTTCACCGTATAGGTGCAGCAGATCCAACGGGGGTCGGAAGACCGGGAGGGCTTCACCCATACCCTTGATCCAGTCGTGGTCAAGGAAGAAGTGCTGACGGCCCGACAGGGTGTGCCAGGGCTTCTCACGTTCGACGTTAATCACGAAGGCGGAGTAGCGGCGGCCACCGTGCTCAGAACCCGACCATTCGGGGCTGGTCACAATGGACATGGGCTTTTCCTGCACGTCACGGAAGGTGATGCGAACGTCCTCGGAAGAAGCGGAAAGGTCCTGAGTGTAGGTACCGGTACGCTCATCCAGGTGCTTGAAGCCGGCGGTGGCCAGGCGACCGTTAGTGGTGCCGGACAGGCGCAGCATCATTTCCGCAGCCTTCTTATCGGTGTCGATCGCCGGGCGCGGGCCTAGGGCGGTCGGAACCGTACCGTTCATGCGGGCTAGCTGCTTGATTTCCAGTTCGGGCTTGAACAGGATGCCCTTGGTGCCCATGCCGACCTTTTCAGGTAGCGGGCCAATGGCATTGTACTTTTCTAGGATCTTCGTGTAGTCGCGTTCGACCTCGACGATCTTCGGCATGTTCAGGCCGGGGACCCAACCGCATTCGGAACGCGGCTGGACGTGCGGGCCGGGGCCGGTGATCTCATCGGGAGTATCGTGTGCGAGCGGCACGGAGATAACGTCCTTCTGGGTGCCCAGGTGTTCACCGGCGAAGTCAGAGACTAGCGCGGATAGGTCCTGGAACAGCTGGAAGTCGGTGCGAGCTTCCCACGGCGGGTTGATGGCCGCGTTGAAGGAGTGCACGTAGGGGTGCATATCCGTGGAGGAAAGGTCGTACTTTTCGTACCAGGTGGCAGCCGGTAGGACCACGTCAGAGAACAGCGTGGTAGAGGTGTTGCGGAAGTCCGCGGTCACCATTAGGTCCAGCTTGCCCTGCGGGGCCTCGTCACGCCAGGTCATCTTGCGGGGGCGAGCCTCGGGGGCTAGTTCTTCAGCCTGGACGTCGTTATCGGCGCCCAGCATGTGGCGTAGGAAGAACTCGGTGCCCTTAGCGGAGGAACCTAGCAGGTTGGTACGCCAGTTGAACAGTACCTTGGGCTGGTTCTGGATCGCATCGGGGTCTTCACAGGCGAACTTGAGTCGGCCCGCGGTGAGTTCTTCGGCCACGTATTCGGCTGCGCCCTTACCGGCGGCAGCGGCGTCCGCACCCAACTGTAGGGAGGAGCGGTCGAAGGCCGGGTAGGTGGGCATCCAGCCACGCTGGGAAGCTTCCACCAGGGTGTCCGCGGCGGTTAGGTCGCCGAAGACGTTAGCAGCATCGGGGCCACCTAGGCGGTCGGCGCGCACGCCGTCGTAACGCCATTGGTCGGTGGTGAAGTACCAGAAACCGGTGGCGATCATGTGACGCGGCGGGCGGACCCAGTCAAGGGCGAAGGAGTACTGTGCCCAACCGGTCATGGGGCGAACCTTTTCCTGGCCCACATAGTGTGCCCAGCCGCCACCGTTAACACCCTGGGTACCACACATGGTGGTTAGGGCCAGCATGGTGCGGTAGATGGTGTCCGCGTGGTAGTAGTGGTTCACGCCGGCGCCCATGATGATCATGGAGCGGCCTTCGGTTTCTTCCGCGTTGGTGGCGAAGTCGCGCGCAATGCGGATGATCTGGTTGGCGGAAACACCGGTTAGTTCTTCAGCCCAGGCGGGGGTGCCGGGGGCGGAAGCATCCTCGTAACCGGTGGGCCATTCGCCCGGTAGGTCCGCGCGGGCCACACCGTAGTTGGCTAGTAGTAGGTCGAAGACGGTGGTGACTAGGTGGTCGCCAACCTTCTGGACCGGGACGCCACGGTTAACGGTACCGACGCCGACGGGGCCTTCCGGGGTGGTCTGGCCGGGTAGGTCGAAGCGCGGTAGCTCCACGGTGGCGGTCTGGTAGTTTTCGGTTTCCAGCAAGCTTAGGAGCGGGTCAATACCATCTAGCTTGAGGTTCCACTTGCCAGCGCCGGCGGGGCCGTGACGGTCCGCTAGGGTGCCGCCCGGGTCCTTGACCGTGCCGTCTGCATCCCAGACGAGGAGGCGCTGCTTGGCGTTCTCAGAATCCTTCAGTTCGTGGCCCTCGGGGAGGTCCGCGGCGGTCAGGAAGTTACCGGGAACTAGCTTGCCGTCCTTCTCTTCTAGGGTGAGCAGGAAGGGTGAATCGGAGTACTTCTGTAGGTACTTGAGGAAGTACGGGGTCTGCTTGCCCACGTGGTATTCCTTGAGGATAACGTGACCCATGGCCTGGGCGACGGCACCGTCAGTACCGGGGTTGACGCGGAGCCACTCGTCAGCGAACTTGGTGTTGTCCGCGTAGTCGGGGGAAACCACGACGACCTTCTGCCCGTGATAGCGGGCTTCGGTCATGAAGTGGGCGTCGGGGGTACGGGTTAGCGGAACGTTGGAGCCCCACATGATCAGGTAGTCGGAGTTGAACCAGTCGCCCGATTCGGGGACGTCGGTCTGGTCACCGAAGACCTGCGGGGAGGCCACGGGAAGGTCCGCGTACCAGTCGTAGAAGGAGAGGTTCACGCCACCGATTAGCTGTAGGTAGCGGGAGCCGGCACCGAAGGACACCATGGACATGGCGGGAAGCACGGTGAAGCCGGCAATGCGGTCCGGGCCGTATTCCTTAATGGTGGAGACGTTCGCCGCGGCGACGATCTCCATGGCTTCGTCCCAGGTGGTGCGGACTAGGCCGCCGCGTCCTCGGGCAGACTTGTAGGCCTTGACCAGCTGCGGGTCGGCCTGGATGGCAGCCCAGGCTTCTACCGGGTCTTTACCTTCGGCCTTGAAGCGGCGGTAGGCTTCGAGCAGGACGGAGCGGACGTAGGGGTAGCGGATACGGGTCGGTGAGTACTCGTACCAGCTGAAGGCGGCGCCACGGGGGCAGCCGCGGGGTTCGTAGTCCGGTAGGTCCGGTCCGGTGGACGGGTAGTCGGTCTGCTGGGCTTCCCAGGTGATCACGCCGTCTTTGACGTAGACCTTCCAGGAGCAGGAGCCGGTGCAGTTAACGCCGTGGGTGGAGCGGACGACCTTGTCGTAGGCGTAGCGCTGACGGTAGAAGGTGTCAGCGGAACGACCGCCGTCGAGGAAGATCGCGCGCGAGTCCTCGGAGGCTTTACCACCACGCAGCCAGGCTCCCATTTCTAGGAGCTTTGAAGCATTTTTGTTAGTCATTTTTTACCTCAGGTTTGCTAGTTGCCGGCTCAGCCCGGGAAGGGGGCACCCGGACGGGCGTAGTAAATCCAAGTTAGAACGGTGCAGATTAGGAAGAATACGGCGGAGCCGAAGAAGAAGACCTGTGCGTCTAGGCCAGATAGGGCGATACCTACGAAGAAGGGGCCAAAGGAGGCAATCGCAGAGGTCCAGCCGATGACGCCACCAGCCTGACGGGGAGGAAGAATCATGGGCATCTGCTTGAAGGTGCCGGCGTTGCCCACACCAGAGAAGAAGAACATGCCTAGCATGAAGGCTAGGAAGGGCCAGAAGTCGTTGACGCTGGTCGGGTGTAGGTACAGGGCCGCTAGGAAGGTGGTGACGGTCATGCCAGCACCGGAGATTAGGGTCCAGATAGCGCCACCGAAGCGGTCACAGAGCGGGCCGAAGGCGGCGCGCATGGCGGAACCGATTAGTGGGCCTAGGAAGGCGTAGGTTAGGCCCTTGGGTAGCTGGTCGGCGGGGACCGTGGCTGCGAAATCAGAGGCAGCACCGAAGGTGTTGTTGATTAGTAGAGCGAACTGGGCAGAGAAGCCAGAGAAAGCACCGAAGGTCATAACGTAGATCAGGGTCATGATCCAGGTGTTCTTGTTGCCGAAGATGTCGATCTGCTGCTTGAAGTTAGCCTTGATCGGCACGTCCTTTAGGTATAGGAAGGCTAGAACCGCGGCGATGATGGTCCACGGGATGAAGAAGAGGGCGATGTTTCCAACGTAGATTTCGCCGCCGTCTTTGGCCTGGGCGGGCATTACTAGGCCGAGGCTGAGCATGGCTGAACCCATTACCCAGGGGCCTAGGAGCTGCACTAGGGAAACGCCGAAGTTACCGATGCCGGCCTGTAGGCCTAGGGCAGTGCCCTGCTTTTCCTTGGGGAAGAAGTAGCCGGTGGAGGGCATGTAGCCGGCGAAGGAGCCGCCGCCAATACCGGTCATGGCCGATAGGCATAGTAGCCACCAGTAGGGGGTGGCGGGGTTCTGGACAGCGAAGAACCAGCCGATCATGGGGATGAGGAATAGTAGTGAGGACCAGCCCACTAGCTTCCGGGTGCCGATGACCGGGGGTAGGAACATGTAGATGAGTCGCATTAGACCGCCAGAGAGGCCCGGGATGGCGGCTAGCCAGTAGAGCTGGGCCTTACTTAGGTCGAAGCCGATCTGATTTAGCTTCGGGGCGATGGCGGAAACTAGGAACCATACACAGAATGCGATGGTTAGAGAGAATGTTGAGATCCATAGGGTGCGCCAAGCGATCTTGGAATCCCAAGATTCTTCTTTAGATGGGTCCCATCCCTGTAGAACCCGTCCGGAAGTGTCCAACTGTGCCATGGTGTCCTCCTCTAGGTGTTGGCACCTAGTGTTTTTTGGTGGTTATAAGTTCTTTTTTCACAAACAATTAACCCGGATTTTTCTGTGAAAATTCTTTTATGCCGATTTTTGTTGAATTCCTGCGGATAAAAAGTGTGACCTAGTCGTTTTCTGACATCGTATTTTGAAAAATGAGTCTTACTTAAATCAATTTTTGCTAGACTTTGAGGGTGCTCATCCTGCACAAAAAGTCAATGAAGAAGGTGCCTGAAATGACCAATGAGCCCATTAAGGAAAAAGGATTTCATAAGCTTCCCGAACCCGTTAAGGGTGCCGTAATTACGGTTTCGGATCGCTGCTTTAACGGTAAGCGCGAAGATAAATCTGGTCCCCTAGCAGTCAGCTTGCTCGCTGATTTTGATGTGGTCTGCGGCGACCCGGTAGTCATCCCGGACGAGGTCGACCAGATTCAGGCCGCCATTTCTCAAGCCGTTAAGGATGGCGCCCGTGTGGTGCTAACCACAGGCGGTACCGGGGTTACGCCGCGCGATGTGACACCCGAAGCAACCGCTCCCCTATTAGCCGCCGAGCTTCCCGGCCTAGCCCAGCAGGTAGTCACCTACGGTCTACAGAAGACCCCGTTGGCAGGCCTTTCCCGTGGCCTAGTGGGGGTTACTTCAAAGGAGTCTGACGGGGCGATGGTGATTAACGCTCCCGGTTCTTCTGGTGGTGTTCGTGACACTGTTACCGTCCTAGGCCCACTAGTTCCGCACATTCTGGAACAGTTGGGTGGGGGCGACCACTGACCCAACTTAGGTCAGACTATTTTTTACCCTTTTCTCCGTGTAAAATATTTTTCATTGTTTTACCCGATCAGGGTTGATTCACTTATCTAGAGGGGGATTTGTGCTGCTTAAGGACCGTTACGGACGCGTCGCAAAGGATTTGCGCGTCTCTTTGACGGACCGCTGCAACCTGCGCTGCACCTACTGCATGCCCGCCGAGGGCATGGACTGGCTACCCTCCCCCGAAGTTCTAACCGATGATGAACTGCTGCGCCTAATCCGCATTGCGGTTGAAGATTTAGGCGTCAATAAGATTCGTTTTACCGGCGGCGAGCCCCTACTACGCCGTTCCCTAGAAGACATTATTTCGCGCACCGCTGCCCTTGAGGGCCCTGATGGTCACCCGGAGATTTCCCTGACCACTAACGCACTGGGCCTTGATAAGCGCGCCCAGGCACTGAAGGATGCGGGCCTGCAGCGTGTGAACGTTTCCCTAGATACGGTCGATCGAGAATCCTACGCGCGCCTAACCCGCCGGGACCGCCTGCCGCAGGTACTAGAGGGTTTGAAGGCCGCAAAGGCGGCCGGCCTGTCCCCCATTAAGGTCAATACGGTAGCAATGCTGGATGAGAATCTGGATCAGAGCGCGGACCTGCTGGACTTCTGTTTAGAGCACGGCTATCAGCTGCGTTTTATTGAACACATGCCGTTGGGTCCGAAGCATACTTGGCGTTTGGATCAGATGGCTAAGGCCAGCGATATCTTGGAGATTCTGGAGGCGAAGTACTTCCTAACTCCGGTTGGTCAGCGTGGTAGCGCCCCAGCGGAACTGTGGGATGTGCACCCCTTGGGCACCACGGAACAGTCGGCCCAAAATCTGGAGCCTTTGGGCCAGGTGGGCATTATTGCCTCGGTGACTCGGCCCTTCTGCGGGGACTGTGACCGGACCCGTCTGACCGCTGATGGGGCGATTCGCTCTTGCCTGTTCTCTCTATCTGAGACTTCTTTGCGTGATGCAATGCGCCAGGGGGCGTCAGACCGGGAATTGGCGGAGCTTTGGTCTTTGACTATGTGGCAAAAGCCGGCAGGTCATGGGATTAACGATCCGAACTTTATTCAACCTGAGCGCTTAATGTCTGAAATTGGTGGCTAACCTGAGTTACGATTTGTAACTGGTAACACAGTATTGCTTTTGCCGATTCATCGGCTGGATTTTTATTGCTACTGAGAGTTTTAAAACTATTGAAAGTTGGGGAAGATTATGGCTGATGATTTTTTGGTTCGCTTCTATGCCGGCGCCGCGGCTGCGGCTGAAACCGATGATTGGCCGGTTGATACGACCACGCTAGAAACCGTGCAGGATCTATTGGATTACCTGTCTGGTCAGCGTGAGGCGCTAGCCCCGATTTTCGAGGTCGCTACCTTCCTTTGCGCCGGTAAGCCGGTTACTGACCGGACCCTACCTTTGGCGCAGTTGGCTGCACCCCAGTTGGATGTGCTTCCGCCCTTTGCCGGCGGCTAAGCCTTTCTAACCAAGCCCGGTTCAGGGGCAGTTGGACCATTCGTGGGTGCCGTCCGGGAAGTACTGGCACTTCCAGATCTGCAGGCGCTTCTTTACTTCCTCAACCAGGTCACTCAGGGCTTCAAAAGCGGGGCCACGGTGCGGGGCGGAAACGGTAGCGACTAGGGCCGCGTCTCCAATCTGTAGGCTACCTACCCGGTGTGCCACCCAGAGGGCGGTAATGTCAGGGCGCGCCGCGACCTCGTTAGCGATTTCTTCAATGGTTTCTTGCGCAACCGGGTGCGAAGAGTAATCCAGGTGGGTTACCTGAGCGCCGTGGTCATGGTTGCGCACCTGCCCGACGAAGGAAACTACGGCCCCCGCGGCCGGATCCTCAACTGCTACTAAGGCAGCCTCTAGGTCTAAAGGCGTATCTAGGATCTGCGCGTTACGGACCTTAGAGGGGGCAGTTTGAGGGTTTTCCATTAAAAGACGTACTTTCTATTTATTCAGTTAAGCATTTGCTTTAAGGTTAGTGTTTAACTCGGTCTATCTATCTTACCCCGGCATTTTTAAGGACCCCCAAATGCAATCACAGTTTAATCCCTCACCCTTGGGTGACCAGCTACCCGATACGGACCCGCCTACACCCTTGGCGGCACCGGAGGTTTCGGTCTCTTCCCCGATTGCTCAAGAGGCTGCCATGCCCACCACCGAGATCCCCCTAGTGGTCCAAGGGGATGCGGAACAGCCCGTGACTGATCGCGATTACCGGACCGCGCTGATTAGCCAATTGGGGCAAGAGGGTCAGCGTCGCCTTTACCAATCCCGGGTCCTAGTAGTGGGTGCGGGCGGTTTGGGGTCCCCCGTACTGATGTACTTGGCGGCGGCCTCGGTCGGACACCTAGCGGTATGCGATTTCGATGTGGTGGAGGCTTCGAACCTGCAGCGTCAATTCCTGCACCCGTGGTCGCGTCTGGGCCAGCCGAAGGCGCAGTCGGCGATTCAGACGCTGCGTGATTTCAACCCGCAGGTGGAATACCGGGAGCTGGGTCGTTTCCCGCGCGTGGATGATGATTTCTTTGTGCCCGAAGAGTGGCTGGAGCTGCTGCGCAGCTACGATCTGGTGATTGACGCTTCGGATAACTTTGAGACTAAGTATTCGATTTCTAGGGCTTGCCAGGTGGCGCAGGTGCCGCACTTGTGGGGCACGATTGTGGGCTGGGATTTCCAGGTGAGCCTGTTTACCCCGCGTCAGGGTGATGGTTTGCGGGCCCTGTACCCGCATGTTCCGCAACCGGGTACGACTCCTTCGGGGGCGACCGATGGGGTGCTGGGCGCGGCTTGTGGTCAGGCTGGTTCGGTGATGGCCGCAGAGGCAATCAAGTACCTGTGTGGCCTATCCCCGACGCTGGAGGGTCAGGTCCTGTTTGGTAGTGCACTATTTAATACTTGGCGGCTGGTACCTTTCGGGGGTTAATGCCCTTCGCTAGAATGGGGTTAACTACGTCTTTTGGAGGCAATGATGGCACCGCTTAAGGTTGAGGATTACCTTTCTGAACTTCTTTCTGTGACCCCGGTTTTACCCACCCAAGTTTTGCCTCTGCCTGAGGCTTTGGGACGAGTTTGCGCCCGGGATTATCAGGCCCGCTTCCCGGTTCCGCCCTTTACGAACTCCGCCATGGATGGTTTTGCGGTTCGTTTTGAGGACTTGACTTCCTTCCCGTTGACCTTGCAGGTGGCGGGCGAGGTCGCGGCGGGCGCCAGCGGGGACCTTGAGTGTGGTCCGGGGCAGGCGATCCGCATTATGACAGGCGCTCCCCTGCCAAAGGGCGCCGATACGGTAGTCCCGGTGGAGTTGACGGACCAGCCAGCCGGCGCGGCCCCACTACCGCAGCAGGTGGTGATTAATGAGCCGGTGAAGCCGCAGGCTAATGTGCGCCGCCAAGGTGAGAATGTCCAGGTTGGGGACCCGGTTTTCCCGGCGGGCCAGGTCCTGTCGGCCACGGCCCTGAGCGCGTTGGCGTCGGTTGGTTTTGGGGACCTGGAAGTCTTTGCGCGCCCTCGGGTCGCGGTGATCAGTACGGGCGATGAGCTGGTTGCGGCCGGTGAGCCACTGGGTCCGGGGCAGATCCCGGATTCGAACTCGGTACTGTTGCGGGGCCTGTTGCAGGCGGCCGGCTATGAGGTGGAGGTCTTGCGGACTTCTTCTGATACGCCGGATGATTTTGCGCAGTTGTTGGCGTCGGTGGCGGATGATGGTTTTGATGTGGCCATTACGACCGGTGGGGTGTCCGCGGGTGCCTATGATGTGGTGAAGGCGGTGACGGCCCAGCAGGGTTTCAGTTTCCATAAGGTCGCCATGCAGCCGGGTAAGCCGCAGGGTTTTGGGCAGCTTTCGGGTCGTGACCGCAAGTGCCTGATGTTGGCTTTGCCGGGTAATCCGGTTTCGGTGTTTGTTTCTTTCCATACTTTTGTGGTCCCGATTTTGGGCGCGATGCAGGGGATCCCGGTGGAGCGTTTGACTTCTTTGGGGGCCCGAGGGCGCTCGGCCACGTTCCCGGAGTCTTTTAACTCTCCGGCTGGTCGCCGTCAGTTTGTGCCGGTGCGTTTTGATAATGCGGATACCAGCGTGGTGGAGCGGACTCATACTTTGGGTTCGGGTTCGCACTTGGTGGCTTCTTTGCCTTTGGCTGAGGGTTTGGCGATTATCCCGGAGGATTGGGATCAGGTTGAGGCGGGCGTTTCGGTGCCGGTTTTGGACCTGCGACTGCCCTGGTTCTAGGTCTTATGGGGGCCGGATGGGTCCCAGTTGGCCTTTTGCTAGACGGGGCTTAAGCCCGGTTTGGACCCCGATTTTGTTTCTGTTAATGGTTTTTCTAGTTTTGGAGTAGTTATGAAGTTTACGCATTTGGATCAGTCCGGTGAGGCCTACATGGTTGATGTGACTGAGAAGCAGCCGACGGTCCGTCAGGCTACGGCCGAGGGCTTGGTGCGCGTCTCAAAGCCGATTATGGATGCCCTGCGTGAGGGCACGGTCCCGAAGGGTGACGTGTTGGCGGTGGCCCGGATTGCGGGTATTTCTGCGGCTAAGCGCGTGCCGGAGCTATTGCCTTTGGCGCACACCATTGGTGTGCATGGGGCGAAGGTGGATTTGGAACTGCTGGAAGAGCACGTGAAGATCACGGCTACGGTGCGCACTGCGGATCGTACCGGCGTGGAGATGGAAGCTTTGACGGCTGTGTCCGTGGCGGCTTTGGCGGTCGTGGATATGGTTAAGGGTGTCGATAAGCTGGTCAGCATTGAACAGTGCCAGATTATTGTGAAGTCTGGGGGTCGTTCGGGCCAGTGGACCCGTGAGGCGGCCCTGAAGGATGCCGGCCAGGAATGAGCACTGAGCTTTTGGATGGTTCCGCGGCCGGGCTGGCAGTGATTTTGCTGGCGGGCGGCACTGCGAAGCGCCTAGGTGGGGTTTCTAAGCCGGGCTTGCAGGTTGGTTCGCGCCGCATGGTGGATTACAGCCTAGAGCTCCTGCAGCAGCGTTTCCCCGGGGCGCGTCTGGTGGTGGTGGCCCCGGATTCTTTGGATCTACCCGCGGGGGTTCCTAGTACTTTGGAGGATCCTCCGTTTGGGGGCCCGGCAGCGGGCGTGTCTGCGGGTTTTGAGTTCTTCAAGGCTGGCGAACAGCTGCCCCGTTGGGTGGCGGTTTTGCCGGTTGATGCCCCCTATGGGGTACTGGCGTTAGAGGACCTGGTTGCCGCGACTAGGCAGGCAGCAGATGACGCTAGTTCAGAGGCGGCCTTTTCCGAGGGTGCGTGGCCGGCTTGGCAGGCCGTGGTTGGTGAGCAGCACTATCCGACCATCATGTTGATGCCTTGGCAGTCCATGGCTGACCTGTTTAAGGCTGGTCCGGTGCGGGATATTTCTTTGCGTCGCTTGTGGTCTGATCTTGAGGTGACTGCGGTGCCGGTGTCGGCGGCTGATGCTTTTGATATTGATACGCCCGAAGATTTGGAGCATTTCTTAGCGCATATTAAGCGTGCTTGATTTCCAACCAGTTTTTGTAGCTTCTAGTGTGCTTTTAGATTCAAGGGGCATGATACGATTGTCCAAGAATTAGCATTCATTTAGTCTCTATTTATATGTTTTTCTAGAGATTTAGGAGTTCGATCATGGGTGATAGATTTCCGACTCGACGTCGAGTTCGTGAAGTAGGACCAGATACCCCTCAGACCGCTTCCATACCAGCAGTAGAAAGCAGCCCATCAGAAACCAACGAAACGGATTTATCCGTAATTTTGAAAGACTCCGCTACCCCCAGCGTCTCATCCGTATTGAACATGAACAACCACTCCTCTGCCAAGGAGGCAGTGGCGGTTTCCCTGCAGGGTGTTTCGAAGGTTTACTACCCCAGTAAGGAAGTGCAAATCAAGGCTGCGGATCAGGCTTCTTTGGAGGTCCCGGCAGGCCAGTCAGTAGCGTTAATGGGGCCTTCCGGGTCTGGCAAGTCCACCCTACTGCATCTTATTGGTTTGATTGATCAAGCTGATGCGGGGCGGATCACGGTGGGTGAGACGTGCCTGCAGGATTTACGAGGCAACGCGGTCGCCGATTATCGGGCCAGCATTGGGATCGTATTCCAACAGTTTTATCTGATTAACACGCTGACCCTGCTAGAGAATGTGGCGGCCCCACTGGTGGGTAGGCGCCCTAAGCGGGAGCACCGGCAGTTAGCTTTATCCGCCCTGGAGCAGGTGGGTTTGGCTGAGCGAGCTGATTCTTATCCGACTCAGCTTTCTGGGGGGCAGCAGCAGCGGGTGGCGATCGCCCGGGCGCTTGTCAACGAACCTAAACTGTTACTGGCAGATGAACCCACCGGGAATTTAGATTCAGAAACCTCCCAGCAGATCATGGACCTATTGCTTGATTTGCACCAAAAACTGGGTTTAACCATGATTATTGCCACCCATGATGATCAGGTGGCCAGCCGGCTTGACCGAATTGTGCGGGTGAAAGACGGGCGCATCCAGTAGCTAGTTACTGCTCTGCGGGCCGCTAGCCTTGCTTGCTTGACAGGCCACAATAGCTGTAATACTCGGAGCCTGCCGGCCGACCTAACGCTTTTTAGCGTTCCTGCAGGTGGTGAATCTGCTGGCGGGGGCTTTTTACTAGCAGGCTGCCGGCAATACTGGCGGCACTTACGGCCAGCACTGACCACAGGGTTTGGGTTAGAACCGGACCACTAATATACCCCTGTAGTAGGTACGCCAGGCTTAACGAGGTAGCGCCACCCAGTATTCCACCCCAAAAACTGGCCGTCACACTGGCTGCTAGGCGGGCTTTCAGAACCATCATTCGGCTCCAACCCACGGTAGCTAAAATACCGTACACGGAACGGTCCTCTAGGTTATTCAACCAGGTCATGGTGCCCACGCTTATAGCCGCCAGTAGGACCATGAACACTACGGCCACCCGGTCACTATGACGTACCTGTAGTTCCACCATTTGCCCTAGGTAGTTGCCGATCAACGTGCCGTTAAAGTCCGCCCCCAGCCAGAGGATCACCGCCAAGGCGGACACGGCTAGGCTAATATTGACCACTGAGATCAGGGCCCGCCCGGGGCGCAGGTAAAACCTTCCCACCCCTACCCGGTAGGGGCTTTGCCGAAGTTTAAGATCCGACTGGGCGTACCCTGAGCCTGACCCTTGTTTAAGACCCGACACGTCCTGCCCCTGACTGTTCTGACTACGGCGGGCCCGGGGAGCAGTGAATCGGCGGGTGGTTTGCATTGTGGGGGTACTGTTGGCTCCTAAGTTGGGGCGGGTGGCCTGGCGTGAGGCTACCCAGCCGGCCAACAGCGTTAAAGCCAGGGTGAGGGGTAAGGCTAGGATGGGCAGGTAGGGGTTTAGGTTTAGTTTCAGTACTTTGGCCAGCGGGTAGGTTAGGATCGCCCCTAGGGCGCCGGCCAGTAGGCCTTGTAGGGCCCACTTTTTCAGCAGGTGTCTACGAATTTGCCCGGCTCGCCAGCCTATCAGGCTGAGGGTTCTGAGGGTCACATATTGGGCCCGTACTTGGCTTACTGCGACCATCACGGTGGTTAGTAAGGCGACGGTCAAGATCAGGGCCGCCAGGAGGATTGATTTTTGGTCATGGGCCTGTTTGATAGCTAGCACTACCCCTTTTTGCGCCCAGATTTCTTCTAGGTTTAAGGCCGGGACCCCCAGGTCACTGGCGGGCAAGTGTACTAGTTGGTTCGTTTTGGCGGATCCGACGGTAATGTCAGTACGCAGTCCAGTTTTTTGTTCGATTTGTTTAGCGATCAGCCGCAATTGTTCTAGGGTTTTTTCGTTAACCCCGCCGGTAATACTGGTTTTTACGCGCACGGAACTGATCGGGGCGGCTTTCAGAGCACTGTCTTCTGGCAGGTACTGGAGGGTGGCCTGCAGGTCGGTGATCACACTGACTGGGGGTAGTTGGTAGCCTATCGGGTTCAGGTCTGGGTAAAGGAAGTCAGAGTTTAGGGCCTGCCTGGTTGTTTGGTCTGCAGCCTTAATTTGGGGCTGTTGGTATAGCCCTAGGGGGACCTCAGCTTGACTGTTTTTGCTCAGGCGGGTGGGGTCAAAAATTCCGGCTATTTTTATTCGTGGGGCTTCATCTGGTTCGCTGGGGTTGCTTAGTTTTAGCCAGCCGTTGGGTACGGGCCGGAAGCCACTGTCATCTGCCAGGCTGCTGAACGCATAAGCACTACCTAGGGTGTGAAATACTTGCGAGTTTGCGGGGACTTTTCGGGCTTGTAGGGTGTTACCTGACTGCTGGTATTTTACGGGGCCGGGTTGGAAAATACTGGTAGCGTTCAGATAGGGGGCACCATTTTGGGGACGGTTTTTTCTTTCCAGTTCTTGTGTCCACGTGTCATTGGCTGGGACTTGCAGGTTGAGGGTTTTAATGCTTTTACTTTGGGGTAGCTGGCCTATTAGGTCTGGGGTGGCTCCCTGTGCCTGCCAGGCTTGGGCCAGTTGGGGGTCTAGGATTTCTGTGGTGATCTGGTATTGGAAATCTATGGGCCCCTGGGTTTTTACCACCAGCCCGGCTAGTTCTGTATCCGCCTGCCCTACTGTTAGGTACTGCCCGTCGGTTACGGCATTGTCTAGGTGGTAGAGTTGCGCTTCTGCTTCAGGGTCCACCGCGATCCAGTTACCCAGCAGGGGCAGGCCTTGGAGGAATAGTTTGGTTTTTCCGGCGGGTAGATTCAGGTCATGTGAGGGCGCGTGTTCGTGCCCCATGGCAAAGACGTAACTGTCATTTTCTTTGAAGTTAGTTTCAGCATCGGGGACGTGTTGGTATTTGCTGAAGCTTCCGGTTTGTGTGGGGTCAGGTAGGGGGTTAGGGGTGAAGAATTGGTACAGGGGCTGGTCTAGGGTGTTTTTAAAGGGCCGGTTTCGGGTTCGTTCTTTGACAGTGGAGCGCAGCATTTGGGGTTGGCTGGCGTCAATTTCGGGGCTGATGTCTTTTTCGTAGACGCTGTGTTGGACTAGGGTCCCTAGGTTCATGACGGGCGCGGCGATTTGAATGCCGGGGATGCTTTTTATGTCTTTTAGGTTTTGTAGGGTGATGCCACCGTAGGTTTCACTTTGAAATAGGGGGCGAACCAGGTTTTGGGTTTTTTCTAGGGGGTTTAGTGCGCTTTGGGGGCGGATCAGCAGGTCGTAGGTGCCGCGCCAGTTTTCGTTTAGAGTCCGGTTTACTTCTAGGGTTTCAGTTTGGGTATTACTGATCAGGATGATGAAAGTGGGGATCGCTATCACGAATGAAACCAATAGACTTAATGACCGTTTCAAGAAACTTCTCATATTGTAAGTTACCACACTTCAATATATCACAGAATCGTCATAACAAAACCAAAGAAAGGTAAAATCGAGCCCATGAAACGACTATTATTTACATCGCTAGCGACTATAGCTCTAGCGTTTTCAGCTATCCCAAGTGCAAACGCAACCACAGTTACTCCAACTCCTTCACATCTAAATAGATACGGTTGGGTTGTAGCTGCAAAAGGAATTTCGGTTCAAGAATGTGCTGCGATGCTTATAACAAACCGGAAATCCATTGATGGTTACTATATCAAAGCACACAAATGCGGCATGTACCATAATTCATATTCTTATATGGTACTTATGCTCGACCAGCCAAATGACCTAGAATATGACATTCCCCCAGCTCCTAAAACAACTAAGTGATCGTAACATTTAGGCCCCCGTGTTCAAAAGCACGGGGGCCTAAATATTTTAGTTAGCGTGAGCGGTTATCTCAGGCCTTCTTGGCTTCTGCGATGCGTTCACGTAGCTTGGCTAGCTGTTCTAGGATCGGAGCAGGAACCTTGTCGCCGAACTTCTTGAAGTATTCTTCAGTTTCGTCAGCTTCAGCTTCCCAAGCTTCGGGATCTAGGGTGTACAGCTTGTCCCAGGTTTCGCGATCGAAGTTGTCTAGGCCTTCGATGTTGAAGTCTTCGAACTTGGGGTATAGACCGGTTAGGCCAGGAACAGCCTCAACTTCACCGGCAGCGCGGCGAACGATCCAGTCTAGGACACGGCTGTTGTCGCCGTAGCCCGGCCATAGCCAGTTGCCTTCGTCGTCCTTGCGGAACCAGTTGACCTGGTATACCTTCGGGAACTTGTCGCCTAGCTTTTCCTGCATGTCTAGCCAGTGGCCCCAGTAGTCGGCCATGTTGTAGCCACAGAAGGGCAGCATAGCGAAGGGGTCGTGGCGTAGGGAGCCGGCCTTAACGTCGGTGGCAGCTGCGGTAACTTCGGAAGCCACGGAGGCGCCGATGAAGACACCGTGTGCGGGTTCGTACTGTTCTGCAACTAGCGGGACGTTGGTGGCGCGACGGCCGCCGAATAGGATGGCGTCGATGGCAACACCCTGAGGAGCTTCCCAGTCTTCACAAATGATCGGGCACTGAGCGGCCGGGGTGGTGAAGCGGGAGTTCGGGTGAGCAGCCTTTTCGTCGGACTCGGGGGTCCAGTCGTTGCCCTTCCAGTCGATTAGGTGAGTGGGGGCCGGGATGTCGCAGCCTTCCCACCAGACGTCGCCATCATCGGTTAGAGCAACGTTGGTGAAGATGGAGTTGCGATCCATGGTGTCCATTGCCATGGGGTTGGTTTCGTGGCTGGTGCCGGGGGCAACGCCGAAGAAGCCAGCTTCCGGGTTGATGGCGTATAGACGGCCATCGGGGCCGGGGCGCATCCAAGCAATGTCGTCACCAACGGTTTCGACCTTGTAGCCGGGGATGGTGGGCTGCAGCATGGCCAGGTTGGTCTTACCACAAGCGGACGGGAAGGCAGCGGTAACGTGGTACTGCTTGCCGGTCTCTTCGCTGGTTAGACGTAGGATGAGCATGTGCTCAGCCATCCAGCCGTCACGCTTTGCCATTGTCGAAGCAATACGTAGGGCGTAGCACTTCTTGCCTAGTAGGGCGTTGCCGCCGTAACCGGAACCGTAGGACCAGATTTCGTTGGTCTCCGGGAAGTGAGTGATGTACTTTTCTTCGTTGCAAGGCCAGGTGGTATCTTCCTGCCCCGGTTCTAGCGGAGCGCCAACGGAGTGAACGGCGGGAACCCATTCAGCACCCTCGGAGATGAGGCGCATAGCTTCAGCACCCATGCGGGTCATGATGCGCATGTTGCAAACAACGTAGGGGGAGTCGGATAGTTCGATACCTAGCTGGGAGATCGGACCACCTAGAGGACCCATGGAGAAGGGAATGACGTACATGGTACGGCCCTTCATAGCACCATCGAACTTTTCGTTCAGGATCTTCTTCATTTCGGCCGGGTCGTACCAGTTGTTGGTCGGGCCAGCATCTTCTTCCTTTTCGGAGCAGATGAAGGTACGGGATTCCACGCGGGCTACGTCAGAGGGTAGCGAGCGAGCCAAGAAGGAGTTCGGGCGCTTTTCCGGGTTCAAGCGGGTGAACATGCCGGATTCGACCATTTCAGAGGTCAAGCGGTCCCATTCTTCGTCAGAACCATCGGCAAAGTACACAGCTTCCGGCTTGGCTAGTTCAGCCACGCGGGTCACAAACTCGATAACTTCCTCAGTTGCGGTTTCCGGAGCTGCGTCGCGGATTTCCTGAGCAGTAACAGTCATTCTAAATAGCCTCCTAAGGGCAACTCGAGATCCATGCCTAGTGCATGGGCTACCCCTCTATTGTGCCAGTGTTGGCGACAGGTTTCGCACTGCTAAAGTCCCACATTCCCCCCAAACGCTAAGCGGCTGGCGAACACGTGCTAAATTCGTTCTATTAGACGTAGCGCACAAGCGGTTTTCCTTCATCGTCGAAAGAAAACTGAGAGCTGCAACACATTACCTCTAGGAGCTTAAAAATGTTAAACGCGCCCATCGCAATTACGTTCCTTTCAGGAGCCGCATTTGTGATTCTGGCAATCGTAAATGTCGGAGCAAACCTCTGGGGTTGGCTGCGACCGGCGCGCTTCACAAAACCATTGCTCATGCCACTATTGGCCGTGCTGGTGACCGTCCTGATCCTTTTGGGTAATCACCAGGGCGATATTGACGCCTCAATCTGGCTGGTCTACGCCGGACTATTTTTCGGGTGGATCGGCGATATTGCGCTCATGTACGAGTCCGCTCGCTCCTTCTATCTAGGATTGGGCGCCTTCCTAGTCGGTCACCTGTTCTATTTCGCTCTGGCGGTCCGCTGGGTGATCCTGGCGGGTGGGGCCCCTCCCCTAGCTTGGGCCTTCACGCTGGTCGTGGCGGCCATTTACACGATCTTCGCGGTTTCCTTTATGCGCGTGTATCACCGTCGCGACTCCCTACTGGCCACGAAACCGGTACTGGTTTACGCGTACTCGTCCGTAATTATGTTGATGAGTGCCGCGATGCTCCTAGCCCACCTAGCCCAGCCGAATTTCGGGACCGAGGCAGCCATGTGGGGCGCGGCCCTATTCCTGATTTCGGATACGACCTTGTCAAAGCAGATGTTCTTTGAGCATTCCTCACTACGTCAGGGAATGTTGATGTGCACCTATGTGTCCGGCCAAGCCATGATCGCCTTGGGTACCGTGTTCGCCGGGCTCTAATCATCCACAGGTAAGCGAGCGTTTCAGGGTTTAGCCCGCCTGATGCGTTAGGCTTTTAGACATGACGATTATTGCTGCAGCAGACGGTTCCGCCCTTTCCAATCCCGGCCCGGCCGGCTGGGCCTGGGTGATTGACGATAACTGTTGGGCCGCCGGTGGTTGGCCCCAGGGCACCAACAATATTGGTGAGCTCACCGCGGTTTTGGAGCTATTGCGTGCCACCAAGTCCGCCGGCAAAGCCGATGAGCCCCTGCATATCCTGTGCGATTCGCAGTACGTCATTAACTCCCTGACCAAGTGGCGTTTTGGGTGGAAGAAAAAGGGCTGGAAGAAAGCTGATGGCAAGCCCGTCCTGAACGTAGAAATCATGAAGGCCCTGGATGAGGAACTTCAGGGTCGCCAGGTCACTTTTGAGTGGGTTAAGGGCCATGCCGGTCATGACCTTAACGAGGCCGCTGACGACCGGGCGCGTGCCGCCGCCACCGCCTACCAGCAGGGTACTACCCCGAATAAGGGTCCCGGCTTCCCCGGGGATCAGCGCTCCTCTCAGGGCGCTGCCATGGAAGATCAGGGCGCTGCCGCTGTAAAAGAACAGGCTACTGAGGCAGAAGCGGCACCCACCGCGGTACCCGAAAATGCGGCGGTAGTCGCGGGAACTGGGACCGTAGTAGCGGGAACTGGGGACGCGCCCTCGGCAGGAAAAGCCGAAGAACCCAAGGAATGCGAAATTTGCCAGCGCATCAAAGCCAACCAGCAGGGCACCAATCCGTACCTGGTCGCGGAAACGAAGAGCGGCTGGGTTGTCATCGCCGACCACCAGTACGTCCGCGGGACCACCATGTTCCTGTCGAAGACGCACGCTCGGGAACTGTGGGAACTGCCCGCCGCCCAACAGCAGGCTTACTTGGCTGAAATGGTGCAGGTCGCGAAGGCTGTGGGACTGGCTTTTGGGGCCGAAAAGATGAACTACGAACTGCTTGGCAATGGGCTCACGCACCTGCACTGGCACCTGTTCCCCAGGCGGGCCGGGGATACTCCGCGGCCCGGACCGGTCTGGTGGGTGGACCCGGAAGAGTTCTACAGTGACCAGGTCAAAGCCAGCGGGGCCAGCCTGCAGGAGCTGCGCGAGAAGCTAGCGCAGGGGCTGCTGGACGTGGGTCTGCGGCATAATCCGGCCGCCGATTTGGCGCAGCCAGAAACGCTGCTCTAGTTGGTTTTGATATGGAAGACCATGCCCATTTGGCGGTGACCAGTCACTGAGCACCAGCCCTCCACCGGGCCCTCAATCACGCCCGCATCCAGTTCCTGGATTTGATTGGGCTTAAGCAGATCCGTGTGCTTGCCATTTTCAAGGTGCAGATCATGTTCAATGCGGGCCGTATTATGCAGTTTCAACACCAGGTGCGTACCCTTCGGGACGGTCACTTGGGCGGGCTCAAAAGACATGCCCTTGACGGTAATGTCCACGACCTTCGCATTCGGGTCAGCCACTCCCCCATTTTCGGCACCTTCCGCAGTGCCAGACTGGCCTGCCGCCTGACCTGCCGACGGTCCCGAGGTCGCAGCCGGCTTCGGCAGGTAGCCATCTGCCGGACCGGAACGGAAAGCCGGATCGACCAGCACCCAGGCCACAATCAACAATCCCAACAGGACCATTCCCGCCCCGAAATAGGTGCGCTTCACGTTCGTCGCAGCAGCCGCGGCCGCATTCGGATCCACCTTTACCGAGGGTGCAAAACGGCCACTTACGTTAGGCGCATCCAACTTAGAGGGGACCTGGGCGGCCTCATTTGCCGGCTCGGACAACAGCCCAATCAGCACCAGGGCTAGCGACCAGAAGACCACCAGTACCAAAGCCCCCAAAACCAGCCAGGTAAGGAGCTGTCCGGGAGCCAAGCCCGCGCCCTCGTCAGAAGCAGACGAAAGGGTGGCAGGCAAGAACCAGAACAGGACCAGCAACAGGTTCAACAGGATTACGCGCAGCAGGCCATGCTGCCCAATCCAAGCGTTCGAATAGCGGGCGGCAGCCGGGCCACCACCACGCATCACGGGCAGCAGGTAAGCCAGGGAACCGGCAATCACCTGAGCGATGCCGAACAGGAACCAAATAATCCCACCGGAAAGGGCCGAACGGACATGAGTGCCGCTGGCATGACCCGCCAAAAGGACGCCGGCCAGGCGGACCGCCCAAATAGACAGGGCCACAGTCAGCCAGATTAGGCCCGCAAACATCAGGTAGGCGGGGAACTCGTCAAGGGGTTTTTGGACCGCCGCCCACACTAGCGGCAGCAGGATTCCCAGGATGAAAAAGATCAGGTAGGCAACCAGGGCCCACAGGCTCAGGCGTAGGGCCCAAGCGGTCCAGTAGCTGGCCACCGCCCCCGCGGCTGACAGCACCATAGTCAGAACCAGTAGTGGCAGCATGCGGGTCGCCAAGGGTCGGGCCTGCGGGACCATCTTGGTGCGCATGACCGTGGGACCAAAAGTCACCAGGGTCGTCGCTAGGGTGATGCCCACAAAGCCCAGTAGGTTCAAGAAAACATGGGACAGGACCAGGGTATTACCCAGCGCTCCCAGGTCGGTGCCCTTGGCTAGGCGCCAGGCGGGCCAGGCCGCCAAAGACACTGCCACGATCAGGGACGCGAAGGCCCACACGTAATAGCGGGCCAGGAAAGTCAGCGGGCCCGCGAAGACCACCTTGGAGGCGCGCAGTAGCACCAGCGCATGCCAAGTCCACACGCCCAACAGGATCACCACACCCGTCAGGGCCACGTGCGGATTCCCCAACAGCATGCCGATTACGGTGATGATCGCACCGGTTTGGTGCCCGGCCAGGCGCCAGGCTTGCCCCCGGTTCGGGATCTTCCCGCCGCGAGCCAGCGCCTGGGTGAAGTGTGCCGACCAGGTCAAAATATTCGTCCCGATCACCCCAAGGGTGAATAGGTGCACGGCCGTCCACCAGCCGGTCGGCAACTGCGCGAGGGCCTGAGCGTGCGAGAGTTGCGTCCACACCTGGTACATGAAAATCAGCAGTAGCCAGGTGAAAGTGGCCCAGCGGTTAATGAGCTGCGGGGCGCTGTTGGCTCGAGAGTTTTGGGGACGGGAGTTTTGCGGGCTACGTACCTTTGACGAGGACGCCGGGCCCGTTGACGAGGACGCCAAGTCACTCCCCTTGTTTAGGTGGCTGCCCGGGTGGTTGCGGTTTTCAGAGGACGGAAGTTGTAACTCAGGCATTTTGTTCCTTTTGAATATTCGCTACCAACCATGGCTGCACTACCGCTGTCACCAAGACCGTTACCACCAGGCCGAGAACCGTGACCACGTTCAGGCTGGCCGCCCACTGCCACAGGTTCGCAAACTGCCACACCAAGCCCACGCCCAGACGCAACCACAGGCTGGCATGCAGGGCCCCCAGCAGCACCCACCAGAAGGGTCGCCACGGCAGCGGGCGTCCAGTCAGGGCCGGGAAAATCACCGGGGCGTGCGCCAAAATCATCGAAAAAGCAAAGCCCAGGGTGACTGCGTGAATGGCCGCCTCATAGGCCGGGCCAGAGGTCAACTCCCCCGCGACCGCCCAGATCACCGCGGCCACCGCCAGCCAGAAATACCCGGCCAACATGGCCACCGCCATGAACCTAGTCTGCCCCTCACGACGCCAAGTCTTACGGGCCACGTCCGAAGACCAAACCACCACGGTCAAGGCCAAAAGCAGGTAGCCCCAGAGGACCGAACCCAGGTTCGGGGCCACAAAAGCCAACAGAGAGGCAACGAAAGCTAGGGTACTAAGAGCCAGCACGGCGTCCTCGGCCCGGGAAGAAAAGTGCAGGCGTGCCAACTCTAGGCGCTCAGAAATAATCGTAAAAATCGGGAAGCCCAAAAGCGGCAACAAGAGTTGGCTGATGCCCAGGCCCGCGAACCAGCCGATTGCGCAGATCACCAAGTCGAAGGCGCCCAGAGCGGCAATCAGGAAGGCACGCTGTGGAACTCGGCGGTAAAAACGCACGTACGCGGCCGCCAAAATCAGGCCCGCCAGTAGGATGCCCACACCAATCAGATGCTGCACCACCAGCAGGGCCACATGTCCCCCGCCGGGCGCGTGAGCAACCCCGGTGGCGTGCAGGAGCGGCTGGATCATCCAGCCCAGCGCCGCCAAAGCCGTACCGGTTGGGGCCAGATATGCCCACCAGACGCCCGCGGCGACGGCCCGCTCCAGGGTGATGGCCGCGCCCAGGAAACCAATGATCATCAGCCAGCCATGGTTCGCACCCAAACCCACGCTGTTGACCGGGGCAGCCGCACCAATGCGCACCAGGGCCGCATCTAGGCCCGCTAGGACACTCAGGGCCAGCAGGAAGAAGAGCGGGGCCCGCCAGGCCTTAAAGGAAGGTGCCTTATTGGGGGTCTTCCGGGTAGCCGGGATGGAAGGGTCTGAGGCTCCGCCACGGGGAGCTTCGGTCACTGTTTTAGCCACCGGTCTGCGACCTCCTTGCGGGTACGTGTTGCGGGATAAAAAGCTAGGTGAAATGCCGGACAAAAAGTCCAGCGAGAAGCCGGGTGGAACTGGGCCGTCCCGGACGAAACTTATGTTCACCTAACAAAGGCTCAATTCTACGTTCCGTTCCGGCCCGCAGGGAAGAGTCTGTGAGGTATCTCCGCGCGTTGCTAGACAGAAAACGAACGCCACCGGTAAGTTTAGGATTGTGAGCACGGAACCACAGAAAAAACTAAAGGTCGCGCAATTCTGCGATAACTACGGCCCGGGCAGTAACGGCCTCATGTACGCCGTACAGCAGCTAGAAGGCAACCTGTTAGATGCCGGGCATGAGGTCATCGTCGTGGCCCCGGCGGCCACCGGCCCCAACCCGCACTATGGGCGGCCCGGACGGACCGAGATTCGACTACCCTCCATTCTGGTGGCGCACATGCCCACCAAGGTGGCGACCAGTCGGCGCTTCCGCAAGACTCTGAAGCAGCTTGAGCAGATGCAACCCGATGTCCTGCACGTTCACGGCCTGGGTCCCGTTGGGCTACTGGGGATTTGGGCGGCCAAGCGCCTACAGATCCCCACCATTCTGACCTGGCACACGGACTTTGAGGCCTACGCGGATCACTACCGGAAAGTACTGCCGTACCTGATCCCCCTTGTGCACGCCTTTATTGCCTATAACGGGGGCGAACTGCTCACCCGGGAGGACCTGAAGCAGGCGCGCGCGGACTTCGCCAACTATCCCCGGAATGTGGCGACGCTCTTGGGCGTGTGCCGAAAAATGTTGGAGACCGCGGACGTGGTGACTTCGCCCTCGCCAAAGACTGCTTCGCGTTGCCAGCTGATCTGCCCCGGCCTGGACGTACAGGTTATCCCCAATGGCGTTAATCCCCTACCAGGCACGGCCGAGGTTGACCGCGGCCCAATCGGGAAAGCTCCCAAATTGCTTTACGCCGGCCGCATTGCCCCCGAAAAGGGTATTGACCGGCTACTCGATGCCTTCGAGCTGGTCCGCCTCAGCTACCCGCAGGCGCACCTGACTGTCGTGGGCGATTGGGCCCCCTACCCGAAGATCGCTAAACGCCTGGAGGCCGCGCGCGATGCGGGCTATGTGAGTATCCCGGGTGAGTTCCCACGGGAAGAGTTGGGTCAGTTCTATGCGTCCGCGGACCTGTTTGTCTTCCCGTCCCTGACTGATACGCAGGCCCTAGTTTTACACGAAGCCGCGCTGGCTGGGCTCCCGATAGTGTCGGTTGACCCAGAGTTACAGTTGGTGATTAAGCCCGGTTCGAACGGGAT
Organism: Boudabousia liubingyangii; assembly: GCF_001907245.1. Classification (GTDB taxonomy): domain Bacteria; phylum Actinomycetota; class Actinomycetes; order Actinomycetales; family Actinomycetaceae; genus Boudabousia; species Boudabousia liubingyangii. The sequence continues at coordinate 256,328 of NZ_MQSU01000001.1, forward strand.
GGTCACGCAGCCGGCCCCGGAGGCTTTTGCGGCTGGGATTATGCAGCTCTTGCAGAACCTGAAGTCGCGTCGTTTTGCGAAGAAGGCCGCGAAGACTTCACGGAAGTTGGCGGGTAAGTGGAGTATTGAGAGTCAGGCGCAGGCCATGTTGGACCTGTATCAGGACTTGGCCGCCCGCTAGCTAGTTGCGCACTAACTAGCTGGCCGCCAGCAGGCTTTCCTTTATCAGCCTACCCGTCAGCGAGCTGCACGCTAACTACCTGCGGGCCGGGCGTAGAGTTTTTCAATCACGTCCGCGGCGGCCTGCAAGATGGCTTTGCGCTTGTATTTGAGCGTGGGAGTCATCAGTTTTCCGCCCGGTCGAGCCTTACCCACTAGCACCGTGAAACGTTTGATCTGCTCACTACGGGCCACCTGAGTATTCCACGCCTCCACTACGGATTGTAGCTGCGCATGCAGGGTCTGGGAGGTAACTTCTACCAGGGATTCGGGCGGGCAGTCGGGTAGTTTTTCGCCCTGGTTTTCTGCCCATTTCTGGGCTTCTGCCTGATCTAGGATGAGCAGCGCCGACAGGTAGGATTGCCCGTCGCCCACAATGATTGCCTGGTCGACCAACGGGTCTTCTTCTAGCGCGGCAGTCGCCCGGGCGGTGGCCACGGTTTTTCCCGAGGACGTGGTGACGACTTCCTTTAGGCGACCAGTAATCCACAGGCGCCCGTCCTCATCTAGGTAGCCGCAGTCGCCGGTGCCAAACCAGCCGTCGTGGAAGTTGCCTTCATTGTCGGCCGGTTCTAGGTAGCCTTCGCAGACGCCTTTACCGCGGGCTAGGATTTCTTCATTTTCACCTATTTTTAGTTCGGTTCCGGGGATGGGTAGGCCCACACTGCCGGGGGTGATATCTCCCGGGCGGTTACCGGTTAGGGGTGCGGTGGTTTCGGTCAGACCATAGCCTTCAATCACGGGGATCCCTAGGCCGGTAAATAGTTGGCACAGGGTTCCGGGCAGGGGTGCCCCACCGGAAAGTAGGTAGTCGATTTGCCCGCCCATGAGGTCTTTGATGCGCTTGAAGAACAGGCGGGACCACAGGGCGTATTCGGCTCGCTGCAGCAGCTTACCCGGCTGGCCAGGTTTCGTGGTCTTCGCCGAGTTTGTGGTCTTCGCTTGCTCAGCCGGCTGGCCTTGCTTGCCCGGCTGGCCTTGCTTTCCATACTGGCCCGCAAACTGCGCCAAGGCACTCTTTTCGGCCCGCTGCCACGCCCAGCCCAGGTGCTTACTGTCAGCCATTTTGGCGACCTGCGCGCGGATCTTCTCTAGGATCCGCGGGACCACCACTAGGAAGGTGGGGCGTACTTCGGTCAGGCTGGGGATGACTTCCTTGGGGTTGGAGAGGTGCGCGATGGCCATGCCGTTGGCGACGCAGGCCAACTGTAGGCCGCGTGCTAGGACGTGAGCTAGGGGCAGGAAGATGACGGTTCGGCCACCCTCGCGCACGACCTCGGTGTAGGCGGCGGCCACGTTATACACCTGGCTGAGCAGGTTCTCATGGCGGATTACCGCGCCCTTGGCCGCGCCGGTCGTGCCGGAGGTGTAGACGATAGTAGCCGGGTCACTGGCCTTTACCTGCTGTTGGCGTTCAGCCACTAGGCCATGGTTCGGGGCGCCGCTTAGCAGGTCGGTAAAGGACTCATAGTTCGGGGCCGAGGGCGCTTCGTCGCCACTTTCGGTCACCGTCACCTTGTTACTGGGTTTGGTGGGCTCATTTTCGGGCCAGAAGCACCAGACTTTCACGCCCGCCTGGGTCAGTTTTTCAGCGTGCTCTAGGTCCCCGGCGAAGCCCAGCTGGATCTGGTTTTGTTCCACAATGTGTTGGACCTGGGAGGCCGAGGAGGTCTCATAGACGGGGACGACTACCGCGCCGACGGCCCAGAGGGCGAAGTCCACGATCGCCCATTCGTAACTGGTGGGGGCCATGACCGCGACTTTTTGGCCTACTTGTACCCCAGCTTCAGCTAGGTGAGTGCCAACCGTGACAACCTGCTGGTAGAACTCTGCGGTTGTGATTTTGCTCCATTTTGATGATTCTGCGCCTTCACTGGCGGCCAGATGCTTCACTTCCGATTTCGCGCCTGCCCCTGACTCTGGGGTGCGGTAGCGTTCGGGGTTTTTGACTAGAAATGCTGCGGTTTTCGGGTGGTTTTCATAGCGTCGGGACAGCAGCGTAAAGACGGTTTCGTCAGGCTGGACGTTAACAAGCGGTGGAATATGAGTGTGATTCATAGCTACAACAGTCCCTTAGCGTCTGCGGTTTTTGGCCGATAATCTCAATAATATCGGCTTAAAAACGTGAACTTGAGGAATTTGACTGTGAAAAAGCTTCTACCTTTAATCGTCGCCCTGATTGGTTTGGGCCTAGCCTACGCCCCGGTTTCCCAGGTGGTCAGCCTGTGGGGTATGCCCGCTACCTTCTGGGTGGCCCTAGGGGTTTTCCTGATCCAGTGGATTGCTTTCGCCTTCGCCTACAAGTTCCAAACTGAAAAGTTCTACGACCTGACCGGCTCCCTGACCTACATTTCTTTAACCATCATCTTGGCGGCCTGCTGCGCCTCTGGCTCCCTGATCGCCTGGATTTTGGCGGCCTGTGTCCTGATTTGGGCCCTGCGACTGGGCACTTTCTTGACCATCCGCATTTCCAAGAGCGGTGGGGATTCCCGCTTCGAAGACATTAAGCCGAACTTCTGGCGCTTCCTGACCGCCTGGACCCTGCAGGGACTGTGGATTTCCCTGACCGCTTTGGGCGCCTGGATTGGCATTTCCTTGACCACCCAGGCGGGCATGAGCTGGCTATCTTGGGTTGGCCTGGCTATCTGGACTGCTGGTTTTATTTTCGAGGCGGTGGCCGACCAGCAAAAATACAACTTCAAGCAGGACCCGGCGAACCGTGGCAAGTTCATTCAGCACGGCCTATGGAGCATCTCCCGCCACCCCAACTACCTGGGTGAAATCACCCTTTGGATTGGCGTACTGCTGATTGTGGCCCCGGCTTTGAACGGGGGCGCTTGGGTGGCAGTCCTATCCCCCATCTTCGTGACCCTGCTGCTGACCAAGATCTCTGGCCTGCCGATGCTAGAGAAGAAGGGCCTGGAACGCTGGGGGGAAGACCCCGAATACCAGAAATACCTAGCAGAAACGGGCGTGCTGATCCCCGGCATAGGTAAGGGAAAGCCCACCGTTTAAACCGCACAAAAATGGGCGGGGGAAGCTACGCTTAGCACCGCTTCCCTTTCGTCCTAAATTATGAATGCCAAGCTTATATGAGCGACCCAAATCACACGAGCTTGGCATTTTCTTTGGAATTCCAATGATTTCTTCGCTACCCTTGAAGGGTACCTATCCTCCACCCAGCAATGAGGCTGAATATGAAAAAACTAAACCGAATCATCCCGCTAGTCGCAGCTAGCGCCCTGATGCTGACCGCCTGCAGCTCCACTACTACCTCGGAAGAAAAGAAACCCGAAACGAAACCTGCCGCCACGGCCTCGGCCCCCGCTACCCAAACCCCGGAAGGTGCCAAGGATATTGTCGACGGTGAAGAAGTAGACCTAGCAACCAATACCCGCGCACAGGACCCGGACAAATTCCCGGCCGCCCCCACGCCCCCTCGTTATGTAGACGAGCACCCCGCCCCGAAGGAAGTCCCACCGCACGGGGAAGAACTGGTCATGCTAGCCAAGAAAATGCAGGAAAAGAACCCCGAATCCAAGGAAGGCCTGTACAACATTCTTAAGCAGTCCGGCGTTGCAGACTACACCGACGAAGACATCCTGTGGGCCGTCAATAACCTTGGTGTGGACTGGAATGAGGTCGCCTGCGATGCGGCAATCGCCTACCAGAAGCTGATGCCGCACTCACAGCGTGAACTATTCGAAATCCTCTACAGCCAGCCGGCATCCTTCACTGTCGATGAGGCCCGCTATGCGGTAAAGAACGCCAAGATCGACTGGAATCAGGTGGCACTTGAATGGGCAAAGCACATCAAGAAAGATAAGCCTGAGATGAGCGATGAGGAACTTTACAACTACCTCGTCCAGGTAGGCGGACCCGAATACAGCCCCGAGCAGGCTAAGTGGGCCGTTGAGCACCTAAACCAGTGAGCACATAGCCAAAAATAGTGGTGGCCATGAGGGATTATTCCTTCATGGCCACCACTATTTATTTAAAGCTAGAAAGCTAAGACCGCCGGTTGGCGCCCAGTTAAGGACCCGGTCGGAGTCTGAGCGTTTCTCAGACTAGGGAGTGACGGACGATCGCCGCTTCACGACCCGGGCCGTTACCGATCACGGAGATGCGGCAGCCAGAGAGACGCTCTAGAGCCTCCACATAGTCGCGGGCATTCTGCGGTAGTTCTTCCCAACTCTGGGCCTTCGAAATGTCTTCGGTCCAGCCGGGGAAGTATTCGTAGATGGGCTTTGCGTGATGGAAGTCAGTCTGAGAGTCAGGCATTTCTTCGACGCGCTGTCCGTCCACGTCGTAGGCGACACAGACCGGCAACTGTTCGAAACCGGTAAGGACGTCCAGTTTGGTGAGGACGATATCGGTGAGGCCGTTTACGCGGCTGGAGTAGCGGGCTACGACGGCGTCGTACCAGCCGGTTCGACGAGGACGCCCGGTAGTGGTACCGAATTCGCCGCCGGCCTGGCGTAGTTGCTCGCCTACCTCGTCGAATAGTTCGGTCGGGTACGGGCCTTCGCCCACGCGCGTGGAGTAGGCCTTAGCCACGCCAATCACGCGGTCGATGCGGGTGGGGCCAATGCCGGAACCGGTGCAGGCGCCGCCCGCGGTCGCGGAAGAGGAGGTCACGAACGGGTAGGTGCCGTGATCGACGTCCAGCATGGTGGCCTGGCCAGCTTCGAAGAGGACCATCTTGCCCTCATCTAGGGCCTGGTTCAGCATGAGGGTGGTGTCTGCGACGTAGGGGCGCAGGCGCTCAGCGTATGCGAGAAGCTCGTCAGCGACCGTATCAGGGTCGATTTCGGGCATTTCGTACAGGGTTTTCAGCAGGTGGTTCTTCTGGTCTAGGGCGCCGCGCACCTTCTTGCGCAGGATGGACTCATCGAACAGGTCCTGGACGCGAATGCCAACGCGGTTCATCTTGTCGGCGTAGGTGGGGCCAATGCCGCGACCGGTGGTGCCGATCTTACGGTCGCCTAGGAACTTTTCGGTAGCCCCGTCAAGGACCTTATTGTATGAGGGGATCAGGTGAGCGTGGGAGGATACCTTCAGCTCGGAGGTGTCCACGCCGCGGGCTTCTAGCTCATCTAGTTCTTGGAAAAGTACCTCTAGGTCTACCACTACTCCGTTACCAATAACGGGGGTGACGCCAGGGGTCAGGATGCCAGAGGGTAGTAGGTGCAGGGCGAACTTTTCACCCTCGATAACTACCGTGTGTCCTGCATTGTTACCACCATTGAACTTGACCACGTAGTCAACGTCTGCACCTAGCTGGTCGGTGGCTTTACCTTTTCCTTCGTCGCCCCATTGGGTTCCAAGCACGATTACTGCTGGCATGCGGGGGCCCCTTTCCTTTTAAACATACGAAAACCCGCTGACGGTTGTAGCGGGTTACAACTCTCAATCTTAGCAGACCGCCCCTAAGAGATGGGTAAGATTACCCAAATCCCACATTTTTCAACACATGAACCATGTCAACCCGATATGCTGGGTTTCATGAAGCTAAACAAATTCTCAAAGAAACTTATTGCCGGAGGCGCGATTGCCGCCTCCGCGATGACCCTGAGCGCTTGTGAGGGCGGGATGGAAATGAGCGTCTTATCCGATAAGAGCGCCAATATCTCCGTAATCCTCACCCTCGATAAGACTGAAACCGACATACTAAAGCAAAGCGGAAAGCCAATTTCCTGTGAGGCACTATTCGCTGAAGCCAATGCGGGTTCTTCTCAAGACACTTTCAACCAGGTTGAGACCCTCAGCGACGATCCACTTTCCTGTAAGCTTACGTCCGACACGCTACCCATTGGCAGTGCCGATGACGTAATCTTCAATGATGAAGGTGTTATCTTGGACTTCACAAAGGGCAAGCCCATGGATTCTGCTCAGCTAAAACAAATGGAGCAGATCCCGAACTTCTACCTAAAAATCAACATGCCCACCAAGATTATTTCTGCTCCCGGTGCTGAGATTGACGGTAACAGCGCAACCTACCATGACGTTGCTAAGTTCTTTAAGAACCCGCCGCGAATCGTTGCCGAACCGCTGAACGGTTCCGGTTCTGTTGATTCCAATAAGGATGACAAAAACTCCAGCGACAACCAAGGATCTGACTCGAATAATGATTCAGACCAGGAAAAAGCCGGTTCGGATTCTGAACGCTCTGACTCTGACAAGTCAGATGACGCCAAGGAAAGCAACTCCGACGGCAAGAAGGACTCTGCTTCCAAATCTGACTCTGACTCTGATGAGGAAGGCATGGCCGGATGGCTCTTCTGGACCCTTATTGCCGGTGGTTCCGTCCTTGGTCTAGCCATCATCGGTGGCGGCATCTTCCTCCTCATGAAGAAGCGTAACTCCGGCAGTGACAGCACTGGCCCGCGCAATGGCGGCTACCCCGGCCCGAACGGTGGCGGCTACCCCGGTCCTGGCGGCGGCTACCCCGGTGGCCCAGGCAATGCCCGCCCCGGTAACGCAGCCTCCCCCTATGGCGCCCCGGCAGCTGGCCAGCAAGCTGGCGGATACCCGAACCAAAGTGGCCAAGCTCCTCAGGGTGCACAGGGTTACCCCGGCGCACAGGCCCCTCAAAACGCACAGGGTTACCCCAGCGCACAGGCTCCTCAGGGTGTTCAGGGCAGCCCCTATTCCGCAGCTGCACCGGTAGCTGCCGGAACTGCTGCCGCAGCCCCCTCGTCTGCTGCGTCTTCCCCCGTGGCCCCCTCAACTGGAACTAGCGCACCGGCACCCACCCCGGTACACCCCAGCGATGCCCCGGATACGGGCTACCAACGTGCGGTTTCCCCGCAGGCCAACGCCCAGGGTGCCACCTACCAGCATGGTGCACGCCCCCAGAACTCCCCCTTCCGGGAGACCAAGGAAGGCGGCTTCCAGCAGGGTGTCTACCCGCACGCTAACGCCCAAGGCGCCAGCTACCAGCCCGGTATTCTGCCCACCAGCGACCCGGTAAAGGCAGCAGAAGAACACGCCGCCCAGAAGGCACAGGCAGAATCCAACGCTCCGGCGGAAAACCCCCAAGCTGAAGCTCCTCAGTCTGGTAATGGCGAGTACCGTCCGGGACAAACCTACAACCCCAGCTAACCCGCTATTCAAAAGCGGCCTCTAGTTAGGCGCTAGGTTTTCAGACCAGTATTTGGCCCGTCCGGGGATTCCTCGGACGGGCCAAAACAATTTCTTCCCCATACCACGTAAGCTATTACCCATGAGACAGTCCAGAATCAAAACCATCATTGGGGCCCTACTACTGCTACCACTGCTTGGTGCCTGCCAATCTGACGCCCAGATACAGATCAACCCGGACCTGACTGCTTCCGGGACCATTCACCTGAACGTGCCCAAAACGGAAATCAACGCTGATGACGCTAGCTGCCAGGCACTAGCCCGGAATGTCAACCAAGTGCAGAAACAAAACCACCAGGATCCCCGGGATATACTGACCCTCTCGGTAGCTAAGGATGACTCCAACGCTGAAGCTCTGGACTGCACCCTGGAGTTCAAAAACTTCAACCCGAACGTGAATAAAACCGTCCTCTATCAAGAGGGCAACGCCTACACGCTACTCACCAAGGACCCGGCCGAGTTCGTTAGGTCCCTTGCGGTGGCACCCGAAAACGTCAAGATCACCCTGACCTTCCCCACCCAGATCACCGGCGCACAGGGCGGCAAAATTAACGGGAACACCATCACCTTCAACTCCCTAGACGAGCTCACCCAGGCCCCCGCGATTGTGGCCGGCGACCCCACCCCCACCACCTGGGAAACACTACGCCCCTGGGTATTAGGGGTAGGCGCACTAGTCCTGATTAGTCTGACCGCTTACGTCCTGTGGTGGAACAACCAGAGCCCAGAGAACAAAACGAAAAAATAAGCGCCCTTCCCACGTTAAAAACCGTCCTAAAAAGACGCGTGGAAAAGACGCCTGGAAAACCGTATAAAAATGCCTTAAAAGGCAAAAATTTTGCCGACCCACCAAAGATCCTTGGCGGGTCGGCATAACTATTTAAACCTCAGACAATCCACTCTTCCGAAAGCGGAGTCGGATTACCAAAACGATGGTTCGTAATCGAAACGGCCTGCTCATGGACGAAAGGCAGGGCCTCAATGCGGCCAGAAACAGTCACCGGACCATCCCAGCAAGCCACATCAATATTGCCGCCCACCGCCTCAGACAGGGCAGTGCGATCAGCGCCCACCAGACGGACACGACCATCCAAACCCCAGTCGGTCTTAGCGGCCTGCTCAAGCCACTGAGCTTCCGGCACCACCTGGACACGAACATTCGCATCCCCTAGGGCCTTTACCAGCTTCGGATCTACCGGAACCGGCACCGACCAGGTAACCGGAGCGCCCACGCTCACACCAGCCAAGCACACTCGGACCGAATCGACCAGCAACTGCTCAGGCAGTTCAGTGACCCCCAAGTTAGCACCAGCCGGGCCGCCAACTTCCTGACCCTCAACGGGAGCTGCACCAGCCGGGCCACCCAAAGCATGACCAACTGACTCCGGAATACTGGTGCGAACCGTAACCGGAACCGGCAAGTAACGCAGAACGTTAAGTTCGCAAGCCAAATCGGAAGGATCATGCGCGGCCGCAAACTCAGAGAGCTTCGCCAGTTCATCAGAACGGGCCGCAACGCGCAGGAAGGCGGCAGCTTCCTCGGAAAGTACCTCACTGCCAACCTGCAGGATCGACTCGACCAGCGGGTCACGCACCTCAGGTAGATCCTGGACCTCTTCCTCGGTGAGCATCTTGGATTCGAAACGACCAAGGGCGAAGAGATAGTTCGGGCCACCGGCCTTAGTGCCGTTACCAACCGCTGAACGCTTCCAACCACCGAAGGGCTGGCGGCGGACAATCGCGCCCGTGATACCGCGGTTAACATACAGGTTGCCCGCTTCCACATTCTGTAGCCAATAGTTGACCTCAGAGGAATCCAGCGAGTGAATACCAGCGGTCAGACCGTAGGCGGTAGCGTTCTGGATCTGCACGGCCTGCTCCAACGTATCGGCCTGCATGATGCCCAAAATCGGGCCAAAGTACTCGGTCAGGTGGTAGTCACTGCCCGGCTTCACGCCCACGCGCACGCCCGGGCTCCAAAGTCGACCCGAATCATCCAACTGCTTAGGCTCTAGGATCCAACGCTGGCCATCTTCCAACTTGGTCAGGCCGGTACGCAGCTTTTCGCCCGGCTGGCCACAAATCGGGCCCATCTGGGCTTCCGGATCGGTCGGGTGAGCCACATGCAAGGACTTCACCGCGTCCACCAGCTGGCGGGCAAAACGCTTAGATTTAGCCACCGAACCAACTAGGATCACCAGCGAGGACGCCGAACACTTCTGCCCGGCGTGACCGAAAGCAGAGTTCACCACGTCCTTAACCGCCAGGTCAAGGTCCGCACTGGGGGTCACGATAATCGCATTCTTACCACTGGTTTCAGCCAGTAGTTGCAGGTCCGGCCGCCACGAACGGAACAGTTCCGCCGTGCTGGAACCACCGGTCAGGATCACGCGCTCAACCCGCGGGTCAGTGATCATCTGCTTCCCCAACTGGCGCTCACTCAAGACCACAAACTGCAGTAGTTCACGCGGTACGCCCGCCCTCCACAGGGCCGAAGCAACCAACGCACCACAGCGGACCGCCAAACCAGCCGGCTTGAACAGCACGCCGCTGCCGGCCGCCAAAGCGGCCAGCACGCCACCGGCCGGGATGGCCAGCGGGAAGTTCCACGGCGGGGTCACCGCAATGAGCTTCGCAGGCACCCACTGGGTACCGGGCTGTTCCTCGACCTCTAGGGCCAGCTGCGCATAGTAGTTCGCGAAGTCAATCGCTTCAGAGACTTCCACGTCCGCCTGATCAATGGTCTTGCCACATTCAGAGGCCGCAACCTCAATCAATTCCGCGCGGGCCAGTCCCAGTTCCACGGCGGCTGCGCGCAAGATCTCTGCACGTTCTGCCGCGGGCCGGGCCGCCCACTTACCCTGGGCTTCAATGGCCTGATCCATGATCAAGCTCAGCTGGTCCTCAGACTCAACCGCGGCGGCGCTAACCTCTGCGGCACCCAGCTCGCTATTGGGGACGCGTTCGATAATCTGGGCCGCCCACTCTAGGTTCCCGGGCAGGGCCGGATCCGAATCGGGCGTATTAGCAAAGCCAAAAGCCTGAGTTTCGGCCAGGTCAGCGGCCTTTTCTGTCCGACGATCCTGGCTACGACGCGGCTCCAAAGCCGGTCCCTCTAGCAGCTCCAAGGCATGCTCGAAACGTGCCTTTTCCGTATTGAAAGCCTGCGGGTCCGTGCCCACATGGAAGACGTTCGACATGTAGTTTTCCGGGGCGGCATTCTCTTCTAGGCGACGAACCAGGTAGCTGATTGCCACATCGTATTCATCCGGGTGGACGACCGGCACGTACAGCAGTAGCTGCCCGACCTCATCCCGGACCGCACGCGCCTGGTTGGTGGCCATACCGGAGAGCATTTCGATCTCAACCCGGTCCCGCACACCCCGGCGTCCGGCCAGTTCCCACGCGTAAGCGATGGTGAACAGGTTGTGTCCCGCCACGCCCAGGCGCACATTCTGCATGCGTTCGGGGGTCATTGCCCAGTCGAGGACGCGCAGGTAGTTCGCGTCCGTATCCGCCTTGGACGGGCAGACGGTTAGGGGCCAGTCGTGGATTTCCGCCTCGACTCGTTCCATGGCTAGGTTCGCGCCCTTAACGACACGCACCTTAATGCCGGCACCCCCGCGGGCCCGGCGAGCCGCTGACCACTCCTGCAGGTCCTTCATGGCCGGCAGGGAATCCGGCAGGTAGCCCTGCAGAACAATACCGGCCTCTAGGTGCAGCATGTCGGGGCGGTCTAGGATCTTCTTGAAAACCGCGATGGTTAGCGCCAGGTCCCGGTATTCTTCCATGTCTAGGTTGATGAACTTCGGGGTGGTGGCCTGCGCGGCTACCTGGTAGAGCGGCAGTAGTTTTTCGACGGCCCGGTCTACGGTCTGGTCGAAGGCCCACGGGTTGTGTGGCCCGGTCACGGCCGAAACCTTCAGGGAGACGTAGTCAATGTCGGGGCGTTCAAGTAGTTTCTTGGTTTGCGCTAGCCGACGGTCCGCTTCCCCGTCGCCTAGGACGGCCTCGCCGAGGAGGTTCACGTTCAGGCGCGCGCCGCCCTTACGTAGGCGGGCGAGGGCGGGGCCCAGCTTGTCTTCGCGCACGTCTAGGACTAGGTCGCCGACTAGTTCGCTGAAGACGCGACGGGCTACGGGTAGTGCCAGTTGTGGGGCTAATGGTGCTAGTGCGCCACCCCAAGCGGCAGGTAGGCGCAGGAACCAGGGTAGGAATCCGGGTTTCTGTTTGCCTAGTTTGGCCAGGTTGCGGGCGGCAATGTGTTCGTCCTCGGGGCGAATAACATTGTCCACGAAGGCGACGGTGTACTCTAGCCCGCTGGGGTCAGCTAGGGCTTTGGCTAGTAGTTTGGCCGAGGCTTCGATGGGGTACGCTTGGGCGGCTTTGGCCCAGCGGGCGGCGGTGGCCACCGCTAGTTCCCCGACTTCGGCTAGTTCCTGCCGATCAGGTAGATCCTGAGGATGCGGCGGGACGTTTGGCTCCGATTTCATGTGCCCTCCAGTGGTCAAAGAAGCTTGAAATGGTAATACCGAGAATGTATACCATTTTGCAAGCCCCGTCACACTGAAGGGCAACAGTTCTTAGTTTTCGGTAACCCCGGGTCTTAGTTTTCGGTGACCTCTGCCCGTAATTGAGCAACCTCGTAAAGTGCGACGCCGGTAGCGACTGCCGCATTTAGGGATTCCACGTTAGAGCTGATCGGGATCGAGGCGATCTGATCACAGTGCTCACGGACTAGACGCGACAGGCCGGCGCCTTCAGCACCAGTCACTAGCAGCAGGGGCTCAGTGGCCAGGTTTAGGCCGCGAACGGAAACGTCACCACCGCCGTCTAAACCAACTGCGAACAGGCCCTGTTCCTTACATTCGACAATCGTGCGAGCTAGGTTCGAAACGCGGACCACGGGGACGCGCGCGGCGGCACCGGCAGAGACCTTCCAGACGGTGGCGTTAACCTGCGCGCTGCGGCGGGTACCGATAATGACGCCATCGGCGCCGAAAGCACCGGCGGAACGGATCACGGCACCCAGGTTATGGGGGTCGGTGACGGAATCTAGCGCAATGAAGAGGGGGGCGCGACCAGCGGCCTGCGCATCCTCGATCAGGTCGGGAAGTTCCGCATACTCAAAGGGCGGGACCTCAACGGCTAGGCCCTGGTGGACGGCCCCGTCAGAGGCGCGATCTAGGTCAGTCTTGGAAACTTCCACGATGGGGGCGCCTAGGGCGGTGGCGGTCCGGACTACTAGTTCGACGCGATCGTCAGAAAGGCCACCGGCCAGGAAAACCTTGCGGATGGGGGCACCGGCGCGTACGGCCTCGGCCACGGGGTTACGGCCAAAGATTAGCTCCGAGCCTTCCTCGACCTTGATCGGGGAGCGCTTAGCGGCGGCGGCCGCCTGCTGCTGGCGAGTTAGCTCGCGACGTTCCTGGACGACCTTGCGTTTGTGCGCGGGGTGGTAGGGGCGGTCCTCAGCCTTGGGCGTGGGTCCGCGACCCTCTAGGGCTTTACGGCCGTGGCCACCGGTTCCCTTGGTAGGGCCTTTTTTGGTGCTGGCTTTACGGACGGCGCCGCGACGTTTTGAGTTTCCGGCCATGTTTGGTTTCGCTTTCACTTGCGCTAATGAGACTAATACTGTTTCCCAGTATAGGGCAGGCGTGGCAGGCAATTGAGAAAAGCGACCAGTTCCTCAAAGTGGCTCACAGCTAATTCACAGGTTTCATAAAGACTCCCGCAATCTTCGTATGGTTGAATCAGGGTATGGCTGAACGAAAAGACCCCGCCCTAGTTGATCCCACCGGCGAAGTGAGCATCCTGGTCGTAGATGATGAGGAAATGCTGGCTTCCCTACTATCTTCTGCTCTGGAGTATGAGGGCTGGACGGTCCACACGGCCGGGACGGGTAACCGCGCTATTCGCATGGCCAATGAGCTTAAACCGGATGTGATCCTGCTGGATATTGGCCTACCCGACATGGATGGGCTGACGGTCCTGCGGCGGATTCGCGCCACGCAACCCCTGGTTCCGATCCTCTTTTTGACCGCGCGCGATGCGGTTGCGGACCGGGTGGCTGGCTTGAATGCGGGCGCGGACGACTATGTCACGAAGCCTTTTGATTTGGCCGAGGTCGTCGCGCGCATCCAGGTACTACTGCGCCGAGGCGGCAAGAACCCGACCCCGCCGGACCCCACCTTGACTGTGGGTGACCTAGTTTTGAATGAGGATTCGCACGCGGTGACCCGGGCGGGACATGAGATTACCCTGACGGCTACCGAGTTTGAGCTACTGCACTACCTGATGCTGAACGCGGGCCGGGTAGTCTCTAAGAGTCAGATCCTTGATCACGTGTGGAATTATGATTTTGGGGGCAAAGCTAACGTGGTGGAGCTCTATATTTCCTACCTGCGTCGCAAACTGGGCGTCGCGGGTCTACCGCCCATGATTACTACCCTGCGTGGGGTTGGTTATCTACTTGATGTCCCCAAGGCTTAGGGCGGTAGTTTTGAAACTCTTTAATCGACTAAGTCCGCGCGGTTCTATTCGGCGCCGCCTGAGTGTGGGCACTACCCTGCTGATCCTGCTGCTGGTGTTGACCATGGGTGGAGTGTCGACCTTTGCCCTGTACCGTAATTCTTTGGCGCAGATTGACCAGCAGTTGCGGACGGCTAGTACTCGCACGGCCAGTTATCAGGAGGGGTTAAGCGCCCCCAGCCCGGATGCTATCCCGGCGCTTCCGGCAGAAAAAACGGACCCGCAGGCGAACAAACCTACCCCACAGACGGACAAACCTAACCCGCAGGCGGATAAACCGCATGAGCACCAGGATGATCCTGGCCGGCTCCCTAAGGGGATCCGCACTCCGGGCCTGCGCGATGGCACGCTGGTGCTCACTAAGCGTCAGGATGCCGTACAAGCCGCCGTGATTACCCCGCAGGGTAGTTTCCAGGCCCTGCAGGTCAGTCAGGCCAATGCCCTGCTCAATGAGGTCAAGAATCAGCGAGTCAGCCAGATCCAAAGCGTCCATATTCCCGGACTGGGACGCTACCGGGTCTTACTGACCCAGAAGGATAACCAGCAGACCCTGCTTTTGGGTTCTTCGCTTGAGCCTACTGATGACCTGGTGAAGAGTTTTATCCTCTGGGAGTTAATCCTGGGGGTGGCGGCGGCCGTGTTGGCGGGCGTGGCGGCCTCGTGGTTGGTGAAGCGCAATCTGGCCCCCTTAACGGAAGTGACGGAGGCAGCCCACCAGGTCACGGAAATGGACCTGAGTACCGGGCAGGTGGACCTGCAGGTGCGGGTGCCGGTCAGTGATCCGCAGACGGAAGCGGGTCAGGTGGCGCAGGCTTTGAATACGCTGCTGGGGCACGTGGATGAGTCTTTGACGGCCCGCGCCCAGTCGGAGGCGCACCTGCGTGAGTTTGTGGCGGATGCGTCCCATGAGTTACGCACTCCCCTAGCTTCGATTTCTGGTTACGCACAGTTGCTTGAACGTCACCAGTCGCAGTGGCCGCAGGACGCGCAGAATCACCTTTCCCGGATTCGTTCCGAGGGCGCGCGCATGCAGCGTCTGGTCGATCAGCTTTTGCTTTTGGCGCGTTTGGATGCGGGGCGGGAACTGCAGTTTTCTGAGGTGGACCTGTTGGCTCTGTGCGCGGATGCCTTGGCGGATGCGCAGGCGGCTGGTCCGGATCATGAGTGGGATTTTGATTTGGATTTGGATCCAGAGGGTCCGTTGCCGCTGGTTTCCGGGGATGAGGATCGTCTGCGTCAGGTTTTGGCGAATCTACTGACTAATGCGCGCGTGCATACCCCGGCGGGCACTAGTGTGCGCCTGGGCTTGCGGGTTTTGGCGGCGGAACCGAGTTCGGATGACTCTGCTTCTGTTGGGCCGGATTCGGTTAGGACGCTACTTTCTGCGCCCCGGGTGCAGGTTACGGTTCATGATTCTGGTCCGGGCATTCCGGCCGCCCAGCTGGAGCGTGTCTTTGAGCGTTTTTCGCGTTCGGATCAGGCTGCTTCTAGGCCCAGTGGTTCGACCGGTTTAGGGCTCTCGATTGTGCAGGCCATTGTGCAGGCACACGGGGGTCAGGTCACGGTTAGTTCAATCGAAGCTAAGGCGGCAGGTTCGACTACCGCAGGTTCCACTACCGCAGATTCGACTACCACAGATTCTGAAACAGTGGAAAACTCGGGGACTACCTTCACGGTGGTCTTACCCCTGCTGGTTGACTAGGGGGCTTAGGCCTACTGGCTCTGCCCTACTGCCTTTTCCCTTCAGCACTTGCAATACAACCCTGGCTCTTAACCCCAGTCTTTTATTTCTCCCAGGGTAAGTTTTGTGTTGCTGCCCCGGGCACCCAGGCGGGCACGCGCACATTCCCAAACACTGCCTGATCATGCAGCGGTAGTCGCGCGTTCAGATAGATCCCGGCCTCGAGGCTCTCATTTAACAGTTTTCCTAGGGTTTGACGCTTTAGAGGCCACAGATAGCTCAGCAGGTGCTTGCCGTCATTGTAGGTACTCCCGCAGAGCGTATTGACCTGGTATCCCCCAGCCTCAGTTAGCTTCGGCTGCTCAGTTGAGATTTCTTCGCACACTTTCGCGACCATCCCGGTGGGAGCATTCTGGAAGGGCAGGGCCTGCGTGCGCTGGATCCTCTGTTCGCGTTCTTCTAACTCAAGCGGAACTTCGGGGGTGGGACGGAAGGGGTTGGCCTGGCCCCCTCGGAAAATATAGGTCGGGGCCACCCAGTAGGTGGTATCAAGGAAACTACCAGCCGGTTTTTGCGTAAAGGAGAGGCGCAAGTCGGGACGCTGGGCTTCACTTTGCTGTTTCCAGACCTGGAACTGGGCCCGGCGAAGGTCACCCAGGGCCGGGTTATTTTCCGGCTGGTTCAAGAAGTAGTAGTTGACCTGGCAGTATTCTTTGGCCTGCGTGCGGTTAATGCTGATTTCCAGCTGACTGGCGATCTGGTCTTGGGCCAGTAGGTCCTCCATCATGGGCGTGCAGTTTTCCTGCCCGGTTTGTAGAAAATGCGTGCTTAGCCGGTTCGTTTCAAGGATCCAGTTAGTTGCCGGCAGCTGACCCAGCAAGTGGGTGAAGCTTTGCCAGTGGGTCGAATCGGTATCTAGCTCAGTCCCCAGGGCAGAGATTTCGGCCTGCCCGGGCATGATGATCTTGAAGCTGAGTTTTTCCGGCGGACCGTAGTTCTTTTTAATGGTTTTTAGCAGCTCCACGAAGCGGGGCATTTGTGCTTGTGGGCGCAAGACCACTTCGACTTTTAAGTTCGGGGCTTTCGGGTCAGAGTCCTGTTGCTCAAAGATCCGGACGATTGCCGTTTCGGCAAACTGTTCAAACTCTTCAGATTTGGGTTGTGAATATGCCCTGGTGGGCGGGGCAGAATCACCGGAGCCGCAGGCGCCTAGGCTGATCGCGGCGGCGCTAAGTATTACTGCTCTGATTAGTTTTTTCATGCTGGGTTCCCGACTGCTTTGCTTTTCACTGCGCTGGCAGGCTTTCCAGCATGGCCTGAAGTTTAGTTTCGGGGCCAGAGAGGATCACGTACTCGTAGTTCTTGGTGTGGGAGACCTGCCCGACTTTCTCTCCGGTCGGTGAGTGGATACCGATCTGCGCACCTACGTAGCGTTTGAAGTCGAAGGTGAGGGTGTGGGTGGGGTATCCGCGGGCGGCGACGATCTCTTCTAGTCCGGCTAGGGGGATGAAGCCTTCATTGTTGAAGCTGAGCATCAGCAGGTCAGCCTGCGTGTCGGTGACGACTTGGGCTAGGGCTTCGGGCATTTCCTTCTTACTGTTGAAGGGGCTTTTGGTTTCTAGGTCTTTGCAGTCCACGCGTTTGCAGGCGATCCCGTAAACTTCGGGTTCGTCCCAGCGGATCAGGGTTTCCCAGATGTGGTAGTTGGTGTAGTAGCGGTGCTGGTTGTAAGGCGGGTCTAGGTAGGCTAGGTCCACTTTGGGCAGGGTTTTTACTAGGTCGAGGGCGTCCCCGCGGATCGCTTTTCCGGTTCCGGGGGTTAGTTCGGGGACTTTTAGTGTCAGGGGGCGTAGGGCTCGCGGCGCCCAGCTTTTTAGGTACGCCATCTGTAGGCCCACGGTGGAGTCTACGGCATCGGCGGCTTCCATCAGGGAGGTCAGCAGAATGGGGCGCAGTGGGCTGTTGGCGTAGTGTTCGTCGATGCCGTTTCTGATGGCATCAATTTTGGCGCCGTTGTCAGGGTGGAAGAAGCGTGATTTTTGACAGTAGGTTTCGGTAAAGTAACCGGCTTTGGGGGGCAGGTTTTGCAGGTGCGTGAGGGCGTCTTCGAGTTCTTGGTAGTCAACTTTTTCCGCGTCAGTTTCGACGTAGCACTGGGCTAGGACTTCAGAGTATGAGGCCACGTCGGTGGCGTAGGTGTAGGTGCCTTGGCGGCAGAACTCTTGGGCTACCCGGGTGGTGCCGGTGAATAGGTCTAGCGTACTTTGTGCACCACTAGCGGCCACTAGCTGCCCCAGGGTGGGCACTAGTAGTCGTTTGGAGCCAAGGTACTTAATCATTTGGGCTCTAGTTTAAAAGATCGAACCGTGGTTCTGCGCCTAGACGGCGGCGGTGTCTTCACTGGAGGCACCCTGCCCGGCTAGCCCGGCCGCAAAGAGGTGGTCGATGCGGTTGATCCAGTGGGTCATGGTGAAGTCCTGGCCAATGATTTCTAGCAGGCTGGTGGAGGTGTTCTCTAGGGCAATGAAGCGGTCCATGCGGCGGAAGGCGGTGTCTGGGTCGCCGGGTCCGTCGATGATTTGTTGAACACGTTTGCCTTCCATGAAGGTGGTGATCAGCATGGCCAGGAATTCGCCGTGTGAGACTAGGGCTAGGGTGTAGCCGGGTGGGACATCCTGGGCCATTTTTCGTAGGTCTTTGACCACTTTTTGGGCGCGGATTAGCCCTGCGCGTTGATTTTCGAAGGGGCCTTTCCACCAGCCCTCTTCAGTGGCCCCTTCGGGTAGCGTGACCCTGGGGGTGACGGCTTGGAGGGTACTGCGGGGGCTGCCGGGGTGCACGGTGGGGGTGTCGAATACGCCCTCGAAAACGCCGCGGCGTTCGAAGGTGTCCATGCGGGCGGTCATGGGTAGGTCTAGTTGGTCCGCTAGCGGGGTGGCCGTCTGGATGGTGCGGATCATCAGGGAGGTTTGGATTTCGTCCGGGATGGGGTAGCCGGCGGGTTTGGTGGCGTAGAAGTCTGCTAGCGCTTGGGCTTGTTTTTGTCCCAGTTCGCTAATGTGCGGGTCGGGGACGCGCTCTTCAATCCGTCCGGAGGCCATGAGGGCATTGTTTTGTGATTCTGCGTGGCGGATTAGTAGAAGTTTCATGGGGCTAGTTTACTGGTTCTGTCTTCTGCGGGCAGGGTGCCGTTTCTTTGCCGAGGTTGCTTGTGTGGCTTTTCATTTTGGCTTTCCGTTTACCGCTCATTTTTATGTCTTAGGTTACTTTAGGATTGGGCAAAAAGACCTAATTTTTGGCTTCAATTTGCCGCTTTTTGGGCACGAGTGCTAACGTTTTCGCCATGATGTACTTAAACAACCTCCGGAACTGGTGGCGCCCCTAAGGGGCGAACTGTTTAGTGCAAAAAACCGATCGCCTCTTTTCAGGGGGCGATTTTTTATGGCCTCCTTTGGCAATGAAGATAAAGGGAGACAAGAAGATGGCCGACAATAACACTCAAGCAGCCGAATCAGTTTTTCGGGCCGACACCAATGGTTACTTTGGCGCCTATGGTGGCGCTGAACTTCCGCCGCACCTAGTTGCCCCCATCGCTGAGGTTCGCGAAGCTTACGCGAAGGCGGTGAACGACCCGGAGTTCCAGGCTGAGTTCCATGACCTGATGGCCAAGTATGTGGGCCGTCCTTCCCTGCTGTACTACGCAGAGAACCTGACCAAGAAGATGGGCGGCGCGAAGATTTACCTGAAGCGTGAGGATTTGAATCATTCAGGTGCCCATAAGATCAACCACTGCCTAGGGGAAGTGCTACTGGCTAAGCGCTTGGGCAAGAAGAAGGTCATTGCGGAAACCGGTGCGGGCCAGCATGGGGTGGCGCTAGCTACCGCGGCGGCTCTGCTGGGTCTTGAGTGTGAGATCCACATGGGTGAGATCGACGTGGAAAAGCAGCATCCGAATGTCATCCGCATGCAGCTTTTGGGCGCTAAGGTGGTCCCGGTTTCGGCTGGGGGCCGCTCTTTGAAGGAAGCGGTAGATTCTGCTTTTGATACTTATGCTGCTGACTACCAGGACACCATGTTCTGCATTGGTTCCGTGGTGGGTCCGGACCCGTACCCGTCAATGGTGCGCGATTTCCAGTCCGTGGTGGGTAAGGAAGCCCGTCAGCAGATTCAGGAGGTCGAAGGACGCCTACCTGATGCGATTGTTGCCTGCGTGGGCGGCGGTTCTAACGCTATGGGCCTCTTTGATGCTTTCCTTGGTGACGCCGAGGTGGATATTTACGGCGTGGAACCGGGTGGCGAGGGTCTTTCCGGTAACCGCCACGCGGCCACTATGGCAAAGGGTAGTGCCGGTTTTATTCACGGCATGAATACTCTGGTGCTGCAGGAAGAAGATGGCAGCCCCTCCCCCGTTCACTCGATCGCTTCCGGTTTGGACTACCCCGGTGTTGGACCCCAGCATGCTGCTTTGCGCGATGCGGGCCGCGTTAATTACGTGACCTGTGATGACCGTGAGGCCTTGGAGGCTTTCAGTGAGCTTTCCCGGACTGAGGGCATTATCCCGGCACTGGAGTCTTCTCACGCAGTGGCTTATGCCTGCAAGTTGGCGAAAGAGATGGGCCCGGATCAGATTGTGATTGCGAACCTTTCTGGCCGCGGCGATAAGGACGTGGATTACGTAGCTGAGCGTCTAGGTCTCTAAACGCTTTCATTTTCATTCTCTATCGTGGGATCTAGCTAGCTATCTAAGCTAGATCCCACGTTTTTCATTCACAGTTTCTTCACAGCTAGTGCACATTGACTGCTCAACTTCGCTTGCTCTAATGGACACCATCAACCATTAGTCGCGGCCCATTAAGCCGCCTTTTCATCTTGGAGAAAGAATGAGCAAGGAAGATTTCGAACAGAACACTGAACCCGAAGCACCAGAATCTGAAGCACCTGTAGTTGCAGATCCAGAACCTGTCGAAGAGGTTTCCGAGAGCACTTCCCTACTAAAAAAGAAGTGGTTTAAAGGCCTGGTTGGGGCAGCTGCCGCTTTGGCCCTAGTGGGAGCCGGCGCTGCCGGCGGATTTGCCCTGGGTGCGGCTCATAGCTTTGAACGTGACGGAAAGCCGGGACATCACCATCATCAGGGCCCCCAAGAGCACGGCCCAAAGCATCACGAACCCAAAGGACACGGCCCTAAGCATGAAGCTCCGCAAGGCCCTAAGCCTGACCAGGATCGGTCGAAGGATCCGCAGTCCAAAGATCACCAGCAGCCTGATAGTGGACCTGCCCACCAGCAAAACGGCATTCATAAGCCCGGAGATCCCAAAGCCACTACTGCTGAATCCCCAGAGTCTCCCCAAAAGTAACTAAGAGGGAATCAACAAACTAAGGAGTCGGACCGCCAGAAGCGGTCCGACTCCTTTTTCATAGCTGGCTCACAGAAACCTATAAAGATTCACTAAGCCGGGATTGATGTAATCAAAACATGGAAAAGCAACTGAGCAATACTAATCTGAAACAACTAGGGGCACTGGCCGGAAGAAGCCTAGTCTTCGCGGGGCTACGCACCCTTGCTTTCGGCGCAGTAATGCTGCTTTTAGGTGCGACGCTAGGTTACTGGAGTGCGGCATTGCTGGCCCTAGTAGTAGCCGGCTCAGTGCAGGGTTTTCTACTGTACCGGGTGAACTTTTTCGGTCTTCCATTGGGATTACCCAAACCCCAAATCGCATGGGCGCTCCTAGCGGTAGGTATTGTCCTCAGTGTGGCCACTGGGTCCTTACTGCCGCTAGGAGCGCACCTGCCAACTTTAACCGCTGGCGTTAAGAGCTCAACTAGAGTGACTTTAGAAGCTTAAAACTCCTACCGTCTCTAGTAAACACTATTGCGAGGGGCTAGCTCTTGAAGTTGAATACCAATATCCATCATCGTGATCAAACCTGGGAAGGCATCAACCACACGCTCCAGCGTCTCCTCATCGCTCAATAGCTGGGACATGGCATCTGAGGGGTAACCGTTCTGATTGCGGTATTGCTGAGAGAACTCTTCAAGCACTTCACGAGCGACGCCGTCCTTGAGTTCCAGCTTGGTGAGGTTAACATAAGACTGGGTCAAGCTTAGCCGCCACGTTCCATCCTCTTGGATAGTCGCAAACCCTAGTTGATCCGGATTAACCAGAGTACGAGCTAGATCAAGAGTTTTGGATTCCGCACCATTGGTAATCTTCATTTTCCCATCGGAAAACTCGATCTTATTGCCACTAGGATCAGTGAAAATGGTTTCTCCCATGGACACGATGGTGGTACCGTTGGGTCCCTTTGCCGTGTTAAGTTTCCAGTCAACATCGAAGTTACTAGCTTGAGTCCTAGCAGCTGCCTTACCCGGGTCATCGCCATAAACACCCATCAGACGACGGATCGGCAATTCCATCAGGCCACGGAACTTCGGGCTGTAAAGCAGATCATCTCCAGAACGACTGGAGCTACCTAGTTCGACAATGTCCTTGATGACATCTTCGGCGCTCTCTGCACCCTTATCGGATGCCGGATCATACTCGTAATTCGGTTCACTGTAGGGAGAGCGAGCGTTCTCTGCAAACGTCATCATCGGAGAGACAAACCATTTGCCACCTTCTTGAACCATTACTACGCGGATCGGCTTGCTGCCTTCGTTTACGAAGGTTACTAGCTCATCTTCAGGTAGCGGCTGTTCTTTAGCCTGAGCTATCTGTTCTTTAACCTCCGGTGGCAGACCTTCAGTATCTTCCAGGACAGTGAAGAAATCAGGCTTGACAGTGACCTTAGCGGACCACTCGTTAATACTGACAACAGCTAGGTTGTCGTTCTTTTCAGCGACTTCGTATTCGAACTTATCATTCTTGATTTCAATGGTCTTCGAAAGATCGCTCATCAGTTTGACCGGGTCAACATTCTTTTGACCGCCGGCTTTAGCGCCCTGCTGCATGATTTCCACAAAGAAGTCGGTTTCAGAAGGTGCCATCACGGTCGCGGCCTTGGTGACATCAAGATCCTCAATGGCTTCAGAGAACTGTCCCATGGCGGCCTTGGGTGATTCTGCTCCGCGTGCACTTAGTACACCAGAGAAGTAGAGCCAGCCGCCAACGCCGGCTACTAGAGCGACGACTAGGGCAATAACTAGGGCGATAACGCCCTTGCGCTTCCCACCGGACTTGGGTTCCTGGAAGTTCACCGGTGACATGCCGCTAGCAGCCGGAGCAGAAGCCTGGTAGGAGTGCTGGCCATTTCCAGGCTGGTACGAGGCGGCGGAGCTACTTTCTGGAACGCTGGTGCCACTGCTGGGCTGCGGTACCGAGCTTACGGCCGGTGCCTGCGGCGCTGCGGCCACCGGAGCAGCAGCCGGGGTGTTCCCAGAGGTACGGTTCTTTAGTGCTTCTTGGACTTCCGGTCCGCCTTTTTCCGCGAGCCACTTTTCTAGGGCCGGGTAAAGGCGCGGGTGTTCAGCAACCTTCGCCCACATCTCAGGGTGATAGGTGGCAATCTGCCCTAGCAGTTCAGGCGCTAGGTTAGGGTCGTTTAAGGCAGCTAGCGCTTGGTCTGCCGCCTGGGGGTTAAAGTTGTTAGTGCTCATGGCCGTAATATTATCGGCACGCTTTGCCGTCAACAAGGCAGATTAGCTGAAACGGGGATATTTCCCCATAATGTTACCAACCCGTTGTGAACGGTTGTATTTCCGCCTTATGTTGGGCCTTTAGCCTAAGCGCCAGGTAGCCCCGTCTTTTCCGTCTTCAACCACAACACCAGCAGCAGCAATACGATCACGTAGGGCATCTGCGCGCCCCCAATCCTTCTGCGCCCTAGCTTCAGCCCGCTCTTCCAAAAGGGCACTAATCAGGACGTCAAGTGCTGATTGGGCGGCGTCCCCGCTGCCTTCTGCAACAGCTGCTTCGCTGCCACGCCAATGCGCAGACAGAGGATCAATACCTAGGACATCAAGCATGGCTCGCAAACCCAGGGAGGCCGCAAGTAGCTCATCACGATTATCTGCCTGCAGGGCAGCCTGACCAGTCTTCAAGGCGGCATGAACTTGAGCTAGTGCCACGGACAGGTTCAGGTCATCATTCATGGCGCGCACGAAGGCTTCCGGAAGCTCCAACTGCCAAAGCTCAGCTTGACTAGCCTGGGCAACCTGGGGGCTGACGGCGGCAGCACGCTCTAGGAAACCAGAGAGCTTATCCCAAAGCTTCTGCCCGTTTTCAATAGTCTGGTCATCCCATTCCAAAGTGGAACGGTAGTGGACGGTACCCAAAGCAACACGAAGTGCCGGCGCCCCAACCTGGGCGACCATTTCATTTACCAGCAGACCATTGCCCAGGGACTTGGACATTTTCTCACCCTTGGCAGTGACCCAAGCATTGTGAACCCAGTGGCGCACAAAACCCCAGCCGGCCGCATGAGACTGTGCCATTTCGTTCTCATGGTGGGGAAAACGCAAGTCGATACCGCCACCATGGATATCGAATTCTTCACCTAGGTAACGCTTAGACATGGCAGAGCACTCTAGGTGCCAGCCGGGACGTCCCCGACCCCAAGGAGAATCCCAAGCGGCAGTTTCGGGTTCCGTAGTCTTAGCGGCCTTCCAAAGCGCGAAATCGCGGTGGTCACGCTTTCCCGCCTCGGTCGCGGCGTCAAGCTGCGATTCGTCCTCGGTAGTAGCTAGGTCATCTAGGTTCTGACGGGTCAGGCTACCGTACTCAGGCAGGGAACGAACCGAGAAGTAAACATTTCCCTGACCGTCTGCGTAGGCATGACCACGGTCCACTAGACGCTGTACCAGTTCGATCTGGTCCAGGATGTGCCCGGTTGCGCGGGGCTCAAAATCGGGTGGGATCACACCTAGGGACTGATAAGCCTGCGCGAAATCACGCTCCCACTTCGAGGCCCACGCCCACCATTCAGTGTCGTTCTCTTGCGACTTGCGCAGAATCTTGTCATCAATATCGGTGATGTTACGAATGTAGGTAACCTGCATGCCGCAGCGCTTCGCCCAACGAATCAAAACGTCAAAGGCAACTGCGGCCCGAACGTGACCAATGTGTGCGGGACCTGAAACGGTCGCCCCACATAAGTAGAGGCCCAAGTGTCCCTCTTTAACCGGACGTACCGGTTCTACTTTTTTCGTGGCCGAATTGTATAGCTGCAGGTCAAAACTCATGTTTTAAAGTTTAACGCGACCAAGGGCGAACCTGCAGTCGTAAGACTGTTGGTCCGCCCTCGGAAAAGTGGTCTGCCAGATTGGTTACTCGAAAGTCACCTCAGGGGATCCGTCTTCCTTCACTTTGATGTTGTAGTAAAGGGTTCCAGAGACGTCCTCTTGTTTGGCTTCCCAGTTGTCGCCAGATTTTGATTCATAGGTGACATGGAAGCGTAGACGTAGGGAGTTACCGTACTTGGTATCAAAGTCTTCCACCGTGGGGACCTCAACTAGGCTCCACTTGAAGCTACGTGCTTCACCCCAGGTAAAGACCGAGGCGTGGCAGGTTTCGTTATTTCCAGTAACCGCCTTGGCACATTCCATGGCCTTGTCTTGGACCACCTTCTGGATGGCCTCGGTGAAGGCCTTGGTGGTTTCCTGCTTAAAGGTCGCGAATGAGGCCTCACTCTGGTCCAGATCGACCTTCACGGTGGTCTGGTCAGAGGTGATCATCTGGTACTTGTTGTCGTTGATAACCTCAAGCGGGTACTCACCGGGGAAGGCGGCCAGCATGCGGTTTTTATCGGTCGTGCCAGAGACTTCAATGTCCGCGCCGGCCAGCTTGATCTTAAAGTTTCCTTCCACCCCGTCAGGAATCAGATTGATTTGACCCACTAGGTTGGATTCAGCTTCCATGGGTTCGGAGCCGTTAGCCAAGCGCCACTTTTTGAAGAAGACGTATTCTTTTCCGTCGGCTCGAACCCCGAAGGTCCGCGAACCGATCTTCGTGTCGCCCTTTAGCAGGGTGGCACTGACGTATGCTTCGTCCTTATCGTCACTGTACTTAATGTCATCAATGGTGAACGAGGTGGGGCGACCCTTTACCTTCGAGTACACCTTTGTGGTTAGCAGGTCTTGGTTTTGGTTCCCCACCCACCTAGGTAGAGGCTTCATTTTCTTAGCCTGGTCGGCATCACCAGCGACGATTGCGTTCAGGTAGGCTTCGACGGTTTTGTCCGGCCCGAAGGAGTGCTTTGACAGGTAGCTGATGGTGACTACGCCAGCGATGATTGCGGCAACCAGAAAACCAATCAAAGATGAGATCAAGATGAGCTTGCGCTTCTTCTTTTTGTCCATTGGTTTACGTGGAACCGGAACAGCCTGGGCGTAGGGTTCAGGAGTGGGTTGCGCGTAGTTATTCGACTGCGGGTAGTTGTTCTGCGCGTAGTTACCCTGAGAATAATTTTGGGGTGCGGCGGGAGCAGCGCCCGGATTTTGGTAGCCACCAACGGGGATCGGACCACTGGGGTTCGTGGGGTTGGGGGCGGGCGATTGAGGTTGATTAGGCAGCGGGATCGCAGGTAGCTGCCCTGAGTTTTGGTTTTGGTTATTCTCAGTCATTTTCTTTGCCTTGGTGTGGCCGTGGTTTAGTACAGAAGGAAGCTATTTTAAGAAGAGTGCTATGTCCGTGATGGACATAGCACTCTTCTATAGGTCATGCCTGGGAGGAGTTTTCCTCATTCCCAGCTTCAGGCTTTGGAGCCTGCGGCTGTGATGCCGAGTTGGGGGATACCGGGAAAGCGGTAGCACCACCCTGGTTAGGTGTGGGGACCGACGGCATCTGCCCCTGCGGCTGGTAGGGTGCCGGCTGACCCGGAGCTACCGGAGCCTGCCCCTGGGGCTGGTAAGGAGCGGGAGCTCCCGGCGCCTGGGGGTGAGGTTGGTAGGGAGCCGGCTGACCCGGAGCTACCGGAGCCTGGGCCTGCGGCTGGTAGGGAGCCGGAGTACCGGGGACCTGGCCCTGCGGCTGGAAAGGTGCCGGGCCGGCAGGCTGTGCCGGAGCAGCGGGCTGGGCGTGGGCAGCGGGCTGGGCCGCCAGGTTAGCTAGGCGTTCGTTCACTAGTCGAGAGACTGAGGGAGAGAAGCTGTGCTTGGAAAGTAGACGGGCGATCGGGCCAATCACTACAACACCCATTGCCGGTACGAAGCGACCAAGTAGTTCGACTGCGATACCGATTAGGAGCATCATGAAAATGGTTAGCGGGTGGATTCCAGCGCCCATGTATTCTGAGGAGCGTCCCATGTAGGCGGTACCAGAGAAGCGTAGTAGGTAGGAAGCTAGTCCACCCATGAGGGCGTAAACCAGCGGAAGGGTCCAGAACTCAGGTAGACCACTGGCAGCGTCCGGTACGCGAAGACGTGCCCAAACACCAGAGGCGAAGACGACGCCCACGGCCATTAGTAGTAGGCCAATAATCAAGAACTGGGGTTCTAGGGCGAAGAAGGTGGTTAGTTCATCCTTGCCTCCACCCAGATTCAGGTCGGCAGAGCCGAAGAGGGCACCCGGGAATAGCATGACAGCTACGATGCCGGTGGCATCCAGTAACGGCCACAAGAGGAACATGATGAGCTGCGGTTCTTCAACTAGAACGATGATCAGAACGATCACGAAGGAGATGATGAATAGCAGGGTGAAGTGGGCTAGGAAGGTGACGAAAGCGGCACGAACTGAGGGGACGAACTTCAGGATCGAGTCAGCGACCTTGCAGCGCACCTGCTTGAGGGTCACGCTACGTCCTAGCATTACCGCACCAACCATGAGCGGGAAGGCCACAAAGAATAGTGAGGGGGTGACGGCAAAACCGCTGCCACTCTCCCAGAAGGCCAACATAATGAAGCCTACGATGATGTGCATCAAAAGGATGACACCCACGGTCACTAGGGCAGCCCATAGGTGGTTAATGTGCTTCTTGGCGGGTAGACGAAGTTCTAGCTGGCGAGCCACCACGGCTAAAGCCACCATCAAAAGGACAAAAGCAAGGAAGTTCGGCATGTATAGGCGAACCGAATCAGCCGAACCGTGCTCGGAGTTGACGTATAGGCCCGAGCTCATACCGAATCCACCTAGCATGTTCGAAATGATCATGAAGCCGTTCGATAGCAGGCCAGAGAACTTGCGGATGGGAAGTCGCGGCATTTGGACTAGGACTAGCACTAGGGCCTGAAGCATCGCTAGGGCGGCTAGGCCCACCCAGGTAACTAGGCCAGCTAGGGCGGCGCGAAGCAGGTAGGTCTTTAGGTGTTCGTCCAGCGGCTTGATCGCGGCCGGGGCCTGGCCGGGGTAAGCGGCAGGTACCTGATACTGGGGCTGTGCGGCAGCCGGAGCGGCCGGACGAGGCTGCTGGTATCCCTGTGGCTGGTAGCCGGGGGCCGGAGGCTGCGGGGCCGGCGGCTGGTGTCCGGGTACGTTACCCGGCTGGTACTGGTTAGGATTCGGCGGCATGGGCACACCGGGACCTTGATTCGACATTAGTGCTCCTTCTGAACTAAGGAAAGGGCTAGCTTTCTTCCCCTAACAGTAGTCATAAAAGCACACAAATGGGAGCTTTTGTAATAACAATTGGTTAACAATCAAAGAGCTAGGAACCAATTAGTAGCGCATTGGCAATAGCCGCTAAACCCTCATTTTTCCCAGTAAAACCAAGGCCATCAGTGGTCGTGGCAGAGAACGAAACCGGAGCTCCAACAATCCGCTCTAGGTTCGCGGTGGCTTCTTCCCGTCGGGGACCGACCTTGGGTCGGTTTCCAATCAGCTGCACTGAGACATTCCCGATTTGGAAACCAGCAGCTTGTACACGTTTGATTGTTTCAACCAGTAGGGCTTCGCCAGATGCCCCTGCCCATTCTGGTCGAGAAGTACCAAAATTACTGCCCAGATCTCCTAGCTTGGCGGCGGAAAGGAGCGCGTCGCAGATCGCGTGACAAACCACGTCCGCATCAGAGTGCCCTTCTAGGCCCACTTCCTCGGGCCATAAAAGGCCGGCAAGCCACATTTCTCGGCCACTTTCTGGCGCGGCGAAAGCGTGGACGTCTACCCCGGTCCCGATACGTGGAATCACCCTAACCTCCTGATCACTATTCTTTAGTATCCTGACTGCTCCAGGTCCATCTTAATCTTGCCGTTTTCAAACCTGACGTGATGGAATTCAAGGTAGATACCGGTGGTCTCGGTGTTACCGTTTTTATCTTTAGAGCTGGCATCGGAAATCAGCACGCCCAGATCGTCATTGTAGGTGTTCGGTTTAAGATCGGATGCTTCTAGGTTTTCCCGGGTCACGATCGTATAGGGATCGTACTGTTTATTTACGCGGCTACGGCAGGCGTTCTTAGTTTTCGCTTCTGCGCAGGTATTGATGGTGTCCATCATGCCGTCGATTAACATGGTTTTAAGTTCCGGCGTGAATTCAAGTTTATTTAGGTTCACGTAGCCGCTGATAAAATTCTTTATCTCAACGGTCTCACGGTTGCTGAATACCTTATTAGCGATGTTTGCTTGCATCTGGTAGTTACCCTGGGGTAACAACATCCCCGAAATGTATTTATTGGTATTCCGGTACTTTCCACTGACCTCGTAATCCACTGAAGGGAGGGGGTGCAGTTTGAACTCTTTACTGTCGATCTTGACGACGGGCTCTTTGGCAAAAATCAAGGGCGTGGTAATTAAGCTCATGCCGGCATTGTCTAGCTTTATCAGCTGCCATCCGGAATCGTGCTGGATGAACTGTCCCCTAACTTCGGTGGCATAGGACCCGTCATTATTATCCAGTCGGCACTTAAAGCCTACCTGTCGTACCTTCTCTAGGTGCTTGAATGGAGAATATACAATGACCGAGTTGATTTCCGGATTTTTACAGTGGGTCCCCGAATTCAGGTATGCCTTGGGCTGGTCTTTTAAATAGACGAATAGATCCGGGAATAACTTAGTGTATTTTTCTGCGTTCTTGAAATCCCCATCAGCTATATCGTTCAGTAGTTCTTCGGCAATATCAGAGACGTCTTGTTCACGCAGGTTGAAAGCAGCCTGAGTACTGAACGGTTTGAGTTCTGGTATCCACTGGGAGATTTCTTTTTGCTCGCTTTGACTCCAAGCTTTTTGTTGCGTGGAGTCATAGTGGTGCACCTTGTTGGAGGAGAACTCACTGATAAAGTCGCCGATCCAGTTGACGAAGAAAAAGACCAGGATAAACCCGAAGATTATGAATGAGATAACTGGGTTTTGATTCTTTTTGCGGGTGATCTTAGGTCCGCTGGTGCCATGCCCGCCTAGAGTGGGTAGCACCCTACCAATGCTGGCGCTGGAGGGACGATATTTTGTGGGATTCTGCGTCCTAGAGCGGACAGTGGAACGCTTTTGCTTCGAACCGACACTAGTGCCTCCCCAGGTTCCTTCGGGGTGTACTAGGTACTGGTTTTCTGCGGCTAGGGCAGCGGCTTGGGCTTTGGCTTGTTCGTATGAACTTTGGGCCATCGGTTCTGGTTCGACCGAGGTTTCGGGTTTACTTTGCCGGGCCAGTTCTTTTTCGAGGGCGCGCTTATTGGCTTTGACCTGTCGCCGCTGTTCTTCGCGGATACGTTCGCGTTCTTTAGCTGCCTGTTCGGTACGACTTAGGGTCTTGGAGGCAGTTTTTGGGCGTGAATCAGTTTTGGGACGTGTTTCGGT
Organism: Boudabousia liubingyangii; assembly: GCF_001907245.1. GTDB lineage: Bacteria > Actinomycetota > Actinomycetes > Actinomycetales > Actinomycetaceae > Boudabousia > Boudabousia liubingyangii. Next base: position 286,558 of record NZ_MQSU01000001.1, read on the forward strand.
TTTCGAGCCTGATTCAGTCTTTGGGCGTGAATCAGCCCGGGTGGCCTTTGGTTTTTCCGTTTGTTTTTTGGCTGGGGCTTTAGAACGTGTTTGTTCTACGTAGCCATAAAACGGTTCCCACTCGGCCATCCGGGCTGCTTTCTACTATTTGTAACGTCGGTTACTTTATAGTTTAGATCTTTTCGGGCTGAATCTTCCAGACTTCACGAGCGTAGTCGTTGATGGTGCGGTCTGAAGAGAAGCGGCCAGAGCGGCAGATGTTGATCCAGCACTTACGGGCCCAGGCGTCACGGTCCGCGTAGTCTAGCGCCATACGGTCGCGGGTTTCGCGGTAGGCCGGGAAGTCGGCCAGGACGAAGTAAACGTCTGCCGGGTCGCCCCAGTTGGTGCCTTCGAGTAGTGACATTAGTAGGTCATGGAACATGCCGGTACCGTTGTCGTCTAGGGTGCCGTCGACGAAGGCGTCGAGGACGCGCTTCAGGCCGGGTACGGTTTCGTAGGCCTGGCGGGGCTGGTACTGGGCGCGGTAGGCGGCTAGTTCTTCTTCCTTGAGGCCGAAGATGTAGGCATTGTCTTCACCTACGGCGTCTAGGATTTCCACGTTGGCACCGTCTAGGGTGCCTAGGGTGAGGGCGCCGTTCATCATGAACTTCATGTTGGAGGTACCGGAGGCTTCCTTACCGGCAGTGGAGATCTGCTCTGAGACATCCGCGGCGGGGATGATGTGTTCTGCGGGGGAAACATTGTAGTTTTCCACGAAGACGACGGTGAGGATCTCAGAGACGACCGGGTCGTTGTCGACTAGGCGGGCGATCTCGTTGATGAGCTTAATGATGCCCTTGGCGCGGACGTAGCCGGGGGCGGACTTGGCACCGAAGATGAAGGTGCGCTTGGGCCAGTTGGCTTCCGGGTTGTCCTTGATACGGAAGTAGAGATCTAGGATGTAGATCGCGTTCATTAGCTGACGCTTGTATTCGTGTAGACGCTTGATCTGAACGTCGAAGACGGAGGTCGGGTCGACCTCGACACCCTGACGGTTCTTGATCCACTTGGCGAAGTCGGCCTTGTTGGCGTCCTTGATTTCGGTGATCCAACCCAGGACCTTGGGGTCGTCAGCGAAGTGTTCTAGGTCAGCTAGTTTGTCTAGGTCAGAGACCCAGGCGTCAGAGCCGGCTAGTTCGGTGAGTAGTGCCGATAGGCGCGGGTTGCACTGGTTTAGCCAGCGACGCGGGGTGACACCGTTGGTCTTGTTGTTGAAACGTTCCGGCCAGATTTCGTACCAGTCGTGTAGGGTTTCACGCTTGATGATTTCGGTGTGTAGGGCGGCCACGCCGTTAATGGAGAAGGAGGCGTAGCAGGCCAACCAAGCCATGTGGACCATGCCGCCGGAAACGGGGGCCATGTAGTCGATCTTGCCCTGGTCGCAGCCTCGTTCGGCCAAATCTAGGCGGAAGCGACGGTCGATTTCGTAGACGATTTCCAGGACGCGCGGGAAGAGGCGTTCGAAGATGGAAACCTGCCAGGTTTCTAGGGCTTCGGCTAGCACGGTGTGGTTGGTGTAGGCGAAGGTCTGGGTGACAATCTCCCAGGCGTCTTCCCAGGTCATGCCGTGCTCGTCTAGCAGCAGGCGCATGAGTTCGGGGATAGCCAGTACGGGGTGAGTGTCGTTTAGCTGAATGCAGTTGTACTTAGCGAAGTCGCTTAGGTCTTCACCGTGGTGTGCCTGGTAGTTGGCGATCATTTCCTGCAGGGAAGCGGAGGTGAAGAAGTACTGCTGGCGGACACGCAGGACCTTACCTTCGAAGGTGGTGTCGTTCGGGTAGAGCACGCGGCACAGGTCCATAACGCGTTCACGTTCGACGATGGCGTCAGTGAAGCGCTGGGAGTTGAAGGCGTCGTAGTCGAATTCTTCTAGCGGCTCGGCCTTCCAGAGGCGTAGGGTGCCCACGTTCTTAGTGTTATAGCCGGTGATGGGCATGTCGTAGGGAACGGCGCGGACGACCATGTCGTTGAAGACGACCTGGCGCTGCTCTTCCTCGCGACGAATAACGAAGGGGTAGCCTTCTTCCATCCAGGCGTCGGGGTGTTCGGACTGGAAGCCGTTTTCGAAGGTCTGCTTGAACAGGCCGTAACGGTAGAGGATGCCGTAACCGGTGACCGGTAGGTTTAGGGTGGCGCAGGAGTCCAGGAAGCAGGCGGCGAGGCGGCCTAGGCCACCGTTACCTAGGGCGGCGTCGGGTTCTTCTTCGAGGACGTCGCTTAGGTTTAGGTTGTATTCCTTGAGGGCTTCGGTAGCTTCGTCTACTAGGCCCAGGTTGGTGAGGTTGTTTAGTAGTGCGCGGCCTTCTAGGAATTCGGCGGACAGGTAGTGTTCCTGGCGGCCTTCGGCGTAGCGCTTGCGGGTTGCGTCCCAGTTGTCGGCCAGTCGGGCCATGACGTCAGCGGAAAGTCCGGCCCAGAATTCGCGTAGGGTCGAGTCCTGAGGGCTACGACCGGATTCTGCACGGACAAATGCACCTAGGTGCGTTGAAATGCTCTGAGTCATGTTTACTCCTATATAGATGTATACCGTCAAACAGGTTACCGGTTTTTATAGGGTTTTTTCGGTAATTGGCCCAGACCTTGTTACGGTTCACACTCCCCCATCGGAAATGGCCAGAAAATCTGACCGGATTAGCAAAAGTTTCAACCGATTACTTAGCTCAGAGTTCTTCCAGTGATAGGTTCACCCGCAAACAAAAACTTTCTTCCTTCATTCGATCTAATTTCACCCTTAAGCATGCCCAGCATCTCAGATGCTCCCTTTTCGCAGACTTGGTCGACCGGGTGTCGCAACGTACTCAATCCAACTACCTTAGATGCTTGCCCCAGCCCGTCATAACCAACAACACCAATATCTTCTGGGACTTTTATGCCGTGTTCTTGGGCCCAAATAATGAACTTGATGGCGCGGTGATCATTTAGAAACGACATGGCAGTGTAGCGGTTATTTTTTACGTCCTCTGCGACGGTTAGGAAAAATCGGTCCAAAGCATCACTGCCAATAGGTGGCAAGGGGCGACGAAATACCTCGATACCGGCTTCACTCAAATGCTTAATAACACCTTCGCCACGAATATATTCGGTTAGCGAGTTTTCCCTTAGCGCAGTCATTACACCGACTTTTTTATGCCCGGCATCAATTATCATCTGACTGACAATCCTTGCGTTGCTCTCTTCATCGTAGCCAACCGCGTTTAATTGAGGATGCGGCTCTGGATGAGGCATCACGATAACCGGTATTTGGCTTGCGTAAGGCAAAATGTCCTGCGGCTTAATCAAACCGGTGGAGACGAATATCCCCCCAGGACGCAGACTCATTAATCGCGCTAAACGCTTATTTTCATGCCGTTTCATTTCCGCAGCTTGGCCGGTCCCAACATTTTTGTTTCGGGTCGACCCAACAGACATCGCGTTAATGAAATATCCCTCGTCTAAAACAGAATGAATCAAGTTATCGTACAGGCGCGCATAGGCTTCGTTAGTAACGTCACGGACCAAAAGACCAATAAGATCCGAGCTGCGGGAAGCTAGCTGCGTTGCCGCTTCGTTTCGGATATAACCTAATCGAGCCGCAATGGCCTTGATTCGACTAGCAGTTTCTTTATCAACAATTTCAGGATTTGAAAAAACTCTAGACACAGTTGCCCTAGAAACACCAGCTTCATCCGCCACCATCTGCATGGTGACTCCGAGATTATCCTTCAGCATCTTGATAGTTTAAAACTAAAATTACTAAACTTCATTGTTCAAGCCGAAATCAGCTCAAAGCGCGAACAGGCTTCGACAACGACAATGTGTGACAGAAAGAATATTTAGTCTGCCAAAATTATCTTTGATAACCATAAAAAGGTAATTGTAATTAATATCCTTATAACCACTTCACTCGCCTATTTCCTAACCAAAACTATGTGCTCCAAGATTGCCCTCGTCTCTTTTAGAGGATAAAATTAGCCCCGTAATCGATATACCGATTCCCTTTTTAATTCGGAGCAAAAATGAGTTCTATCAAGCTTGATGAATATCTTGAAACTGCAAAGACACTTGCCCGAGCTGCGGGTAGACTCGCAGAACGTTACCGGGAAGAAGGCATAAGCGTCGCGAAAACCAAATCCACTGACCTGGATATCGTTACCCAAGCGGATACTGCCGTAGAACAAATGATTAAGGACGGCTTAAAAGAGAGATTCCCTAAAGACGGCTTTTTCGGGGAGGAAACCGGGAAGGTTGAATCGGAAAGCGGGATTGTTTGGGTAGTTGACCCCATAGATGGAACTGTCAATTTTTTGTATGGCTCTCCCTACTACGCTGTATCTATTGCCGCAGCAGAGCTACAGTCAGATGGAACCCTAAAACCAGTTGTAGGCGCCGTATATTGCCCTACACTCGACGTAATGTATGAAGCTTCCGAGGCGTCTCCTGCCTTGAGGAACGGCAAAGAGATTTGTTGCAACAAGGATGTACAACTCCATAAAGCCCTAGTTACAACCGGTTTTAGTTATAGCCTTGAATCACGAGGCCGCCAGAAGGAACTAATTTCAAAACTTGCCACCGAAATTCGAGATTTCCGGATTGAAGGCACAGCAGCACTAGATATTTGTGCAGTTGCAGAAGGTCGTGTTGACGCTTATTTCCAATGGAATCTCGGTTTCTGGGATTATGCAGCTGCAATTCTCATCGCGCAACAAGCGGGAGCGGAAGTATTCGACAGTGAAAGCTCACTGCACGAAAATCAAAAAATTCTCCGAGTAACGGTACCAAGTATCACCGCAGAATTGGGCTCCTACGTTTACTAAGTCATCTCATACGTTTTAAAGATTCTTATTTTTAATAACGCTTAGAAAAAATAGGATATTCTCCAGCTTGCAGACTGGTTTGGTGCCAGGAGCCGGGAAATCATTGGTTCCCATGAAAAGGTCAGCATATTTCCCCAGATAGGAAAATAGGTGGGAGTATAGCTGGTTGTAAGAACTACCTGCCCTACTTTAGGATGTCGCTGAACGATCGTTATAGGCTGTGTCCATTCTTGGTCTAATACCCCATATTTATCCGTTTTCCACGGCCAGTTTTTTCTAACGATTGTCCCGGTTCGATTCATGGAATATCCGTCTGAATCTAATGAGAACTTTGATGGAATTACTTGTCCTAAAAGTTTTGGATCTGCCTTATCAACTGGAAAGAACGGGTGCGGGAACCAAGTAAATGGAATTTTCCTAGATGATAAGTTTCGGAAAACAGTCTTCGATACTAGACACCTATCGACCAGAGAGACTTCTCTTTCTATCTCGATTTCGATCTCCCCCAGTTTCTGCCGAGCAATGAATACCGCACTACTTGTCGTTGTTTCGACGGTCCAAGCCGCTTGCTCAACAAGTTTTCCACTTTCGATATCGACAGTGCCCACTCCGGGGATAAGTTTAATTCGTTGTTGATCTGCAAGGTATATATCCGAAAAACTGAAGGAATCGGGTAGCCCTTGTCCATGGAAAGGGTCGAACTCCACACCGTATGTGGGTCCGGAAAGCAGTGGCCCTACCTGGTTGTCTGTTACTTGGTAAACATACCCACCAGCACAATAACGCGTTCCTAGTAAGTCCTGATCGTTATTCGGATCTAATAGTTCTACCTTAAGATATTCGTTTTTTAGAATAAGCATGTTTTCCCCCAAAAGTAGTAATGGGCGGTGCCTGCACTGTATCGACACCGCCCATTACAGAACTAGAATTGCTACTTGCGCTTTACGCTTTCTAGTAGCGCTTGAGCAAACCTAGGCTTATCTGTGCTAGAACCTTCAACCCCTGTTTCAAGGATATGTTGGAGATCGCCAGCAAAATTAAACATTGAAGCGCAAACCTTGAACCCTTCAGCACGAAGCTGATCAACAAATTCTCGGGTTAGGCCTGGCCAATGCATAAACAGGTTCTTTACCCCCAGTCGATCAACTTCATATCGCCAATCCTCTTCCAAGAAACGCCAAATTAGTAGACCAGTTCCGCGTTCACCAGGTTTTCCATACTTCTGATACTCAGCTATTGCTTCCGCATGAAAACTGGTGATCACCATTCGATCACGAACACTCTGGGATCGAGTAGCTAAGTATTCGGCAAGTGGCCGCGCAGCCCTAGGCTTCTTAATCTCAACCTGTAGAAGACAGCTAGTGGATTCAAGAACCTCGTCGAAGGTCGGGACCTTTTGTCCCAATCCTAGGTCTACCTCCAAAAGCTGATCGTAAGTTTGGTCTTCGATTGCTAAGAACTTTCCAGGAGCGTTCCCAAGCGCAAGTCGCTCGAAGGTTTGATCATGACCGACGACTAGTTTTCCGTCCTTGGTGTATTGAACATCTAGTTCACATTCCTGAATACCTAGTTTTTCTGCTTCTTGGAAAGCTAAAACTGTATTTTCAGGAGCTACATCTACAGCACCACGATGGGCTGTAAGAAGAAAATTTTCTCTTAACTCGTACATTTGTACTTTACCTTTTTACTTTAGGCCACTACGGGCGATACTTGCGATGAACTTCTTCTGCAAGAACAAGAAGATAATAATCATTGGTAGGGCTGCTAGAACACCTGCCGACATTAGAACGTTCCATTCAGTCGTATATGTACCTCTTAGAAGCGCCAGGCCTGGACCCAAGGTCATCTTATCGATAGAACGGTTAACTACAATGGGCCATAGCAATTCCTTCCATTCTGCCAAGACGGTCAAAATCGATAGTGAAATCAAACCACTTCTTGCAATTGGGAAAACCATGGTGAATAGAATACGCAGATGTGAAGCACCATCTACCCTAGCTGCCTCGATCAATTCTCTTGGAACGCCGCGGAAGAACTGATACAGAAGGAATACTCCAAACGCATCAAAGATAGATGGCAAAAATAGTGCGACTAGAGTGTTAGTGAGTTTGATCGACGAGATAATCTCGAATGCCGGAATGATGAAGATATCACCCGGCACCATGATTAGCGACAGAACTAACAAAAGTATTAGACGCGATCCGGGGACCTTGATAATAGCCAAGGCATAAGCCGCAAACGAACAGATAAGAACGGTTCCAACTACGCGACCTATCGAAACAAGTATTGTGTTTCCTAGCAACGTCAGGAACGGAAGTCTTGAAAAGACCTCCTTAGTACCATCCAGGGTGGGTGGTGAGGGAATCGGGTTCGGGGGCTGTTCCAGGGTCTGGGCTGTAGTCATTAAAGCTGTAGAAAGCATCCACAAAAACGGAGCAACTACTGCGATAGTAAATATTCCCGCAAGGAGGTAGATAGCAAATTTCTTTTCTTTCATTATCCATCTTCTCCATAATGGACGTAACGCTTCTGCAACTTAAACATGACAATAGATAGCAATAGGATCAATGCAAACAGCATTAGCGACACCGCGGCCGCATATCCTCTTTGCGTGCCATCAATAAATGCCAAGAGATAGTAGTAGTAAACCACGGTAATTCCGTGATTGACCGATACTGACGCCTCTGGGGGTAGCAAAATGTATACGACGTCGAAAAGCTTGAAAGCTCCAATTGTCGTAGTGAGAATTACGAAGAACAGTGAAGGGCTTAGAAGAGGAATAGTTATCGAGAAAAATCTGCGAACTGGCCCCGCCCCATCAATCTTCGCTGCTTCATAAACCTCGGCAGAAATATCTTGCATTCCAGCGTACAAAATAATCGTAGGCACTGAGAAAGATAGATAAATAACTACTAACACCACGACAAATGTCACACCACTAGTACTTCCAAACCAACTCACCGGGTTAGAACCTATCTTCTGCAAGAGAGCGTTGACTAACCCGTACTGAGTTTGAAATAGCCAGCCGAATACCAATACAACCGCTGTAGGAAGCATGACCGCAGGTAAGAAGACAATAGCTCTGAAGGCCCCCTGTCCTCTGAAGGAGTTCTGCATCAAAGTGGCAGCAATGAGCGAAACAATCACTACACCAGGGACGACTATTACGGCAAACCTGAAGGTATTCGCAAGAGCGACAGTCAACTGACTATCACTGAACATCTTCTCGTAGTTTTTAGTTCCAACATATTCTGCCGAACCAAAGGCACCTGCCTCTTGGAAGGACAACCACACGTTGTAACCAAAACCGTAGATCTTGAAAACCCCAACTCCTAGCAACAAGGGCAGAAGAAGTAAATAGCCGAATATTGTTTCCCTGCGATGAACTTTAGACTTATTTGAAGTCATGCTCATTTATTTACAACCTCATTGAGAGCTTTATCAAGATTCTTCACAGTGTCATCTACCGACATCTTTCCCGTGTAGTAGGCCCCAAGAATGTCACTATTAATCTTGGGCGCGATGGAACGAACTGCGGGATATTGTGTCGAAATACGAAGATACGTATGTTTCGGGCCTTCTTTTAGAATATAGTCAAGATCTGCCAAATTCGAGTTAGCTTTGGCGAAAGCTTCCTGCACTGCAGCCGAGTTGTTTGCAGGCAGCGCAGCCCCGCCTTCTGCATGAAGTTCTGCACCTTTATCTGAAGTCAAGAATTTAATAAGTTTCCAAGAAGCTTCCTTATGCTTCGAGTTGGCACTCATTACATAGGAAAGACCATTGGTATCCATCATCCATTTGCCATTGATTGAAGGAAGAGGCATAAGCTTGAAGGTATTTGCTGGCGCATCAGCTTTCTGAAGTAGGCTAAAGTTCCAGGATGGGATGTATGCCATTGAAACTGAACCAGAAATTAAGGATGACACGGGATCAAAGTCAGCAGAGTTCGAGATTTCATTAATCAAACCTTCTTTTTGAAGATTTTCAATTAGCTCTAGAGCTTTTTTGCCCTGCTCGCTATCGAATCCTGCTTTCATTTCGGCATTGAAGAACTCGCCACCTAGAGTCCTGAAGATACTCGGATAACCATTCCAAATTCCAAAATCATAATGTAGAGGGCGATCGGTACTCTTGGTCTGCTTAGCCTTAATCTCTTTCGCGGTTGCGAGCATATCATCCCAAGTCCACTCTCCCTCGGGAATTTTTACACCGAAATCATTGAAAACCTTGGTATTGATAACCATCGCCCAAAGGTCCTGATCTTTCGGAATACCGTATTGTTTTCCATCGATATTATAAAGTTTGGTGATTTGTTCACTATAGTTCCCTAGATCGATCTTGTCCTTTTCGATATAGGAATCAAGCGGCTCGATTACCCCACCTTTCACATAGAAAGGAATGCGCGAACTCTGCCACATAACATCAGGGCCTTCGCCGGCAGACAATGCTGAATCCAGTTTGGTGTAGTACTGATCTTGAGGAACTTGCTCTAGCTCCACCTTAATATCTTTGTTTTCAGCCATAAACGCATCAACAGCCTTTTGAACACCCGGCTTTTGTGCGGGATCCCAAATCATTAGGTTGAGCGTTACCGGCCCATCCCCATCATCAGAACTGCCACACCCAGCAACTGCTCCAGCAGACAATGCCGTGATAGCAACTGTAACGAGAATCTTCTTCTTATTAATCATTTTTCCCCCATTTTGTGAGTTGCAGCAGCATTGCTGCAAGGAGCGACGATACGGGATGTACTCGCGTACATTACATTAAAACGCGCTCCGGCTCACATTGTCAACCGACAAAAATAATGATTTAACATTGGTATCAAACCGTTATTCACTGTTAACCGTCCGATAACCTAACAAGGTTTACAGCTCCCCTATGAACGCGCGTTCATGTATGATTTTATCTATCCCTTTAGAAACAATTTCACAACCTCCTCGTCTCAAGCAAGCTACAAGTCGCAGCAAAAATAAGGAGCCAAAATTGCAGTTTTTTACGACACAGAATTTAGAGATACAAATAGTTACATTAACTGCATCATTCGTACTATGCTCCCTCTTAGGCGTTGAAAGACATTTCCATCAAAAAAATGCTGGTGTAAAAACACATGTTCTTGTCGGAATGGGTGCTTGCATTTTTACACTTATTTCCGCGTACGGATTTGCTCCGGTTCTTGGGGCTGACGTTCATCTTGATCCCTCTCGAATTGCAGCTCAAATCGTCTCAGGAATCGGTTTTTTAGGAGCTGGAGTCATCTTCGTTAACAACGATAGCGTTAGAGGTCTCACCACAGCTGCAACAATCTGGCTTTCGGCTGCGATAGGCATGGCATGTGGGGCTTCAATGATTCCATTAGCCATGTTCGCATTGCTTCTACACTACATATTGGTTTTTATAATTGGGCCTCTTGCAAATCACGTTCCCGACACTGCCCACAATAAACGCACTGTAGTCGAGTATGAAGCCGGACGTGGTGTAATGCGCCATATCATGATGAAAGCCAGCGACCTCGGTTTCAAGGCAACAGTAACAAAATCATCTCCGATTCAAACTGAGGATGGTAAAGGCATGCGTGTTGTAATGAAGTTTGAAGGCGCCAAGCCCTATTTAGAGTTAGATACGGCTCTATCCGCTCTTGACGGGGTTTTAGCAGTTGAAACTGTTAGTAGAGAGCGACTGGAATAGCTTGTTCTCAAATGCTTTGTATCGGTTCAAAGACTAAGCTGAAGTCATGGCCAAAGAGACTTTCCCACAAAGAGACCTAGTTGATCTAACCAATAGCTCGGTTACCAGCACCCTTAACTTCCATGAGGCTGAGCTTCAGACCCAGTTTTCTTTGCCCGCCGCGTCTGCGGATCAAGCACCGGCTTTAGCGACACTGCAGGTCTCCTTTGACCCCGGGTCGGGACAGTTCTACTACCGTCTAGAAGCTGACCTACCGTCCGCTCCCCTATCGGTTAGTGGTCAACTGATCCCCTCTCTATCCTGGCTGGCTGAACAGTGCGGTTACCTCTACTTCACCCTGCAGGTAAAGGGTTGGGAACCCGCCCTCTGGGATGGCCTAGTTGACCAGCGCCCCAGCTCCCAGGGACCGGAAGTCTTATCCTCCCAGACCGCCGGCTGGCCAGACCTAGAGGTCGGCTTTAATCAGGTCCGCGCGATTCGCCCCAGTTGGGATTTTGGGGCCCAGGTTTGGGGTACCGCGCAGCTCACCAGTCGGGAACTCAAAACGACTTTCCCGCAAGTGGCCGAAGATTTTGGGCTCCTCCAGGCCCTACCCGCCTGGGTATTAGCCGGCTGTTTAGCCCTAGCTGAACAGGTTGACCTGACCAAGGCAGCCAAGTCCTTCCTAGTCCCCTCAACCACGAATTCGTGCGTCGCGCCCTCGTTGGTATTGGACGGGGCCCTGCGGACCGTGCAGATCGCAGACCATGAAATGCAACTGTGGTCCTTTGACCCGGGACTGACCATCAACCGGGAATCCGAATACGGGCTCTTCCCCGCCACCAGTTATGAGCTTTTCGATCGCGATGGCCAGCCGATCGCTTGGATCAAGTATCAGTTCGAATGGGTCTACGACCGCCACAATCAGGATGCCTCGGTTGAATACTGGCGTGTTACCCCCATGAACCCCACCGAAGGCATGGACTTCGGCTTCTGGTTTGACCTACAAGATCCTGAACTAGACACCCTGTGCCCCGGGATTGATAAAGCCCGGGACTACCTACTTTCGGAAGAAGAAGCATGAGCACCATCGAGTTCAACAAGACCCTGCTACCCGGCAATTACCCTATCCCCACCGAGCACCCCAAATACCATTCCCGAGGGGGCCGCAAGACCCGCTCCAAAGGTCGCCTTTGGTCCCTGGTGGACTCGCTGTTCGTGGCGCTGGCCTTGGGCATGACCTTCTGGTTTGCGGGCCTACTGCTACTTTCCGGACTGGAACTGCACTGGCAATCAATCGTGCTGCTAATCCTGTTCTGGGCAGTCTTGGCCTACCTAGCACTGCCCCGCATGCACCAGCTATTTACTACCCTGTACGTGCCCGACTACTTTATGGCCCGCACCAAAACCGGTGATGGCCTACTGGGCGACCCGGTAAACCTGGCGCTACTAGGTTCTGAAGCTGATATCCATGCGGCTATGAAAAAGGCCGGCTGGGTCAAGGCCGATGAGATCACCCTGCGCTCATCCTGGGGAATCGTTAAATCTTCGGTTACTGGCAAGTCCTACCCGGAAGCCCCGGTTTCTAGCCTGTTCCTATTCGGTCGTCGTCATGCCTTCGCCTACCAGCAAGAAGTGGACGGCTCTGCCGCCCAACGACACCACGTGCGTTTCTGGCCCACCCCCGAAGACTGGGACCTGCCCGGTGGTCAGAAAGTCGACTGGCTAGCTGCCGGCACTTACGACAAGGCCGTTGGTCTATCCACCCTGACCTTCCAGGTCACGCACAAGATCGATGACGATATTGACGCCGAACGCGACTACATCATCAACACGGTTCGTTTTGCAGATCCTGACTGTCAGGTCGCAGTCCTAGACAGTTTCTCTACCCCCTTCCACGACCGTAATGGCGGCGGGGATGCAGTCTGGACTGACGGCAATATGCCGGTTCTGGACGTCCAGGGAGCAGCCCTAAGGGACCCAGCCGCCAGCTCACCGGAGGAAACGCAGGAAGTTCAGGGAGCGGCCTCGGCAGGAAGCCAAAATCACGGGATTGACTTGGACAAGCCCCTCCCGCCGGCCTCACTTTCGTTGGTGGGTTTCTTTGCCATCTTGCAGGTCGTACTGGTGGGCCTGATTGGCTTCGGGGTTTGGCTGACCAACGGGGACATGAGCGCCACAGAACGCCACGAAACCAACATCGGCATCATAATCGCGGGGGCGGCCGTACTGGTTGAACTAGTGCTATATCTGCTCACGGTCCGTCGCCACCAGTGGGCGCGCCTAATCCTGCTAGCATTAGCGGCCTTGAGCGCGCTCAACGACCTGCTGGCCTTGGCCACCTATGACGCTAGGGATTTTGGGCATTTCTTGACCGCGGCCCTTTCGCTACTGATCGTGTTGGCCCTGACCGCTCCGGAAGTGCGTGCTTGGGTGAACCCCACGAAGCAGGCACGTTCTGGGGATCTTCAGGCGCTGATCAACTCGTAGTAGCGGGCGAAGTCCATTGCTAGGGCTTCCGCGTCGGCCTCATTCTCACGTTCCGCGAAGATACGCAGTAAAGGTTCGGTCCCAGAGAAGCGGGCAATCAACCAGCCGCCGTCCTTGAGGTAAACCTTCAGGCCGTCCCGGTTTGAGGTGTGGTCTACCTCGACTCCCAAGTCGGGTAGTTCGCAGTCCTGGTAGATGCGTTGGCGCAGTTCTTCTGCCCGGTTCGGGTCAAAGGGGAACGAGTGTTCCGCCATGTAGGTGCGGCCATACTTGTCGTAGATTTCTTCCATCAGGGCACTGATGGGCATGCCGGTAACGGCCCGCATTTCTACCAGCAGGCTGGAGGCGTAGACGCCGTCCTTGCCGTGAATGTGTCCGCGCACGGTCAGGCCGCCGGAGCTTTCACCACCGATTAGCGCATCGGTTTCACTCATCTTGGAGCTGATGTGCTTAAAGCCAACGGGGACTTCGTAACATTTTTCGCCAAAGGATTCGGCGATCTTATCCAGCGTGTGAGTGGTGGCCACATTGCGGACTACCGGGCCGCGCCAGCCCTTGTAGGCCAGCAGGAAGTAGTAGAGCAGGCAGAGCACCTGGTTGGAATGAATGTAGTTGCCCTTATCGTCAATGACGCCCAGACGGTCGGCATCACCGTCGGTGGCAATCCCTAGGTCGAACTCGTGGTCAATCACGTAGGTAGCTAGGTTCCGGGTAAAGGCTTGCGAGGGCGCGGGCATGCGGCCCCCGAATAGGGCGTCGTGGTTTTCGTTGATGACTTCCAGCTGCGCACGGGAAGACAGTAGGATTACCCGGATGGCCTGCTGGGAGACCCCGTACATGGGGTCTAGGGCGATCTTCAGGTTGGCATCGTGGATGGCCTTCGTGTCGATCAGGTCAATGATGGCGTCAATGTAGTCATTGCGGGGATTAATGATCTCTACTAGGCCAGAGCTGAGGGCTTCTTCGTAGGGCATGGTGGGGATTTCTTGTCCCTCTAGTTCCCAGCCGATTTCTTCTAGGTAGCTGGTGAATTCAGCTTCGGCGTCGCGGCCGCCGGCGGTCATAACTTTGACACCGTTGTAGACGGCGGGGTTGTGACTGGCGGTGACCATCAGCCCGTAGGGGTATTCCTGTTTTTTGACCCAGAACATGATGAGCGGGGTGGGGCTGGCACCGTCTACGAATTTGACGGGGATCCCCTGTGCGGCCAGCACTTCTGTGAGCCAGACGCAGGATTCTTTGGAGAGGAAGCGGCGGTCGTACCCTAGGACTAGGCCCTGCTGGTCGGTGCCTTCGCGTTTCATGTGGTGGGCTAGGGCAAAAGCTAATTTTTGTAGGTTTGCTTTGGTGTATTCATCGCCAATGATTGCGCGCCAACCGCCGGTACCGAATTTGAACATTTCTACCCCCAAATAGGCGTCTGTCGAATTTCCAGTATAGTGTCCTGGCCGACAAAGTTATATGTTAGTTCACTCTCACCTAAAGTGACCCAGACAACCCAGATTAGGAATTAGGTCCCAGATTTACTAAAATATATGGGACATTTTGAATAATCTAAATCAGGAGGAAACATGCCCGGTCAAGCTATTGGCATTATCGGTTGGCTAATTCTAGGTGGTCTAGCTGGTTGGCTAGCATCCAAGATCAAGGGAACCGACGCGCAGCAGGGCGTCGTCCTAAACATCATCGTCGGTATTATCGGTGCCGTGCTAGGTGGCTGGATCCTAGGCGCCCTAGGCGTTAACGTTGAAGGTGCTGGCGTATTCTTCAGCTTCCTAACCGCCATCTTCGGCGCTGTGGTCCTATTGACCATCTTGAAGCTAATCAAGAAGTAATTCAGACTTCCAGATTTTCCCCTCCCCCGTTTGGGTGGAGGGGATTTTCTTTGCCAAGAGCTTTTCCGGCTTGCCCCCGGCGCCCAGCTTCCCTGTTTCTAGGGAGAGGCGTCGTTTCTAGGGAGAGGCACCACATTATCGGGCCCGAGGACGCGGGCCTAAGTTTTGCCTGACTATACTTACCTTTCGTGTTTAGTTATGCAGTTCCGATCTTCTTTTTAGCCCTAGCGGCATTTAGCGCCCAGCAGGACCCCCGCAAAGTCCGCATTGGCGTATTTTTGATGACCGGTGTTTTTCTAGGACTCTTAACTTTCTTAACGCGCTTCTTAAACCTAGTCGATAACCTTTCCAGCAACGACATGATGTCCGCCTACATCCTGTTGGGTCTGATCATTTTGATTCTTCTGATGATCCTGACGGTTAGTCTGGCTCTGATCGCTAACGGTATTTCGATGATTAAACGGGCGGGAACTTCCCTTCCCCATCTGCTTTCTTTATTCCTAGGTATTGGCTTACTGCTCTACCTATTCCTAGGTTTTTACAGTGTTTTAAGGCTTAGCAATCAGGTTTTTGCCACTCTCCTAGTGCTGCTGGGCGGCCCCATCGCCTTCGTCGGTTTTGGCCTATTCAGCTATGCGGTCTACCAGTGGCTTTACCTTCGTTTCGCTGCCCGCTGGGGCGGCCCCGTAACCCACGTGATCGCACTAGGATCCTCAGTTCGTTACGGTATGCAGCCACTTTTAATGAAGCGAGTCAAGACTGCCGTAGATTACGCAAACAAACACGATGCCACTCTGATTATGTCCGGCGGTAAGGGCGCGGATGAACCTAAGAGTGAAGCCGAAATGATGAGTGAATACGCCCAGTCACTAGGCTTCCCCAAGGATCGTATCCTGCTGGAGGATCGCTCTACCAATACGGATGAGAACCTGCGTTACAGCGCTCAGATTATTATGACCACCGAGCGCCACAACTCAAAGATGCGCGTAGCCGTAGTGACCAGCAATTACCATGCTTTTCGCGCTGCCCTAGAGATGCGCTCCCAGCACCTGCCGGGTTATGCGATTGGCGCCCCGGTTTCTTCCTACTACTGGCCCAGCGCCTTCCTCCGTGAATACGTAGCTATCATGCGTGATTACTGGGTGGTTAATCTGGTGGGCCTATTCTTCAGTAGCATCCCATTCCTCTTATCTCTAACCGTCTTTATCACCAGGGGCTAGGAATACCGGCCAACCGAGCCTTTTATCGAGTTAAATCTCTTAAGTATCTTTAAAAAATCGCTTAAAAGTTTCGATAAACAAGTTATCCATAATAAGGATTTCTAGTGAGTCTCCGGGTGCAGGCGTAGTTCTAAGCTGATCTGATTGGCGTCCAAAGAGTTCATCGTATCGGTCAATAACTGGGAGTCTAGGTTTCCGGCACTGCGGACTTTCAACAGGGCCAAGCGTTGTGCGTGGGTAATAGCTACCGCGTACTCGATAGCCTGTTCGGCAATTTCTTTACTAATCCGAGGGCGCTGGTTTTGGTTTAGCGCGTCAAATAGTCGCGTTGCTAGGGCGACCGCGCCCCCTCGGGCATTATTTAAGAGGGCCGCGTCCTGCGGGCCTAGGGCCTCTGCCAGACCAGCCGGGGCCGGAACTGCCTCGGCCGCATCGCACAAAATCCGCACCAAAGCCTGCCGCTCAGCGCGCGTACAGGGCTGATTCTCACTGGGCTTCACCCATTTAATGACCCAACCCAAGGTGCCGCCCTGCAGGATCAAACTCATGCTGGCCACCAAGAAAGCCGTCACCAGCAGGAAGGCGCGGTGCGGAGTGTTCAGGGGCAGGGTCTGGGCGGCCGCTAGGGTAACCGCCCCACGCATCCCGGACCAGATCATCACTACCCCATCACGGTAACCAAGGCGAGCTTCCTGGTAGTAACGCAGGTCCGCCATGGCCCGGTCGACTCGGCGTCGTAACCCACGCATGCGCAAAGGTGCCAGGGCGCGTTTTTGTTCAATCTCTTCCTCGTCAGCCATTTCGCTAAGGATCTGGTCGACTCGGCTCAGTTTCTTCTGCACTTTTACCGTGCGACGGGAAGCTTTCGGTTGCCGGGTCAGGCGCATAATGGGGAAGACCAGCAGGGTGCGCATTACCAGGGTGATGACGATTGCGATCGCGGCCATGGCCACCGCCTGGGCTAGGCCCAAAGTGTCCGCTCGCAGGTCCTCCAGCAGGGCCCCCACCTGGATACCCATCATCAGGAAGACGGCACCCTCTAGGATCAGGGAGATAACCGACCAGGTCTGCCGGGTGGTCAGGCGATGGTCCGGCGGGACCAAGGCCGCCGAATGGTGCCCCGTGACCAAGCCGGCCATCACTGCCGCGACCAGGCCGGAGGCCCCGAAGTGCTCGGCGGGTAGGGCGGCCAGGAAGGGCACGGTCAGGGACATGACGGTATCCGCGTTTGAAGAGACAATCTTGGCGCGAACCCGGATAGCGACCTCGCCAACTAGCCAACCGATAAGTAGCGCGCCAGAAACGGCCCAGAAGAAGTCCACGGCTACGGCACTGAGGCTGATGGTGCCCGCGGCGGTGGCGGCGATCGCCGAACGCAGGATTACCAGGGCGGAAGCGTCATTGATCAGGCCTTCGCCCTCAAGGACGGTGATGAGTCGGTGTGAGACCCCCTTGCTTTTTACGATGCTGGTCGCGACCGCGTCGGTGGGACTGATAATGGCACCTAAGGCAATGCCGCCCGCCCAGCCTAGGCCGGGAACGAAGGTTTTAAATAGGACCCCTAGAGCTAGGGAGGTGGCAATCACCAGCAGTACCGACAGGGTGGAGATGGGCCCCAGGTTGCGCCGGAAATCCATGACCGGCATGGCCACGGCAGAGGCATAAAGCAGTGGCGGCAGGATCCCTTCGAGGATCAGTTCCGGGCTGAGGACGAAGTTGGGAACTTGTGGGATTAGGCCCGCGGCGACACCCAGTACTAGCAGCATGAGGGGCGCGACGACACCGGTTTTTTCACCCAGTTGCTCTGAGGCGACGATAACCAAGAGGGAGATGATACCGACGATTAACAGTCCGACCATGGTTCCTCTTCCCCTCTGGGTTTTAGCTTGTGCTTATTCTAGGGCGCAGCCGTTTATACAGTCCACCCGGTTTCCACAGCTCCGCTGCTTCCACAACACGCACACTCAGGTTACTGGCGGACTCTGTTGGCTGATAATTTAGCAGTGAAAGTGTTTCCCCTAGCCGCAGGAACCCACCGCCATGTCTTTTACTGATCTTTCCCTTGAGGACCTAAAAACCTACCGCCCCAAAGTCCAGCAGCCAGAGGATTTTCGTGACTTTTGGGAGGCCACGATCGCGGAGTCTCGCGCTGCTAGTCCGGCTCTGCTTTCCGTCACCGAGGTCGAAACCTGCTACCCGCACCTGGATTTTTACGACCTGCGTTTCGCGGGCTTTGCTGGGGATGAGGTTTGCGCTTGGCTGGCTGGCCCGTCTGGCTTCCTGACCGGCCCGCCCCAGCCAACCATCATCCAGTACCAGGGTTACGGCGGGGGCCGAGGACGCCCCGGCGAGTACCTGCACTGGCCCACCTGCGGTTTTATCCACCTGATTATGGATACCCGCGGCCAGGGCGGGGACTACCGCACTGGGGATACGCCCGACCCGCACCCCAGTAGCGCGCACGCTTCAGGACAGTTGACGAACGGTTTAGAAAGCCGGGAGACCTACTATTACCGGCGCCTGATTACCGATGCGGTCCGGGTTATTGATGCGGCCCTAGAACTGGATTGTGTGGACCCGGGTCGCCTCTTCACCACGGGCGCTTCCCAAGGTGGTGGCCTGTCGCTAATAGCGGGTACCCTACACCCGCAGGTGCAGGCCATTACCGCGGACGTGGCCTTCCTAGGTGACTATCTGCGGGCCATCACGGTCGCGGACGTGAACCCCTACCGGGAGCTGCGTCGCTACCTAGCAATCTACCCCGAGCATCAGGCAGAGATCGAACGGACCCTGTCTTATTTTGACCTAGTGAACTTTGCCCGGATGGGCCAAAAGCCGGCCCTGTGGTCGGTGGCTTTAATGGATTCTTGCGTGCCGCCCTCGTCAACCTATGGGGCTTTTAACGAGTACGCGGGCGAAAAAGAAATGGTGGTCTACCCGTATAACGACCATGAGGGTGGCGGTCATTTGCAGCGGCTACGTCAGGTAGAGTGGTTGGCTCAGTTCTTGGGATAGTTGCTTGGGTTACTTGTCTGAGCAGGTCTCTCTAAGGGGGATATACTGTTCGCATGGGTTACTCAAAAACTGACTACGAAGAAAGCCGAATCCTGCTCTACTACGGGTTCGCACCACTAGAAGACCCGCAGGCGGTCATGTTCTGGCAGCGCACCCTGTGTGAAATGCTGGAACTAAAGGGACGCATCTTGGTCTCTAAGCACGGCATTAATGGCACGGTGGGCGGCAGCCTAGCGGCCTGCAAGGAATACGTGCGCCGCACTAAGGCTTTCCCGGCCTTCAAGGGCATGGAGTTCAAGTGGTCAGAGGGTGGCGCAGAGGACTTCCCGCGCCTAAGCGTGAAGGTCCGCGATGAGATCGTGGCTTTCGGGGCCCCGGATGAGCTGGAGGTCGACGATAAGGGCGTCATTGGTGGCGGTGTCCACCTTAAGCCCGAACAGCTCCACGAACTCATGGAAGAACGCGGAGATGAGGTCGTGTTCTTCGATGGCCGTAACGCCATGGAAGCCCAGATCGGCAAGTTCAAGGACGCCGTGATTCCCGACGTGCGCACCACTCACGACTTCATTAAAGAAATCGAATCCGGTAAGTACGACGACCTGAAAGATAAGCCGGTCGTCACCTACTGCACCGGCGGTATCCGCTGCGAGATCCTTTCTTCCCTGATGAAGAAGCGCGGCTTCAAGGAGGTCTACCAGTTGGATGGTGGCATTGTCCGCTACGGTGAAAAGTTTGGCGATAAGGGCTTCTGGGAAGGCTCCCTATACGTCTTTGACCGTCGCATGCACATGGAGTTTTCTGATGACGCTAAGGTCATTGGCCGCTGCGTACACTGCGACCAGCCCACTAACGATTTCCGTAACTGTTTGAACTTGCAGTGCCGTAAACAGACCCTGATCTGTGACGATTGTTTTAACAATGGGGAAAAGCATTACTGTGAACAGTGTGCGGCCCAGCCGGCAACTACCGCCTGAAGTTTAGTCAAGATTCAGACTCAGGGGACGGGGTTGGGCCCTACTCCCCCTGCTGAACTCTACTGACTACTTTTTCAAACTTAATTGGGTGTGCCCCCACGAGATTTCGTGGGGGCACAACTTTTGTCATCAGGCCTTTACATCATCAGGCTTTTGGTTAGCAGACCTTTTTAACCATGCGGCCTGCTAAGGCGCTAACATTTTGCACCATCAGATGTTCAGGCAGCTTCTGCTCACTTGCGGTAGAGGCTGGAGCCCTGGAACTTGGGTTCCGAAGTGACATTCACACCTAGGGAACGGAAGATCCCGGTATCGACCGAACCAAGAATCGTGGTGGTGTGGACCTCGGCGCCACGTAGCTTTTCAATGGCATCTAGCGCAGCCTTAGCCTTCGGGTCCGACTCAGCAGAAACCGCTAGGGCGATTAGTACTTCATCCGTGTGTAGGCGCGGGTTCTTTGAACCAAGGGACTGGGTCTTGAGCTGCTGGATCGGCTTGATTGCCGCCGGGGCCAACAGGGTAACGTCATCATCAATACCCGCTAGGTGCTTTAGGGCATTTAGCAGAACGGCAGAAGAGCAACCCAACAGGGCGCTGGTCTTGCCGGTCAGGACGGTACCGTCAGCTAGCTCAATGGCGGCGGCGGGAGCTTCAGTGGCGGCCTCGACCTCAAGGGCGGGGGTGACGACCGGGCGGTCGGTGGCGCTCACACCCAACTGACCCATTAGCAGGGCAATGCGCTCCGACTGGACCGGGTCTAGGTTATCGCGACGCTCGGCCACCAAAGCGTGGAAGTAGCGGCGGATAACTTCCTGGCGGGAAGCCTCACGACAAGCTTCATCATCACTAATGGATAGGCCGGCCATGTTTACGCCCATATCAGTGGGTGACTGGTAGGGGGAAGAACCCTGGATCTTTTCGAATAGACGGTTGAGGACCGGGAAGATTTCCACGTCACGGTTGTAGTTAACGGTCTGTTCCCCATAGGCTGCCAAGTGGAAGGGGTCAATCATGTTGACGTCGTCGAGGTCCGCGGTGGCGGCCTCGTAAGCGACGTTAACCGGGTGGTTTAGCGGCAGGTTCCAAATCGGGAAGGTTTCAAACTTGGCGTAACCGGACTTCACGCCACGCTGGTGATCGTGGTAAAGCTGGGAGAGGCAGGTGGCCATCTTGCCGGAGCCGGGGCCGGGAGCGGTCACGACAATCAGGTCGCGGGAAGTCTCAATGTACTCGTTCTTACCGTAGCCCTCTGCGGACACGATCTTTTCCACATCGTGCGGGTAGCCGGGAATCAGGAAGTGACGGTAAACCTTGAGGCCCAGGCCCTCTAGCTTGCGCTGGAAGTCGTGCGCCTGCTGGTTATCGTCCTCGAACTGGGAAATAACGACGGAACCCACGTATAGGCCATAGCCGCGGAATTCGTCGATGAGGCGCAGGACGTCCTCGTCATAGCCAATGCCTAGGTCGGCGCGAACCTTATTGCGCTTAAGGTCGCGGGCGTTAATGACTACGACTACCTCAACGTCATCCTTCATGGATTCCAGCATGACGATCTTGTTGTCCGGGGTGAAGCCCGGCAGCACACGGGAAGCGTGCATGTCGTCAAAGAGTTTTCCACCGAACTCTAGGTACAGTTTTCCACCAAACTGCTGGCGACGTTCTTTAATGTGCTTAGTCTGAAGTTCAATATAGCGGTCGTGGTCAAAACCAATACGCATCATAAAAAATACCCTCCCGGTAGTTACAAGTTACTGGCCGGTCCCGGCCTATCCAAAATTACTACCGGCCCGCCCGAACGCCCGCTGAAGCCCCGATTTTTCGCGGGAAGAACAGTAAATAGACATTTGCTTCTAGCTGCCGTATTCTTTTGTCAGTGTCGCCCCAGAAAGCAATCGGGGGCGATTTTTTGCTTTTCCGTGAAGCAGCGCATAATTCTCAGTCCGCCTCTAAGACACACTTTCTTGAACAAGAATTCAGGCCCTTACGCCAGCCCCTTCAAAAACCGGTCAGCGACCGTTCAAGCGGCGCTGCACCTGCTGCCAGTCTGGCAAGTATTGGCTCATCAGGGCTTTAAAGCGCACATTGTGGGAGGGTTCCAGCAGGTGCACTAGCTCGTGCACTACTACCATTTCGAGGGCGCGCGGGTCTTTCTTTGCCAGCTCCGAGTTCAAGCTAATGTTCCTTCGCTTGGTGGAGCAGGAGCCCCAACGACTCTTCATGGTTTTCACGGATACCCGGTTGTAGCTCAGGCCCATTACCTGCGCCCATTTTTCTAGCAGGGGCAGGCCTTCCCGGCGGACTTCCTCCTGGTAGAACTGGTTCATTACTTGCGTGCGGACCTCTGGGGTAGACCCCTCA
Organism: Boudabousia liubingyangii; assembly: GCF_001907245.1. GTDB lineage: Bacteria > Actinomycetota > Actinomycetes > Actinomycetales > Actinomycetaceae > Boudabousia > Boudabousia liubingyangii. Next base: position 308,952 of record NZ_MQSU01000001.1, read on the forward strand.
TGCACGCTCAGTTCGATTACTTGTTCTTCTGCCAGCCATGCGGCACCGGCTCGGATTCTGGCACGCGCCGGCAAGTCCAGCACCCGTAAGGGTACTTCGCGCCCCCAGAGGGGAACCTGCGCGCCGTCCTCGTAAATATTTGCCGAGGGCGCCACCGCGGGACGTTCCCGCAACTGCTGTTGGTGGTAGCGCACCCAGTCCAGTTTTTCGGCCACAAACCGGCGAATCCTGGCGTCACTGGTGCGTCTGGGTACGGAGACTCGGACCTGGCCGTCCGGGGGCACGACCCGAATATAGAGGTTCTTAATGGGCTTACGTTGGACCTGAACCGTCAGGCCCTCAATGATCATTTCGGTGCTGGCTGGCATGCTTCATTCACCCCAGGTGACACGAATAAAACCTTGAGAAAACAAGCCAACCTACCTTAATCACATTTACACATTCAGGTACTAACTAATGATCATACGGGGTTGCGTATAAAAACCCCAGATCATGCCAGCTCAATCGGTGACCGTTTTATAGACACCCCCCAGGGCTGTGTAAGATAAGTCATATGAGATAGTCTGGTTGAAAACTACTGAAGGAGCGATTCAATGAAGAAACTAGCATCCATCCTAGCCCTCTCTGCGCTAGCAGTCGGGTCCCTGACCGCCTGCAGTAGCGCGGAAGAAAAGTCCGATCTTAAAGCCTGCCAGCCTTACCATGAAAGCGCCGTAAAAATGGCGAAGGCCGCTAGTGACCTTAAAACCGAAGAAGACAGAAATAACTTCATCGCCATCATCAAACAGATGAAAGCAGATGCCACCCAAGGCGCAAAACTAGCTGAAAATCCAAAACTAAAAACCAAGTTCCAAAACCTAGATAAACCTCTAGATCAGATCATCGAGAACCTAAAGAAGAATGATCTAGACAAGGTTGAAAAAATCATGCTAGGAATAGACGACCCCTGGGAGATCTGCGCCCCGCTAATCCTAAAGCAAAACAAGTGAAGCCCAGCAGAAAGCGACCCCGCTACCGGATTAACCAGTAGCGGGGTTAATTTTCAGGCCTTTTTAGGGTCACTCGTCAGTTTTAGAGTCCTTGTGCTCTTTGACGACCTGTTCACACTTCCTTCGCAGATCGGTCATTTCGTGTGAATACTTTTTTTGGACCTCATCAACTTTATCGAGGTCTTCATCGCTCATTGCCGAACTCATATCTGAAAGTGCCTCAACAGCCATTTCGAAGTCTTTCACGAGCTCCTCACTTTTTGCGCGCTTCAAGCTACTCTTAGCTTCTTTCTTCAAATCTTTAATAAGTGGAGTCATAACTTCAAAGAAGTCCGCATCGCCAGGGCGAATAGGCTTAGAAGGAGCCTTTTCAAAAACGCTCAGATAGGATTCGCAAGCCTTAAAATCAGACTTAGGGCCACTGCTGCAACCGGTTAGAGCAGAAACTGAAAGTGCTGAAACAGCCAGCACAGAAAGCAGTTTTTTCATCTTCAAATACCTTTCAAGGTGGAGTCAGGTCTTAGCCTCATCCTATCCACAACTGTGAACCAAATCAAACACTTTCCCTGCCGAAATCACTGTTCCAACAATAAGCACTCCACTAAATACCTTCGGTAATAAAAAAGCAACCCCGCTACCGGATTAACCAGTAGCGGGGTCCTTGCTTATCTAGGCTAAGCCCGTTCGGAAGACTTTCCCCTCACGTCAGGACTTGCCTTCAGTCCAGCTCAGTCCTCAGACATGACCGCGGCGCGGCCGGCCTCTAGGCGAGCCACCGGGACACGGAACGGGGAGCAAGAAACGTAGTTCAAGCCCACCTTGTGGAAGAAGTGGACCGAATCGGGGTCACCACCGTGCTCACCACAGATACCCATCTTCATGTCCGGCTTAGCGGAACGGCCCTTCTTCACACCCAGTTTCACTAGGCGGCCCACGCCGTGAGTGTCAATGGTTTCGAACGGGGAAACACCGAAGACGCCCTCTTCCGTGTACAGGCCAAAGAAAGCACCTTCCACGTCGTCACGGCTGAAGCCCCAAGTGGTCTGGGTCAGGTCGTTCGTGCCGAAGCTGAAGAAGTCAGCCTCTAGGGCCAAGTCTTCGGCGGTTAGGGCCGCGCGCGGAAGTTCGACCATGCAACCAATCGGAATGTTCAGCTCCGTGCCGTACTTCTCTTCGGTTTCCTTGATGATTTCCAAAGCCTCATCGCGGACCAGCTGAAGTTCGCGGATCGAGCCAACCAGCGGAACCATAATCTCAGGACGCGGATCCTTACCCTTCGCCTTTAGTTCGGCCGCAGCCTCGACCAAAGCGCGAATCTGCAGGGCGAACAAGCCGGGCAAGTACAGGCCTAGGCGGACACCACGTAGACCCAGCATCGGGTTCGCTTCGTGCATCTTCCGAACCGCAGTCAGCATACGCTTATCCTTAGCCAGTTCAGGGCCGTCCTTGTGCAGGGCCTCAGCGACCGCGACCTTAACCTCAAGTTCGGTCAAGTCCGGCAGGAACTCGTGCAACGGCGGGTCGATTAGGCGCACGGTCATGGGCTTACCGTCCATGAGCTCGAGCATCTGCAGGAAGTCGCCCTTCTGGAGCGGCACTAGGGCTTCCATAGCCTCAGCGCGTTCTGCCAAGTCATCTTCGGCCAGGATCACGCGCTCAATCAAGGCGCGACGTTCACCTAGGAACATGTGCTCGGTACGGCACAGGCCAATACCCTGAGCACCGTAGCCAAGGGCGCGCTCGGTATCTTCCGGAGTATCCGCGTTAGTGCGGACCTCCAGGCGACGGACCTCATCAGCGTGGGTTAGTAGGCGATCAACGGAACGGACTAGGTCGGCCATATCCTCATCGTCACCAGCAGCCTTCAAACCGGCCTCTAGGCCATGGGATAGGTAGGTGGTGACGGGCGAGTCCACAACCTCGACCTTGCCGTCGAAGACTTCACCGGTGGTGCCGTCAATCGAGATAACGTGGCCTTCACCGAAGACCCGGTCCCCTACCCGCAAGGTACGGTTCTTCAGGTCAACGTCTAGTTCTTCCGCGCCACAAACACAGGTCTTACCCATGCCGCGGGCCACCACGGCGGCGTGAGAGGTCTTACCACCGCGGGCGGTCAGGACGCCCTCAGCGGCCACCATGCCAGGCAGGTCCTCCGGGTTGGTTTCACGACGAACCAAAATACAGGGAGTGCCCTCATGGGCCATACGGATCGCAGCCGCATTATCGAAAGCAATCTGGCCAACGGCAGCACCCGGGCTGGCCGCCATGGCGCGAGTCAACAGGGTACGGGAAGCAGAATCATCGAACTGCGGGAACATCAGCTGGGTTAGCTGAGCACCGGTGACGCGCTCTAGGGCCTCATCCGGGGTGATTAGCTTTTCGTCAATCAGCTGGCTGGCCACGCGGAAAGCCGCACCGGCGGTACGCTTACCCACGCGAGTCTGCAGCATCCACAGTTTGCCACGTTCAATGGTGAACTCGATATCGCACAGGTCCTTGTAGTGGGTTTCCAGCTTGCGCATAATCGCACGCAGCTCGTCGTAAACCGGACGGTTCGTGTCCTTAAGCGCGCTCAAAGGTAGGGTGTTGCGGATACCGGCCACAACGTCCTCGCCCTGAGCGTTCATCAGGTAATCACCGTAAACGCCAGAGTCACCGCTGGAGGGGTCACGGGTAAAGCACACGCCGGTACCGGAGGTTTCGCCCATATTGCCGAAGACCATGGTGCAGATGTTAACGGCGGTGCCCAGGTCGTGGGGGATGCGCTCGCGACGGCGGTAAATGTGGGCGCGCTCAGTGTTCCAAGAGCGGAACACGGCCTCAATACCCATATCCATCTGCTTACGCGGATCCTGCGGGAAGGGCTCACCGGTGGCATCCTGGACAATCTTCTTGAAGGTCTCAACCAGGCCCTTAAGGTCATCAGCGGTCAAGTCCACGTCAGCGGTAACGCCACGTTCCTTCTTTAGGTCTTCGAGGGCGTCAGCGAACAGGTCACCGTCAACATCCAGCACGGTCTTACCGAACATCTGGATTAGGCGGCGGTAAGAGTCCCAAGCGAAACGTTCATCGCCGGAAACCTTCGCTAGGCCGTTGACGGAGCTGTCGTTTAGGCCAATGTTTAGGACGGTTTCCATCATGCCGGGCATGGAGAACTTAGCGCCGGAACGAACGGAGACTAGGAGGGGATCCTCGGCGTCGCCCAGCTGGCGGCCTAGGGTGTCTTCCACGTCGCGTAGTGCCTGGGTAACTTCGGTTTCGAGTTCCGGGGGAACTAGGCCCTTGTTCAGGTATTCGCGGCAGGCGTCAGTGGTGATGGTAAAACCGGGGGGCACGGGTAGGCCCATCTTGGTCATTTCCGCTAGGTTGGCTCCCTTACCACCCAGCAGGTCCTTCATGTCCTTATCGCCTTCGTGGAAGTTATAAACAAATTTGGTCATTTACGTCCCCTTCGGGTCGGCGTCGCGGCGGCGCGACGGTGTTCAAAAGCGCGGGCCATTCCGCGCGATGTGCATCACGCAATAATGTAGCACACAACACTCTGAACAGTTAGGTCAGGCTTGCTTGTGACCTGGGGTACATTACGGTATTGTGATTCTATGAGTGACCACATCGAAACCCAGTTTTTACCCAATTCGGAACTGCATCCGGGAATCGGTCCGCGACAGCAAGGACGCGACGCGAAACACTCAGAGCACGCCGAAACTCGCGGTTTCGCCACCCGCTGCGTGGCCACCACCCCCAATGACTGCACCGGTGCAGTAGTCCCGCCCATCTACCTGGCATCCACCTACGCGCACCCGGTCCCCGGCTCCTGCCCCGCCCCCGCCCCCATGCCCTGCGGCACTAACGAGGACGGTGGGCACTCCTACCAGCGTTGGTCCAACCCCACCCGCGCCGCCGTCGAGGTCGCTGTCGCCTCCCTCGAGGATGCCAAACACTGTTACGCCTTCGCGACCGGCATGGCTGCCATCGCCGCCGTTTTTTCCACCATTAAGACTGGCCAGCGGGTCCTGCTTTGCAGCTCCATTTACGGGGGCACCTTCCAGTACATTTCCAGCTTCTTCCCCTCCCGCGGGATTAACTACGACCTGATCGAGGACCTGAATACCCTGCGTCCGGAACAGATCCCGGCTGATACGGCCATGATCTACATTGAATCCCCCACCAACCCCTGCCTGCGGATCGTAGACATTGAGCACGCCGCGGACCTGGCACACTCCGTGGGGGCGGTACTGGCCATTGACAATACTTTCCAGACCTCATACCTACAGCGGCCGCTAGATTTGGGTGCCGATATTGTGGCTTACTCGGCCACCAAGTACATGGCCGGTCACGGTGACGTCCTAGCCGGCATGGTGCTCATGAACGATGAGCACCTCTCTGAGCAGGTCCGCCTAGCCCAAGTGGCCCTAGGAGCACCCCTCTCCCCCTTCGATTCTTACTCTGTCATTAGGGGCCTAAAAACCATGGTGGTGCGCATGGACCGGCAGATGGAAAACGCCCAGATCCTGCGCGAGTTCCTAACCAACCACCCGCTAGTAGAACGCATCTACTTCCCCGGCTCCACCAGCGCTGACGAGGCCGCCATTCACTCCCGGCAGTCCCGCGGTGACGGTTCCGTCCTATCCTTCAACCTAGCCCCAGAAGTGGACATCTCAAAGATGGTGGCCGCCCTAGACATCATCGGTTACGCGGTATCACTTGGCGGCGTTGAAACCCTAATCTGCCACCCGGCCTCCATGACGCACGCATCCATGAATGATGACGAGCTAGCTGCCGCCGGTATTTCCAAGCGCATGATGCGCCTAGCAGTAGGTATCGAGGACGTTAACGACCTGCAGAAGGAACTGGACCGCGCGCTAAAAGCCGGGGCGGAATAAAGCCACTCCGAAATAAAACCGGAGCCGAATAAAACTAGGCCGAAATAGAACCCGGCCCAGCGCCCTCGGCAAAAAGCTAAAAACTAGCGGCCCGCGCGGGTCAAAGCAGCCTGGTAAGCGGGACGCTCATGCACGGCCTCAAACCAGCGGCGAATCGCCGGGTAATCCTTCAAGTCAATCCCAGACTGGACCGCGCTAAAAATCGCGAACTCCATCTGAATATCGGCAATGCCGAACTGGTCCTCATCAGACAGGAACTCATGCTTCGCCAAGTAGTCATTCAGGTACTTCAGGCCACCCTTAAGGTTCGGGCCCGTAAACGCCGAACCGATCGCATCGACGAACTTCTTAAAAACCGGACGCAGCAACTTGGGGCTCTGACCGGCGGCAGTCTTCAAAACCAAGCCCATCACCATGTATGGCATTAGGGAACTCTCACAGTAGGTCAGCCAGAAACGCGCCTGCGTGGAATTAGCTGAAAACTGGCCGTCGTGGGTTTGACTCAAGTGCTCCAAAATGCACTGGGATTCCACCAGAGTTTCATCCCCATCAACCAGGATCGGGGCCTTACCCAGCGGGTGCACCTGCTTCATCTCTTCCGGGGCCAGCAGCTCTTCCGTGCGGTGATACTTCACCAGGTCATAGTTACCGCCCAGCTCTTCTAGAGCCCAGGCGATCCGGAAGGAACGAGAATCATTCAAGTGATGCAAGGTAGTAGCCATAGAGCCATTTTAGCGCGTTCCTGGACAAGGGTTCACAAAACTGACTAAGGAAAGTGGCTCACATTCATGCGTAAAACGTTATATGCTAGCTGAAGTAAGCTAAGTCAGAGGAGGGGGACTTTTAGCTTTCGCCCCCATTTTTAGCTCTGACTTTCGGACACGATTCGGGGGTCGTATGAACACTAAAGATAGTTCATTCGCGGGTTTGATCACCCCGAACTGTGTCGACGCCAAAATCAGCGCCCAAGACTGGCAGGAAGCCATCGAGTACGGCGGAAAACTGCTAGTCCGTGCCGGCTACTGCACCCCCAACTACATTGAGGCCATGAAACAGGCCGTCACCGACCTGGGCCCCTACATTGTGATTGCCCCGGGGGTGGCCATGCCGCACGCCCGAGCCGAATCCGGCGTCTTAAGCCCCGGGTTGTCGGTTTGCACGCTGGCGAACCCGGTTTCGTTCGGACATAAACACAATGACCCCGTAGACTTAGTGATTAGTTTCGCAACCCTGAAAGCGGACGCGCATTTGGTAACACTGCGGCAGATTGTGGCCCTACTTCAAGACGAAGCGCGAGTCGCGGAAGTCCGCCAAGCACCAGACAGTGCGGCCCTCTATCAGGCCCTGACCAGGAAAACGAATTGACGTTACTGACGCCCCTTGGGTGTCTTAAATGAGGAGGAAAAATGCTCAATATCGCTACCGTGTGTGGCATGGGCTTTGGCACCAGCCTAATGCTGGCCATGCAGGTTCGTGACCTAATGCTAGAAAACCAGATCGACGCCAATGTTGAACCCGTCGACCTAGCCTCCTACAAGACCATGGACGCCCAGGTAGTGGTCGCTCCCCGCGACATGGAAAATCAGCTGCACGACGGCCCCGCACAGGCTATCGTCCTGATTGACAACCTAGTCGACCAAGAAGAACTCTCCCAGAAGGTTCTAGCGGCGGTCAAAACCCTGGACTAACCCCTTTGGGCCCTCAAGCTAGGGCCCATTGTTATTTCCCGACCCGGAGGCCCCGATGGCGATACTTAACGTGCTGCTGCAGTTAGTGCAGATCCCCGCCGTCATCATTGGCCTCATCGCCCTACTGGGTCTACTACTTCAAGGCAAAAGCCTTTCCGCCACCATTACCGGCACGGTCAAAACCATCCTTTCCGTCCTCATTATTGCCGGTGGCGCCAGCGTCCTCATCGACGCAATCGGCCCGATCCAGGAAATGTTCAACCTGGCGGTGCCCACCAATCACCTCAAGCCCTTCATTACTTTTGACGAGGGCGCAGTGGGGGCCATCCAGTCCGCCAACATTCAACGTTTGGGCCTGATTTTTGGCCTCACCCTAATTTGGGGCTACCTGGTCCACCTGATTATTTCGCGAATCACCAGGCACCGTTTTATCTACCTGACCGGGCACATGATCTGGATTCACGCCGCCGGTTTTGCCCTGATTTTCCACACTTTACAGTTGGGTGACTTCTGGACTATCGCCCTGGCCGGGATCGTCGATGGTGCGTATATGACGTTTGCTCCCGCCATCGCCCAACCCTTCATGAAGAAGATTACGGGACGTGACGATATTGGTTTCGGGCACGGCCAAACCACCCTGAACGTGGCCTTCGGCTACCTGGGTAAAGTAGTCGGTGACCCAAAGAAATCAACTGAAAATATGCGGGTCCCCAAGAGCCTAGACTTTTTCCGGGATGTGGCGGTATCGACCTCGGCAGTAATGCTGGTCGTGACCTTCATGGCCGCCGGCGGGGCCGTCTGGGCCAAGGGGGCCGACTATATTGAGCACGGCGACCCTCACAACCGCGAATTTGGAATCACTGGCGGGCAAAACTGGATGGTCTTTTCTTTCATGCAGGCCCTAACCTTTACCGCCGGCATGATGATTATGCTCTACGGGGTGCGGCTGCTGATCGCAGAGATCGTGCCCGCCTTCAAGGGTATTGGCATGAAGATTGTCCCGAATGCCATTCCGGCCCTAGACGTGCCCGTTATCTTCCCCTTTGCCCCCAAAGCCCTAGTGATTGGCTTGATTGTGGGCTTTGGTGGCCAGCTAGCAGGGATCGCGGTTCTAGCTGCCCTAGACTGGCCCGTCCCCATCCCCTCAGTGATTGTGGCCTTCTTTGCCTCTGGTGCGGCCGCGATCTTTGCGAACGCTACCGGTGGCTTACGCGGGGCCGTAGTAGCCGCCTTTGGCTGGGGTTTTGTGGGCTGGCTACTGATCTCTGCCGCCTATAAGTTCGACGCCTTCGGGGATCTGACTTCACTGAGGGCCACCGATATTGGTTTCACGGTCCCCGACCTAGTCATTCCCGCCCTGATCATATTGGGTCTCAAGCTTCTTATGGGTCCGATCGCCGCCGCAGTCATCCCGGTCCTAGTGGTTCTAGTGCTGGTAATTTTCAGCTTTGATACTAAGCGCCTGGTTAAGTCCCAGCCCGCTACTGAGCAGCCAGCAGACGGTAGCCCAGACCAACCTCAGTCTTAATCAGTTCCGTCTTAAGTTTCTGACGTAGCGCCCGCACGTACACGCGCAGGGAAACCGCGGTAGCCTCATCCGAATATCCCCAAACGGTCTCTTGCAGGTACTGGTGAGTCAGCACGTAACCAGGACGGCGAGCCAAAATCTGCAGCAGGTCGAATTCCTTTTTAGTCAGGTGCACTTCCTCGTCGGGCTGTCCAGCCTGATCCAAAAGCTGAACCACGCGGGCCTCAAAATCAACCGTGAAGGTATCCCCGGTAAATACTTGGGAGGCCTCTGTGGCGGCCGGGTCTTTGGGAGCACCCTGAGCAAGCTGGCTAGTTAAGCGCAGCACCGCACGGATTCGGGCCAGCAGCTCGGCCACCGAAAACGGCTTCGTCAGGTAGTCATTCGCACCCAGGTCTAGAGCCTGGACCTTTTCGGTATCGGCTTCGCGCGCACTGACCACAATGATGGGTACCGCCCCGTCTAGGCGTAGTTGGCGGATTACTTCCATGCCGTCCAGGTCTTCTAAACCCAGATCCAGGATGACCAGTTCGGGGCGGTCTTGGTAGTAGGCTTCGATCCCGCTAAGCGCATTATGGGTGATGACCACTTCATAGCCGGCCTCGGTGAGGGCTAGGCGCAGGAAGTTACAGATCCCCTTGTCGTCTTCGATTAGCAGAATACTCATAGAGTCTATTTTAGCTTGATTTCACTAAACTCTTAAGTCATTTTGTAACGGCGGTCACCTGTTCCGCGGTTTTTGGCATGGCAAAACCAACTTCTGCCCCCTGCGCGTTATTACGGGCAAACATGTGGCCACCATGCTCTTCAACCACCGAACGACAAATCCCCAGACCCAGGCCGATCCCCCGGCGAGCATCACTCTGCGCGTTATCCCCACTGAAGAAATCCTCAAAGATATGCGGCAGGATCTGCGGGTCAATCCCCACGCCATTATCGGTGACCTTCACCTGAATCCACTGCTCGGTTTCCTTCACTGAGACGGTGATTTCCCCGTCCGGGGCGGTGTGTTTAATGGCGTTATCAATCAGGTTCACCAGGACCTGGACCATTAGCAGGGAATCCATCTTTACGACCGTGGCCCCAGCCGGGTCAAGCAGCGAAATCTTCCGCTCCCCCTGACGGGTGGCGCACTTTTCGATCGCGGTTTCTACCACGTCCTCCATGACGTCCAGCTGGCGGTTTAGCTTAAAGGCGGTCGAGGTCACCTTAGTCATGCCCAGCAGGTTGTCGATAGTGCGGCTCATCTCTAGGGCTTCCTGTTTAATATCGCCCAGCAGTTCCTGCCGGTTCGCTTCGGTCAGGTCAGTACCGGAATCGATCAGGGTGTCGGCGGCTCCGGCAATCACGGCCAGCGGCGTGCGCATATCGTGGCTGACGCCGCGCAGCAGGATCAGCTTGAGGCGTTCCTTTTCGGCCTGATCACGGTGATCCTGTTCGATCTGCAGCAGGCGGACCTTTTGCGTGAAGGCGGCAGCTTCTGAAAGTACGGCCTTAAGGGCGCGTTTTTGGGCCTCATCTAGTTCCGAGTCACGCAGCAACACAATCCCGGCCAGGAAGTCATTGGCATGAATGGGGAAACAGGTAATGGGTGAGTCCTTGAGGGTGTCGGTCCCCCGCCCGGCAGAATGCAGGTTCTGCATGGACCATTCGAGGATGCCGCGTTCCTTTTCGCTTAGGTCCGGGTCGACCGCAACTTCCTCTGGGGTGAGGATGCGGGCCGGTTCAGAGATGACTTCCCCGATCACCTTGGTCAGGGCGGCCATAATTTCTTCCTCGGTATTCGCCAGGGCGAAGCGTCGGTTGGCATTTAGTAGGGCCGCCATCCGGGACGAGGATCGCGTGGCCACGCGCGTGGTTCGCCGCAGTACCGCGGTAAACATGGTGGCACAGAAGGTCACCAGCACCATTAGTAGGTAGTGGATTAGATTTTGGCGCCCCTGAATGGCGAAGGTGTAGAAGGGTTCCACGAAGAAGAAGTTATAGCTGGCGATCGCTACAACCACGGCTGCGACCGGGTAGAGGATCGAGGGCGCGAAGAAAGCTACCGCCAGCACGCCCGTGAGGATCACCCCGATGATCCCCAGGGTGCCCACTCCAAGCTGGTCGAAGACTAGGGCGGCAGCTACGGCTATCACCATGGTCAGCAGGGCCTGTAGGGCGCTGGGCAGGTTCAGGCTGCGACTGATACGCAGGCGCATCCGGTCCCAGGCGGTGAAGGAGCGGCCCTTTTTTAGCGGGACCATGTGCAATTCGGCCTCGGGCAGGGCGGCGACGATCTCATCGACAATGGACCGGGATTTTAGCCACCAGCGGGTGGGGGTTCGCCCCATGACGATTTTGGTGGCTCCGACCATGCTGGCGTAGTCGACGATTTGTTGGGCGACTTTGGCGCCTTGGACGTGCTCGATTTGGCCACCTAGGGATTTGGCTTGTTTGAGGTCCGCGTCGATTTTTTCTTTTTGGGTGTTGTCGAGTTCTTCGTGGGCGTCGGTCTCAACGTAGATGGCGTAGAAGTCGCCTTTGAGGGCTTTGGCCAGACGGGCGGCGGCGCGGACGACGCGGCCATTGTCTTGGTTTGGGGAGAGGCAGGCTAGGACGGTTTCGGTGGTGCCTAGTTGGTTTTTGCGATTGGTCTCAGAGAGTCGGGCGGCACCGCGACGCAGGGCGATTTCGCGTAGGGCGCTGAGCTTCTTTTCAGAGAAGAAGTTCTCCATGGCCTTGTCTACTTTGGCGGAGGCATAGATTTTTCCGGCCAGGAGGCGCTGGTGTAGTTCTAGGGGTTCGATGTCGACTAGTTCGACTTGGTCGGCTTGGTCGAAGATGTAGTCGGGTAGGGTTTCGGTGACGTCGATTTTGGAGACTTTTTTGATGACGTCTTGGAGTGAAACTAGGTGCTGGATGTTGAGGGTGGTGTAGACGTTGATGCCGGCGTCTAGGATGTCAAGAACGTCTTGGTAGCGTTTGGTGTGCCGCATTCCGGCCGCGTTGGAGTGCGCTAGTTCGTCGATGAGGACGGTTTCGGGTTTGCGGGCTAGGACGGCTTCTAGGTCGAGGTCGAGCAGTTCTAGGTTTTTGTAGGCGATTTTGGCTGGGGGTAGGACTTCGAGGCCTTCGACGAGGGCCATGGTGTCGGGGCGCGTGTGGGGTTCGACGTAGCCGACTACCACGTCGTGTCCGTTGGCTTTTAGTTGGTGCGCGGCTTGGAGCATGGCGTAGGTTTTTCCGGCGCCAGCGATGTAACTGTAGAAGATCTTCAGTTTTCCGCGCATTGCTTCCCTTTCTGTTTTCGCTACCACCTATTTTAGTGCGCTAGATTACTTTTGTGGAGTAATTTTGGTGGCTTTAGTGGCGGTTTTGTGCGGCACTAGGGGTCAGCTGGGACCCCCAGCGCCGTTTTTCTTTCTCCCTCCAATAGTCAGCTGGGCTGACTGGCAAAAGAAAGTCTTTTGGTTCCGCAGTTACTTTTCCGGATGATGACGGTCCAGGGCTAGGTTGACCTTGAGGACGTTCACTACGGGAGCGCCAAAGTTCCAGCTGGTTTGGCGGTCAATGATGTCGCGGACTTCGGACTGCGGGATGCCGCGAGTTTTAGCGATCCGGTCTACCTGCACCAGGGCGGCAGTCTTGGAGATCTGCGGGTCTAGGCCAGAGCCAGAGCCGGTGACTAGTTCAGCGGGGACTTGGTTTAGGTGGAAGGCTTTGGCGCGGTCCTGTAGTTCCTTCTGGTAGTCGGGGCTGGTGACGGCCTGGTTGGTGGGGGCACCGTAGTCGTAGCCGGGGAAGGTTTCTTGGTCTACCTGGTCGAAGCGTCCCCACAGGTATTTATCGTCCCGCTGCGGCTGGCTGATGAGTTCTGAGCCCACGACTTTTCCGTCTTCCTCAATGAGGGAGCCATTGGCTTGGTGCGGGAAGATGGTTTGGGCAATCAGGGTGATCACCAGGGTGTAGGCGACCCCTAGGGTGAGGGTGAAGAATAGTAGGGCACGGATAGCACGTAGGGCCCGGCTAAGGTTTTGACTCTTCATGTTCTTTCCTTTGTCCGTTTAGATTCCGGGAATCACTAGGACCAGTAGCAGGTCGATGATCTTAATGGCCACAAAGGGGGCAATGATGCCGCCAAGGCCGTAGATCAGCAGGTTTCGTTTGAGTAGTTTGACCGCGGGCACGGCCCGGTAGGCGACGCCTTTGAGGGCCAGCGGGATGAGCGCCACGATGATGAGGGCGTTGTAGATGATGGCAGAGAGGATCGCTGATTCTGGGGAGGCTAGTCCCATGATGTTCAGGATGCCTAGCTGCGGGAAGATCGGGGCGAATAGGGCCGGGATGATCGCAAAGTACTTGGCCACGTCGTTGGCGAAGCTGAAGGTGGTGAGCGCGCCACGGGTCATGAGTAGCTGCTTACCGATGCGCACAATGTCGATCAGCTTGGTCGGTGAGGAGTCTAGGTCCACCATGTTGCCGGCTTCTTTTGCGGCCTGGGTACCGGTGTTCATGGCTACTGCGACGTCGGCCTGCGCTAGGGCGGGGGCGTCATTGGTGCCGTCACCGGTCATGGCTACTAGGTGGCCTTCGGCTTGGAACTTTTTGATCATTTCTAGTTTGCCTTCGGGGGTGGCTTCGGCCAGGAAGTCATCCACGCCGGCTTCGGCGGCAATCGCTGCGGCGGTGACGGGGTTGTCACCGGTGATCATGATGGTTTTAATGCCCATGGTGCGCAGGTTTTGGAACTCTGCGGCCACCCCGGCCTTGATGATGTCTTTGAGGTAGACGACGCCCATGGCTTGGTGGTCTTTTACAACCACTAGCGGGGTACCGCCGGCCTCGGCCACCTTACGCACGTCCTGCACGCACTTTTGGGGCATTTCTTTTCCGGCCGCACGTAGGTAGTTGGTGATGGCGTCGACGGCACCCTTACGGATTTCGTGACCGTCGTAGTCCACCCCAGACATCTTGGTGCGGGCGGAGAATTCAATGAAGTGCAGGTGGCTGGTGTTTTGGCGTTCGCGGATCCCGAACTTCTTGGCCAGCACCACAATGGAGCGTCCTTCGGCGGTTTGATCCGCCAGGGAGGACAGTTGGGCAGCATCAGCTAGTTCGTGTTCGGTGACCCCGGGGGCGGGCAGGAATTCTGCGGCCTGGCGGTTACCTAGGGTGATGGTACCGGTCTTGTCCAGCATGAGGACGTCCACGTCACCGGCAGCCTCGATGGCACGACCGGACATGGCTAGGACGTTTGCGTCATTTAGGCGGGACATGCCGGCAATACCGATGGAAGATAGTAGGGCGCCAATGGTGGTGGGGGCTAGGCAGACCAGCAGGGCCACTAGGGAGGTGATGGTAATCGGGTCGGCTTTGCCTAGTTGCCCTGAGACGTAAATGGAGTAGGCGTAGAGGGCGGCGCAAACCACGATGAAGATTAGGGAGAGCGCTACTAGGAAGATCTGTAGGGCGATCTCGTTGGGGGTCTTTTGGCGGGAAGCGCCCTCGACCATGGAGATCATCTTGTCCATGAAGGATTCGCCCGGGTCGTTGGTGACGGTGATGACCAGCTGGTCAGAGAGTACCTGGGTACCACCGGTGACGGCACTGCGGTCGCCGCCGGCCTCACGGATGACGGGGGCGGATTCGCCGGTGATGGCGGATTCGTCTACCGAGGCAGCGCCTTCGATTACGTCACCGTCGGCGGGGATTTGTTCCCCGGCAGAGACCACGATGGTGTCGCCCTTGCGTAGCTGGCTGGAGGGGACGTCCTCTAGGGTGCCGTCGGCTTTTTGCCGGTGGGCGGTGACGTCGGTGCGGCCTGAGCGCATGGCGTCTGCCTGGGCTTTGCCGCGTCCTTCTGCGATTGCTTCGGCGTAGTTACCGAAGAGGACGGTGATCCAGAGGATGACCGCGATGGCGGCCACGTACCCGCTGGGGGCGTCCTTCCAGCCCCAGAGGCCGGTGAAGAAGAGGGCGGTGGTGATGATGGCTGATAGGTAGACCAGGAACATCACGGGGTTTTTGATCTGATCCCTTGGGTCCAGTTTTTTGAAAGTGTCCCCCAGGGCTCGTAGCCTAATCTCTTTAGTCATTAGTTTTTCGCTTTCACTTAAGTCCAATAACAGGGCAGGCGTTTAGGTGGCCTGCGGTAAACCGGTTACAGTAGCCCTTCGGCAATGGGTCCCAGTGCCAGGGCGGGGAACATGGACAGGGCGCCAATCAGTAGGACGTTGAAGATTAGTAGTCCAATGAAGAGCGGCGAATCAGTCCGTAGGGTGGCAGAGGATTCTGCGACGCGGGACTTGGTGCGCATGGATTCGGCCAGTTTCAGGGTGGCCCAGATGGGCACGAAGCGGGCCAGCAGCATGCTCAGTCCCATGGTGAGGTTGAAGAAGTTCGTGTTGGCGTCTAGGCCGGCGAAGGCGGAACCATTGTTGGCCCCGGCGGAGGTGTAGCCGTAGAGCAGCTCGCTGAAGGCGTGGATTCCGGGGTTGGTGACGTTGGTGTAGCTTTCGGGCCACAGGGCGGCCACGCCACTGCCCACTAGGATGAGTAGCGGGGTGGTTAGGCATAGGACCACGGCCATTTTCATGTCGATCGGGTCGATCTTCTTGTTGAGGTATTCGGGGGTGCGGCCGATCATCAGGCCGGTGATGAACACGGTCAGGATGACGAAGCCCAGCATGCCGTAGAGGCCAGAGCCCACACCGCCGAAGACGACCTCGCCCAGTTGCATGAGCAGCATGGGGAAGAAGCCACCGAAGGGCGTGTAAGAGTCGTGCATGGAGTTCACGGAGCCGTTAGAGGCGGCGGTGGTCATGATGGCCCAGAGGGCAGAGAGCCCTGCCCCGAAGCGGCTTTCCTTGCCTTCCATATTGCCGGCACTGGGGTCGATTCCGGCTACGTGGTAGTTGTATTCGGCCATGTAGGTGCCGATTAGCGCGGCGATCAGCAGGACGAACATGGAGATGAAGATGGCACGTCCCTGCTTGGGGTTCTTCACTCCCCGACCGAAGGCGAAGCATAGGGCGATGGGGATAATGATGATCGCTAGGCACTCTAGGAAGTTGGAGATGAAGGTGGGGTTTTCGAAGGGCATGGCAGAGTTGGCGCCAAAGAAACCGCCACCGTTGGTGCCCAGTTGTTTGATGGCTTCCTGGGAGGCGACCGGCCCTAAAGGTAGGTACTGTTTGGTGCCGCTTAGGGTGCTTGCCGAGGTCGAGTTGTACAGGCTCTGCACCACGCCCTGGCTGGAGAGGATGATGGCTAGTAGTGTGGCTAGGGGCAGCAGGATGTAGAGGACCACGCGGGTTAGGTCCACGTAGAAGTTTCCGACGCCGCGTAGTTGGGTGCCGCGTAGGGCCCGAATGAGGGCGTAGAGGACACTGATGCCGACGGCGGCAGAGACGAAGTTTTGGGTGGTTAGCAGTAGTGCTTGCTGCCAGCCTTGGAGGGTGGTTTCTCCGGCGTAGGATTGCCAGTTGGTATTGGAGACGAAGGAGCTGGCAATGTTGAATGAGAGGCCGGGGTTGATGCCACTGAATACTAGGGTGAGCCAGAAGGATAGCAGCCCGAAGGCAGAGAACATCATGACGTTGATGAAGTAGGAGCGTCCGCTCATTTCCACGTCTTCGTTTACGCCAATGGCCCGGTAGCAGGCGGTTTCGACGGGGCGTAGGCGCTTGCTCAGCCAGGTGGGTTCGGCGTGCATGATCTTGTCAATGTAGTGTCCTAGCGGGATAGCTAGCATGACGCTGACCGCTAGGAATAAAAGGATTTGGATCAAACTTACGTTCATCCCGTTTTCCCTTTCCAATACCTGTGGGGGCCAGTTTTGGTTGGCCCGGAGATTTAAGACATTGGAAAGCGTATCGAGGGCGTGTAAAAACGGTGTTAAAAATTTAATCCGGGAGCGTTAAAAATTGGTTGAAAATGCGCCCTCACCGTTTTTGGCGAGGGCGCATGGTTCAGATTTAGTTTTCCGCTAGTTCCAGCTTGGCGGGCTATCTTACCGTCCAGCTTGCCGGGCTTGCCTACCGTCCGACTTCAGTCTTTGAGGAAGATGGACACTGCTAACAGGGCGGTCGCAGGGACGGCCACTAGGGTACCGAACTGCATGACGGACCAGGGGCCAGCCACCGCGGTTGAAGCCGGGTTCACCAGGTTAATGCCTAGCAGGATCAGGAATCCGGCCAGGATTAGGGCGGCGGCGGCAATCGCGAACTGTAGGCCCACGCGCATCCGGAAGGGGTAGCGACGGAACTTGCGTCGGCGTAGCCCCAGGGCGGCACCCAGAATGATCGGGGTGCAGGCGAACTCTAGGAACACGATGGCCTGCTGGAAGTTCACGCCTACCCAGCCGAAAGCTGGAGCTAGGGTGTCTAGCAGCAGCAGGATGGTGATGCCTACGCAGCCGGCCAAAACCAGCCAGATCCCGATTTCGGGTTTGACGTATTCGGTCTTTGCGGGGGCTGCTTGGGTTTCCTTAGCGTCCTGAGTTTTGGGGCCTTCAGACATGATCAGTTACCTTCACCTTCAGTGACCGCACTGGCGTCATCCGGGACCTCAATGGCGGGGTATTCACCGTGGAAGGTGAAGTTCTGTTCGCCTTCGGGGCCTTCGACATCGACGGTGACCTGCTGTCCGGGGCGGATCTCTCCGAAGAGGATCTTCTCAGACAGGGCGTCTTCAATGTCGCGCTGTAGGGCACGGCGTAGCGGACGGGCACCCAATACCGGGTCGAAGCCACGATCGGCTAGCAGTTCCTTAGCGGCCGGGGTCAGCACAATGGATAGGTCCTGATCGCGCATGCGCTGGTCTAGGCGGGCAATCATCAGATCCACGATCTGGGTGATTTCTTCACGCTTGAGCTGCGGGAAGACCACAACCTCATCCACACGGTTTAGGAACTCGGGGCGGAAGTGCTGCTTGAGTTCTTCGTTGACCTTGGCCTTCATGCGCTGGTAGTCAGTGGCAGCGGCGCCGCCGGCCTGGAAACCAGTGAGGACACCCTTGTTGATTTCGCGGGTACCAAGGTTGGTGGTCATGATGATGACGGTGTTCTTGAAGTCCACCATGCGGCCCTGGGAGTCGGTCAGGCGACCGTCTTCTAGGATCTGCAGTAGGGAGTTGAAGATATCCGGGTGGGCCTTTTCGACCTCGTCAAAGAGGACCACGCTGAAGGGGCGACGGCGGACCTTTTCGGTCAACTGGCCACCCTCATCGTAACCAACGTATCCGGGCGGGGAGCC
Source organism: Boudabousia liubingyangii (assembly GCF_001907245.1). Classification (GTDB taxonomy): domain Bacteria; phylum Actinomycetota; class Actinomycetes; order Actinomycetales; family Actinomycetaceae; genus Boudabousia; species Boudabousia liubingyangii. The sequence goes on from NZ_MQSU01000001.1 coordinate 327,276, forward strand.
GAATAGGCGGCTAGCGGTGTGCTTTTCGCCGAATTCGGACATGTCAAGCTGGATCAGCGCGTCCTCGTCCCCGAACAGGAACTCAGCCAGGGCCTTAGCCAACTCGGTCTTACCAACACCGGTGGGGCCGGCGAAGATGAAGGAACCGCCGGGGCGCTTGGGGTCCTTGAGGCCCGCGCGGGTACGGCGAATCGACTGGGAAAGGGCCTTAACGGCGTCATCCTGGCCGACGATCCGCTTGTGTAGCTCATCTTCCATGTGCAGCAACTTGGTGGTTTCTGCTTCGGTGAGCTTCATGATCGGAATGCCGGTGGACATGGCTAGAACTTCCGCGATGGAATCTTCGGTGACTTCAGAGACGCTTGCCTCGGCACCTTCACGCCAGTTCTTTTCGGCCTCTTCACGGGCTTCAATCAGGCGCTTTTCGGCATCGCGCAGGGCGGCGGCCTTCTCAAAGTCCTGGTCCGCGATGGCGGCTTCCTTTTCGGTGCGGTTCTGGGCGATCTTGTCGTCGAACTCGCGTAGTTCCGGCGGAGCGGTCATGCGGGCAATGCGCAGGCGGGCACCAGCCTCATCCAGCAGGTCAATGGCCTTGTCCGGAAGGAAGCGGTCAGAGACGTAACGGTCAGCCATGGAGGCGGCCGCCCCGATTGCGTCATCGGTGATGATGACCTTGTGGTGGGCCTCGTAGCGGTCACGTAGGCCCTTGAGGATCTGGACAGTTTCTTCCACCGAGGGCTCTTCGACCTTCACCGGCTGGAAACGACGCTCTAGGGCGGCGTCCTTTTCGATGTGCTTGCGGTATTCCTCAATGGTGGTGGCACCAATGGTCTGTAGTTCGCCACGGGCCAGCATGGGCTTGAGGATCTGCGCGGCGTCAATGGCGCCTTCGGCGGCACCGGCACCAACTAGGGTGTGGATTTCGTCGATGAACAGGATGATGTCACCGCGAGTGGTGATTTCCTTCAGGACCTTCTTGAGGCGCTCTTCGAAGTCACCACGGTAGCGGGAGCCAGCCACTAGGGAGCCCATGTCTAGGCTGTAGAGCTGCTTATCCTTCAGGGTTTCGGGGACGTCACCGCGGACGATTGCCTGGGCTAGGCCTTCGACGACGGCGGTCTTACCTACGCCGGGTTCGCCGATGAGGACCGGGTTGTTCTTGGTGCGGCGGGAAAGGATCTGCATGACGCGTTCCATTTCCTGGTGGCGACCAATTACCGGGTCTAGGCGCTTTTCCATGGCGGCGGTGGTTAGGTTCCGGCCGAACTGTTCTAGGATCGCGGAGGCACGCTGCGCGTTCACGCCCGAGGAAGAACCCCCGACGCCCACGGTTTCCTTACCTTCTTCAGTGGGTGAAGAGTAGCCGGAAAGTAGCTGCATGACAGCTTTGCGTAGTTCGTTTAGGTCTACGCCCAGCTTGGTTAGGACCTGGCTGGCAACGCCGTCGCCTTCACGTAGTAGGCCTAGTAGTAGGTGTTCGGTGCCAATGTAGTTGTGGCCCAGTTGGAGGGCTTCACGCAGGGCTAGTTCGAAGACCTTCTTACCGCGCGGGGTGAAGGGGATGTGACCAGTGGTCTCAGTGGAGCCCTTGCCGATAATTTCAATAACCTGTTCGCGTACTGCTTCCAGGGTTACGTCTTTAGATTTGAGGGCCTTTGCGGCAATGCCTTCGCCTTCCGCAATGAGCCCCAAAAGTAGGTGTTCCGTCCCGATGTAGTTGTGGTTTAGGTTGCGCGCTTCGTCCTGCGCTAGCACTACTACTCGACGGGCACGGTCAGTGAACCGCTCGAACATGAATTCTTTCCTCCAAAATCCCGGGTGCAGACTAGTATCCGGGAATACTGGATTCCAGACTACGGCCCCGGCTGGGGGTAGCGCGCGCCTGTTCGCCAGAGGCGAGGGTTATGCTCAGAGCTCTACCAGTAGCGTGTACGGGCCGTCATTGACCAGCTCAACCTGCATCATAGCGCCGAATTCTCCGGTTTCGACGTGAATGCCCAGGTCGCGTAGGGCAGCTACTACGTCCTCGTATATCGGCTGTGCCACAGGTCCGGGAGCGGCCTGGGTCCAGGAGGGGCGGCGGCCCTTCACGGTGGACCCGTAGAGGGTGAACTGGGAGACCACCAGCATGGGGGCCTTCAGGTCCAGGGCCGAGGCCTCACCATCCTCGGTATCAAAGACGCGCAGATTGGCTAGTTTTTCGGCCATTTTCTTGACTTCAGCGGGGCCGTCTTCATGGGTGACACCCAGCAGGACCATCAGGCCCGGCTGGTCGATCTGTCCGCGGATCTGGTCGTCAACGCTGACTTTGGCGCGGGTGACTCGCTGTACTACTGCACGCATGATTACTCCTTTAGCTGATTAACGGCTTACCAGTCTCGGGGTCCGCGCTGACGCGGTTCACCACCAGGACGCTGACGGTACTGGCCGCGTCCCTTTTGCAGCGCCCGGAACTCGTTTACACGGTTGCGGTCCCCCGCTAGGTACACGCCCGGGATGGCCAGGAAGATGACGCCCCAGGCGCCGCCGCTCAGCAGTCCGGTAGCCCCGGGGAGCCAAACGGGTAGGTTCAGGTAGACGCCAAACAGGGCCAGCAGGGCCCGGGTTGCCCACACGCCCTGGCCGAAGCTCAGGACTACACCCAGCCAAAGGATGATCAGCCAGGCGTTCTTATTCAGGGATGCGAAAGCGGTGAAGGCGCGGGCGGGGGTCAGGCTGGCGTGAATCGCGGCCCACAGGAACAGTACTGGCAGCAGCAGGGTCAGGCTCAGGTTCACAACCGCCATGATCAGATTTAGCACGTAAGGCAATGACATGATGCTCCTTAGAGTCTGGGGGTTCCGGGGCGTCGCAGGGATTTGAGGAGTTCCGCGCCGGGTCGCATTTCGGGCGAGGCCGCGCTCTTCCCTTCCCTTTGGGCTATCTCAGTGACGTTAGCAGCTACCGGCCCGGCCTGCAGGGTGACCGCCTCGGTATTGCGCTTGATTACCGCTAGGGCGATGGGGCCGTCCTCGTAGTGTTCCGCCACAGAGGTCACGCGTCCCACGGCTTTTCCATCCACGGTCAGGGCTTCCCCGGGCTGCGGCAGTTCGGAGCCGGAACCGTCTAGGTGTAGCGCCACGATTCGCCGAGGGGGCCGGCCCACGTTCACGATTCTTGCCACCGTTTCTTGGCCACAGTAGCAGCCCTTTTTGAGGTGCACGGCGGTCCGCAACAGGTCTAGTTCGTGCGGCATGGTTTTATTGTCGATTTCAGCTTGGGCAGGTTCCCAGCGGTAGATCCGCAGGGCTTCCCAGGCGAGGAAGCCGGCTAGGTGCGTCCAGGTGATCTGGGTGTCGGCGCCTTCGGTGAGGTTGAGCTGGCCGGCGGGGGCCGAGCCCGGGTAGCCGGTACCCAGGGTGGTCAGGGCGTGGGCGGCCTGAACCGGTAGTAGGGTCAGGCGCACCTGAAAGTCCTGACCGGGGTGTTTGGCTTCCTGGGCGGGCGTGGTGTAGGTGGTGCCGCCCGGTTGGACAGCTGGCCAGGGGTGGCGGGCGGTCAGGGTGCAGGGCAGGCCAGCTAGGGGGCTGAGCGCGGCGGCCTCGTTCTGGTCAATCAGATCGCCCAAGACTAGGTAGTTTTCGGTCTGGTCGGTGATTTCCACCTGGGTGCGGAAGCGCATCCGGGTTAGGAACTCAGTGAGGGCCGCAGGGGTTTCGGTCAAGAACCAGAAGGCTTCGGCCGTGCGGGCGGTCAGCGCTAGGTTTTCGATGTGTCCCTGGGCGTCTAGGAAGGTCAGGTGGGTCCAGGACGCAAAGGCATCCGCATCCGCACCTTCCACCGAGGCCGTCATATCCGCGCCCTCTGCGAGGACCGGCAGGTCATCAACCTTCTGACTGCAGAGCTGATTGAGCCAGTTGGCAGCCTCATCCCCGGCGACCTTCACTACCCCGTAGGGCAGGACGGTCACGGCGGTTCCAGTAGCCAGGCGACGCTGCTCCCCCAGCGGGTCCCCGTAGTGTAGGGGCAGGTCCGCTCGCAGGGAGGCCTGGGCGGTTAAGTCTTCGGCGCTTAGGCCCGGCGCACTGCCAGCCGCGGTGGCTTCCTCGGCAGGCGCGTCGACGGCTGCGGCTTCTTCCGGCTCAGAATTCGGCTGGTCCCCCAGCTGGGTGACGCAGGCGGGCAGGGACGAAAAGGCTTCGTAACGGTTGGTCATTAAGCTTCCTGTTGCTCCTGGCGGGTTAGGCGCGCAATCGCGGTGGAGGTGGTGGCGTCCTCGGCCATGGCGCGGCCCTGAGAGACGGCCTCCGTGTAGTCGCGGGTGGAGAAGCGGTCTTCGCTCCACATGAGTTCGCCGCCTACTAGGCCAATCAGGCGGATCCGGCCGACGCCCTTTTCGGCTTCCTGGTTCCCGCCTAGGGATTGGATCTGGATCTGCGGGCCGCGGGCCACACCTACCCATTCGCGTAGGCTTTCGCCGTTTTCGTTCAGGCTATTGATTTCGAGGAAGCCCTGCACTTCTCCCGGGGCCTGGCGTTCATTTTCGGGGACCGGCTGGGTTTGGGTGACGGTGATTTCTAGGGTTTCCGTGACCGTGGGGGCCCCGGTTTCAGCCTGGATTTTTTCGGCACCGACGCGGGCACTGTCTCCGGGGATGATTTCTTCCGTGGAGGTGCCGGTCTGATAGGTGTTTTCCCAGCGTAGTTTGTCTTCAACCGCGTAGATTTTGGTGGTTAGGCGGGCGGGGGTTTCCGCGCTTAGGTCTAGGCGGTAGCCTTCCCAAGTGTCGATTAGCCAGGCTAGCGGTAGTAGGGGCGCGGGTAGGTTCGGGTCAATGGTGAGCATATTGGTACCTTTCGCTTAGCTACCCATGCGGACTAGCGCATAGGTGGGCATGGCCATGAGGACGACCGGGAGGACGCCCCAGGCGACTGAGGCCCAGAGGGATACGCGGGGCGAGGTGGGCCGCAGGACACGACCGGAAATGATGACGATTAGGCCCGATAGTAGGCCCACGAACAGGCCCACTACTAGGGCGGGTACGGCTCCCCCGCCAATGTATTGGCCCAGTTTTTGTAGCGCATCAGCGTTACGTCCGGTAATTACGCCGGTCTGGTAGAGCGCACCAGCAAGCGCGGCACCTACCACTCCGGTCAGGAGGACGTTTACGGTACGGGCGGTATCGGTGATCCCCCAGTAGTGGTTTACTGCGTTCATGACTCGGTAGACCCCAGTGGTTTCATTTCGCCAGTTACCGGGGATCAGGTCGTCTTCTTCTAGTTCGGTTTCGTGCAGGATCTGGTTCCATTGGGCGGTGCCCGCCCAGAACATGCGCATGAGCTGGAAGATTCCCATACTGATGGCCACACAAATGGAGGTGGCAACTAGCGCTAGTTTCCAGGAGCCGTGCGGGGCTAGGCCGACGATCGCGACGGAGCTGATCGCGGCGGCCGTGGTTAGGACGGTAGTTGAGACCGAGTCTAGCAGTCGGGCACGACCGTCTTTTCGAGCCATTTCAGCACCGAAAGCGGCGACTACGGAAAGTGCGAAGATGATGCCGGCAATGTAGAGGTCATCCAGGCGTCGGACGGTGGCGACGGAGACTAGCGAAAAGATTAGGGCGACGGTGGAAGAGTAGCGCGGGGCCGGTGCACCGATGGATCGCGGTAGGCCTAGGGAGATGATCGCGGCACAGGCGACCGCTAGAACGGTAAGGATATCGCGGTGCACGTAAGCACCTAGTACGACTAGGATGGCGACAGCGGTGGCCGATAGCAGCATTACTAGGGCTGACTTGGGGATGCTTAGCCAGTGGCCAGCGACCGCTTCGGTTTCCACCACGATACCGATCTCACCGGTTTTCCCAGCTTTTATCTGGTACTGCAGTGAGCGGTCTGGATCAGTCTTTACTTTGGGGTCGCTGCTAGTCATGCTTGGATAGTGCCATATCTTTTCGGTTTTTTCGCTTTCACCGGCTGCAATGTGAGCCAGCTAGTTCTATAATAATTGATACCACTGAACCGGCAAAGCCCCGGGCTCCAACTTTAGCCGCTTCGAGCGGCCTTCGCGCCGACAGGCGCTTTTCGGTTCAGTGGCTTTTTCATGCCTTAAATTAGTTTTGGGTGGGTTCCCTTTCGGTTACCCACCCAAAATCTTTTTCAGTTCTTACGCTTCGGTTCTAACGTATCTACCAGGCCTCTGATTCGGTAGGGAATCAAAGCCCGTAGGAACACGGTGGTCGAGGTGCGTTCCACGCCGGGGACCAAACGGATTTGGTCGCATACACGGTAGAGGTCATCGGTGTCTACGGCAGCGACGCGAACTTCTAGGTCAGTTTCACCGGAAGAGGCTAGGCATTCCACGACCTCGGGAATATTGCTTAGTTCTTCGATGGCCTTATCTAGGTAGTGCTGGCTTAGCTGCAGCGAGACTTTGGCTAGTAGGGGACGACCTAGGTGCTCTGGGGGCACGCAGGTGGAATAGTCACGAAGTAGGTTCTCTTCACGATATTTGGCCAGTCGGGTGTGAATGGTGCCGCGAGCTAGTCCGGTACGTTCCGAAATGGCCAGGACGGGCATGCGTGGGTCCTCATCGAGGATTGCTAGAATCCGCTGGTCAACACTGTCCAGGGTGGTACTCATCCTGTTTCTCCTTCAGATATTTTTTCCGGATTACCTTGTTACCGGAAGGCCGTAGACCACATTTAGTGTCATGCGGTCATTAACCATATTGCACAAATCATATTTAATACGACGGAGTTTATCAAGTTATTTTGCCATTTTGTCGACTTATTTTTGAACAATCAGTTTTAGACAAAATACTTTTCGGAAAATTTTAGAGCGGGATCGGTCTCTCAGGTGTCATCTGAGTGTTTACCGATCCCGCTCTTACAGTCCCCTCTCAGGGACGGTTGTCGCTAGGTGACTTTAGGATTTCTTCCGCCAGGCAGCGATCAGCAGGAATCCACCAATAAAGAAGGCGGCCACGCCGGTTCCCACTAGGATGCTGGGAAGCCAAGCGATCTGGGCATTTCCACCATCAGTCTGGGGAGCTGCCGCGTTGATGGTGTCAGCTTCGCTGGTGCCCTCGCTGGTTTGCGGGGTATTTTCTAGCGGAGTAGCAACCTCGGGGGTCTTTTCTGCTGTTGCTTCAGGGGCACCTTCCGGAGTGCCCTCCGGAGTCGCGGCGGCACCTGAGGTACCACTGATACCGGGAGCAAGAGCAGAGCTCACTGCACTACCCTGGGAGGCCTTATTGGTGGCCGCTACTAGGCTGGCTCCACCGTCACTGGGAGCATGTGCTGCTAGTGACGGATCTAGGCTTCCGTGTCCGTGTCGGACCGGACCCTGGGCGTTTCCACGGTCGAAGCCGGGGCCTAGTACCCGCGGATCTTGGTTTACGATCTGACGGCCGAGCTCAACGGAAGCAATTCCGGTATCACCCGGGACGGGCTGAGGAAGCACTGGAGCAGGCTTCGGTGCTACCGGGGCCGGCTTTGCCGGGGCGACGGGAGCAGGCTTTGCCGGAGCCACGGGAGCAGGCTTAGGCACAACTGGAGCCGGGGCCGGCTTCACGGGCTGAGGCGCCACCGGATTAACCGGAGCAACCGGGGCCGGAACTACCGGCTTGACCGGGCTGGGCACCACCGGATTGACCGGCTTGACCGGGTTCACGGGAGCTGGCTTCACCGGGGTCGGGGCCGGCTTAGGCGCAACCGGAGTCGGCTTAGGAGCAACCGGAGTCGGCTTTACTGGCTCAGGCTGAACCGGGCCGGGCTTCACCGGGGTCGGGGCCGGCTTTACCGGCTGCGGTTCCACGGTCGGTTCTGCCGGCTGAGGCTTTTCAGGTTCCACTGTCGGAGCCGGAGCCACCGGAGTTTCCGGAGTGACCACCGGATCGACATCCTTACCGGGTTTCGGCTCCACGGTGGGTTCCGATGTCGGTTGCGACGGTGCGGGCACAACCGGTGCTTCCGGAGTGGGCTTGACTGGGCTTGGGGCCGGCTTTTCCGGGCTGGGTTCAACTACCGGGGCTTCCGGAGCAGGTTCAACTACCGGGGCCGGCGGAAGTTCCTGTGCCTCAATTGCCTTCGATCCAATCTTGATGGCATCTTTACCGACTAGGAAAGTACTAACTAGTTTCTTGTTCTCAAGTTGACCCGACGGTCCACGCCACTGGTAGTTAAATGCCATGTTGTAAACACCGGGCTTTGAGAACCAGAAGTACTGGTGGTCATGCGAAGCCTGGTTGTAGGTGATTTTGACGGACTTGTCCGCAGAATCTAGCTGCCGATCAATCTTGCCGGAAAGATCAGTGTGTCCAGTCACCATTCGGCCGGGACCCACGAAGTCTTCTAGGGTCACATAGACGGGGCTGCCAGGTAGCTGGTCGAAGAAGGTATCCAAGCTTTCGGTGTTGAAACCTACCCAGGGGAAGCGTTCATCCTGGACCTGAGGGAGCGCGTAGACCTGCTCAGCGAATCCCGACAATTCCTCCAAGTTAGCAGGCGCCTGCACCTTGGTCGGCTCCGGCACTGCGATCGCGAAGCTCTTCGAGGGGCGCCTAACGACCTCGGCCGGGTTTTCTCCGTCATTCAGGTAGACATCGGGGCCGTCATCCAAAGACCCCAGCGCTAGGTCCATGTGGCCACGTTCGACGAGGTGATTCGGGATAGCGTCCGCCCAGACCTTACGCAGGTCGAAAGCAGCACGATCTGCTGGATTGAGCTTCTCTGGGTCAATTTCGGGTGCTTCTACCGTCGCGGGGTTTCCGGGATTGACTCCCGGCTTGGGCTGGGGTTTCGTGCCGGGTTCAGGCTGTCCCGGGGTTGGGTTTTCCGCCGTAGGTGAGGGTTTACCGGGTTCCTCAATTGTTGGCTTGGGAGTTCCAGGCTTTACTGGAGTTGGCTGTGCGGGATCCTCGGCACTTGCGCCGGGTTCCGGGGTGGCCGAGTTGTCAGTCTTTCCTGGAAGCTTGGGGAAATCCTTTGAGTTGGCACCCGTAGCCTTTGGTAGGGTCGCACAGGTGATTTCATCGTTTTCTGGCAGTAGCGGTAGGCCCGTTTTTAGGCTCTGACGGTAGCGGTTAATGGCCTTGTTACCGACCACGAAGCGCGCTTCGTTGAAATCATATTTCTTGGTGCCATTGGGCAGATTCACGTAGAAGGAAACTGAGTAACCGTAGACACCAGGCTTATTGAAAACAAACTGAGTCTGTAGTTTCTGTGCCTTTAATAGTTGGACCTGACCAGAATAGGAGGTGAATCCCCCGACTAGCGGCATTAAGCCCTGGCCTTCATCTAGGCCAACGACCATTCTTCCGCCGGCCGGGATGGTTTTGATGGAGTAATCGACCTGGACACCCTGGGCGCCAATCTGACTGTAGTCCAAGCTGGAGGTATCAATTCCTAACGAGGGCGCTTCCGCACTTCCCTGCTTAGGCGTTACCCAAAGGAAGGGGGAGTTGTCTGCGCGCAGGTCCTTTAGATAGGGGTCGGTTTCTGCGGCGCAGTGCAGGTTTGAATCGGGCACTTCGATAATCGGACCTTCACCGAAATCAGTACCGTCTGCTCCGAAAGTGTTATAAGTCAGCTTCCCACCACTCTTCCACTTTAGGGTGGAGTAGTTGCTTCCAGAGCCCACCCGATCTTCAGGGTGCTCGGCTAGCTTTTCGCTCTTGGCAGCTTTATCGTATTCCTCATCAGAGGCAACCGGGGGATTTACCGGCTCCTTCGGGGTAGCCGGGAAATCACTTTCTGGTTCGCTTAAACCGGCAGCTTCCCGCTGGGCTTCTGCCGTCTGGTTAATCGAGTTCAAACCGGTAGTAAAGCCTTTGGGTAGGCCTACTTCCTCGTCAGGGCCAACTAGCCAGTACTGCTTCACGGGCTTGGAGACCTCGGTGGTGCCGTCTAGATGTCTACCAGAAGCTACCCAGGTAAGCTCGTAAATACCGGGCTTGCTGAAGGTCCAGTCCACGTGACCATGGCCGCCCACATTAATCGTTAGACGTCGCTTATCACGGGATGAGAGATGACGCTGCGCCTTTTCCCAACCGGGATTGTAGTTAAAGATCTCAAGGTCACCCGGGCCCTTAATATCAGTCAATTCGAGTTGCACCACGTCACCAACAAAATCGGTAGGAACTTCCCATTCATGGTGGGGATCAAAGGCGCCGTAACCGGCCCAAATGGGACGCCAGCCAGGGTACTGGTAGGCGGGGGCGTGCCAGAGGATCCGTCCGGGGGAACCCAAGAACGCTAGGTTCGGGTCCTTGGGGACGAACAGGCGGGATAGTTCCTTGCCGGTACCGTCTGCGTCGGGGGCTAGGCGCATACAGGTGGAGTCCTTAGGCATCACTTGCATCCCAGAAACAGTCATAACGGTAAGTTCACCCTGGCTGCGAGTTACGTAAGTGGCATCCACGTGGCTGCGGTAGAGTAAGTGACGGCCCGCGCAGGGGTGCTTGATGGTTTCCCCATCTTTGACCATGGTGGCGTTTTCCGGAAGGTCTTTCCAGACACCTTCGTCGGATGGCCTATGTTCCGGGCGGCTGCTTTCGGCGGCTTGGGCAAGGCCGGCGGGTCCACCTAGCGGGGCCAGGGTCAAGCTGACCAAACCTAAGGTAATGGCTGCCGTGAAGGCTTTTAGTTTTTTGAGTTTCACAGGTTTTACTTTCTAAGTTTAGAAATCAGCAGATTCAGGCAGTTCGACGAGTGGCTACTAGGCCAGCACCCAGGACCATGATTCCGGCGGCGAAGACCAGCATGGGTAGGGTCGTGTCACTGGTGCCGGTGGCGGCTAGCTGGGTGGGGGTCTGTCCTAGTCCCTTGGTGGAGCCTAGGTGGTCGACTGCTTGGCCGTTCTGGTCAATGACCTTGCCCTGCGGGGTGATGCCACCGATCGGGCAGGGTTTGCCTTCCGCGGTAACCCACTGAGTTTGGGTACCACCCTGGACAACTGAACCTAGATCAAAGTGGCCGGAGGTAACACCGCGTCCGGAACCTACTAGGAAGGTGAGGTTGGCGGTGGCGCTGAGCTTACGTCCATCCTTAACGGTGGCGGTCTGCTTGATAGCTAGACGGTAAGTGCCGGGGGCGTCGAAGACCCAGTTGGGGTGAACGTGTACGTTACGGTCTAGGGTCAGGATGCCGGTGGGGTGTCCCGGGCTAGCAGAGAACCAGGACTTGCCAATGATCTGCCCGAAGTTACCGGAGGTGAATACTTCCATGTTGCCGGGGCCAGAGAATCCCACTAGCTGCCAGGTGACAGGGCCGGTGGTTTCGGCTAGCAGGCTGGGGTCCATGGTGTTGGCACCAACCCAAGGTACATTTTCCTGCTGGGTAGAGCCGATCATCCAGACCTGCTTTCCGGGGGCGATGCGGCCCACTGCCTGGGTGGTCTTGGTGGCAGAGGCCGGGCCTAGCAGGAACGGCACCGATTGCGGGGTGCGCATAACGGCAGGGCTGCGACGGTCGTCCTTAACGGCAGCCTGCAGCTGCGGCGGCATGGCTACGCTCTTAGGGAAGCACTTGGTTTGGGTTTTTGGTGCCGAGGGCGCAGGGGCAGCTCCACCGGGCTGTGCGGGGGCCGGCTGGCTGGGTTGGTGCGCTTCGGGGGCCTTACCGGAATCCAGCGGGTTTTTGGGTTGGCCCGGGTTCTGCGGCTGGGCCGGGGTAGGAGCGGCCGGGGCGGTGCCTTCTGGGCTGGGCTGCTCGACGGTGCCTTCCACGGTGGGGACGGCAATCGGCGCTTCAGTTGAAGGAGCGGGCTTAGGGGCCGGCTGTACGGGTGCCGGTGCCGGTTGCGTGGGGGCCGGGGTGACCGGCTTCGGGGCCGGCTTGGGAGCGGGCACTGGCGCAGGGGCCGGAGCTACCGGCTGAGGTGCCGGCTTGGGGGCCGGCTTAACGGGATTGGGCGCAGGTTGAGGAGCCGGGACCACAGGTTTAGGTGCGGGCTTCGGAGCAGGCGCAGGAGCCGGGGTGACCGGCTTTGGAGCCGGCTTAGGTGCCGGTGCCGGCTTGGGTGCCGGTGCCGGCTTGGGTGCCGGCTGCGGGGCGGGGGTTACGACCTCGTCAGCGGGACGGGTGTCCTTAGTGCTCTTCTGCACGTTCCAGTGGTACTTTGCGACATTGGACTTGAAAAGCTTGCCGTCCTTATAACCGGTGGCCTGGACGGTGAAGTTGTAGTCGCCGGCCTTTTCAAAGAGCCAGTAGGCGTGAGTATGTGCCGGGAAGGTCTGTTCGCGGACCGCGCCGCTCTTCAGCTCGTACTGATTATTCTTTAGTAGGGGTGCTGTGCCACCAAAACCTTCCTCAGTGATCAGGAAGACCCGACCGGGGCCATTTACCTCGGTGAAGTTAATATCAATGGCTTTAAAGCCTGACCCCTGAACCTCTCGAGTGTCCCAGCCGGGCCAGAGGAGCTTCAGGTCCTGAGTCAACGGTAATAGGTAACCGATGCTTTCAATACCCTTCAGACCCTTGGTAATTTCAGTGTAAGCCTCAGGCTTAATGCGCAGGGTGACGGTTTCGGGTTCACGGTAGACCGAGTGTCCGGTGACGTCTTCTTTGAGGTTGAGTTTTAGGGTGTCCCCTTCGGCAGAGACGTTGAAGGCATCTACGTGCCCGTGATCGAGGACGACTGTGTTGGAGTTTTCAGCCGCGGCGGTCAGTGGGGTAAGTCCGCTCCATAAAAGGGCTGCGACGCCTAGGATTCCGCAGGCTTTTTTCACGCTATTTGACACTTTTTGCTCTTTCTAAAACGCCTAGGGCACCCTAGACCGTTGTCGATAATGATTCTTAAAAGCAAGAATACTGATAATTATTCTCATAAGCAACTCTGTTTAGAGACCAAAAAATGTGAGCAATAATTTAAATTAAGACGAAAATCTCTAAGCTTTTTGCTCAAAAAAGCCCAAATTGGCCAGCAACCCCAGTCTAGGTTTACCCAAAGGGCTTTAGGCTCTAAAATAAAACCGCACTGTAAACTAAACTGAGGAGTCCCAAATGGGAATCAGCTTCCGCTCGTCCGACTCTGCCTTCTTCGATCTTTTCACCACCACCGCTGACCACCTGGTCAAAGGTATTGCCATTCTTGATGAGATCGTCCACCAGGACATCCTTGAACGAGCCTCTCTTCGAGATCAGCTCCACGAAATTGAACAGGCCGCCGACCTGACCACTCACCAGGTCATCAAAACTCTGAATGCCACCTTCGTAACCCCCATCGACCGTGAGGATATTGCCGAACTGGCCCACGTCCTCGACGACTGCATGGACTACGTTGACGAAGCCGGCGACCTAATCGTCCTTTACCAACTAGAAGAACTGCCCGCCGGCATCTTCGAACAGGTCAAGCTACTTGATCAGTGCGCCCAGCTAACCGCTACGGCCATGCCGGGCCTTCGCAAGATGGAAGGCCTACGCGACTACTGGATTGAAATCAACCGCCTAGAAAACGCAGGCGACCGTGTCTACCGTGACATGCTGGCCACCATCTTCGCTTCCGGCACCGATGCCCTAACCGTCATTAAGCTCAAGGACGTCATTGAGACCCTAGAAAAGGCCATGGACCGTTTCGAGGCCCTAGCTAATACGGTCGAAGCAATCGCCATCAAGGAGTCCTGATCGTGTCGATTACCCTCTTTTTGGTAATCACCGTAGTGGTCTTGGCCCTGGCCTTCGACTACACCAACGGCTTCCACGATGCCGCTAACGCGATTGCCACCTCAGTCTCTACTCGCGCGCTAACTCCCCGGGTAGCCCTGGGAATGGCCGCCGTCATGAACGTCATTGGCGCCATGCTAGGCACCGAAGTCGCCAAAACCATTGGTGACGGCATTATTGACATTAAACAATTCACCGACTCCGGGGACGCTAACCTACAGTTACACGGCCTCGTAATCGTCCTAGGCGCCCTAGTGGGCGCTATCGTCTGGAACCTCATCACCTGGTGGTTCGGACTCCCCTCATCTTCCTCCCACGCCCTCATTGGTGGCCTAGTAGGCGCCGGTTTAGCCTCCGCCACCCAAGTAGAATGGTACGGAATCCTCCATAAGGTCATCATCCCCATGTTCGCCTCCCCCGTGGTGGGCTTCGTCTTGGCCTATGGCTTTATGGTGCTGATCCTCTGGATCTTCAAGAGCCGCCCATACCACCGGACCATGCGTCGCTTCCGTATCCTGCAGACCATCTCTGCGGCCGCCATGGCACTAGGCCACGGCCTACAGGACGCGCAGAAGACCATGGGCGTGATCGTAATGGCCCTGATCGCTGGTGGCCACGCCGAATCCTGGGGACTAATCGACGCCCAGGGCGGACTGGTTATTCCTTGGGAAGTAAAGATCGCCTCCGCACTGGCTATCTCCCTAGGCACCTACTCTGGCGGCTGGCGCATTATGCGTACCCTAGGACGCAAGATGATCGAACTAGATCCGGCCCGTGGCTTCGCCGCTGAAACCGTTGCCGCTGGCGTTCTCTACACCACCGCCTTCGTTACTCACTCCCCCATTTCCACCACGCACACCATTACGGCCGCCATCATGGGTGCCGGTGCTACCAAGTCCATGAAGGCAGTGCGCTGGAACGTGGCTAGGGATATTGTGATCGGCTGGTTCCTAACTATCCCGGCCGCCGCCGCCGTGGCCGCGGTAATCTACTGGATCTTCAACCTAATCATTTGATTAGCTGCACTCTACGGCTTTCAGCAGTGACACAGCTAGGCTTTCCAAAGCTACGCTACGAAGCTCAAAACTGAATCTTCAGACTAATAGTTTGGGTCCGATTCCAATCCGGAATCGGACCCAAACTATTACAGTCAGTATTACCCAGACCTAGCACCCTCTAAACCGATGCTAGTGCTGCTTTACCAGCTGCTACCGCAACTCTGAGGGCAAGGGAATAGACTCTTCCAAAACGCAAGAGGTAGGTCGGCCGGGAACTAGGGTGTCATCCTCGCCCACAAAGCCCTCTGGGCGCCCCTGCAGGTACTTACGCAAGTATCCTCGCCCCTGATCCAGCAGCTCCTGTACGCGGGCCTCAGGCAGCTCCAGCAGCAGGTTATGGGTCTCTTCTGGATCCTGGGCTAGGTCAAAGAGCTGCTCAGTCCCAGATTCGCTCATCCAGATGTACTTCCACTGTCCCCAGCGGATCCACTGAATGGACTGACCGAAGAGCTGATGCTCACCGTGCAGGGCTTCGCGCCACTCTTCGGGCTCACCGGGCTGCAAGAACGAACGCCCCTCAACCTCTGGCGGGCATTCCACCCCCGCCCATTCCAAAATGGTGGGCATAATGTCGCGCATTTCCACAATCCGGTTTTCTTGGCGTGCCGCCAAATCCTTCGCATGCAGGATCAACGGCACCTTCGCGGAGCCCTCATACGGGTAGCCCTTACGCCACAAGCCGTACTGCCCCAGCATTTCACCGTGGTCAGAAGTGAAAACCAACAGCGTGTCATCTAGGACGCCGAACTCAAACAGGGCCTGGCGCAGGCGCGAAATCTGCGCATCAATATGGGCCATAGAAGCGTAGTAGCCGGCCATCGCGCGGCGTCGCATCTCCGGTCCCGGATCGGTCACCAGGGCGGCCGGGTCATGCTCTTGGTACCACTGTTCAAAATCCGCATACCAGTCACATTCGGCGAAGTCCGCGAGGTCTGCATCGCGGAAGATTTCCCAAGCCCACTGCGGCGGATCATAGGGCGGGTGCGGGCGGTGGTAAGACACGTACAGGAAGAACGGTCGGTCCGGGTCGCGACGGTAGAGCCATTCGATGGATTCCTCAGTCACCCAAGAGGTGGGGTGTAGTCGCTCTGACTTATCCCACGGGCGGGCCACGAAACTATTGCATTCCATGCCCGAATCAATGTAGTCCGAGGTCGCGTGGTCCTCTTTCCGCAACCACGCTAGGTAGTCGTCGTAGAAGCGCACATCGCGACTGCGGTCGCGGGAAGCGTGCAGGTAGCCATCGTGCAGGATGACGTTTTCGAATCCGGCGCGGTTTCGTTCGGGCCAGAAGTGTAGTTTGCCGACCGCCTGGGTTTGATAACCAGCCTGGGTTAGGACACTGGGCAGGGTGGTTTTGAAGTCGAAGGGAATCTTGTCCTGGTAACCAATGCGTCGGTGGTTTTGGGCAGAGAGCCCGGTGATCATGGAGACACGGGCGGGCACGCAGGTGGGGTTCGCGGCGTACGCTTCGGTGCAGTCCACCCCGGTCGCGCCTAGGTGATCGATGAAGGGGGTGTGAACGTCCTCGTTCCCGTGAACCCCTAGGGCATCACCACGCCATTGGTCAGCACAAATTAGAACAATGTTTCGCATAGCAAAAGTTTACCCCGGAAAGGAGGGCTTTTGGGAGTTGCTTCCCAATCTAGCCGACCTTTCCGGGGTTTTACTCAGGATTTATTAGGTTTCGTAGTGAGGCCTAGGCCCTAACGGGTTTAGGCGTCGTCACGGTTGCCGTCGATGCAGACGTTGGTGGTCACGTAGGTGCGCTCATCATCGTAGCCGCGACGGGGCGGGTGAACCTGACCGCGGCCAATGATGGTGCGGCCCCAAGCGGATTCTTGGGCGGTTTCGTGGGCCTTGAACCAGTCATGCAGTTCGGTCTTAAGGTCCGCCTGGATACCCTTGTGATCGCTGGTGTCAGCCAGGTTTTCACGTTCTTCCGGGTCATTGGCCAGGTTGTAGAGTTCAATGGGGCCGTCGTAGCGGTCAATGAACTTCCAGTCGCCGTTGCGGATCATGCGGCCAGAACCGTATTCGTCGTAGATGACCACGGAGTCGGTGCCGTCACCGGGGCGTTCACCCTTGACCAGTCCGGCTACGGAGTCACCGGCACGCAAGGGGTCTTCTTGCGGTTCCACACCGGCAAGTTCACAGATGGTCGGGAAGAAGCTGGTGGCAGAGACGTGGTCAGCAACCGTACGGGCCTGACTCTGTCCGGGTAGTGAGATCACGAAGGGGACGCGGACGGAGTTCTCCCAGAAGTTCATCGGGAAGGTGCCGTTGCCCTTGCCCCAAATACCGTGGTGACCACAGCTGAAGCCATTGTCAGCCATGTAGACAACAACGGTGTTTTCATCCAGACCATTAGCCTTTAGGCGGTCTAGCAGGTCCTTCAGGGCACGGTCCACACCGGAAAGTGAGGCGGCGTAGCCCTGCAGGTACGGGGTGGGGTTAGCGAAGGCGTCCTCGAAGTCCTTCTTGAACTGCTTGGTCCACGGGTGCGGATCTTCGCGGGGGACGGATTCGAACTCGCAACCGTCATAGAGGTCGTAGAGGTCCTGCGGGTGGTTGTTGATCCACGGGTCGTGCGGAGCGGTGAAGTTTACCTGCAGGTAGAAGGGTGCCGGGTTGGGGTTATCCTTCGGGTTTTCCGGATCCGATCCGGGGGCCTGCGAGGGGTCGTTGGTGCCCGCCTGGAAGCGGCCGGCGCCGGTGTCGGCAGCGCGCTTGGCCTGGCCCATCTGGTCGATGAACTTGCAGGCTTCTTCCGCGACTGCATAGGTAAAGTAGCGTTCTTCGCTGACGCGGGTGCCGTCCTCGGACCACACGGGGGCGCCGTAGTAGGGGCCGCCGCCTAGTCGGTGGGCGTACCAGAAGTCAAAGCCCGGGGCGGGACGCTGCGCGGTACCGACGTGCCACTTGCCGGACATGCCGCAGGTGTAGCCGGCGCGCTGTAGGGTTTCGGGGAGGTTTGCTAGTCCACCTAGGTAGACGTCCTCGGCGGCGTCGGGGTGGCGCTCCCCTACCAGCCAGTCGTGCACGCCGTGGGCAGAGGGCATGCGGCCGGTCAAAAGTGAGGCACGCGCGGGCGAGCAAACCGGGGACGCGCAATAGAAGTTATCGAAGGTGGTTCCGTTAGCAACTAGGGAGTCCACCGTGGGGGTCACCAGCTCCGGCATGGTGCGACTCATTGCCCACGGACCCTGGTCATCTGTGAGGATTACCAGAAAGTTGGGGCGTGTCTGCGTGTTCTCAGTCATTTTTGACAGCCTTTCAGGAAGATAGTCTAAGTATTAAGTTTTTCGTTTAAGGAAGGATGCTGATGGCCAGGGCTACGCGTGCTGATGTGGCTAAACTTGCGGGTGTCTCCCTTGCGACGGTTTCTCATGTGATGAACGGTCGCGCGGAAGAGCTTGGCTTTAATCCCCAAACCGCTAAGCGGGTCGAGGAAGCTGCCGCCCAGCTCGGTTATATCCCCAAGGCTGCGGCTCGTGCCTTCCGTTACCAACGGACCAAGGTAATCGCCTTCTTCATGGGTGAAGTTCCCGAGTCCCTGCACCTGCCAGTCTTCAATGAACTGTTGCTAGGTGCGGTGGAAGCGGCAACTAGGGCGGACTACTTTGTCTTGCCGGTGGTTCTGCCGCCAGAGCAGTCGGACTTGATTCCTCAAATTATCCGCCGAACTCTACAGGAAGTCGAGTTGGCTGGGGCCCTGTGCGAGGTGGGTGACCACCCCTTTGAGGCTTTCGATCTGTTGAAGAAGAGTCAACTGCCGGTGGCTTGGATTTTCCCGCATTCCTTAGCCCCGCAAGTCCCTGAGTGTGCCACTTTTGGGATTGACGAGGCCGCTGGCGTACGTGAACTTTTAGGCCAGATCAACACGTCGGTCGTTAAGAATCCGGTCTACTTGCGTGGTCCGGGTCCGTTGACGGCGCGTCGCGAACCATTCTTCGAGCTGTTCCCACACGCCCGTACGGTGGAGGCGGAAAGTTGGCTTTCCGGGGCCGGGTATCGGGCTTTGGGATCTTGCGTAGCTAACGATTCGCACCCCGATTTAGTATTTGCGGCCAACGACCCTTTGGGTTTGGGCGCGCTAAATGCGGTTCGGGATTTAGAAATCGTTTTCCCTCACGATATTCAGTTGTTTAGTTACGGTAACTTCGATCAGGTTCAGTCACCGCTGGTTCAATTGTCGGCGATTCATTGGCCGCTGACGGAACTTTCAACTTTGGCCGTTGAGTCTTTGGTAGATCCGGCAGGTCTAACCCCAGGAGTTCGAAACCTGCCTTCTACCGCGCGCGTTCGCTCTACTACACTTCGTCCCTGAAGTTCCCGCCGGTGGGCGGTCACTTTCAGGGACGAAGCATAGGGTTTAGTTTCAGCGCTTTAGTTCGCCTTCGGCTACTGCTTCTAGGCTCTCATTGGTGGATGCCAACCAGGGGTTGAATAGGACCAAGAGGAACATGAGGAAGTAGACGGTAGCGTACGGGGCGATGGCGTAGTAACCGTGGTCGTGTACCAGACCGGGGATGATGAAGGCGGTAATAGCCGAGCACATACGGGCTAGGGCCTGGGTTAGACCAGCACCGAAACCACGTAGTTCGGTCGGGTAGGCTTCTGCAGACCAGATCCAGGCTAGAACAGCCGGGCCAAGCCAGGTGGCGAAGGTCCAGCAGATGAAGCCGGTGAAGAGGAATGCGTTTGAGGTGCCACCTAGCAGACCCACAGTCAGCGCGGAAGCGGTTAGGACGGCTGCGGTGACTAGGCCTAGGGTACGGCGGTTAACACGGTCGATTAGCTGAACACCAATCAGTAGTGCGAATAGGCCGATGCAGTTAGCGGCTAGGGAGATGTAGAGGTTTTGCTTAACGGCAATGCCAGCTTCGTTGAAGATCACCGGGCCCATGAAGGAGACGATCGGGCCAGCGGTGGTGTTCAGCATGAAGAAGGCGGTGCAGACCAGCATACGGCGACGAGCATCGCCCTTGAATAGCTTGCGGTATTCGCGGTTGGTCTTCTTGGGCTTGGCCTTGAGGACTTCCTCGTCTAGGTCTAGGGCCTTGAGGATCTGGTAGGCCTCTTCTTCACGGCCGTTCTGGATTAGCCAGCGGGGGGATTCGGGTAGCTGCTTACGTCCCATTAGCACTAGGAAGGACGGGACCGCAGCGAAGAGGAACATGCCGCGCCAGATCCAGGAGTGGTAGGCCTCCGGAACGGTGGCCTGTAGCACGATGGCCATTACGATGGAGAAGATAGCACCTAGGATGAAGGTGATGTTAGGCAGTGAACCTGCGAGGCGGCCACGACGGGCGGCGGGAGCAACTTCCGCTAGGAAGGCGGAGGAGCAGGAGAGGTCCATACCGATGGCAACACCGATTAGGAAGCGCATTACCCACAGCATCCAAACCTGGGTGATGAGGGCGGCACCGATAGCGGTAACGATGAAGACCCAGAGGTTGAAGGCGAAGACCTTCTTACGTCCGATGCGGTCTGCCAAGTCACCGAAGGCGATTAGACCGACAGCGGTACCGATGAAGGAGACTGCTACCAGCAGGCCCTTATCACTAGAACTGAGGGCGAAGTCCTTTGACAGGAACACCATGGCCACACCAATAACGGTGAGGTCGTAGCCGTCAATGAACTCGCCGAAGGCGATCAGAGTCGAGGACCATTTCTTAATAAAACGTGCCCGCTTTTCATCCACGTAAATCGTGGGGTCTGCAGTTGACATGCGCTTACTCCATTTTTCTTTTGGAACCCAAAAGGTTTCTTTTCATCTGTGAAATGAAGACCTAGAAGATGTATAGACTTCTTTGTCAGGTGATAATTTATCACGCGATAATATAGATAAAAAGCGGGATTCAATAACAATCAGGTAAAGATTTTTTGATTTGACTCAATTAAAGCCGTTTGGGAATTTTCACGCCCTGCTAACTGTGGCAGAATAACCAGTGGATCGACTTTGGTCCCGTTATTTCCATAACTACATTAAAGGATGGCTCGTGAAAACGGTTCAGACACTCACGAACAATCAGGCCCCGAAGAACGCCCTCGACAAGTTCTTCCAGATCACCGAACGCGGCTCCTCCATTGGCGCCGAAGTCCGAGGCGGCGTAGTTACCTTCTTCGCCATGGCCTACATTTTGGTACTCAACCCCATCATCCTCGCCCCCGCAGCTGAAGCTGCCGGGATCAATAAGCCCGCCATTGCCGCGGGTACCGCCCTAATCGCTGGTTTGACCACTATCCTCATGGGTGCGGTCGCCAACTTCCCCCTAGCCATGGCTGCCGGCATGGGCCTTAACGCCATGGTCTCCTTTACCCTCTGCCTAGGCCTAGGTTTGACTTTCCAGGAAGCCATGGGCCTTATCTTCTGGGAAGGTGTCCTGATTACCCTGCTAGTCTTGACCGGCTTCCGCGAGGCCGTTTTCAAGGCCATCCCGACTCAGCTTAAGACCGCTATCTCTGTAGGTATCGGTCTTTTCATTGCCTTCATTGGCCTAGTCGACGCAGGTATCATCCGCCCCGGCGGCACCCCCGTCCAGTTGGGCATCAACGGCTCCCTTGCTGGTTGGCCGGCCCTAATCTTCGTCGTGGGTCTAATCCTCACGATCGTCCTTTACGTTAATCACGTACGTGGCGCCATCTTGATTGGTATTGGCGGTTCTACCGTCCTAGCCATGATCATTCAGGCTTTTGTTCACCTACCCATCAAGTCTGATAAGGCTCCTACCGGTTGGGGTATTACTATTCCGGAACTTCAGGGTTCTCCGATTGCCCTACCCCACTTCTCTTCCCTGGGCATGATCGATTTCTTCGGCGCCTTCCACAAGCTGGGCTTTATCGCAGTTTTGCTTTTGGTATTCAGCCTGATGTTGGCCGACTTCTTTGACACCATGGGCACCATGGTCGCGATTGGCGCGGAAGCTGAACTACTTGACGAGCAGGGCATTCCGCCCCGTTCTCAGCGCATCCTACTAATCGACTCCATTTCCGCAATTGCCGGCGGTTTGGGTGGCGTTTCTTCTAACACCGCCTACGTAGAATCCTCTGCCGGCGTGGGCGAGGGCGCACGCACTGGTTTCGCCAACATGGTGACCGGTGGTCTGTTCCTCCTGTCCATCTTCTTCGCTCCCCTAGTCGAACTAGTTCCCTCTGAAGCCGCCACCACCGCACTGGTTTTCGTGGGCTTCCTAATGATGACTCAGGTAGCTGAGATTGATTGGCAGGATCCCGAAATCGCCATCCCAGCCTTCTTGACCATTGCCTTCATGCCTTTCGCTTACTCCATCACCGTGGGTATTGGCATGGGCTTTGTCTCCTTCTTCATTATCAAGTTGGGTCGCGGCAAGTTCAAGGAAATCCACCCGCTCATGTGGTTGGTTTCCCTGCTATTCGTCCTTTACTTCGTCCTAGGACCGGTACAGGCACTACTAGCTGGCTGATTTCCGTAGCTAACTGAGTGATCCGCAATTAGGGGATAGTCTTCTAAAACCTAATTTTTAGTTCGGAACCACTATTCAACAAGAGGGTCCAGAAGCAATTGACTGCTTCTGGACCCTCTTTTGAGCAATTTTCAATTTTTCCAATTTTCACAATTTTTCCGGGTTAGAGCTCCTGGCAGCGTCAACTTATGCCACCGTAAAGCAGAAAATCGAACATATTGACCCAATATGCAATTTTTTAAATCAATTTTACTAAAATGTGATTTTGACTATAAATAGACACGTGGCGGACCTTTCAATATTATGTGACCAGGCTATATAGGCCCTATGGCCCAACGAAGATGTTAGCCACCTTATAGCCGCGTATCAGGAGGACCGATATGGCAGACATTGTTATCCTCGGTGCCGGTATCTCAGGGCATACTGCCGCCCTACATCTACGACGCCTGCTCTCTAAAGAACACCGCGTAGTGGTAGTATCCCCCAACTCAAAGTGGAACTGGATTCCTTCCAATATTTGGGTTGGTATTGGCAAGATGACGGCTAAGGACGTCACCTTTGAGCTGGCCCCCATTTATAAGCGTAAGAAGATTGAGTTCCACCAGGCCAAGGGCACGGTGATTCACCCCGAGGGCGACGCCGAACACGGTCGTCCCTACGTGGATATCGAATACACCGACCCGAAGCGTGCCGGTGAAGTAACCCAACTTGAGTACGACTACCTCATCAACGCCACTGGCCCGCGCCTAAACTTCGCGGCTACGCCCGGCCTAGGCCCGGATGAAGGTAATACCTGGTCGGTCTGTTCCGCCCAGCACGCCGTCGAATGCGCCGAGCACCTAGACGAAGTCATTAAGGAAATGAAGGCCGGCGCCGAAAAGACCCTAGTTGTGGGCATGGGCTCTGGTGTCTGCACCTGTGAAGGTGCCGCCTTCGAATACACCTTTAACGTTGAAAACCAGCTCCGCCAAGCCGGGGTCCGCGACAAGGCCACCTTGATCTACCTGACCAACGAAAAGGAACTGGGCGACTTTGGTGTTGACGGTATGCGCTTCGTGGACCAAGGTTTTGAAACCTCCTCGGAACTATGGGCTGGCTCCCTATTCCGTGAGCGCGGCGTAAAGCCCATCCTCGGTGCGGCCTGTAAGGAAATCACCAAGGACGTTATCCGCTACGAAACCCTCGAGGGTACCTTCCACGAACTACCCTACGACTTCGCCATGCTGCTGCCGCCCTTCACCGGTCAGCCGCTAGAAGCCAAGGATAAGGACGGAAACGATATCACCTCCGAGCTGTTCGCCCCGAACCGCTTCATGAAGGTCGATGCGGACTACACCCCGAAGCCCTACGAAGAGTGGCGAGCTGAAGACTGGCCGAACACCTACGAGTGTGTTGGCTACCCGAATATCTTCGCCGTTGGTATTGCCTTCGCTCCCCCGCACCCGATCTCACGTCCCCGGAAGTCGCCTTCGGGCACCATGATCGCCCCGGCTCCGCCTCGGACCGGCATGCCGTCAGGTGTTATGGGCAAGACTGCCGCCAAGACCATCGTGAAGCGCATCAAGCACGGCAACAGTGCCGCCGCAGAACGCGCCTCCCTAGCCAATATGGGTGCCGCCTGTGTGGCCTCCACCGGCTTGGGTGCCTTCAAGGGCTCGGCTGCTTCCATGACCATGATGCCCGTGGTTCCGGACTACTCCCGGACCCCCACCGGCCGTAATATCAAGCAGACCCGTGGTCGGATCGGCTTGGGTGGCCACTGGGTCAAGTACATGCTCCACATCCTGTTCATCTACAAGGCCAAGGCCCTACCGGGCTGGCAACTAATCCCGGAGTGACATCATGAGCGAAAACGAAGAAATCAAATACGAACCGCCGGTCTTTGCCGACCTGCAGTCTGCTCCACTACCGACTAAGAAGACGCTATTCCGCAGGCGCTTCTTAATCACCCAGTTCATTTCCTTCATGTCCTTCAACCTCAACATCATGAAGATGGTTGTTACTGGACACAAGAGCTGACCGTTTAACCGGTTAAGTAACTGAACTGCTATTTGCCCCCTGCAGATCCCTTCACTAGTGGATCGCAGGGGGCAAAACTTTTTTAGCTATCGGATTTTCAGCGGCTAGCCTAGGGAACCTAGCCGATCAGCTTGGCTAAGAAGGCTGCGGTCGGGGCTAACATACCGCCCCGGGAAAGCTCTCCCCCGGAAAGGATCTGCGGGGGTTGAGAGTCCCGCCAGTATTCGCCGATGGTTTTCTGTACCACTTCCATGCCCTCCGGTTGGCGAATAATGGAGGCGGAAAGTACCACCTTCGGGACGGGCACAACCTCATTGAGTTGCTGAATCAAGGTGGCCACATTCTGGGCGCGCCAATCCAAAATCTCTTGTAACCCAGCTACTTGTGCGCTGGGCTTAGGTAAGCGCGCGTCCTCGCCAGTAAGCATCAGTAGGTCCTCAAAATCAGCTGACTTTGGTAATAGGCCTCGCTGCTGCGCTAGGGCGGTGACTCCCTCGTCAGAAACCAGTTCCCGGACGGTACCGTATGAGCCGGACAGGGTTTTGACTGGCAGATTTTCTAGGATCCCAGAGGCAATCCCGCTTCCGGACCAACTTTCTCCTTTTTGGATCAGGGCGTATTCCACGATTGAACCAATGTAGAGGTGCCCGAAGGTATCATCACTCCCCACCAGACCGTAGAGTAGGTTTGCTTGGGCGTGCGCTAAAGCCGTAGGGGAAAGTACTACTGGTAGTCCGGTGGCTTCCTTCAGGGGCGTGCGTAGGTCTACGTCTTGCCAGCCGAATTCGGGCATGGAAAGGATGATCTGGGATTGGGTAGAGACGCGTCCGCCCACGGTGACGCTGATTCCTAGGGGCGGGCAGTTTTGTTGCTTGGTGTGGAATTGGATTCCTGCTAGGCAAACCTGCAGCACCGAGGCTACCGAACGGTCGTGTTTCTTTACCGTACGGTTAAGTACGACTCCCCCAATGCCGACGGCTCCTACAGCTACCGTGTGGTAGCCAATATGGATGGCCACAATCCAGTTCTCTTCATTGAGTAACTCTAGGCTTCGACGAGGTCGCCCCAGGCCACCTTTTTGGGTTAGGTCGCTTTCTGTGACTAGCCCTAGGTCGGCTAGGCCCGCGACGCAGCGGGTGACAGAGGCGCGATCCAAACCGGAGGCTTTAGCGATGCTGACGCGGCTGTGGTGACCGGCGAGGATCTTGCTAAAGACGATTGCCGGGTTGGTGGATTTGGCAAAGTATTCTCTGAGTTCCTGTTTTCTGGTCATGATTTTCTGATCATGGGTTGGGCTCTTTCCGGCAGTCCTTGGCAGAAAGAGTGGTAGATAAAGCTGTCGGCCCCATGTTTATGAGGCCGACCAGCGGTTTTAGGATTTCACGGAGCCCTGTGCTAGGCCGGCACGCCAGTAGCGCTGCAAAGCAAGGAATAGGAATACCACGGGGATAACACCTAGGGCGGAACCGGTTAGTACCTGGGAGGTTAAGATCTCGGCCTTGTAGTTCTGCCAAGTGTAAAGACCTAGGGTGACCGGTAGTAGGCTCTTGCCTCGTAGCATTACTAGCGGCAGTAGGAAGTTGTTCCAAGTGCCCACGAAGATGAAGAGGGCAATGGTAACCACAGCCGGGGATAGGATTCGCATTACTAGGGTGAAGAAGATGCGGATCTCGCTGGCTCCGTCAATGCGGGCGGCCTCAATCATTTCGTCGGGGACCGTGGTGCAGTAAATGATGGCTAGGAAGACACCGAAGGGGCTAACCGAACAGGGAATGATGATCGACCAGACGGTGTTGGTGATGCCCAGCCAGCTGAAGAAGAAGAATAGCGGGATGGTCAGCAGGGCTGCCGGTAGCAGCATGCCCAGCATGATCATGCCCATTAGGGTCTTCTTACCGGGGAAGCGGAACTTCGCGAAGGCGTAACCACAGGCCAAAGAGACCAGGGTGCCAATAATCGCGGTCGTGATGGAATAGAAGAGGGAATTGCCAACCCACCACGGGAAGTCGCCACCATCGTAGGTAAAAACTTCCTTGATGTTATCGATAATGTGGTTCCCATCGGCAAACCAAAGGGTATTGGTATTGAGCATCTGGGAGTAGCTCTTCGTAGTTTGGACGAACAGCCACCACACCGGCAGTAGGAAGTACAGGGCAATGGCGATTAGCGCCACCATGGTGATTGTGCGGGTGGCCTTACTGGGCTGCATTGAGCGCGGCACCTGCACATTTTCAGTGTTATCGCGCTTCTTTTCCTTACGACGCCAAAGCTTTTGTGACTTGATGGTGTCGACCCCATCCTGAGCCTCTAGGGCTTCAGTTTCGTTTAGTAGTTCGGGATTAATGCTGGCAGGATTTTGTGCAGTCATTTCAGTTTTCCTTTCCTACTCGAGACTGAGCCCAAGCGTAAAGCGCCGCCAAGATACCCGCGATGACGGCCATTACTACCGAGATAGCGGAAGCGGCACCCATGTTCTGGTTACCGAAGCCTTCCTGGTAGGCCAACATCATCGGAGTGTAGTTACTGTTAACTGCCGGGACCATGGTTGCCATCACGGTCGGCTCGTTAAACCACTGAACGGTGCCGATGATGGACATTAGCACGGTCATTAGTAGGGCGGAGCGCAGCATCGGAATCTTGATCTTGGTGACGATTCGCCATTCGCTAGCGCCATCAATCCGGGCGGCTTCATAGAGTTCAGTGGGGATGGACTTGAGGGTCGCCATGAAGATAATCATGTTGTAACCGACGAAGGTCCAAGCGGTCATATTCGACATGGACAGGTTCAGCATCCACGGCTGGAGGAAGAAGTCCTGCGGTAGCCCTAGGGAGGTTAGGATTCCCACGAAGGGGGACATATTGGGGTGGTACAGGTAGGACCAAATGATGGCCGCAATAACGCCGGGGATGGCGTAGGGCAAGAAGTAGACTAGGCGGAAGAACTTCACGCCGCGGGCTGCTAGGGAATCTAGTAGCAACGCTAAGATTAGGGCCGCTCCCTGAACCAAGGGAATCTTAATGACGCCATATTCGAGGACGTTCAGCATGCCCTGCCAGAAGGTTCCGTTGGTTAGGACGTCCTGGTAGTTTTCTAGACCGGAAAAGACGGGCACCAAGGGCCCGAAGCCTCCATCAGCGAGTTTGTTTTTAAACAGTGATCCGTACACTGATGCGAACATCGGGATGATGAAGGAAACAATGAACAAGAGGAAGAAGGGAAATGCGAACAGGTAGCCGTGGATGGCTTCACGGTCGAATTTCTTTACTTTTATCGCTTTATTTGGGGCTGCCTTTTTAGTCGGCGATGACATACTGGGCCTCCATTAGCTGTTGGATAGTGTGGGGAGCGAGTAGCTCGCTCCCCACACTTGAGTTTTAGAAGAGATTACTTAACGGTAATCCCGACTGCCTTGAGGGAGTCAACGGCGGTCGTCTGACCGATTTCGTAGACCTTCGGCAAGGAACCGGTAGTGCCCACTAGCTTGAGCTCGTTGCTCATAGCGTCTAGGGTCTTACCGATCTGCGGAGCCCAGGTAACCTTCGGGGCGTTGTTGTTGGCCTTGATGAACTCTTCGTAGATTTCCTGGCCACCGAAGTATTCCTTCAGGTTAGCGGGGGTTTCGATCTTGTCGACCTTAGCGGCCGGTAGTAGGCCTAGGCCGGCTAGACCCTTGATGTTGGTGGCCCACCAGTGAGCGAACTTAACAGCCTGCTCGGGGTACTTGCAGCCCTTGAGGACGGCGGCGATGGTGCCACCGTTCTGACCAACAGTGGTGTTGGAGGCGTCGAAGTGAGGAATCTGAGCGACCTTCCACTTACCATTGCCATCGGGGGCGGTGTCAGCAATTAGCGGAGCTTCCCAAGAACCACCAATGGTGGAAAGGATGGTGCCATCCTGTAGGTACTTGCCGAAGTCCTGGCCCCAACGGGTGGTGGGAACGACTAGCTTTTCATCAACTAGACCCTGCCAGTAGGTAGCAACCTTTTCGGTTTCCGGGGTCTTAATGTTGACGGACCAGGTGGAGGCGGCGGGATCGTAGCCGAACCAGTCAGCACCTTCAGAGCTGGTCAAAGCGGCCTGCCACTGGATTTCATCCTGGAGGAAGGCGCCTAGGTAAGACTTGTTGCCGGACTTTTCGCGAACTAGCTTGGCGGTTTCCTTGTATTCGTCCCAGGTGGTGGGGACCTTCAGGCCGTACTGTTCGAATAGGTCAGCGCGGTAGAAGAAGAGGATCGGGGAAGCACCCTGGGGGAAGCCGAAGACCTTGTCGCCGACGGTAGCCTTGTTGTACAGGTCGGGGATGAAGTCATCCTTGTACTTTTCGGCGTACTGCTTAACGTCCATCATGGCGCCCATCATGTCGGGTACGCGCTCGAAGCCAATCTGGGTGACACAGGGGACGTCCTTACCAGCTTCAACCATGGAGTTAATCTTGGCGTAGGACTCACCAGCGGAGCCCTGCATGCGTTCAGGAACGACCTCGATGTCGGGGTTTTCCTTGTTGAACTGGTCCACTAGTTCCTTCAGGGTGGTGTTGCCCTTCTTGTCAGGAATGCGGTGGTACCAAGTGAATTTAGCGACCTCGCCCGGCTTTAGCTGTTCCGGAGCGGCAGAGCCACCATCGTTTGAAGAGCTGCAGGCAGCAAAACCGGTGCTCATGAGAGCTAGTACGGAGACTGCTGCAATCTTACGAAGTTTGTTCGACAACATTGTCTGTCCTTCCATCAAAATACCCAAATAGGTACATGTAATGACGTTGCAAGAACAATGCTAGCACTCTCACTACACCATTAGTTGTAGCATGCAACAAACGTTATAGTCTTGTTACTCCCGGTTTTTCAAAACTGCCAAGATAGCCAAGAAATTAAACAATGTCAGTCATATCGGGATGCGGTTTAAAGGTTTCTTCGTCACTTAATTGACGCCACAAAGGATGGTACTGACCGCGTCCATAAACACGACGGTGGAAACCTGAAAGCTCTTCCGTCTCATGGCCCTTAAACCAGTCATGCAAAAGCCCAACTAGTTCCGACTCCACTACTTGATAACCGGCATCTCCGATCAGGTTATGCTGCTCGTCCGGATCAGCCTCCAAGTTGTACAGTTCGCGCGGGCCACGGTAGCGATCGACCAGTTTCCAAGGGCCCTGGGCAACCATTCGGCCACCACCGTATTCCTCGTAAATAAACACGGCCCCGTCACGTTCATCATTCGCACCCAAAGCGGCCGTCACCGCCGGTACCCTCGGCTCAGGGAGGTACCCTTCCGCGCCGGCACTTTCCGGCGAGGAGGCCAGCAAGTCTGCCCGCACGCCCTCGGCTTGGAGGAGGGGCGCAAAGTTACTTCCAGCCGCCAAGGGATCTTCCGGCACCTCTACCCCAGCTAGAGCGCACAAGGTCGGGTGCAGGGAAGTAGCCGAAACGGGATGCTCCACCTTCTGGGACTGAGTCTGTCCCGGCAGGTGAATAATGAAGGGCACCTTCACTGAGCATTCCCAGAAGTTCATCGGGTAGGTGCCATTGCCCTTACCCCAGAAACCGTGGTGCCCCAAAGAGTAACCGTTATCGGCCATAAAGATGACCACCGTGTTATCAGCCTGGCCCGTATCTTCCAGCGTCTGCAGAAGCTTGCCTAGGCCGCGGTCAACCCCGCTAAGGGCCGCAAAATATCCCTGAATCCGGGGAATCGGATCCTTAAATGCGCCCTCGAAATCATCACGGCGAGGATGCACCCAAGGATGCGGTTCTAGGCGCGGAATTGAGGGGAAATCCTGGCCCGCGTAAAGGTCCAGAAGGTCCTGCGGGTGGTTCCCATTCAGCCACGGGTC
Source organism: Boudabousia liubingyangii (assembly GCF_001907245.1). Taxonomy (GTDB): domain Bacteria; phylum Actinomycetota; class Actinomycetes; order Actinomycetales; family Actinomycetaceae; genus Boudabousia; species Boudabousia liubingyangii. The sequence continues at coordinate 357,271 of NZ_MQSU01000001.1, forward strand.
GTGGGGAGCCGTGTAGTTAACCTGCAGGTAGAAGGGCTGCTGAGAGGTGCGGGTCCGCAGGAAGTTATCGGCTTCCTCGGTCACGGCATCGGTAAAGTAGCGCGGTTCCTTCGCTTTTCGGCCATTAACATCCCAGATGGGGGCGTTATAGTAGGGGCCGCCACCGATCCGGTGCGCATACCAGAAGTCAAAACCGGGGGCTTTTTCTTGGCTGGAACCCACGTGCCACTTCCCGGACATACCGCACTGGTAGCCACTATTGCCAAGTAGTTCGGGAGTCGTATGCAGGCCTTCTAGGTAGAGGTCTTCAAACGCGCCCTCGTAACGTTCGCCGAAAAGCCAATCCAAGACGCCGTGAGCTGAGGGCATGCGCCCGGTTAACAGGGAGGCGCGGGCTGGGGAACAAACCGGGGAGGCACAGTAAAACTGGGTAAACTCCGTGCTCTGCTGCATTAGGTTAACCAGGTTGGGCATCATCAGTTCTGGCGTGTACTGAGGAAGCGCCCAAGGACCCTGATCATCGGTCATGACAACGAGGAAGTTTGGCCTAGTGTTCATGCTATTAGTCTAGGTTATGCGCCAATGGAACGGTAGAGCGTGTAACCGGCAACTAGCACCAGCAACACCGCGAAGATGTAGGTCAGCGTGGAAGCTTTGGCCTTCTGGGAGAGCGGGCCACCGATTAGGCCACCGACAGCAGAACCAGCGGTGAACAGCAGGACGGTGGGCCAGTCCACCTGGAACTGTCCCTGAACTAGGCCGGTAGCCATGGAGACGCAGGCGGCGATAATCATGACTACTAGTGAGGTACCAGAGGCTTCCCGCATGCTGAACTTCATGACCAGCATCAGGACGGGCACGACAGCAAAACCGCCCCCTACCCCGAAGAGGCCCGTTAGCAGGCCGGTGGCGGTAGCCGCAATAATCACCATGATGATATTGCGTTCGCCCGTAGGCGGGGCTGTTTGCTTCTTGCTCTTCCCCTGTTCAACTAGGGAACGCTGATAGGCGTTGTAGAACATGTAGACGGAAACGGAAAGCAGCAGGATCGCAAAGAGGATAAAGAGCTGTCCCCCACCTAGGGCGTGGTTGATCTGGCGTCCGATGATTGCCCCGACAGTGGAGAGGGCACCGAAGATTAGGCCGTCCATCCAGCGGACCTGGCCGCGTTTTGCTTTTCCGGGCAGGGCGAATAGTGCGGTAACGGCAACGATTACTAGCGAACCGTTGGTGGCGGCGTGAGGTTCTTGGGCCAGCAGGTAGGTGAGGATCGGGACGGATAGGATGCCGCCGCCGGCACCTAGAGCGCCCACTACGATACCGACTGCGATACCAACGGTCGCAGAAGTCAAGATTAGTTCAATCAAGGGTTACCTCCTGGCTTGTGGGCGCAGGCGGTTACGAATGCCTTCGTCCATGATCATGGCCGGGGCCTGTCCAGCTCGGATGAGTCGAGCCATGGCGATCAGGTCGGGGCGGATGTGCTGATAGAAATTATAGTAGCCCGCGCACAGATAGTTCTGGCCGGGTTCGCCATCATGAGAGAGGACGAAACGGTCCTTGGGGCAGCCACCGTTACAGAATCTAAGGACGGGGCACTTTTGGCACTGCTGGGTGAGTTGCACGGATTTTTTCTTTGAGAACTCACGCATGGTCGGGGTGTTTGCCAGGTCCGCGAAAGGTTTTTCAGCAATATTCCCCAGTAGGTAATCAGGCTCTACCCAGTGGTCACAGGCGTACACGTCACCGTTGAACTCCATGGCGAAGTTATTGCCACATTCTGGAGCGTGGACGCATACGGGGTGGGTGCCAAAGAGGGCAGACAAGGCGGCGTCGAAGTCTTGGACGTAAATCTTGCCCACGTCGGTTTGGCGCCAGATATCGAAGATTTCGCTTAGGAATGCCCCGTAGGCTTGCGGGTCTACGGAACGGGAGGTGACCGCGTCGCCGGTCTGTTGATAGAGCAGCTTCTCTCCCCTGTCGGTACGCCAGCCGGCTTCTGCAGCAGCTAGGTCTGCGGCGGGGACACGTTCAACGATCGGGATGAACTGCATGTATTCGGCGCCCAGTTCGTCACGGAAGTAGGTGTAGACCTCTGCAGCGTGCTTTTCGTTCGCATGGTGAACGGTACACAGGACATTGCAGCGGACATTTGCAGCTTGCAGAATATCCCAGCCACGTTTGACCATGGCGTGGGTACCGCGTCCGGCTTTGTTAACCCGGTAGGCATCGTGTAGCGCTTCGGGACCATCCATGGAGACCCCTACTAGGAAGTCATTCTCTGCTAGGAACTGGGCCCATTCTTCGTTGATAAGGGTGCCGTTGGTTTGAATGGCGTGGACGATTTTTTGTCCGGGGCGGGCGTATTTTTCACCCAGTTCTACGGCTTTACGGAAGAAATCCAAGCCGCGCATGGTGGGCTCACCACCCTGCCAAAGCAGGGTTACTTCACCGTTGGGTTGAGCGGCAGCCCATTCTTTAATGTAGGTATCTAGGCTGCTTTCTTCCATGAGCTGTCGCTTAGCGTCATAAAGCAGTTCCTTGGACAGGAAGAAGCAGTAGCTGCAGTCTAGGTTGCAGGCCGCTCCCGTTGGTTTTGCGACCACAGAGAAGGGAAGCCGGGTACGCACCAGGGGGCTCTGCTCGGTTTGAGTTTCAGCCAAAGTTCCGGGACCTTTCATTTATCGCGTGGCGTTCTTTAAGCATTTTGCTTAGCTGTTTCTGCTGTAGGTAGGTGGATACCGCGGCAATGGCTCCGCGGGCTGCACCCTCAGAGTTTTGACTGGTATTTACTACCTTAAGGTTTTCGTGCAGGCTAGGGATCAGTCGCGCTTGAAGCGCCTCTTCCACCATTGGTGTGAACTGCGGGATCAAAGTGGGGACGGCACCAGCTAGTACGATCTGTGCGGGGTTGATGACGAAGGTGGCATTGGCACAGGCTAGCGCCACGGCGTCGGTTGCATCCTTTAGGGCTACCTTGGCTTTCTGATGATGGGAGTTTTGTGGATTCTCTAGGGCTTCCCGAACCTGCTCTAGGGTGGATACGCCCGCTCGTTCGCAGATTTTTGCTTCGGTGGCGATAGTTTCGATACAGCCGGTTTGTCCGCAGTGGCATTTTTCTTTAGCCCCGGGGTAGTTCATGTGTCCGATTTCTCCGGCGTAGCCGTCAGCGCCGGCGGTGAGGACATTGTGGATGGTGGCGCAGCTGGTAATCCCGCGGGAGATGCGCACATAGAGTTGTGATTCTAGGTTTTGGCCGGCTCCCCACCGGGCTTCCCCAAGGGCGGCCATGCGGATGGTGTTATCAACGAGGATGGGTGCTTCCCAGAAAATTCCCACCTGTTTTTTGAGCTTGTTTACTAGACTGTCGGGTTCGTGTCGGCGTCGCCAAGTTTCATGCCCGATGGGCACTGGGATGCCAATTCCCACGTGGGCAACCTTTTGGTCATCAAAGTCTTTTTCTAGGGCTTTAGACAGGGAGTGGCACAGTTGGGAAAGAAGTTCTTCCCAGCTACTGTTTTCCTCAGCTTCGGTGCGGGTGACGGCTAGGGTTTCTCCTAGTCGGTTGGTGGCAATGGCAATTCCGCGGCGACGGGAAATATCCATTCCGATGGCGTAGACGGTATTACGGGCCAGTTCAAGTTTTTGAGCGGGACGTCCTCGTTCCGCCGCCGGTTGGGTGACAGTCCGAATGGATCGTGATTCTAGTAGATCGCTCAGTGCCCGCCCTAGGGTGGTTCTGGAGACGTCTAGAAGTTCGCACAGTTCATTTCGGGTGGCTGGTTCTTCCGCTAGGGTGCGGATCACCTGCTCGCCTAGGTTCTGACTGTCGTACTGTGCTTGGTAATCCATTTTCTTCCTGTGTGGCTGGTTCGGTGCGTGGCCATTGGTTTGTTAACCACGATTTAAACCAAGTATTAAGAATAGCAAATTCTACTGATTAACTGAGGTTTTCTAATAATTAACCGGGGGTTGGGCAAAAGTCCCTACCTAGTACTTCCGCCCGGCCCCCGGTTAATTACTTTTTCGATAACTCAGTTCGTTTGGCGATTATTCGCCGTCGTCGTCCGAAACGTCATCCCAGTCAGACTTCGAGGTACCACCTAGCGGCACGTCGTAGTCGGTCATGGCGTTCATCCACTTAGCGAAGGTTTCGTCGCCGCGTTCCATGAGCTGGTAGTACAGGTTCTTGGAAAGGTCAGCACGAATGTCGCGGTAAGCGGGTGCGTTGTAGACGTTGGTCATTTCGTAGGGGTCGTAGCGAAGGTCGTAGAGTTCGTTGATGCCTTCGTGTGAGACCACTAGCTTGAAATCGTGGGTGCGTAGCATGCGCTGCTGGAGCGGGAAGTGGTGTCCGTGGAATTCGCAGACAATGTCTTCACGCCAGTCGGGCACGTCCTCACCGCGGGTGAGGTCCACAATGGAGCGACCGTCTTCTACCAGGGAGGTGTCTAGGCCGGCAATGTCCATGACGGTTGCCGGTAGGTCTAGTAGAGAGACGAACTTGTCGCAGCGGCCAACCTTGGAGACGCCAGGGATGTGGGCAATGAACGGGACATTGTAAATGTCGTCGTACATGGCGGGGCCCTTGTCGTTCATACGGTGGGAGCCGGTGAATTCACCGTGGTCAGCAGTGAAGAAGACGGCGGTATCGTCTAGGACGCCTAGTTCCTTAGCGGCATCCATGATGCGACCGATTTCGAAGTCGATCATGGCGACGTATCCCCAGTAGATAGCGATTAGTTTCTTCCACTGTTCGTTGCTGAAGGATGAGGTGGACCAGTAGGTGGCGTAGTTGGACTGGACCTGCGGCTTGCCTTCTAGGGTGTCACCGAAGTTCGCGGGGATCTCAACCACGTTCGGGTCGATTAGATCGAACCACTTGTCAGGCAGGAAGTACGGTAGGTGCGGGCCGAAGAAGTGCACGTCCAAGCTGAAGGGCTTGCCGTTTTCTTTCCAGTCCTTGGCGTACTGCTTGAGGCGCTCAATGGCGGTGTCGGCAATGAAGCGTTCGAAGGTGGCTTCCTCGGGCTGTTCTAGACGCGCTGCGATGACGTGGCCGGGACGGTCACCAGGTAGCTTGCCCTGCCAGAAGTCGTGTGCCTTGACGGGCGGTAGGTTGTTGTCTTTGAGCCACTGGACGTAGCGTTCGTTGGCGACGGGGTTGATGGCACCGAAGAAGGAGTCATCATCCATGCCGTAGGCGTCGGGCAGGATGTTACCGACGTGGTACTTGCCGACGATGCCGACGTTGTAGCCGTGATCGCGTAGTTCCTGAGTGTAGGTCCATTCACCTTCCTTGAAGTCGCACTGGTAGGCGATGTTCCATTCGGGGTTGGCTACGACCTGGTGCTTGAGCGGGATCTTACCGGTGATCAGGGAGGCGCGAGCCGGGGTGCAGATCGCGGTGGGGGTGAAGCAGTTGGTGAAGGCGAAGCCCTCTTCACCCATGCGGTCTAGGTTGGGGGTTTGGGCATGCTCGTTACCTAGGCAGCCGATCGTGTCGACACGATGCTGGTCGGTCATGATAACGAGGACGTTCTTGACGTTTTCTGGAATGTTACGTTCTGACATTTCTTCCTCTTCTTTGGGGATTTATAACTATCCCGAGGGCGCTGGGCCGGGTTGCGCAGGAGCAAGGAAGGCGCTCCCGGGGCGCCCTCGGGCTAGTTAGCTTTGATGTCTAGTGACTGTGGTCTCAGTCTACTAGTTCGTCCATTTCTTCGAGCTGCTTACCGGAGGTTTCCTTGAGGTAGCGGATGGTGAAGATGACGGAGAGGACACCGAAGGCGCAGTAGATCCAGTAGGTGCCGGCCGGCGACCAAGCGATGAGGTACGGGAAGAGTAGTACCACCATGAAGTTGACTAGGAAGTCAGCGCCGGAGGCTAGCGACATGGCGCCACCACGGATCTGGTTGGGGAACATTTCGCCCATGACGATGGAGAAGATCGGGCCCCAGGAGCTGGTAAAGCCAAGGATGAAGGTGCATAGCGCGCCAACGGCTAGGTAGCCCAGTAGGGGGTTGTGCGAGATGTCGACCTTGCCGTCAACAACCGGAGCGACGGTGAAGACGGTTGCGACGACGCCTAGGGAGACGAAGATCAGGGTACCGCCACCGATTAGCATGTTACGGCGACCAACCTTATCGACCAGCATGATGCCGGTGACGACACCGACGATCTTAAAGAAGGTGATGAGTAGGGTCTGCTGTAGCGCCATGGCTTCGGTGAAGCCCACGGCTTCGAATAGGGAGTTGGAGTAGAAGAAGACACCGTTAATGCCGGTCAACTGCTGGAAGGCAGCAATGGCCATACCAACCCAGACCAGACCAGCCCACTTGGAGCTCATGATGGCCTTGAAGCTCATCTTGGTGGTGCCTTCTGCACCTAGGGACTTGCGGATGGAGTTAACGCGACCGTCTAGTTCGGTTTCGCCGGAAACGCGGGCTAGGACCTGCTTGGCTTCCTCGTCACGTCCAACAGATACGAGGTAGCGGGGAGATTCGGGGATGGTGGCGGTGAGGACGATGTAGAAGACTGCCGGGATTAGTAGGCACAGGAACATCCACTGCCAGGCGTATAGGCCTAGTGCCCAAACCTGCTTGGAGCCACCAGCAGACTTTGAAACGTAGAGGTTAATCATGCCGGCGAAGAAGAGACCGAGGATGATTTCTAGCTGACGGAAGGCGATCAGGCGGCCACGGATGGCGGCGGGTGCGATTTCAGCGATGTAGCCGGGGCCTACGGTGGTGGCGGCGCCGAAGCCCATACCACCGACAACGCGGCATAGTAGCAGGAAGGGATAGCCACCCAACCAGGGGCTGAAGGCACCGAAGACGGCTTCGAACAGTAGGAACGGGCCGATCCACATCAGCACGGTCTTGCGACCTACCTTGTCGGATAGACGACCGGCGATGACAGCGCCGATTAGGCCACCGATGATGCCGGCGGAACCGGCGACACCTTTAGCTAGAGCACCGAGGTGGAAGGTGGTACCGACAGCTTTAATAGCGCCGTTTAGCACCATGCCTTCGAATCCGTAGAAGAATGCACCTAGGGATGCAATCAGGGCGATTCGGGTGGCGTACCGCTCGGCGGCTTTCACCCGAGTTGTGGTGGTTGTAGCCATTAGGCTCCTCCTTGAGAATGGGCTAGCAAGTGTTGGTTTAGCTCCAGATTGTGGCGCATCTTAGCGGGACAACATTGGGGCTAGATATGCTTTTTACGTTTTTTAGGATAATGCGGGGTATTTTTGTCCATTAGTATCGACAAAAACAGCAGTGTGCAATATGTCACACCCGTGCGAGTGAGTCCCAATACCCACTTGAGGCCTTGAAGTCGCCTCACGCAGTATCATCAGAGCTAATAATGCAAAAGATGGGGAATACTCCCCTAGCACACGCATTAGTCAACGAGGGAAGCGAAGATTAAGGCATGAAAGCTCTAAAACTACTAGGCGCCGCTTACTTACTACCCACCACTAGAAGGAACCGATGATGAAAACCGTCCTTAACATTTTGTCGATCATTTTGGGCGGAGTTTTCCTGCTTTTCAGCCTAGGTTTCTTCTTGTGGGTAGCTTTCTTGGCAGCGTTTGGTGTGTTTCCTTTTGTATATGGGTTCGAAGATAACATATCCTCCTGGTTTGCCATTCTTTCTATGGTCTGCCTTACGATCGGTTTATTGCTGGTGATTCCCGCTTCTAAGTCCCTTTTCAAACGGAAGCAGGCAGCGTACCTACAAAAAGAGCAACAGGCTAATGTACAGCCCCTTCCCTACTACGGCTCTAATCCATACCAACCGTACTCACCCGGGGGCCAGTATCGGCCACAACGGTACCAATCAGGAACTAACTCTTAAGGACACCCATGAAACTCGCTGACCCGATTAGAAACGACACCATTTTAAAAGCGACTAACCGCCATCAGACAATATTAAAGTTTTTATTTCCGATCATTGCGGTCAGCATCTTCGTCTGCGTTTATTCCCTTGCGAATCTCGACTTAGACACCCATATTCAAGTGTCGCTAGTGCTGTTAATGATTTTCCTATTCTTACTTCCGCTAGGTCTTATTTTCTGGGGTGTTCGGAAAATCATTAAGGCGTCGACCCATTGGGATGCGATTATCGACCCGATCTCACAAGATTTCTTCGGCCTGGACTTCCAAGCCACTCCCGCCAATCCACCCGCCTCAATTAACCAAATTGCTGAATACGTAAAAGTCCTGGCTACCGTTCCCGGCTACGAAGGCCTCTACGTGGACTTAACTCCAGAGGCAGAGGCAATCCGCTACCAAAGGCCCCGAATTGCGATCACGCCTGATGAAAACTACATCATCCAAAAGGCAGAGATGGAAAAAGACTGGCATATCCCGCTCTACCCCCAAGATCCCACTACTCCAAAGTTTGGGGCACTAGCAGTCGATCGCTACAACTGCGTCGAATCAGAGGGAATGTCTATCAGTTCCAAGTCCGGCTTCAGCACTTCCGCCCCTTCCCTACCAGCCGTTTGGGTACAGAGTCCCCTCACTGGAGTCGAATGTCGTTTCCCAGTCAACCCAAAAATGCCGCTACTGGCGCTGATGCGACAACTAGGCTGGCAGCCTCGAAATAAGCTAGCCAAGACCATGCAATACTGAATCGAGAGACCATGAACTACTCTGAACCATTTGTTAACCCCAGTGCCAAAAAGTTCTACCGTATTCACGACCTTTTAAGTAAGCCGATCATCCCCCTAGCTATCACTTGCTTTATTGCCTTTTTTATTGTCTATGAGATCAAGGCAGTACCCGAGAACGTTAAGATTGGGCTCATGTTCGCGGGCATCGGTCTATTGCTTTCGATTCCATTATTTTTCTTTTTTGGTCTTTTAATCCTCTTATCTTTACTCAAGAAATGGGATCAGATCCTGGCACCTGCGCTCAGGGATTTCTATGGCCTAGAACTGAATCAGAAAACCGAACCAGTATCACTGGAATATTTAGTGGACTTCTTTAAACCCCTGCAACAGCTTGAAAGCCTAGAGGAATTAGAGATTGATACGACTCCCGAAATTTCGGCGGTTCACTATACTCCGACCCTGATCCCTGATTCCGTTCAAGAACGGGAACTGCTAGTTAAGGCGCAGATGCTTCAAGCTTGGACTATTCCACTGTACCCAAAATCCAAATCCGGCCCCCGTTTTGGCACCCTAGGCATTGACCGGGCGAATCGGGGGATACTTGAAAACGGAACATTAGAGAAGCATTTTGCTTTTTCCAGTAGTGGTTTAGAGATTCCCAGCATGATGGTTCGCAGTCCCTACACCGGCATCGAAACCAGGGTTCCAGTTAACCCAAAGATTTTGATGCTCATGGCCATGCGTCACTTCGGTTGGAAGCCCCGCCGAGGCATGCTCAAGGGCCTCATGTACTAACTGAGCCCACATCTTTCAAGTAGTTTCTATCAACCGTTTACACCTAGGACCCACAATGAAACTGGTAAAACCCCTCGAAAATGTCTCTGCTAGAGCGAACAACGAGCTAATCAAGCTTTTGCGCATCGCGGTCCCAGTGATCCTAGGGCTCTTCTTCTACTTTACGATCGTTTGGATCACCAATGACCTCTCTGAATCTCTAGGTAGATCTCTAGCGTATGTAGCAGACATAGTTCTGGCCGGTCTGGTGGCAGCATTATTTTTTGGATTTCGAATCCTAATGAACCGCCTAGCCCGGCATAGTTGGCGGACGCCGCTAAAACCCATCATCGAAGACTACTTTGGGATCGACATTGACGGCCCCAAACGCGACCTGCCCTACAACGCAGAAGAAGTCTTGAATTTCCTAACCCCAATGACTAAGAGCGCAGAATTTTCTACCTTCAGTATCTTCCGCTCAATGGAGCTCAAAGGCCTCGTGTATTCTCCCACGTCAGACCCCGTTTCTCACGAAGAAGAACAGGCTCTTAGAGAATCTCAAATGTTCAGTCCTTGGATCCTGCCAATTTTCGACACTGAGGCTAAAGGCACCCAATTCGGCATGCCAAGCGAATGGTATCCGGGCCTAACATCAGTAAACGATCTAGTAAATGCACGGGATAGCTACATCACCAGCCAAGAAACACTAGAAATGATGGAAGTACTCAGCCCCTATACCGGAAAAACCTGCGCCTTCCCCGTCAACCCCTTCGAGCCAATCTACTACCTACTAAAGTTCTTTGGCCTACGACAGCTTAACTACGGACCCACTTACTCAGCGGAGTAACAAAGTTTATGCCAGGGGATTCCGGGCAGTCTCAGTGGCCAGCTGATAAATCAAACCACCCAAAACCAATAACACCCCAAAGACCCACAGTGCCGGAACTACCGCCGACAGGGAAATCTGGCCGTGCAGGGCAGCGGGTCCCAGTAGCAAACCAACCAGTGCGGGGCCAATAATCTTAGCAATCGCGCCGGTACCGTACCCTAAACCTAGGCCGCGGCCTCGGACATGAGTGGGGAACTGTTCCGCCCCAAAAAGGTTCACGATTCCAAAAGCACCGTCCCCAAAAGCCAAAATCAGCACCAGACCCGCATAGAACCAGGCACCCTGGCCGGTAGCACCCGCCGCTGCGCGACTGGCGGAAATCGCACACAAGAACGCACCCGCTCCCCCAGCCAGACCGTAAAGCAACATGGTGGTCCGGCGACCAATACGGTCACAAACCCAGGCGCTGAAAGCTCGGCCAGCAATGTCCGCCAGAGAAATCCACATGAACATGGTGCCCACAGCCGCAGCGGAATAGCCGAAAGCCTCAGACAGTAGCGACTGACCCCAAGACTGGACCGTGAATACCCCTAGGATGAAGCAGAAGGAACCGAAAGCCACCACCAGGTAGGGACGCCAGTAGTGACGGAAGAACTGGCCCAGTGACTGTTCTTGCTTGACCTCATCCGTGTGAGGTGCCGGCAGGGGTGCTAACTGATCCACCGGTAGTTCCATAGCCCACGCGTAGGCTTGACGCGCTTCCTCGTCGCGGCCTACCGCCAACAGGAAGCGGGGAGATTCGGGGACGCGCGCAATCCACAGCAGCAGGAAGATGGGGATCACGCCGAGGGCGATCAGCCCCCGCCAACCCAGCACGTCACCAAAATAGCGTTGCGCAAAAGCCCCCAAGAAGAGTCCCGCGGGGATGAAGACAGACACTAGGCCGGTGAACATGCCGCGTTTGGCGCGAGGCATGAACTCTTGCACATAAGGGATAGTAGTGATGTTCAGGGCGGCCACCCCGGCACCCACGCCCACCCGGAAAGCCGCCAGCATGATCCAACCGCGATCCGGGGTCAGCAGGGACAGGGCAGTAAAGCCCACGAAAGTCAAGATGCAGTAGTTGAAGGTGCGCTTGCGGCCAATTTTATCCGCAATGCTGCCACCCAACCAAGAGCCTAGGACCGTCCCGAAACCAGAACAGGTAAGGATCACACCAGCCTCAAAGCCGGTTAGGTTCCAAGGTTTGGTGAGCAGTGAGACCACGAACCCGATTAGGAAAAGGTCGAAGTATTCGGCCACATTGGCCACAATCCCCAGGGCGATCAGTTCCCGCTGGCGGGTTGTCAGGGGCCGGGTTTCAATCTGCTCAACAACATCCATGCGGTATAGCTTAGCGGGACTTAGGGACTTTATTCCTATTGAATACTTATTTTCATTTGACCTTGCTAGGCTTGGAACCTAACCCGCAACCAGTACCACCACAGTTCTTTAGCTTTAATCCTAGGGAGTGTCGAAAGTATAGTGCGATAGGGTCACCCCTTGGCCTTCTAGGTACTCGCATTCACTTTTCATACGAGCAACCAAGTCATCCCATTCGATATTATCTCCACACCAAGCCTTTTCAGAAACCAGTAAGAGTCTGGGGAATGCCTGCCTTAGTAGTTCCTGTCCGTCAAGTACGTATTCCGCCCAAACTGAAGCCTGAAGGCCAAGGATTCTGTCATCTTCCGGGATGGGAAGATGCCAAAGATCTTGAAGTGTAATTGGATTGGTCATCCCCACAGGCTCATCTGGCTCATTACTGGCGACTCGATTTAGATATAGATAGTTGGCGTCAGCGGAAATATATGGATGACCGCTCTGTTGAGCCATCTGGACACCACCTTCTTCTTCCCAGCCGACCACCAGGTCGCTTGGATCGAGTCCGGTTTGGCAAGCTTCGTTCCAGACCGCAGCACGGCGCCCATGCTGATGCAGCACTCGCCTTGCAATATTCATAAACCAGCCCTGTAGTGCTGATCCCCCGCTAAGATTCTGCTTTCGGCACCACGCCATTAAATCAGCATCTGCCTCCCACTTTTCCCATTTGCACTCATCTCCCCCTAGGTGAATATACTCAGCGTCGGGGAATAGCTCGCACACTCTACCGAACAGGGTTTCGATAAAGTTTGTGGCAAAGTCTGAGGGCCAGAGCAAGTCGTTTTCAATCCCCCATTCAGACTGTGGGCGATCACGGTAGATTGGATTCCCCAGTTCTGGATAGGCGCGAATTGCCGCTGCCATATGACCCGGGAGGTCAACCTCAGGCATTACCTTGATACCCTTTGAAGCGGCATAAGAAACAATTTCTTTGATCTCGGAGTCCGAGTAACCGCCCCCGTGCCATTGAGTTTCAGCACGCCGCACACAGTCTTTAGCTTTTTCTTGTTCAACATTTGAGTAGTGCAAGAAATCCATTCGAGGAAGCTGGCTTGAAACTGTTTCTAGTTTTGGATACTGCGGCACTGAAAAACGCCAGCCGGCGTCATCAGTGAGATGCCAGTGCAGGACGTTGAATCGGTAACGATTAAGTAGGTCTAGTAGGGTTTTTACTTCATCTACCTGGAAACAGGTCCGAGCTGAGTCAAGTAGGAATCCCCTCCATTGGAACTTTGGTTGTTCAATTTTGGGATTAGGAATTAGTGACGTTGACATGTTTAGCATTTCTACCTCGGTTATCCACGCGAACTAGCCCTTTACGGCCCCTGAGACCATTCCCTGAGAAATCTTGTTTTGAACTAGAGAGAAAACTACGATCACAGGAACGGCAATGAGGGTGGCTCCCGCCATAACGCCGCCCCAGTTGGTATTCCGTAGTCCTTGTTCGAAAGACTGCAGCCAGATCGGTAGTGTGATGGCTGATTGCTTCGAGAGGACGATTAGGGCAAGGGTGTATTCGTTCCAAGCAAATAGGAAAGCGAACACCGATGTGGCCACGATTCCCGGAAGCAGCAACGGTAGGGTCACAATTCTAAAAGCTTTGATACGCGAGCATCCGTCTACCATCGCGGCCTCCTCAAGTTCAATTGGAATTCCATCTACGAAACCGCGAAGCATCCAAGTGATGAAGGGGATGATTGCGCCAATGTAAAGAATTGTCAGCCCAATTACGGAGTTGAGCAGGCCCCAGGTATCAAGCATTCGATACTGAGAGATGAACATTGCTTCGGCAGGGATCATCTGTACTACCAGAATTGCTACGATCAAAGAGGTTCGCCCTTTAAAACGGAATCGTGACAGCCCCATTGCCGCTAGGACAGCGCAGGTAGAGGCCACTAGAACCGTTAGTGTCGCAGCGATAAGCGACATTGATAGGGCGGTCCAAAAACGGGAATCCGAAAGAACGTAGATGAAGTTGTCGAAGGTCGGATGTACGGGAATCAGATTAGGCGGATTCTTCATCACGTCCCGTTCAGTTTGGAGGGCCGAATTAACCATCCAATAAACAGGTATGATCCACAAAAAGCTTGCCAGTAAGATGATTGTAGTCGCTAGTTTTGAGGTCTTCTTATGCATCTCAGACTTCTCCCTGCTTGAATAGCATCTTCAAATAGTGGCTGGTTAGAACTAGGGTGAGAATCAAAATCACCATTGCTAGAGCAGAGGCCATACCGTAGTTACCCCTAGAGATACCGGTCTGGTAGACGTATGTACCAAGCAGGTTTGTTTCTTCTTGAATCCCGCCACTCTGCTGAAGGACGTAGATTTGAGTAAATACGCGTAGATCCCAGATGATCTGAAGTACCCCGATTAGCGCGATTACCGGTGAAATAACCGGAAGCATAATGTGACGGATTTGTTGCCAACTGTTTGCCCCATCGAGCATAGAGGCTTCGAGCATATCCTCACTAACCTGCGCCAGGGCGGCGTAAATAGAGATCGTCACCAATGGGATTGATTGCCAGATAATGATGATCGAGGCGACTAAGTAAAAGGTAAAGACACTACCTGAGAGCCAGTTATAGTGCGCCATTTCTTTAAAGCCAAGGCTTGAGAGCACCCAGTTAATCAAACCAAAGTTTGGATCGATTAACCACTGCCAGACCGTCAGCGAAGCAAGCGCCGGCATTGCCCACACAACTACCAGTGTCGTATTTAGGATTCGTCTAGCCCAGGGCGCGGTGCGCAATAGCAAGAGGGATAGACCGATACCAATAAACATAGTAATGGAAGCAGTAACTAAGCAAAATAACAGAGATTTTCCAAAGACTTTCCAGAAGTAGGGGTTCGTCAGAATACTCTTATAGTTATCAAAAAATACCCATTCTGCGGGAGCGCCGAATTGTTGTTCAAGTCCAAATTTTTGGAAGGACATGATGATCTGCTTTGCCAAGGGATACCCTAGGGTTACAAGCACCATCACAATTGCAGGAAGTATCAAAAGATAGGCTGCTATTGGTTTTTTGAAATGTAGCTTTTCTGCGTCTGGTTTTTTGTTCAGAGTAGACCTCATCGTAAACCCTTATTTGATCGTTTAGTTCTTTGGGCGGGTGGGGCAACCCCGTGCTGATTGCCCCACCCACGCGTTGGTTAGACTCAGTTACCGGAGTTCAGCTCTTTTTCAAGCATCTGAGAGAAATCATTTGCGGTCTTCTGGAGATCTTCACCCTTGGCAATACGGGTAAAGAAGTCATTTACGGCGCCATCATCAGCTGCTACACCCCATTGTGGGGTGTTCGGGGTCAGCTTCGTGTTGGCAACAATCTGCTGCGAAATCTCACCGAAGGGGCCGCTCACACTATCTGCATACTTTAGGTTTCCAGGTACCCAGCCATCCTTGGCAATCAGTTCTTGGAAGCCCTTGCTAAAGATGACTTCTAGCGCCTTTGCTGCCAGTTCAGGATTCTGTGCATTTTTTGCCATGGAAATATTGGAACCACCAGCGAAGGTTGCGCCAGCAACACCAGGAGTCTTTGACGGTAGAGCGAATACGCCCACCTTCCCTTCATCCCAGAGTTTCTTATCGATCTTTACCCCAATGTTTCCGGTACCGACCAGAACACCGGTCTTTCCATCGTTGAAGTTACGTTCAAACGACTTCTGACCGGCCTGGGAATCGAGCCCAAATTTGGTTCCCTTTTCGAACAGGTCTTTTAGCATGTTCAGAGCTTCCATGGATTCCGGTGAGGTTACCAAGGACTTCCATTTACCATTTTCGAGCTTCGCATAGTCAAAGCCATCGGCAAAAAGTACTGATTCAACACCGTGACCATCAACCGCTGCGAGATACATGCCGCTGAAGCCTTCGACACCCTCAGGGTTAGCTTCTTGCAGCTTGATGACAGCGTTCTTAAAGTCGCCAATAGTTTGGGGAACTTCAATTCCGGCCTTTTGGAAGAGGTCTTTACGGTAGTAAACGCCGCGTGCACCAGCGTAGAGCGGGTATCCGTAAATCTTACCGTTAACCGTCGTCGCATCAACGAATGAAGGAATTAGGTCTTTACCACCTAATTTTTCCTTCAGATTCGTTACATCCGCGAAGGCCCCGACAGTGGTAAAGGTTGCCGACTGGGTATTACCAGTTTCGACTAGGTCAGGGCTCTCCGTCTTGGATGCCAATGAAGTCTGAAGTTTTGCCACAATTCCCGGCCAAGGCTGAATTTCTACAGTAAGTTTGGCACCAGGGTTTTGTTTTTCGAATTCTTCTTTCAGATACTTCTGGGCATCTTCTGAGATTGAGCCTTCCATAAACCAGACTCGAACGTTTTTGTCAGCTGCCTCAGAGGTACCCGAGCCAGATCCGTTGCTTCCGCTGCATGCGGTTAGGGTGCCTGCAAGGCTAAAAGCCAACATTGCACCAAGTATTTGTGTCTTCTTCATGTCTGCACCTTTGCTAGAGATTAGAGTGACGTAGAACGCAACCGCGTTGTAAATATTCTACACACCTTAGAAAAAGTGTCAAGAAGGTTTACAGAATTGAAATAAGGTAAACTGTATTCATGGATAACAAGGTAAGTCGCTCCGCTTCAATACTGCTGTGCCAATTAGCAGCACACGGCCCAAGTTATCGTGCCGAACTGGCACGAAAAGCGAAGGTCTCTAGGACCACGACCTCAACCCTTGTCAAAGAACTCTTAGCTGCCAAGTTAGTTCAGGAAACACTTAATCAGGACGTTCACAATAGCAGTGAAGATCTACTACCGAAAGCCAATCGGACGCAATCTAGCGAAAACGAAAAGCTAAAAACAAAACTTCGGGTCACGACCAATAGTGGAGTTATTGGATCTATTGTGTGCCTACACGGAACGGTAGGTACGGCATTAGCGCGTATTGACGGCTCTATTATCAGCAAGCGGGTTTTTTCTGCCGGTGCCGCTTTTGGCCCACAGCTCTTATTAGAGCAGGGCAGCAAAATGCTTTACGAGCAGCTTGAAGAAAATAACCTCGAACTTAGCAAACTGATTGCTATTCACCTGGCAGTTGATACTCAGTGTGATGAGAAAACGGGTGAAGTACTGGGCGGCGAAGCTTCCGCAAACTGGATGGGAATCAACCCGAAACAGTGGGTTTCCAATAAATTCCACGTTCCGGTTCAAATCCAAAACACTGCGCGTCTTCAGGCATTTGCAGAATATCTGATGGGCAATGGGCGGGGACATAACAACGTTCTTTACATCAACGTTTCTTATGGAGTGGCACTGGGTCAGGTAGTTGATGGCCAGATTATGTCCGGCTCTCATGGCGGATCAGGCGAACTAGGACACTTGATTTATAACTGGAATGGCCCTAGGTGCTCCTGTGGCAATAATGGGTGCTTGCAGCAATACATTTCAATCCCCGCATTGCTGAAAAATGCTGAAGCAATTGCCGCCGGATCGGAGCAGCCAGAATCATTTTCCGAACTTTTGGCTTTAGCACATAAGAATCCAGAAATTAATGAGCTGCTTTCAGAAGCTGGCAGGATTACCGGTCGAGCCTTGGTTAATGTCGCACATCTTCTTGATCCTGATCAGATTATTTTGGGTGGTGAAGTGGCTTCCGTTGGCCGCGTATTCACGGACCCAGTAACCGAAGAACTTCACTCACACACCCTGCCCCTGATTAAGAGCAATCTAGAGGTAACATCTCAAGACGTCGCCCAGAACTTCGAAGTACTCGCTATCAGCGGTATTGAATCCATGAGAAGGAAAGCAGAGTTCTACCCCACCGTCTTGAAACATCTTCGGCTTGATGAAAGCCCTGTTACCTTAGCGGCAGTCTCGACGCTTTCTCAAAAAGCCCAAAATCCCCACTGATAACACCAAAGATAGCTACAGAAAAGCGTTTAGCGCCCATTCGAAACTTTGTGCCTATCCACCCTTTGGAAGCGGGCGTCACCCCAGGCGCGCAAGCGTTTCTCACAGGGTTTCTCAACTAGGTAGTGCAGCATTGCCGTCACCACTAGAGCGATACTAAAAATCACTAGAGCCATAAAGATGGAAGCGCCGGTCTCCTTGGTCTTACCTACAAATTCAAGGAAAATGTATATGACAGTGGCGTGGACTAGGTAGAAGCAGTAGGACCATTCACCGCCCTTAACCAGTAGCTGGTTGCGCATTAGGCTGCGCTGCCCGGTGATATCAGCTAGAGCGCCAATCATGATCGCGAACATGAAGACAATTCCCATCCAGATACCTGAGGTAGTAGACAAGATTGCCCAGGTGTCTTCTTTTGGCACGCTTCTTCCATAAAGGTAAACCACCGTAGCTAGTGCCAAAAGCACATAAGCCCACCACATTTTTACCTTCGGCGGATTCTTCCGGCCCTTTAGGAACATCGCAGCTAGGACCCCGTAGAAGAACTCCGGGAGCCTGGTGATCACGATAGGTGGCTGATAGAAATTCGGCAGAACATAGAAAACAACTAGCTGTGCACTGAAGACCAACAAAAACAAGCCAAAAAATCCTAGGTAACTTTGATAAAAAGGCTGCTGTTTTCGCCCCTGTGACCGCTTCGCAATCTGGGCCGTCTTTAGGCCGGGAAAAATCGCGTAAAAGGTAGCTTCGCAGCTCAAGGTCCAGGCAGCTGGATTGCCCCCAAACAGAATCGGGGCAGCTTGCCATAGACCTTGAATCAGGAACAGGCTGGTAATAAAAACTAGCGGATCAGGGGACTTTTGCCACCACATCTGCGGGTCAGGGTTAAAGCGGTAAAAAACCGGTATCGCCAGCAGTAAGGCCACAAAATGAGACGGGTAAATACGCGCGAACCGACGAACATAGAACTGGCGAGCCGTCACTTCAGGTTTCGCCGACCAAGTCAACACAAATCCTGACAGGACGAAGAAAAAGGCCACCCCGAAGTTACCCACCGAATAGATATCAATGAAGGGCAAGTGAACTACCCGGGTCGAGGCTAGGTGGTAGAGGAACACCCCGAAGGCAGCCCACCAGCGTAGCCCTGTTAATGAATCTAGGCGCATTTCTTCTCCAAGATAGATCACTAAAAACCTTTCAAAGCCTACCCTGCGCCTCCTTTCACCACAATGTAGTAACGTATGTTTTCCAGCACTTAGTCCGCTCGCCACACTTCACGAATCCGACTAATCTCACCCGCCAGGCCTGCAGTACTGTACTAATAGGCTCTAGCGACAAAAGTCTTAGGCTTGAATAACGAATCAGCAAAACCGCTTTCTAGCAGTGTTTTTCAAAGGCAGACACCCCTGCCGCAGCATTGCTCTCCACTTTCCAAAGTGAGATAATGGAGTCCCCCTGTTGAGGAATCTAGTTACGGTGTTTCAAGGAGGAAACATGCTGGCTAACCTAGCTTTCTTTGCCCTGCCCCTAGAGAATACGATCCCCGACCCCGGGTATCCGACCTTCTTCTTCTTTGAGCGCGGCGAATGGTACGACTACGTGAGCCTGATTCTGGTCACTGCCCTACTGGCCGCAGGCGCTTGGATTATCCAACGCAGCAAGCTCGCGGTGCTGATCGGCTTCATCATCGTGCCGGTACTCTTGACGATCTTCTGGTGGCCGTACTCCACCCCGGGCACAAACAGTGCCGGCTGGTTCCCAATCGTAAAGCAGTATTCAGCACTGATTGGTTCCCTATCGCTAGTGGCCATGCAGTATTTCCCCAAGTTGCGCCACAAGTACTGGTACCTGTGCCTACCGCCGATTATCTTGGCGGTCAATATTGCCGAGGCCGTAGTCCGCGATTTCCAGTGCTACAACATTCACGGCGTGGACCCCTCTCAGGGTATGGCCACCTGGGGTGGTTCTTGGAACATCATGAACGGCATTGCGGGTATCTTGAACCTCCTGATGATTTCCGGTTGGGTGGGCATTTATGTGGCTCGTAATAAGTCCAAGGCCATTATCTGGCCGGACCTAACCATCTGGTGGATCATCGCCTACGACCTGTGGAATTTCGCCTATGTGTACAACTGCTTGGCGGATCGCGCCTGGTACTCCGGTGTGGCATTGCTTTGCGCCTGCACTATCCCGGTTCTATTCCCCTTCGCGCGTGGCTCTTGGATCCAGTACCGCGCCTACACCCTCACCCTGTGGTCCGGGGTAGTGTTGACCTTCCCGCACTTCATGCAGGATTCCGCTTTCGCGCACCGCAGCGCTCACAATCCGACCGCCCTATTCTGGGTTTCCTTCGTGGCCCTGGTCTTCAACTTGGGCGTTTTCATCTACCACGCTTGGAAGATCGCGACCACGCACCGTAACCCGGCTACTACCGAGGTTTACGCCGATACTCGCGCTAGCCGTGAACTGGTTGAGCGTACCGCTCCCGCTGAGGTTCAGTCCGAGGTCGCAGCTCGCCTAGCTTCTACTGGGAACCTTCCCGCGCGCCGAGCTGGGCGTCCGAAGCGCAACCTCGAATAAGCGCAGCTACCCGGGCCTGGTCCCCAAACCTTGATTTGTTTCCCTAGTTAGTGAAGATTGCCTCGACCTGCGGGTCGGGGCAATCTTTTTCGATTCGGGAAAGGCGCGGTTACTTGGGGCCGAACCGAGATCGGTTCAGCCTATAATGTCCCCATGAAGGTTTTATCTGTAGTAGGGGCCCGTCCCCAGTTTGTTAAGCTCGCCCCGATTGCACATGCTTGTGCGCGTGCCGGCGTAGAGCATGTCATTGTCCACACTGGTCAGCACTATGACCCCATGCTGTCCGATGTTTTCTTCCAGGATCTAAACATCCCGGCACCGGACGAGCACCTAGGTGTTGGTTCCGGCTCTCACGGTCACCAGACTGGCGCCATGCTTGCCGCCATGGACGACGTGCTGTTGAAGCACCAGCCGGATTGGGTACTGGTTTACGGGGATACTAACTCTACGATTGCGGCGGCCCTTTCTGCCGTGAAGCTGCACTTCCCGGTGGCTCACCTAGAAGCAGGCCTGCGTTCCTTCAACCGCGAGATGCCTGAAGAGCACAATCGTGTCCTCACTGACCACTGCGCGGATCTACTGCTATCCCCCACTGAGGTGGGCGCACAGCACCTAGCCGCTGAGGGTCTGAAGGATCGCACGGTCGTAGTTGGTGACGTCATGACTGATGTCCTTTTTGCCACCCGCGACGCCGTAAAGGATAAGCCCTCACCGATCACTGAAGAGCTGGGTTTCCAGCCCGGAGAGTACTCACTGGCCACCATTCACCGTCCGGCCAATACGGACTCGAAGGAACAGCTTGAGGCAGTCCTGGACTCCTTGGGCCAGGTTGACCACCCGGTAGTGATCGTGGCTCACCCGCGCCTAGTTGCCAAGGCTAAGGAACACGGCCTGACCATTGAACGCGGCAACCTGCACACGCACTCTCCCCTAGCTTACCCGGATTTGGTGGCCGCTGCCATGCACGCCCGCGGGATCATTACTGACTCGGGCGGTCTGCAGAAGGAAGCTTTCCTACTGCGCGTGCCCACCACCACGGTACGTACCGAAACGGAATGGGTAGAGACCGTAAACCTAGGCTGGAATGTCCTAGTCGGACCGGGTGAGGAACTGGTTGCCGCCGCGCAGCGTCCTCGTCCCGCTGATACGGAAGAGGCCCCCTACGGTGACGGTCATGCCGCTGACGAGGTCGTACGCGTCCTCATCGAGCGCGCCGTCCAGAAATAGGGACTGCCAGTTGGTCCTTTAGCGGGGCCAGCTAAGAGCTTTTCAAAGGGTTCGGGCGCACTACCTAACTGGTAAGTGCGCCCGAACCCTTTGCTATGTTTGCTCTTCGGCAATCAGGTGACAGCCGAACCTAAAATGGGTGCTTCTAGACCTGATCAGTTCTTAATCGCGGTCAGGGAGTCAATGACACTTTGCGCACGTGCCTGCCAAGTGTGTTCCTCACGAACTTCGCGGACACGAGCCGAAACCTGTTCGACCTCGGCTAGATTGTCTTTCAGACCATTCAACAGGTCTTTAGCTGCCTGCAAGTCATAGGGAATCGTCCAGCCACAACCATTACCGGCAATGAAGTCCCCAGACATGGTGCCTTGGCTGGCGATAATCGGCTTGCCCGCACCCAGGTACTCGTAGACCTTCATGGGCTGCGCGAAGGCCCGGTATTCGTCAGGCTTCATGTAGATGGAGCAAACGGTGGCCCACTCGTAGAGTTCATTTAGTTCTTCACCAGATTTATGAACCACCCGAACCCGGTCGGAAAGATACTTTTCTAGGTTGGGTTTCTGGGCTTCCCAACCGGCCTTACCCGTGCAGATAGTTAGCTCCACACCGGGGGTTTCAGCTACCGCTTGGAGCAGCAGTTCGTTCTGATAGTGACCGCCCAGAGCGCCAATGTACAAGATTCGAAGGCCATCTAGTTTGGTCTGGGGGTCCCGAATTTGCGCACCCGGGGGAAGGGCCAGGGCACGTTCTAGCGGGTAGTTGGGAATCTCTTCTGCCATCAGCAAGGACGGAACAAACAGGCGATCGACCGCTCGACGGTAAGTATTAATATCCCACTTGTACATCTGACGCATAACCATCGCGACAGGTTTTCCTACTGAGTCCGAATAACTGCTATAGCGCCAGTAAATATCCCGATAGAACAGACCCACTGGGATGCCAGCATCATGGGCGGTCTTTAAGATCTGTCGGTCCAGTAGCGGATGGGGCGGAAAGTGTTTTGGCTCAGTAAACATGTTCGGAATGGTGGCCGATTCCGAATAGCAAAGATCGATCTTGCGACCGGCTTTAAGATCTTCCCGCAGAGCTCTTAATGCGGCTCTTCTTTCCGAGGTAGTACCCGTTGCGTCAATGACCTCACACCCCAGTTCTTCAAAGGCCTGCTTCATTTTTACCGGTCGAATTCCAGAAGCAGATACCGCCTTGGGATTCAAAGGATAAGGGGTGTGGTAGAGAACGGTAGTCATAACTTAATGATTCCTTACATTTCGTCAGGTATGTAGTTACCTCATTATTTTTCAGTCTATCATTTCGCATAAAAAGACAGGCGATTGTCTGCTTCTTCTGCTCTTAGCCGGCAGGGGAAGATTATTATGCCCCTTTCGGGATAGCTGAAACTGTCCCATAATACGCTTTACTTCAAGGTTTCCACCTAGAATATGGTTATGGCTTATTCTTCCAATACCCGAGTTGCCCATATTATGGACATTGCCTATGTCCCGTCGACGATTACTAGGCAAGCTCGCAGCCATAATCGCCCCTGGGTGGTACACAACCTGCCCCCCGTTAAGTTCAGTCCTAGCGGACTGGCTTCCCGTTTCGTCGACCTAAAGCACTGGTTACGAGGTCGTAAGGCCGTCGATTTGGTTCACGTCCACTACGCCACTAACGGCTACTACCTTTGGGGCTTTGACGGGCCTTCCGTCCTTCACTTCCATGGTTCAGATGCACGGATAAATTCCCAGCAACCGGGTGTCAGGCAGGTAATCGAAGCTTCCATTAAGGCTGCTTCCGCGGTTGTTTACGCCACCCCTGACTTGGGTGAAACCCTTAGCACCCTAGCTCCCAAGGCAACTTATTTGCCGAATCCGGCACCTATTCTGCCCCCTGGTTTTGTGCCGGAAAAAGCGGTCCCCAATCGCATCGTCTTTAATGCCCGTTGGGATGACACTAAGGGCGGCATGAAACTTGTCGAGGCAGCCAAAGAGCTAGTGAACTACGGTTTTGACGTTCATTCCATTGACTGGGGAACCTACCGGCAGGAAGCCCGTGACGCCGGGGTAATCATGCATCCACTGATGCCCATGAATGATTTTGCCAGTCTGCTTAGTACGGGCAGCGTGGTTGTGGGACAGTTTGGCTTTAGGGCTCTATCCATTTCCGATATGCTCACTTTGAAGGTGGGGCGACCTTTGATGACGATCCCGCTGACGGGACTTTATGAAGATTCTTTCCCGCTACCGGGGGCTGAACTTGATACCCTTGCGGAACAGGTCGCAGACTTCGCCACTGCCAAGCTGGACAGTGTTGACTCAAGCGTCTTGACGGATTGGATCGATGAACAGCACGGCATCGAATCCTGCCTACAAACCTGGGAAGACCTTTACCGAAGCATCAGCTAAGCCCGTAATCATCCACGAAGCTACTCAAAATAAGACGGAAAACTAATGAAACTTCTTCACGATTTCGAATCCTTCACTGAACAGCAAAATCACGCTGGGCTATTTACTAGGTCCCTGCTAGACCTAGAGCTGAGCCCCAGTTTTTCAGTTGAAAACGATCAAGATGTACTTTCACTCCGTTCGCACTTCGCGCTGGTTCAGCTGGATGAAACCCAGGTGGTGCTAGTTGCTGACCAGATGCGCTCCTTCCCGCTGTACTACGTGGTCGATCAGGATGAATCCGTAATCTGTGTGAGTGACAACTGGCAGTTCCCGGTTGAGAGTCTAAATCTAAAGATCGACCCGGTTGGTCGTGAGCAGATTTCTGAAGCCGGTTTTTGTTTCTCTAACCGCACCGCCTACCAGGGTCTGAAACAGATTCTTCCGGGCCAAAGAGTCACCATCAGCCTTGCTGACGGTGGCATCAAAATCGATACCTTGCGGGTACCTTTCTTCCAGCCAGTATCACAGCCCGAACCCACTGAAGAAGAGTTCATTAATCAACTCTCAGATGCTTTCGATAAAGTCATGGAACGCGCTTTAAGCGTGCAGGGGGATTCTCAAATCCTAGTACCGCTTTCCGGTGGGTTAGATTCTAGGTTGATTGCCACTTGGCTAGCTAAGCATCAGGTGAAGAACGTCTTGTGCTTTACCTACGGTCGCGAAGGCAGCGGGGAAATGGCTATCTCTGAAAAGATCGCTAAAACTTTAGGTCTAGAGTGGATGGGAATCACCCTCACCGAAGCAGAGGTCAAGAAAGCTTGGAACCAGTCTGAGACCGCTAAATTCCTTGAGTATGCTTTTGCGGGCTTCTCTGTCCCGCACGTTCAAGACTGGTTTGCCCTGCGCCAACTTAAGGAAAAGGGCTTCGCAAAATCGGGCGATATGGTGTTCCCGGGCCACACGATTGTTGACAACTTCCATAACCATGAGATGCGCGATCAGCTCCCCGTTCCCAGTGCGCATCTAGCCTCCGTACTAGCTAAGAAACACGCGGTCTTCCCAGCTAAAGTACCTACTGAGCAGGGGCAAGCCCAGATCCGTGAGGCCGTCACCCAGCATCTTGCTTTTACCAACTATGACGGGTCACTGCGTTCGCTACAAAAGACCGTTGAAGGCTTCAACTTTATGGAGCGTCAAACTAAGTACATCAATAACTCCATGCGAGCCTACGAGTACTTTGGCTTCCGGTGGGCAATCCCCATGCTAGACGTGGAATTTACTAAGGTTTGGACTGAAGCTCCGGTAGATTACACCATCACCCGACGTCTTTATGGGAAGTGGATTCAAGACTTCTACGCTCAGGTTTCGCATCAAGAAACTCAGCTCTATCAAGGGGCAGCGGGCAAACTTCCAGTCGGCCTGTATCGACAGCTAAAAAAGATTGGTGATCTAACCGGACTTACCACTGCGGTAAATCGCTACTTCGCAGCAAATGCTACTCTGACGCACCCACTAGGATTTGACTTTTACTCACAAAACTCCACCAAGTTACAACGCTGGTTTAAAGGCCTCCAGGGGGCGCCGGTGCACTGGCACTGGGTGGAAGAGTTCGTAAATGATAGTTGGCATCCCAACCTGCAGATCTTTACCAAAAAGTAGAATGCCCAAGCGCGCTCAAAACGAGCGACGCTTGGACATTCAATGAAGAATAAACCTAGGAACTAGGAGTTTTAGCTACCGTCTTAGCCTTCCTTACCCCAGTTGGGCAGGTAGGTCTTTTCGTGCTTCTGACGGATCTGCTCTTCCCAGCTGAACTTCGGTTCAGTCCAGCCCTCGAAGTATTCCTTATCCACAATGTCAGCCCAGGGGCTGTTTTCGGTGGGCGGCCACTCCGGGTTGTCAGTAACTGGCTCACGGAAGGCGGTAACGGCCGGCTTTTGACGACCGTAGCGCATCCACTGCGTTTCGGTTTCTTCGAATAGCGGGGTGCCATCCCAACGACCAGCAGGGGTGCCAGAGTTAAACCAGCGGCCACCTAGGACACCACGCATGAACTTTCCGGACTTCTGGGGCTTCTTGCGGAACTCAGCTAGACGCTTCACGTAGATGTTCTGCAGGTGAGCCATGCAGCCACCGACTAGTTCAATATTGATCCAGTTGATGGTGCGGGGCCAGAAGGTATCGGGTTCGTAGGCAACGCGCCAGTGGTTCAGCAATCGGGTTCGGTTACCCGGCAGCGGAATCATGTAGAAACACCAGGCGGCCGCATAGTGCTTCATGCCGGGGAAACGGAAGGCATAGGAGCCCGGGGCGGCCGGCGGGTTCTTCGTATCGACCCACTGAGTTAGATACTTGCCGGGCACCACGTCGGTCCATTCCATCGACATACCGTGGTAGTCAAAGGCGGCAATGTCACCAGGCATAAGGCTGTCGGGTTGCTGGAATTCTTCCTGCATTTCGTATGAATTGTAGAAAGGCAGGCGGGCAAAGGTGCGCTCTAGGAACTCAGAACTGAAGGATCCGGACTTATCACAACCGATCTGCTTGAAGATCCGCCAGACCGCATAGGCGGGGGCGTCAATATCGATTGCGTAGGTTGAGGAAACCCCGTTGTCGTAGTTCTTATCGATCAGGTCATCTGAGGGGTACACCCAGTCGTTTTCTTCCTTGGTAGCTTTTCCGGAAAGCTGGGAGAAGCTAAACATGGTCCCCAAGATACCTGCTGCTGCCGTGCCGCCCAAGGCGATTACCTTGCCGAAGGTGCTCTTTGGTAGCAAACTCATCATTTCACTCCATCGTGGTTAATGTGTAGGTCTTCGCAACATTGCGAGTAATTTATTGTAACCCGGGTAACAGGTCACCCCAAAGCGTTCGCACGTATTTGCAGACCCTGCCAAAAATTTTCACATTTTTGCACCAAGTGTGCACAGACGTGCGCTAAGCGTATGATTTCAGGTATCAAACTGAGGAACTTCGCGCCCACAACTTACTTGCAATGAAGCAAAAAGCCTAATCTGGGCGAAAGGTCCCTAGATTTCATAAACAAATCATCGACAATAAATCCGTATCTATATCACGCACGCAAAGAGGCAGGCATGAGCTCGTTATTCTTCTGGGAAGCCGGACCCATACACGTCTACATCATCTGGTTTATTGTCCTAATCGCACAGATTGGGATCGCCGAGATTAACCGTCGCTGGAACTGGACCATCTTCGTCCTCTGGACCGGGATTGGCATCGCCGCCCTCCCTTGGGTGTTCTACAAGGCGGCACCCATTATTGGCTGGTTCCCGGTTGGTAAGTACCTACTCATG
Organism: Boudabousia liubingyangii; assembly: GCF_001907245.1. Classification (GTDB taxonomy): domain Bacteria; phylum Actinomycetota; class Actinomycetes; order Actinomycetales; family Actinomycetaceae; genus Boudabousia; species Boudabousia liubingyangii. The sequence goes on from NZ_MQSU01000001.1 coordinate 384,275, forward strand.
GTCGCCACCGCGACCATGACCGGCGCCCTACTGGTCTACGGAAAACGACACCCGGTCAAGGCCCACCGGATTGCCATCTGGTTCGGTGTCCTACTGTGGATCGGCCTAGTCGCCAATATTATGGAAGCCAATATCCGCGACCTCACCATCTACTTCCAGGCCGACCAATACTACGCCTGCGCGGCCGACTGGCAGTGCCTAAAGGGCATCAATGATACGCACTCAGTAGACATGCTCAACGGTCTGCCGGAAACTCGCGGGATCGCCGCGGCGGTCGGAACCACCGAGTGGTACCAGGCCCTAGCCGCTAACTTCCAAGCCCGCCATATTGGCATTGACCCGGCCACCGGCTTCCGCACTATTGGTGGCTACTGGAACATCATGTCCGCGGTAGCCGGCCTGCTCAACTGCATTACCGTCACCGGCATTGGCAAGATCTTCGTTACCTCCAATAAAAAGCAGAAGGTAAAGGGCCTAATCTGGGTCGATATGGTTTGGCCGTGGATCATTGCCTACGACCTGTGGAATCACGCCTTCCTCTACAATGCTCTGGCCGACTACACCTGGTACTGCACGCTGGCCCTGCTACTGGCTTGCACCATTCCCGCTTTCTGGTGGGCCAAGGGGCAGTGGATTTGGTTCCGTTGCTTTACGCTCATGTTCTGGATTGCTTTCAATAACTGGCTTCCCCAGATCGCGGCTAAGCCCGGCCCAATGATGAACTACGCGACCATGAACCCGACCGCTAATATTGTTTCTTCCGGGGCTGCCCTTATCTGGAATGTGGCACTGTTTGTCTTCTGGATCTACCTGATCATGAAGACCCATCGCAACCCGCTGGTAACCCCGCTATTCATGGAAATGAAGGCCTTCCGCACAGTGGTTCGCGAACACTGCGATGACCGCGATAAGTACTTCATTACCGATATGGTTCCCGAAACTCCCACCCAGTTGGGCTTCGACCCAGATTCACCTAAACCACCAGTAGATGGGTTCGTCGGCTACATGCCTTGGTGGGGCAAGGAAGACAAACGCTATCCCAAGCCTCGGACACCGCTAGCCGCAGATCCGGGTCTAGTGGAAAAGGGCGTCCAATCGGACCCGCAATGGGATAGCACTAGCGTCTAAGCGCCACCGACTGCACTAACAATCGGCCTTAGTGCTTCACTACTAAAGATTTGGGGGTGCCTGCAATTCAGCAGGCACCCCCAATCAGCTAAAATATCTCTATGCTTGATGTGATCATTATTGGTGCCGGACTAGCTGGCCTGAATGCCGCTAAAACCCTACAGGAAGCCGGAAAATGCGTGACCGTCCTAGAGTCCGCAGACCGTCCCGGTGGCCGAATCGGCACTGAACAGATTCAGGGATACCTCATTGATCACGGTTTTGCCCTCCTTAACCCCGCCTACCCGGCGGCAAAAAAGTCTTTAAACCTAAAGAATCTGGACCTGCATGCTTGGGCTCGCGGCGTCACCCTAGCTGGCGCCCCCGAACTGACCGGATCGGCGGACCCAGTTACGGTCGCAATGCCGCTTCGACACCCACGCCACACGGTTTCATCACTAAAATTCGCTTCCCCTAAGGACTTGGCCTTGCTGGCAAAAATAGCCAGCCGTCCCGGTCCGGGAACCATCGCTGACGCCCTTGATCGCGCCCAGCTTTCTCCCCTGGTTGATCGCACGGTTCGTCGATTCCTTGCCGGCGTTACCGGCAGCCTAGAGCTGGACTCACCAGCGGCTTTTGGGGCCTCCCTGCTACGTTACTTCCTGAAGGGCACCCCCACGATTCCCGCGCAGGGCATGGCCGCCATTCCCGCGCAACTACTAAAGCATCTAGAGAATCCCTCCCCCGCTCCGGTCCGCTATCACCATCACGTGACCATGCTAAAACCAGAAGCTGACGGGGTGACGGTGACCTTTATTAAGAGCCAAGCCCAGGACGCGTCCTCGCCTCTGCGTGGGACCAGTGCCCAGCACACGGTGCCCGCGGGACAGCCGGAAACTCTAAAGGCCAAGTATGTGATTGTGGCGGCTGGCCCGGTGACCACCGCTCGGTTGCTAGGACAGAATCCTCCCCAGATGAATGCTATCCAGACGTGGTGGGTAGGAATGAACGAACCGGTAAGCACCGGAAAGTTCCTGACCCTAGATCTAGACCCGCAGTCACCGCTGGTACACGCAGCCCCAATTTCCAATGTCTCTCCCTCTTATGCGCCTGCTGGAAAGCATCTACTGGCACTAACGGCAGTAGGTGATGCCCAGGTCGACCAAGATGAAGTCTTCGCGCGGGCCACACAGCTATACGGATTACCAGTCTCAGTTACCGAAGAGTGGGAACTGTTGGCCCACCAAGTAATTGATGAAGCACTGCCAGTGGTCACCAACGACGGCATCGAAAGCAATCTACCGCGTGTCTTTACCGCCGGCGACAGCGCACACGCATCCATCCAAGGTGCGCTTGATTCGGGCCGCAAGACCGCCAAACTGGTCTTAAAGTACCGCTAAAAGCCAGTGCGCCTCTGCCCCATCAGGCTTCAAACCAGTAATATGGAATGAGTTCATACTTAACAAAGGAGCTCCTATGAGTGACCACCAGAATAACCAGCCGGCAGAACATGTCGCCCCCGAGGTGAAAATCTTCAGTTCCGGCCTACGTTTGGGCACCGGCCGTACCGGTGACTCTGGTGCTGCGAATGCCGTCCTCAGCGGTGGCATGGACCGACTGCTTGCTACCCGCTTACAGGTCAAGGCCCTTGACTACACTCCGGTCGAGCTCCCCCATGTCACGGAGGATCAGATCCACCAGGATCACCCTCGCCTGAAGTATCTTGAACCCATCCGTCAGCATGATTTTAAACTCAAGGATGGCGTCTTTAACGCTCTACAGGAGGGTAAGATTCCCTTCACCATTGGTGGCGATCATGCGATCGCGATCGGTACCCTAGCCGGTGTCCTCGAGCACTGTGCCAGCGAAGGCAAGCAGGTTTTTGCCCTCTGGTTTGACGCACACACGGATATCAATACCCCCTCAGGTAGCGAGTCCGGTAACGTTCACGGCGTGCCTCTAGCGGTCGCCCAGGGCCACACTGAAGGCCTGTTCGAAGACTTCTACCCTTCACAGCACTTTGTGCAGGGACCGCATTCGGCTTTTGTGGGCGTTCGCTCGATTGATCCGCCCGAGGAAGAACTAGCCCAGCAGGCGGGTATGCACCTGTTCCGCGCTAGCCGCCTAAAGGAGATTGGCCCCGAATGGCCCGTCCAGATTGCCGAGGAAGTCTCTGAACTTTACCGCAATAGCGGCGCCTCCCATTTCCACTTCAGTTTTGACCTAGATGGAGTTGACCCCTCGGTTGCACCCTCCGTGTTTACCGACGTCCCGGGTGGTCCTTCCCTAGCCCAGGCACTGCGTTTTGTTGAGGAACTCATGGCCCGGGTACGGGTTGATTCCATGGACTTTGTAGAGTTCGATCCGGCACTGGATAACGCTGCCGGTGATGGTCTACGTGCCGCCCAGATGGTGGTCAGCAAGCTGGTTGAGGGACTGCGTAAATAACCGCTTAAAGAGCCTGCCCAACTAACTGATTGGGGCTACGTAACTATGTGTTCTGACCCTGCGTAACTGGCAATTTAAAACCACACTATTGAGGGCTGTCCCACCATTTAGCAAAGGCTAGTTACAGGCAGTGATCTTTAGGATTCGATCGAATCCGTCGGGATCTACGTAAACAGGTTCTGCGACTCCGTCAGAAATCAAGTTTTCTAAACCGGGGTAGTGTTGGAAGCGACGACCCGGATCGAAGCCACCCCAGAGCCAGTAGTCGCCCATTTCAAGCACATAGTAAGCCTTATACTCATTGACAATCTGGCAGACCTTCGGATCACTCTTGGCCTCATTTAGGTGCTCGGCAAGGTATCTGGCATCCGGGTTATTGGAATTGTGCACATGTGGGAAAAGGGCTTCGCGTTCCACAAATGCCTGCACCAAACCAGAACCGTTCCAAGGATTACCGATAATGGCATCCCCTTCCGGAACATATTCCGGAACCTTATAGAGGAACTCTCGCTCATTAGCGTCAAGTAACTCATTAGAGTCGACCCGTGTCTCATCAAAATCGTAGGATAGCCCAACCCGGAATAACTGGGCGCTAAGGGGCCCGGAGCTGGCAAAAAATACTAGCGCCAAACTGCTGGCGGCCAACAAACCTACCTGGGTGGCGCGTCCTCGTTCCAAATTATTGATCGAGAGATAAACCTGTAGTTTTTCAAACACATAGAGCAGCCCAGCAGCCAGTAATGGAACCTGAATGATTACGAAAGCCGAATAGATCCGGTTCAGATCTGAGTACCACAGGCCGTAAAGGTAAGCACGAAGCGGCCCGGTGATGAAGAAGGCGCCAGCGGTAAAAGCTCCGAACGTCAGATAACTGAAGATCATCCAAAGCTGCTTATTCTTCACGGCCCAGATCATGCCAGCTAAAATCAATAGCTGCAGGACCAGGCTGTAAACCCAGGCTCTTTCGGGTTCTGGAATGCCTAAAGCGCCGGTAGCTAAATACCAGAAAGGCTTGCGATAGGTGGGATAAACCGGTCCCCACTCGGGCGGGGAAAGACGCTGATGGGCAGTCATGGGTAGTTTCAAGGAAACGTAGTTGACTGCTACAGCACTACCGGCCATCACTACCGCACCAGCTAGGGAACCTAGAACAAGATTCTTGGAAACTAGGCCCATTAGGTTTCTGCCAAAGCGGAACAGCAAAGGTAAGCCAATCAAGAAGAGCACAAAATCGGCTGAAGGGTGCGCAAGTGAAAGGCCAATGGACATGATCGCAAAACCTACGACCCCGGCAATAAAGTCAGTGATTGAGTCAAGATTTACGATGCTGATCAGTACCGCTAACAGCGCAGGAACTAGCGCATAGGCGATCAGCGTTGGGTACAGGACCCCGTAGTCAAGCAGGTGGAAGGGGAACTGCACAAAGGCTAGTGAAGCCACCATCGCTAGGGGGATTAGCTTCCCGCGTTTCTTTCCCCCAATAACGTAGGCGAGGGAGCCAACTGAGGCGGGCCAGAGAATCGCGATGACAAAGATCGATAGAATATTGGTAGCGACCGGGGCATTGACTTTCGTTAGGATCCCAATCAAGGCGGCAATGCCGTGCCAGACGGCAGGGTAGAAACCTTGCCACTGATTCTTTGCCGTCAGCGCAACGTGCAGGGATGAGGCATCGGCACGTCTCATGAACAGTTCCGTCTGATTTAGGTGGAATACCGCGTCGAAGGTCTGGCTAATCGAGTCCGGGAACTGTAGCCGATACGCAAATAGAATGGTGGCAGTGGCCGCAGTTAGAAGCCCTACCCCTAGTACTGTTAACGAGGTGGAAGAACGCAGAGTTTCTTTATCTGGGGTCCAAACTGTTAACTTAAGAATCAGGAAAATCAGCCAGACGATCCCCCAAGTTACTAGGAAGGTGAGCGCGGCCCAAGGAATATGCAGGTAGTGGAATCCTACTGCGGCGACGCCTAGGAAAGAAACCGCTGCTGCCGGCGCTAAAAGCAACGTCAGAAGGGAACGTTTTCCCCGTAAGAAGAAGGCCACCAATGGGTACCCAAGGGTCCCTAAATAGGCGGTAGAGAGTAATGCTGCCAGCCAAAAATAGAGCCAACCGGTCATTATTCTTCTCCTTCTTCAGGCTTGCCATTTTCGTGGGGCTGGTCCTCAAACCCCAACATTTCAGCGGCATCCACATTGATTACTTCATCTTCAAGCTTTTCAGCTTCCACTTCAGTTTCGATTTCTTCAGCGGTCAAGGTGGCCTGCGGAACCGGCTGACGGTCATAGTACTTAGCGGTATTCACAGAAAGAATCAGCATTAGAGTCAGCATTCCAGCCATGATGAATGACAAGATCTGGATGGTTTGCAGCGCACCAAATGGGGTTAGCCAAAGGAAAGTGAGCGGACCAATGGCGTATAGTACCGCGAAAGCTAGCAGCAGCTGCTGCTGTTCGGTCACGATAAAAATGTAGGAAATGGGGGAAGTGGCCAGCTGTAGGTACAACCAGGGGGTGAGTGCTTGGGCATAGTAGCCGGCATTTTCCCAGCCTGGCCCGAGGAACCAAGTTAACAGCGGTGGTGCGGCAAAGTAAAAAATCGTAAATGGGATAATCCCGATTAGGAAGGCTCGCTTGATTGAGTATTTGACTAGCGGTGTCATTTGGCCGCGCTCAACGGTTGCTAGACGCTGGAAGAATACCTGACTAATGGCACCGTTAATTAGTGCCACCGGGGCTTCACTTAGGGCCCAAGCTTTAGAGAATTCGCCGCCCATGGCGCGACCAAAGGTGAAGGTCAAAAGCAAAATAATGCCATTGAAGCGAATCGCGTCGACCAAGGTGTTTGGCCCGTTTAGTAGGGGCATCTTTTTGTATCGCCAGGCAAGGCTCTTAATACTTGGTGTGGTCGGGGTTGGTGGAATTTTCGAATCCGGCACTTTTCGCTGAATATTTAGCCAAGCACCAAGTTGCCCAGCTAGAAGCCCGAACAACAAACCTAGAACACTCTTGATGCCGGCCAGACCCAAGGCAATTTGGCTTAACTGAATACCTAGTGATTGTTGCGCTCGGTTGATTGCAATTGCTTTATAGTTCAGTTTCCGATTTAGCCAGTATTGGATAACTGAAGAGTCAGCCATGAGGAATACCGAGGCCCCACCAAATAGCAGTGCGAACGCGGCCATATCGCCATACTTACCTTTTACGTATGGGTATACCAGTATGGAAATAATCGTGAAGATTACCGAGGTAGCTATGACTGAACGGGTTGAAAGTCGCTTTAATTGGCGTGCTTCATCATCTGATTTTGGCAGCATGATGGTCATGTCATAGCGCAGTGCCGCAACCGAGGTAATGATTGCTGTTAACGAAGAAAAAACCACTAGGTCCCCGGTTACTTCCGGGGTGTAGATCCTAGAGAGGACTGGCTGCAGCAGGATTGAACCAATCTGCGCTAGTGCTGTTCCAGTCACTAGGGTGAGCATGTGCTTTAGGAAAGGACTGCGCTCACCTAGTCGGCGAATAAAGTTTTTCATCTTCGCTTTTCGAAATCTCTAGAGGTTAATTAGACGATTAACCATTGTTCCATACGCCTTCTGAGCGTTGGCCATTTCATCCCAAACTGTTAGCGCCATCTCAGATTTCTGTTCAATCTCTGAGGTAGGCAACGCAGCTATCTCTTGGAGTTTCTTGGCAATTTCTACGGGGGAAATATCTACCGGTATTACCCAGCCATTTCGACCTTCTTGGACCAACTCTTTGGTTCCGCCAGCGTCGGTTGCCAGTACGGGAATGCCGGCAGAGAGTGCCTCCATGATCGAGACGGGAACGCCCTCACTATTAGAGACGTTGACGAATAGGGAAATCTCGGACTGCTCATAGAACTTTCGAACTTTTTCATTTGGAACATAGCCCAAGAATTCGTAGGTTTCGGGTGAAAGGAGTTCCGACGCCTTAGTTTTAATCGCGTCTAGCAGCTCTGGGTTGCTTTCACCAATGTGGGTCCACCTTACGGGGACACCCAGCTTTTCCAGTTCCGCAACTGATTCAAGTAGTAGGTCCACACGCTTGTAGGGGGCTAGGTGGGAACAGCTGACAATCCTAAATGGGCTGGTTTGGGCGCGAACCTTGGGGGTGTTTTCAGGAACACCCAAGCGAGCGACCTCGATCTGGGCTTTTGGTTCCACCTTCACAGAGTCTAAGAAAGCCTGCGCGTAGTTACTAATGGGGAAGACAATATCGGCTTTAGAAAGTAGGTAGGGACGGGCCGGAATAAAGTTGAAAGGGGCATCCTTTTCATCCACGTCATAGGCGTGAGCACGAGAGACAATAGTGACCTTTTTGTCTTTCAACAGGTGATTTTTTACGGCGTCGGCTAGGCCAACACCGGTGAAAAACCAGTACGAATAGATTACGACCTCATCGCAGTCTTCAAAATCTTCGGCTTTTAGCACTAGGGGTAGACGCTTTCGCATCTCAAGCAATTTGGCCGCGAACTTGATGTCCTGCACGGCATTAGCGGGCGATTTCCAACGCCTAGGAGAGATGAACTTTTCCCGTCCGATGATGGTTGGGAAGTTAAGTAGGACCCGTTTTAGCCAGCCATCGTTGGAGACCGGTTCAAGCTTTCGAGCCACCGCGTTGGCGGGGATCTTTCGGGTTTGCGGGGAGTCTAGGTTGGTACGTTGGGAGATGATTACGATCTTGTCGAAGACGTCTTCGTACTTCCAGACTTCTTGTTCGAAGAATTCTTCACCAATGCCGAATGGAAAAGAATCAGTAAATACTAGTAATCCTTTTTTGGTCATTACTTTCTCCCCCGGGTTGGTGATCGAAGACTGTGTAGTAACCACAGTGTTTGTTTATCTTATCCTACTGGTCTTTTTATCTTAGCTACGTGCCCACGTGCCGCTAACTACCTAGTTCGGATTGCTTTTTCTTGAACAGAATAAGAAAGCACATCGCCAGTGGCTTTGGGGCTAAATCTTTAGCCGAAAAAGATAGTCGGGGTATGGGTTTTATCCCATACCCCGACAAATCAGAGATCAGAGGCGGACCAGTTCGCCTTCGTTTTCTGAAGAGCGCAGGATTGCTTCGACAACCTTTAGGGTCTGAACGCCTTCTTCCATGGAGACGTGATCCTGGCGCTTGCCTAGGATCGCATCGCGGAAGTTTTCGTGTTCCACACGTAGCGGTTCACGCTTGTTCAGGGCGAAGCGGGTAACTTCACCTTCGGAAACACCGCGGAAGGCAGCAATCTGGGACCATTCCAAAGGCACTGAACCGTTACGGTAGAAGGTCAGGTCCCCCATGGCAGTGTCGGCCACGAAAGCACCGGTTTCACCGGTGACGACGGTGATGCGGTCCTTGAAGGGGCTGAGCCAGTTAACTAGGTTGCTAACTAGGACGCCGTTCTTCATGCGACCGGAAACGGTCACCATGTCTTCGTGTTCACGACCGGAACGGAAGGTGGTCTGGGCGCTAACAGCGGCGTAGTCAGAGCCAGCAACCCAGGCGCATAGGTCCACATCGTGGGTGGCTAGGTCCTTAACGACACCAACGTCAGAGATGCGTGCCGGGAAGGGGGACTGACGGCGGGTGGCGATCTGGAAGACCTGGCCTAGCTCACCGTCAGCAATGCGCTTGCGCATTTCTAGCAGTGCCGGGTTGCAGCGCTCCACGTAGCCAACAGCACCGACGAGGCCGGCATCCTGGAAGGCTTTAGCAACGCGTTCACCGGATTCAACGTCAGCGGCAATCGGCTTTTCCACCATGGTGTGTACGCCAGCTTCAGCAAGCTTAAGGGCGGTTTCCTCATGGTAAACGGTCGGAACTGCGACCATAGCCGCATCCAAACCAGCTTCGATTAGAGCTTCAACGTTGGGTAGGACTTCAAGGTCACCGGCTACCCCGAACTTGTCGCCACCGGGATCGGCAACGGCAACTAGGTCTAGACCTTCGGTTTCGCGGATGACGCGGGCGTGGTGACGCCCCATGGAGCCTAGGCCAATTAGGCCGACGCGTAGGTTAGCCATTCGCTCACGCACCTGCCTTAGCTAGGGCGTTAACGGCCTCAACAATGCGGTCTAGGTCTTCCTGAGACAGGGAGGGGTGAACCGGTAGGGAGATAACCGTCTTGGCGGCTTCTTCGGTGGTCGGTAGTTCTAGACCCGGGGCGTAGGGAGCTAGGGATTCTAGACGGTGGTTGGGGATCGGGTAGTAAACGCCGGAGCCAACCTGGTATTCCTCGCGGAGGCGACGGACGATCTCGTCACGCATGCCGGCTTCCACGCGGATGGTGTACTGGTGGTAGACGTGAACGGCACCCTCGGCAACCTTGGGGGTAACCACGTTTTCTAGGTGGGAGGAAAGGAAAGCGGCGTTTTCCTGGCGGGTCTTGGTCCAGGCGTCAACCTTCTTGAGCTGTTCACGACCAATGGCGGCGTGGATGTCAGTCATACGGTTGTTAAGGCCAACTAGTTCGTTAGCATACTGCTTTTCCATGCCCTGGTTACGTAGTAGGCGCACGCGACGAGCAATGTTTTCGTCGATGCAGGAAACCATGCCACCTTCACCGGAGGTCATGTTCTTGGTCGGGTAGAGGCTGAACATGGCGAAGGTGCCGAAGTCGCCAACCGGGGTACCGTTGAGGGAGGCGCCGTGAGCCTGGGCGGCATCTTCGAATAGCATCAGGCCGTGCTTGTCGGCTAGGGCCTGTAGCTGATCCATGGCAGCCGGGTGACCGTACAGGTGCACAGGCATGATGGCCTTGGTGTTTTCGGTGATGGAAGCTTCGACGCTCTTCGGATCAAGGCAGAAATGGTCTAGTTCAATGTCGGCAAAGACCGGCTTAGCGCCGGTTAGGGCGACTGAGTTGCCAGTTGCAGCGAAGGTGAAGGAGGGGACGATAACTTCGTCGCCAGCGCCGATTCCAGCTGCTAGTAGGCCTAGGTGCAGGCCGGAAGTACCGGAGTTTACTGCTACACAGGGCTTACCGTTTACGAAGTGGGCAGAGAATTCTTCTTCGAATGCCTTAACCTGCGGGCCCTGAGCGACCATCCCAGAACGTAGTACGGCATCTACCGCAGCGCGTTCTTCATCGCCAATAATCGGCTTTGCGGCGGGAATCAAATCACGAGTCATCAGTTATAACCTCTTTTTGTTCATCAAAATGACAACTGGCCCGAAGCATATAAGCTTAAGGTCAAGCAGCGCGAAAAACACCCGCTACCAAGCACATTCTACCAAGCAATAAGGCAGATTAATAGCATTTAAAAGCAATCGGCTAAGATTGTGTTTAGCATTCACAAAGTGGATACTTTTGTGAAAAGCACCCATCTCTGTTGGAAAACTGTGGTAGTAACAGACAATTGTCGCGTTTTTTGAGAGAATAAGGCTTATGGCAGAAAAAATCACTGATACTTGGCTAGTGATCCCGCTCTATAACGAAGAGCCTGTCATCGCCCAGGTAGTCCGTGAAGCTCGTGAAGTTTTCCCTTTTATTATCTGTGTCGATGATGGTTCGCGGGATAACTCCGCCGCTGAGGCTTCCGCAGCGGGGGCCTATGTTGTTAAGCACCCGGTCAATCTTGGGCAGGGTGCCGCTTTGCAAACCGGTATCGAGTTTGTCCTAAACCAGACGGATGCCAAGTACCTGGTGACTTTTGACGCTGATGGCCAGCATCAGGTGTCGGATGCGCTGATGATGCGCAATACTGCCGAAGAGAAGAATCTGGGGATCGTTTTTGGTTCTAGATTCCGTGGTACGCCGGTGGAATCTGGCTGGTTGAAGCGGATTACTTTGCAGTTGGTGGCTTATCTGTCGCGTCACCGCACTGGCTTGCATTTGACCGATGCTCACAATGGTTTGCGTCTGCTTCGTCGCGATGCTGCCGGAGCCGTGAATTTGACCCAGAATCAGATGGCCCATGCGTCTCAGATTATGGGTCAGTTGGCTGCCACTAAGCTTCCTTACGAGGAAGTTCCCGTCCATATTCGTTACACCGACTATTCCCGCGCTAAGGGGCAGTCGTTGTTGAACTCCATCAATATTGTGGTGGACCTATTGTTCCGCTGAGGATTGGGGTTTTGATGCTTTTCGCTTTTAGTTTTGCTTCTTCTGGGCAGATCGCGATTAAGATTCTGCTGCTTTTGGGCGTGGCGTTAATCGCTTACTTTACTTTGCGCGTGCCTCATGGTCAGCGTTCGTTGGCGACTCGTCGTTTGACGCTGATTGCGTTCATGTTCTTTGCGGTTTTCGCGATTATTTGGCCTAGTTTGGTCACGAAGATTGCGTCTTTCCTTGGGGTTGGCCGTGGTGCCGACTTGGTTTTGTACCTGTTGGTGATTGCGTTCTTCGCTAACTTGGCTACTAGCTACCGTCGTTCTTTGGCTTCGGAGCAGAAGTTGACCCGTTTGGCCCGTAATGTGGCTTTGAGTGACGTGATTGTGCCGCAGGATGCGGCCGCCGGCGCTGAGGCTCCGTTCGGTCAGATTAACTTCTTTGATTCGGGTTCAGAGCAGCTCTGATATTCGTTTCTTTTCGGCTCTAGTTTTCCGTCCAGAAGGTGACGGTTGCTAGGGCCGATTCTTTTTCGCCTAGTTTTTCGGTCAGTAGGGTGCGGATTTCCTGCACAAAGTTTTGGCTGCCGGCTACCCAGTAGCGTTTTTCTTTCCCGAGGGTGCTCAGGCCGGGTTCGCTTTCAATCTCGGTCAGGATTTCTTTTAGGCGGCTTTCGGTGTCTTGGTGTGGTCGGATCCAGTCGGTGTGGGTGTCGGGGACTTGACGACGGTCAGCCTTGTGGGGGATTTTTCCAATCAGGACGGGGGCTTGAAGTGCGATGGCGGCGGGGATGGCTGCCGGGTCCACGATTGCGATTGCCGGGTTGGGGTACTGGTATAGCTGGGTTAGGGTGTGGTTTCCGGAGGCTAGTTTTAGTTTGATTTGGTTTCCGGTGCTGGTGCGGGCTGCCCAGGCGGCTCCGGGTCCGGCGGTGACGTCTTCGGCGGCGGTAACTTTTGGGGGCAGGGACGTGAGCCCGATTTCGGGGTGGTCGCTGGTTGCGGGGGCGTACATCATGTCCGCCATGGGGTTGGCGGATGGTTCAGGCTCAACTAGGGTGCTGCTAAGTCCGGTGACCCCGTAGCGGGCCATTTGGTCGTGTACTACCACGTCCAGGGCGATGCGGGGGCCGTTCGCAGATTCTTGTACCTGCGCGATGGTGTAGGTGCGTTCAGCGGGGCTTTCCCCGGTTTGGGGGAGCTGTAGTTGTACGGGCCAGCCCGCCTGGAGTTTTTGTACTGCAGGTTGCTGCTCGGGTGAAACTTGGCCGGCAGACGACTGGGTGGGTGTCAGTTCGGCGGGTAGTTGCAGCCACACGCGTTGGAAGATTCGGCTGAAGCGCTGAACTCTTTGGACTCGGGCGGTTTGTTCGGGGCCCCAGTTCAGGTCTAGTTCACTCATGTGTTTGTGGTTCCTCTACGTTTGGTTTAGCGGGGTTCTTGATCCAGATGGCGGTGGTGGGCGGCAGTCCCCCACCGTGACTTTCTAGGTATTTTCCTAGGTCTTCCCGCGGCTGTACCTGGTCTGAGGCCACTAGGACTTCTTCTGCCCCACTGGCGTCCAGAGCAGCAAAAAGGTCACCGGTAGGTAGTAGGTTTTCGCCCATGTTGATGAGTACTTGGACGTCCCCATTTTGGACGGCCAGTACCCACCGCTCCCCTAGCTTCTGGTCTTGGTCGACCCACTGGATGCCGGGCTGGCCAGCTGCGACCCGTCCCAGGTGGTGGGTCTTGCGGACTTTTAGGGCTTGGCGGTACAGGTTAAGGGTTGAGTTTTGGTCCTTTTCTTGGGCCGAGGCCGCGTACTCACCCCAGTATTCGGGTTGCGGTAGCCACGGTTGGCAGTCCGCCCCGGTGATGGTGAAGCCGTAACTGGGCCCTTCGGGTTGCCATGGGAGGGGGACGCGGGCTCCGTCGCGCCCTCGGGCCCGATAGTTGGAGCGGTACCAGGTGGGGTCTTGGCGGGCTTCGTCGGGCAGGGTGGTGTGTTCGGGTAGGCCGAGTTCTTCGCCTTGGTAGATGTAGGAGGCGCCGGGTAGTCCTAGCATGAAGAGGGATAGGGCCCGGGCGCGGGCTAAGCCGAGCCCAGTGTCGGGTTGTGGGTTATCGACGCCGATCCCACCGGCGGGGTCAAAGCCGCAGTCGGCCTGGTAGGCGAAGCGAGTGGCATGCCGGACAACGTCGTGGTTGGACAAGACCCAGGTGGTGGGGGCGCCGACTCGGTCATTGGCCTGGCTGGAGGCGGTCATAGCTGCGCGCAGGGCGGGGGCGTCCCAGCCGGCAGCGAGGAAGGCAAAGTTGAAGGCTTGGTGTAGTTCACCGGGGGCCGTGTAGGCGGCGAATCTTTCGGCGGGTTCAACCCAGGCTTCGGCTACCGCGCACTTATTGCCCGCGTAGCCAGCTAGGAGCTTGTGCCAGCGTTTGAAGATCTGGTGTACGCCGGGCTGATCAAAGTAGGGGGCGATGTTGGAGCCGCCGGGTGGGGTGGCTAGCGCTCCGGGGGCCGTGGGGGTGGCCGTCTCACTATCGGAGGCCGTGGGGCTGGCCGCTTCACTATCTGGGACGCCGGATGCGGGCCCGGAATTTTCCGGGTGTTCGTTGGCGGATAGTTGTTCTGAGAGTGCTGCCCCACTGCCGTCCTCACCGGCGTCGGCGTAGCGGTCGGGGCCGATTTCGTCATCGGGTAGTCCGGGGGCTTTGACCATGCCGTGGGCAACGTCGATGCGGAAGCCGTCAACACCACGGTCGCACCAGAATTTGAGGACTCGATCGAAGTAGGCGGGCACTTCCGGGTTGTCCCAGTTCAGGTCTGGTTGGGTGACGTCGAAGAGGTGTAGGTAGTACCAGCCTTCGTCTACGGGATTACCGGTGTGTGGGAAGACTGGTTCCCAGGCAGGCCCACCAAAGATGGAGCCCCAGTTGTTGGGGGTGCCTTCGGGCTGGTAGCGGAAGATGTAGCGTTCACGTTCGGCACTTCCGGGTCCGGCAGCTAGGGCCGCTTGGAACCATTCGTGTTGGTCGGAGGTGTGGTTGGGGACGATATCGCACATGATTTTGATCCCTAGGGCGTGCGCGCCGGCCACCAGCAGGTCAAAGTCTTCTAGGGTTCCGAAGGTGGGGTTGATATCGCAGTAGTCTGAGACGTCGTAGCCGGCGTCTTTTTGCGGTGAGGGGTAGAAGGGGCTGAGCCAGATTGCGTCTACTCCCAGTGCGGCCAGGTAGTCGAGTTTTTCGATTACGCCGGGCAGGTCGCCCATGCCGTCCTCGTTCGCGTCGGCGAAGGAGCGCGGATAGACCTGATAGATCACGGCTTCGCGCCACCAGCCGTCCCAGTCGTCACGGGTCACCCCATGGTGGGTTTGGGTACCCCGGTTTAGGGTTGCAGTGTCTGAGATCCCGCGGGTCTTGAGGTCAGAGTTCGCGGCTTTGCGCTCTTGCTGGGCGGCTTCTTGGCTGGGTTCGTTTCGGAACATGCTCATGTATTTAGGATAAGGGACAAGCAGACACAACCCCCACCGGGTGACATTGGATGTGTACGGTGGGGGTTGTGGATACTGAGTTTTGGTGACCTAGGGGGAAACCTGTGGCTTTCCCTTTTGGCTTTTGGCCCGAGGGCGCTGACTAGCCTGCTAGGAGGCCAGCTTCAACGAGGACGGCGCGCACGTTTTCGACGTTCTGTCCTTCTAGGGCCTTAACGGGTTCAGGCATGCGGTTGGAGTTGAAGACACCCAGTAGGTTGAGGGCGGTCTTGAACGCACCAACGCCTGCACCGTAGCCGGCTACCCCGGAGGTAACGGTGACAATGCGCATGAGGGCAGCTAGACGATCCTGTTCGGCACGTACAGCATTCCAGTCACCGGCCTGGTAGGCGTTCCACTGGCGGACGTAACCTTCGGGGTCAATGTTACCTAGGCCGGGGACGGAGCCGTCGGCACCGGACATGTAGGCACCGTCGACGACGACCTCGTGACCGGTGAGGATCACTAGGGGGTGGCCGGCCTTCTGGTTGGCCATGGTGAGGAAGCGGAAGGAGACGTCGTCACCAGAGGAGTCCTTTACGCCGGCTAGGACGCCGTCTAGACCTAGGCGGATGAGCATGTCGCCGGGAAGTTTGGTGTGTACGCAGACGGGGATGTCGTAGGCGAACATGGGTAGGTCCACGGCGGCGTGGACTAGGCGGAAGTGCTGTTCGACCTCGACGTTGGAGCCTAGGGCGTAGAAGGGGGCGGTGACGACGATGGCGTCAGCGCCTAGTTCCTGGGCGACCTTGGCGTGTTCAATGACGCGGTTGGTTTCGGTGTCGATGCAGCCCACTAGGACAGGGACGCGACCGGCGGTAATGCGGATGGAGTTTTCGATGATTTCACGACGGCGAGCGTCAGTGGAGAAGACTACTTCACCAGAGGAACCTAGGATGAATAGGCCATTAACACCAGCGTGGATCATACGGTTAATGGAGCGTTCTAGGCTTTCTACGTCTAGCTGTCCGTCAGCGGTGAGCGGAGTAACTACCGGGGGAATTACCCCACGAAATTTGCTGTTCATGATGTTCTTTCATCTTTGAGTTGTTAGTTTTACCGTTCCGGTTGGCGCCGAGGACGCTTTGCCGGGTTTCTGGCATACCTAAAGCGTACTGGTATTTTTTCTAACTGGCTAGGTACTTGGCTGTGGTGTTTTTATCTGGCCAAAATTTTGATTTTGGGCAACAAAAAACCCGGAAGTTTTTCTTCCGGGTGATTTTGAAACTGTGGCGCGCTCGAAGGGACTCGAACCCCCAACCTTCTGATCCGTAGTCAGATGCTCTATCCATTGAGCTACGAGCGCAGGCTTGTTAACTGAAGTCAACAAATGAATACTATACGCATTTCGTGTGGCGCCGGCAAATTTAGAACCGGTTATGTGTACCACAACCTTTTAGCTGCGTAGTTTTATCGCCCCCGGGACGATCTGGAAGTCAACGCGCTCCCCTCGCTCCAGGGGGATAATCTCCCCGTCTACACAAAGGTAGGCGGAACCCAGCATGTTTAAGGTGAGGGAGCGCCCTCGCCAAGCCCGAACGTAGCGACGCTGCCGCAGGTGCGTGTGCATAAAAATGGTGGGCAGCAGGCTCAGTAGGCGCAGTTTGGAAATATTGGTGATCAGGCAGATATCTAGCTGCCCGTCGTCTAGGCGCGCGTCAGGGAGGATCTCAAACCCGCCCCCGTAGAAGCGCCCATTACAGACGGCGAGGAGGCACAGGTCGCGTTTTTGACCGCCCCAGCCGGCGCGTTCGGGCAGGTTTTCGGGAAGTTGCACGGTCGGTGCCCGGAAGGAAACCAGGGCGGTAATCAGGCCGATTACGTAAGCCCAGTGGGAGCGGACCTTGAGTTTGATCTGGTTCGTGTGGTGCGCGACTAGGGAGTCGAAGCCGACGGAGGCGCTGTTCATGAAGACGTTCCCGTTGGCTAGGCCGTAGTCCAGGGGGTGCTCGTGACCCAGGTGCAGTTGCACCAGGGCTTCGCGTAGGTTCTTGGGTAGGTTTAGGCCGCCGGCCATGTCGTTACCGGTGCCGGCGGGGATGACGCCTAGGGTGCCCTGTTTGGCTTCGATGAGGCCGCGGCAGACCTCGTTGACGGTGCCGTCACCGCCAACGGCGACCACTACATCCCAGTTGGGGGCGGCCGCTTGGGCGAGTTCGGTGGCGTGACCGGGCGCTTCGGTTAGTTGGATTTCATATTCGGGTAGTTCCCAAGAGCGGTTGGGATCGTTTTCGGCGTCCTGATAGAACGCCCGGATGTGCTCGGGCGTTTTTGCGGCTTTGCCACCATTGGCGGCCGGGTTCACGATATACAGGTAACGCACGCGGTCTAAGATACCAGTGAAATCCGGAACCCGGGACTAAAGTGGGGTTTTATCCCCATTAGGGAAAAGTAAAACCCCGGTATTTCAACGAATACCGGGGCATTGGCGGAGACGATGGGATTTGAACCCATGAGGGACTTTCATGGCCCCTACTCCCTTAGCAGGGGAGCGCCTTCGGCCGCTCGGCCACGTCTCCTATGCCAACCTAGGTTAGCACCCGTAAAGAATACACAATCCTATACTCTTGTACAAGCTCAGGCATAGAATTGGAGTCAACACCATAGGCCCGTTTATACACAATTTTAGATTTCCACCATACGGGCACGTGAGGATAAAACTTTCAGTTCGTCCTGGTAGTCTTATCAACATGCAAAAGGCAGTGAACGAAGGAAATACTCCAATTCCAATCATCGATCTTTTCTCTGGCCCCGGAGGCTTGGGAGAGGGTTTTATGGCCTTAAGGGACGAGTATGGAAATAGGGCATTTAAAATTTTAATGTCTGTAGAAAGAGATCCAAACGCTCACAAGACGCTTAGACTTCGTTCTTTCTATCGTCGTATCCTCGACAAAAATAAGGGAAAAGCCCCGAAAGAATACATCGAATACACTCTTGATCCCTCTGAGAAAAACTTTGATAAATTAACCGCCAAATATGCGAATGAATATAAGCAGGCTGAGGATGAGACGCTTTGCGAAGCCTTGGAAGAGGGAAATGACGCCCACGTCAACGAAGCTCTAAAACGACTTGAAAACTATCCGAATTCCCCGACGGTTCTAATCGGCGGTCCGCCATGTCAAGCCTATTCGCTGGTTGGACGTGCCAGACGCACTAACGAAGACCGCGAATCATTCGAAAATGATGAGCGTCAGACGCTCTACCGCTGCTATTTGAGATTCATTGAGAAAATCCAACCAGATATTTTCGTAATGGAAAATGTCAAAGGCATGCTAAGTGCGACCAGAAAATCTCAAAAGATTTTCTCTCTTATCAAGGGAGATATGGAAGCACTTGGTTACCAATTACACTCTCTTTCTACCGAGTCCCCTTCCTCCCCACTTGATTATCTAATTAAGTCAGAAAAATACGGAATCCCTCAAGCTCGCCATCGAGTCATTTTGGTTGGAACTAAGATAAGTAAACGCACAGAAATTGCTTGTTTAAAGCCCCAAAAAATGACAACGGTAAATGATGCAATTGGTGATCTTCCAAAACTTGGTGGGGAATTCTCGCGCCGAAATCACCCTGGATTCTCTTCACGAAATAAGTTCCTCTCAGAAGCACAAGAAAGACTTCTATCTGCCGTAAGAGATGACAAGGTAAAAGAGTACTTAGAGACGCTTGTCTTCGACGAGAACGAACGACCGATTAAATCTTCAACAAAACTCGAGAAACCTTCAATTTATCAACGATGGTATGAAGGAGGGTTCAAAAAACAAACAATCGTTCTTAACCACGACACTAGAGCCCATATGGCTAAGGATTACGAACGGTATTTATTCGCTAGCGCTTTTACGCAGGTGCACGATAGATCTGCCAATCTCTATGATTTTCCTACCTATCTCCTTCCTGAGCACAAGAACGTTTTAGGGATTGAATCAGGTAAAGAGATTATTTTCCCTGACCGGTTCCGCGTCCAGGTTAGTAACAAACCCTCAACAACTGTTACAGCCCATATCTCCAAGGACGGTCACTATTTTATCCATCCCGATGCCTCCCAAGCCCGGAGTCTAACGGTTCGCGAAGCAGCCAGACTCCAAACTTTCCCGGACGATTACTACTTCGAAGGCGGAAGAACCTCCGCATTCCAACAAGTTGGAAATGCGGTCCCCCCTCTTCTAGCAAATCAGATTGCCAAGATTCTAATAGATAATTTGAATACTAACTCATAGGTAATTTTCAGAAAATACTCCAAAACTAAATAAGGAATCTTTCAAAATTACTTGGAATTCTAGGCAGATTTTCAGAGATTTTACCCCAGCACTGTTCCTTTTTAGCCCATTCGGTTACGTTTCTATACCCTTTTTCAGGATTCAAAAGAATGTGATGTGCAATCTCTCCACAAGTTAAAATAAACTTCCTAAAATCCTCAGGTACCTCCTGCCTTTCCCAGATGTTCATAAAGTTTATTTTTTTACCAACTCGTTGGGCAGCTGCGTTTATTAATCCAATTGTGAGCGGTACATGCTGGGCAAGATATCCCCCAGTTTCATACCATGTCGCATGACCGACGACGTCCCTAACTGCATCGAAGATTAGTTTCTTGGCAATGAGCTCTCGGTAGAAATCATCATCAAATATTTCCGGATTTTCATCCCATTCTTTAGAAATAAGATCCGCAAAAAATAGGAAATTTTTCTCTGCACCTAGGTTTACCTTATACCCCTCATCGGTCCAAGAAACGTAGTATTTTGCTAGATCTGTCTTCGTAAATTTCTGATCTTTAGGAAACTCAGATTCAAACTCTCTTCTTGCAACTCTTCCTTTAAGACGTGTTTTTTCGGAGTCGTACTGACCTCTTGTCCGTTCATAGAACCACTTTCTTGGTAGGAACCCTTCGGATGCAACCAGCGGCAAAATCCTTCTAGAACACTGTTCAAACCAAATATGAAATTTATGATTAGAAAAGAAATCAGCGTTTTGAATTTTGTTTTGACTATTGGCATACCGAGAGATTAAAGGAACTAGTTCTGTAGTTTTCTCAGGGCTTACCACAGTTAATTTCATCTGAACGAATACTGACTCAATATTTTCCCGAAGTTTTAGATCACTAAAAGCACTATAAATTGAGGCTGTCGTCTGACCACCGTTCACAATTTGGAAATTACTAAACGCCTCAATCCGACCTACCGAAGCATTCGATTCTGAGTTTACAAAAACCACTTCATCAGCAGTCGCGGTGATTCCATTGTTAAATAATAAGAATCTCTCTGGTTCTTCAGTGATTGTTCGTCTAATACCCTTATTAACATTAGTTCTATTCTGAAGAAATAATCTTACGTTCTGTTCAAGCAGCTGATTATGCCAATCTTCATAAAGTCTTGCTAATAACAAACCAGGTACGGCAGCCAAATATACGACACTATCTTCGCTCCCCTGATCAACTCTAAGAGCAGAAATATATTCGCTTTCTTCAAGAATGATATCTATCGGCTCACGTTCTTGATCAGAAGAGCGCCATTGGGTCCATCTCTTTAGATCCCATACGTCGACTACGACTGGTAAGCCATCTATCTCCGACAAATTCGCCTTATGGACGTTTTTTCCTTTTGTCCTAGAAGTAAAGACAATAACTCTCAGTTCTGAAATCGAATCATTTGCCATCGCCTCCTGTATGGTCAATACCAAGTCGACAACAGCATTAGTATTTTCAATAGTAGGTAGAAAGTCGTTCTCATTAATGACTTTATGGAAAAACTCAACAGGTCGCGATGCAAGATCGTCTAGGTGTTTCTGGGTCAACGAGGCTTCAGTAGTGTTCCAGTCAGAAATAATTAAAGTCAAAGGCCCTTTGCCTTCAAGAAAATCTGGAGAGTCGTCGGGGGTTCCACAATATCCCGATACCAAGGTCCGATTCGGAGGGACATTTTCCAAGTGATGAACAGGAATAATAATAGGCAAGCGAACAGTCCCTTCTAGTTCCTCTTTCATTATGTTGAAAAAGGAATATGCAGGCAGACGCCCATCTTTCTCGACTCTTTTTAGAACTTCTTCTTTAAGAGAATTGAAATCCCCTTCTTTAAGCATTTTCGTTCCTCAAAATATTTGCCAATTCCATCATGTTGGTTTCAAAGTTCTTTAACCCGCCGAGCTCAAGATCATACGCGACAGCTCTGATTTCTGGGGGTATGGATCTCGGCGTAATTGCTGGAAACTGGTCTTCAACTTCAAAAACTTGATTCTCGTTGATCTTCCATTTCTCTTTATGCTTTTCCTCTAAGAAAAAACCATAATCAGCTAGTTTATTTTCGAACGCAATTCTCTCATGGATACCAATCATCCCGAATAAGTGTTCGATAATCTCATTTAGTGTCTTACCGTTGATTTCATCTTTGACAACCGAAAAAACCACTAGGAATAACCGTTCTTGGTTACTCTTCTCTAGTTGATGCTCCGAAGAAATACGAACTTTTTGGTAAGCTCCTCCCCTTTTTGTTTTTACCTCTACCAAGGTAGAGCCGAAGACAAAATCTTGATGATCTCCGGTACCACCAACCCATCCATCTATGAGCGAATAAGCAGCAATTCCTTGCTTGATGCCTTGTTCGATAAAGCTAATCTCTCCGATGAGACCTTTTTGCTTTTCAATTGATAATGCGCTGTTCTTTTCTTCAAAAAGACGTCGCCACTTGTAGAGGATACTTATAGTTAACGCTAGATAATCCTTTTCTTCAGCGTCCTGTAAAATACCACACAGGCTATAACAAAGCTCAGCAAAAACATCACGAACATCATTATTATTTAAAAGAATGTAAAGGATCCCTCGGACTTCATCATTGACAATTTTTAGCTGTGTGAAGGAAGGAATCTTAAGGTCTCGCTTTTCATCCTTATACTCAACTTTTATGCCTACTTTTCGTTCGTAGTCTTTAATCCAGTAACAAGCGATCCTTTTAGGATTTCGCTCCTTCGAGATCATATGGGTTTTTATTTCCGTTTTATTTTCAGCATCACCAAGAGTATCCCAAGGACTCATTGACGCTAAACTAGCAGATTGATTTCCCTCAGTTTTCATCTACCTGGTCCTCCACATCATTTGGCAAGGATGAG
This sequence comes from Boudabousia liubingyangii, assembly GCF_001907245.1. Classification (GTDB taxonomy): domain Bacteria; phylum Actinomycetota; class Actinomycetes; order Actinomycetales; family Actinomycetaceae; genus Boudabousia; species Boudabousia liubingyangii. The sequence goes on from NZ_MQSU01000001.1 coordinate 406,498, forward strand.
TTAACAACATAATGACTTTCCACAGTTACGTTAGTTGGAGGGAACATTATTGTCCATCCAATATACTGAGCTTCTTCGACCGCCAGACCGTTAATAGGATTTTTAAATTTCAACGGAAATAAGACCAAGACAGGCTCAGTAAAATGCCTTATAAATAGACTGTCTGGAGGGTTATTTCCCCCCGAATAATCCTTGCGTATCTCTTCATATTTCGACTGTTCGAGTCCAACGGCACCGATTCCACGACCACTCAACCTTCGGTTATCTCCAGACAGTAGGATTCCTCCACCGCTATCAGTACCAGGCGATCGAAGGGTCCACTTAATTCCGTTAAGATCGAATATAGGTTCTATTGAGCTGTTACTAAGAACAACCTGGCCACCCTTCCCTGATGCGATTAGAACTCGCCAGTACAGAGCTTCACCTACTAGATTCATCTTCCTAATTGCTGATGACAAAAGATTTGTCTGCGTCTTCGGTGAGTAGTTGTTCTCATTACGATAGTCATTCAGGAACGCCAAAATCCTTTCAACTGGAACATTCTGATAAATCCTTCCTGTAGTATTGGAAGTTCGAGCTGCCCCAGTTGTTCTACGCCTAGTTGAGTCTCTCAAATCGCGATTGTTTAGGGATATGTCTTGCTCAATATCATTTATTAGACGAATAAACGCACTTTCGTTTTCGTATTGCGTATCATGATCTTCGATAAAAGACAATGTTTCAAAAAGCTTGCAACTAACATCCAGTGAATCAAAGTAGTCTTTTGAACTCTTTTGTTTGTTAACACTCGTGATAATTAACCGGTCCGGATGCTTTCTAATCTTTAGCGCCAAGTCGCGAGGACGAATACCCCTTTGTACTAAATTTTCAATCTCGTCATATAGTTCGGCGACAACTCTCGTAATGTATTCATACCATCCCTGGGATTCCGCAGGTAACCAAATCCTACAGCGATGCTCATAACTCGCACGATACCCAAACCAGCGACACATCTGCATTAGAGTGTCATACGAACGAGAATTCCGGGCGAAATATGAAGTAACTAAACCCTCAAGGGTTAGACCTCGGGAAAGCGCATCTCCTCCAATGGCGATCACGTTGACTAGAGCATCATCTTCGTAAGTCAGTTCATCAGGAGAATCTCCATTGATTACAACTATTTTTATCGGATTCCTTGCGTTTTCCTTAGTGAATAAGCGAAGCAGTTCCAGAAGGTCAAAGCTTTCTTGATCCGAAATAAATTCTCGCTGCCAGAGACTAACCAGTCTTCTTAAGTACTGCTCATCAGACTCATCCTGCTGCAAGAAATCTTGCAATGATGAAGCCTCATTTACGGCGGATCGAATTTCATCAACCAATCCATCTAGGTAGTTTTTAAGTCTTCTAGAAATTTGTTCTTGAACTTGAACGAATCTACTTACATTGACCATCATGCTTCGATGTTTCGGCTTGTCAGAAGCCGACTCAATGGCAACATTTATCAAAAAATGGCAAATCGCATCTTTAATACAATCGGTTAACTTATTTGGAAGAATAAAATCTTTCGAGTGTTTCTGGGGAAGAATCTCTTCCAAGTGCGAGCGGCATAAATACTTATCATCCTCACCGCTAAAAACCTTATTTGCGCCGAAATATTCTTCAGAGCTTCGCATTAAAATGATGAAATCTTTGGGAAAAATATCCTCACCGTAAACTTCATCGTCAACATTCGCATTCACTAATACATTCGCAAAAGGAGTTGCGGTATAGCCAACATACGAATTGACGGGGAAACTGTCATGAGAAAGAATTTTTCTAATTAGACCATTAATTCTCGAAACATCTTCAGGGTTCCTACCGACGTTAATTGAAGCGTTGTCTGCCTCATCATCGATCAGAAGCAGAGGGTAAGCAATCTGTCCGCTATCACAGATCTTTAATACAGATGTCAAAGACTGGATATTCTTTTTGGTAACAAGAATGCTTCTTGAGCCATCAGAAAGTTTGGAAGTTGACGGAACAGAGTGATTATGCACATCACCCCAAGCAGTTGTAAATGAGAAGACAGACAGATTCTCTTTCCCGGCAGGCAGCAGCCCAACCCCGATTGGCTCCGCATTTCCAATACTTCCCCTCTGGGTCGAGCCGATGATCCCAGCATCTATCCGCTCTTGTGTTTGTTTTCTTAAGTTGTTATGGATACCCGAAAGAACGATGACCGATCGATAGCCAATATCAAAGGCCTTTGCTATCAAACCTATATAGTTAGCAGTTTTTCCTGATTGCACATCCGCGACAACGAGACCGCGAATTCGCTCACTTTTGGACTTAGGATCTGCCAGTTTAGTAACAATCTTTTCCGTTACTGCGTCAATAGAATCGATTGCTTTAGCCATTGAGCCATCTTGCTGAAGATAAGCACAATATCTAGAGAAGAATTCCGACCTATCTATAGGAGGTAGATTACGAGAATCGTCATCCTCGGCAATGATGAATGGAGACTTTTCAGAAAATGTCGTGTCAAATAGTTCTTCAGTTACTATCTGGATCGCACGTTCCTGATCCTCTGATGAGTCTGGGAAGAACGCCTCAGAAAAACGCCTTGTTTCCTTAATAATCTTATCCCTGCTGTAGTCTCCCGTACTTTCTAAACACGAAACTACAGATTCTTTAAGTCGTTTTTTTCTTTCCTCGAATGAAAGCATCATAAATCCTTGCCGCTATTTAATACTTTTTAGGCTAAGTAGTAATTTCTAATCATCGCGAAATGCCTTTTCGAAATAATCATCAATTACTTTTTTCTCCTTAGAACTTCTATTCGGAGTTACAAAATCTAAGCTCATACTTTGAGCAAAATTAAACAATGTGCCAACCGGTAGCGTATCCTCAATGATTTTTACCAAAGATTCAAAATTCTCTTGTTGCTCTTCATCAAGCGACTCATAGAAGAATGAGACTAATGGGCTTTCGAAGGCTAGTTTACAAGAAAGCAAGTTTCCGCTTGTCTGTACCTTCCAAACGCTATCCTTTGCGTGGTGCTTCCGTGCTGCCAAGTTAGGAACAAGCGCTTTCCTAGATCGAAGCGGAAAACTACTAATAAGCAATGCTATCTGGCTTTTAACATCGCTTGGCAACTGTGCAAATACCTTTTTTACATCAATTGTCCATTCATCGTCATTGGAGTTATCTATGTCAAGCTGAACTCTAGTTAACTGACTATCCGCACTCTTTGGATGAAGACCGAACCATGTTCCCCATTTAATCAAACGGTTCGCTCGGTAAAGAAAAAAGCCCTGATTGCGAATATATCCTCCAGGTAGAGCATATCGCTTGTACTCAACCTCTGAAGGAAATTTTTCCTTTTTCGGAATAGTGAAAACTTGCATTTTCACGCCCGGTTTTAGCTCTTCTAAAGGCTCGGGCTGCGTCGCAGTAAACCCACGACAAAATGGATCTATCGCAGAAATCGGATTTCCATTAAGGAAAATTTTTGTCTTCTTCTTCGCGCCTAGCCCTCTAATAGGACTGATAAAACGATGAAACACAAGACCGATATGAGATTCGAGTTTCTTAACAAAATCGGCCTTCTTCTTTCTATCAATACGATCTATATTCTGCCAAATGACGAGGGTTCCATGTTCTGGCATGCTCTCAAACTTAGGCAAGTTTGAAACATCATTTATCTCATCGATCACCCAATCATGATGTTTTTCGATTTGATCTAGATCCCAGCAAAAACAGGACGTAGCTTCTTCTTTCTTCGAAACGACGGTGAGCTTCCGACATTGCGAAAAACTGGCGGTTTTTAAACCTAATCCAAAACGTCCCAGATCGTCCGATTGTCTTTCTAATCTTGGATCAGAACTACCAAAACGCATTGCCTCTAAAAGCTCAGAACGTGTGAGCCCCGTTCCATTATCAGTAACTGTGAGGGTTAAGTTACCATCAAAAATATAAAGAGAAATCTTGATCTCGGAAGCACCAGCAGAAATCGAATTGTCAATAATATCGGAAACAGCCGTTTCAAACGAATAGCCTATATCACGAAGACTCTCGATCAGGATATTGGGATGTGGCTCAAGCTTCATTGCACTCTTTCGTTGTATTTCTAGCTGAAATATACCTCACAAAGTGTCTAAACTTCAAAATTTGGTAACCAGAAAATTAGCAAACAAAACCCCGGTATTCCAACGAATACCGGGGTTAGTGGCGGAGAGTAAGGGATTCGAACCCTTGGTACGGGGTTGCCGTACAATGGTTTTCAAGACCATCTCCTTCGGCCACTCGGACAACTCTCCAAGTCAACCTGCTACCAAAGTGAGCCCGCCAGTAAAGCCGGCAAAGCGCCCTCGGGAACAAAGTCGAAGATTATTTTAGCGTATCCAAGCCATAACGTCCTAAGATCGCCTGTACCCACGCGGGCACGCCATCATCCGCGACGGTCCCCGCACGCACCTCGGCCTGGTCAACCACACCCTGCGGGGCATCCCCCATCGCCACGCCACAGCTAGCCCACTGCAGCATTTGCACGTCATTCCAACCATCGCCAAACGCAAAAGTGCCACGCTCAGGCAAACCCAAACGCACACGAAGCTCCTCCAAAGCGGTGCCCTTATTCACACCCTTCGGGGCCATATCAAGCAGCGAAATCGGGCCCACCGTATAGGTCACCCAATGCAACCCAAGGTCCTCGGCAATCTGCTCCAAACCGTCAGTATTAACCTTCGGGCGCCGAGCCATCACCCGGATCACCGGCTCATCCAGCATCTCCTCTAGGGGACAAATGATCTGCTCGCCCGTCATCTCACCCGGGCCAAAAGGTGCGGTCACCTTCGAATACTTACCCGCGACCTCGACCGCCAACTCGCCCTCCGTGAGGACCTCATTCAAAGCCAGCAGAGCCTCACGCGGGGTGAACTCATGACGGCTAACCTCCGTCAACTGCAGTGGCGCCACCGAATCGACCCGCATCGTCAACGCCCCGTTCGCGCACACCAGGTAATCGCCCGGCTCACACGCCATCACGCACAAGGCTTCCATGCCCCGCAAACCACGCCCCGACGCAATCACCACCGTCACACCCGCCTCTCGCAAAGCGCGGAAAGCCCGCATCATGCGCGGGGACAAGGTGCCATCAACCTGCACGATCGTCCCGTCAATATCCAGGGCAACCATCAGTTCATGCGGGTCGGCAGGTAGGTTCGCGGGCAGGTCCTGGCGGGCCCGCATTACCAAATCAACAAAACTTCCCGAGGGCGCTCCCGGCGCGGCCTGGTGCGAAAAAGCGGCTAACTGTTCGATCTGATTATCCGCCATGGCGATCACGCTTCCCGGGTAGGATCCGCGCTGTCGCCTTGAAATTCGGGGGCAACCGTCGTGTTCGTACCGGTTTGTGTCCCGCTGCCAGCCAAAATCGCCTGGACCCAGGCGGGGACGCCATCTGCGGCCACCGTGGCCGCGCGGGCAGAAGCTAAATCCACCACGCCCTGCGGGGCATCACCCATCGCGACCGAAAGGTGAGCCCACTGCAGCATCTGCGCATCGTTCCAGCCATCCCCAAAAGAGATTGTCCCCAACTGGGGCAAACCTAGGGTCTGACGCAAGGTCTCAAGGGCGGATGCTTTAGAGACACCCTTAGGTCCAATATCCACCCAGGAGGTCCAGCCGATTGCACACTCCACCATGTCCAGCTTCGCGGCGGCTACCGCCTGCTCAAACTCCGCTAGGGTCATCTGCGGGGCGCGAGCAATCGCGCGCACCACCGGCTCATCCAACAGGTCCGCCAGCGGGGCCACCACCTGCTGCCCGGTCAGCTCCCCCACCGGGAAAGGCCGGTTCACCTTAAAGCACTTGCCGGTGATCTCCACGCCGAAAATCATGTCCGGAACGACTCGCTCCAAAGCCAACAGGGCCTCACGCGGCACAAAATCGACCCGATCCACAATCCGGTACTCAAAAGGCTCCACCGAATCCAACTGGATCGTCACGGCCCCATTAGCGCACACCAGGTAATCGCCCGGCTGCGCTAGTTGCTTCGAAATGGACTGGACAGCCACCGGTCCCCGACCCGACGCGATTACTACTTTCGCGCCCCGGTCCCGCAGGTCCTTCACAGCCTGCTTCATTCGGGGCGAGGTCGTCCCATCCGCCTGCAGAATAGTCCCGTCAATATCTAGGGCTACCAGCAGTTGGCTGGCATCCACCCGCCCATCAGTAGTCGTAGGCAGCGGTTCGTGGACGGTCTGGAAGTGTGCCAGTTCAGCTTCAGCGTGCTCAACAAGTTCCGCGAAAGTCCCGACCGGCACGCCGGGCGGCAATTCGTGCGCTTCCGGGGCCGGGCGGGTAATCGGTTCGTTAAGGTGCTGCTCGAAGCTGCTCAAGAAACCTCCCAGTTGTGGGGGTTCAGGCCTGCGGGTGCAGAACTTCGCGACCACCAAGGTACGGGCGTAGGCCCTCAGGAACGACCACGGAACCATCTTCTAGCTGGTTGTTTTCTAGGATCGCAACTAGCCAGCGGGTGGTAGCCAAAGTACCGTTCAGAGTGGCTACGGTCTGGGTCTTGCCGTCTTCACCGCGGGAACGGACCGACAGGCGGCGTGCCTGGAAGGTGGTGCAGTTAGAAGTAGAAGTAACTTCCATCCAGCGTTCCTGGGTGGGTAGCCAAGCTTCGCAGTCGAACTTACGGGCGGCAGAAGAACCAAGGTCACCGGCCGCAGTGTCAATGACACGGTAGGGCAGGCCTACCTTACCTAGCATTTCTTCTTCCCAAGCTAGTAGACGCTGGTGTTCTTCAGCGGCCTCTGCCGGGTCGCAGTAGCTGAACATTTCAACCTTGTTGAACTGGTGCACGCGGATAATGCCGCGGGTATCACGACCGGCAGAACCAGCCTCGCGACGGTAGCAGGTGGACCAGCCGGCGTAACGCTTCGGGCCATCAGACAGGTCGATGATTTCATCCTTGTGGTAGCCAGCCAAGGCAACCTCGGAGGTACCGGTCAGGTACAGGTCATCGGTGGGTAGGTAGTAGATTTCGTCGGCGTGTGCTCCCAGGAAGCCGGTGCCGCCCATGATTTCGGGGCTGACCAAGGTGGGGGTGGTCAGGGCGGTGAAGCCAGCGGACTCGGCCAGGTCTAGGGCGCAGGTCAGCATGGCCAGCTCTAGGCGAGCACCAATGCCCTTCAGGTAGTAGAAGCGGGTGCCGGAAACCTTCGCGCCACGCTTCATGTCGATCGCGTCTAGGCCTTCAGCTAGTTCTAGGTGGTCCTTCGGGGTGAAACCTTCGGCGGCAAAATCGCGCACGGTCGGGCCTTCGTGGCGCAGGACGACGTAGTCTTCCTCGCCGCCAGCGGGGGCGCCCTCGACGATGTTCTGTAGCTGCATCGCCAGGGTCTCTAGGTCCTTTACGGCCTGGTCTGCTTCTGCCTCGGCGGCCTTTACCTGGCCGGCCAGTTCCTTAGCTTCGGCGAGGATCGCGGGGCGCTCTTCCTTAGAGGCCTTGCCTACTGACTTGGAGACGTTCTTCTGGGTGGCACGCAGCTCTTCAAACTTGGTGAGGGCGGCGCGACGCTTTTCGTCAGCGTTGAGGATCTGGTCTACAAGTTCCGGGTCGTTCCCGCGGGCAATCTGAGAATCGCGGGCGATCTGCGGATTTTCACGCAAAAGTTTCAGGTCAATCATGGTTCAGAGTGTACCGCTTTTAGGGCTATTTCGGCATGATGGCAGCAGATTTTCTGGCCCGGGTGTGCGCTATGCCGCGTGAATTGTTGACTCTGCGTGGTCATTAGAGGGCAACACGAGCGGCCGCGCAGGACCCTTGGGGTTCTTTTTCGTGTGATTTAACCGCCATTGGGGCAGCTTCTTAGGTAACCTTAGGTTATGGCTGCTTCAACTGCTTTTCTCTGGTCGGTTCCCCTTATTGGTGCGGGCGCACTTAGTGGTGTGCTCGCTTACGCCAAAGCAAAGGTGCTAGGCCCGGAAAATCCGATCTCCCTGTCTTTCGCCACCGGTCACCTCAACGTGGCGCGCGTGATCTACAATCCGGTAAAAATCTCAGACCTGGACCGCTTCCAGGCGGTCTGCAAGGAAGCCGCGCAACGAAACAAGTTTGACCGGGTTGAGTTTGTCCCCACCACCGAGGACGATCCGGGCAGCACCCAGGCTGCCGCCGCCGTTTCCGAGGGCGTAGATCGCGTTATCGCTGCCGGCGGTGACGGGACCGTCCGCCTAGTTGCCGGCGCACTAGCTGGGACCGAGGTCGAATTCGGCATCCTTCCCCTAGGTACCGGAAACCTTTACGCCCGTAACGTCAAAATCCCCATCGATAATCTGGAGGCTTCAGCCCAGGTCGCTTTTGGCCGGCAGATTTCGGCCCGCGACATTGCGTGGCTGGAAGCTAGTGACCAGGACACGGCACAGGATGGTCCCCACGATCTGCCGTCCCGCCCAGATTTGGTGGCCCCGATGGCTGATGGTCGCCACCCGTTCTTGGTGATCTCTGGACTGGGTTTTGACGCCCAGATGATGGCTGATACTGATACTCGTTGGAAAGAAAAGATCGGCTGGGGCGCTTATGTTGCCGCCGGTGTAAAACACGCTTTCGATGATCGCCTACACGTGACCCTAAGTGTGGATGACGGTCAGACCGTGCGGAAACTATCCGTGAAGTCCCTGTTCTTCGCGAACTGCGGTCGCCTTCCCGGCGGCGCCAATCTGGTGCCCGATGCGCTCTCTGATGACGGCCTGCTAGATATTTGTGCCATGGACGTCCAGAAGGGTGTGATTGGTTGGGCAGCCTTAGGTTTCCAAGTGCTAGCCCAGAACTTTGGCCGGAAGGGTAACGCCAATAAGCTACAGCCCGGCGGCTTGAGCTTCCTGCAGGGCAAGAAGGTTCAGACCAGCACTAAGGTGGCCCGCCCGGTTCAGGTTGATGGTGACCCCATTGGCTCTTATCGTCGACTTTCGATCACGGTTGATCCTGGCGCCCTGAAGGTTGCTTGCCCGGTGGAGGATCGCTCTTGACCGCTGCTGACGCGGGTCAGCCAACCACCGACGTTCCAGAGCGGTTAGGTCAATTCCTGACTAATCACTACTATGCGGAACAGCTCCGTGAAGTCCTTGAGGTTCCTGCCCGCCCGGCCAGCTATCAACCCTGGCCTGAGTGGGTTCCGGATAGTATCCGCGATCTTTATGCCACTCAGGGTGTGGACCAGCCTTGGGCTCATCAGGCCCAAGCCGCTCAGGCGCTTCATGATGGTCAGCCCGTAGTCCTTTCTACCGGTACGGGGTCTGGAAAATCTTTGGCTGCTTGGCTGCCGATTCTTTCTGACTTGGCCACACTGGGTGGGCCCGAGCTTAATCGGATTTCACTGGTTTCTCGTCGTCCTACCGCCCTGTACCTATCCCCTACTAAGGCCTTGGCTGCTGACCAGCTGAACAGTTTGCAGCAACTCCTAGCCCACAATCCGGCTTTGGGCGTGCGGGTAACCACCGCGGATGGTGATACGCAGCGGGAGTTAAAGCAGTGGTCCCGGGCGCACGCGGACCTGGTGATTTCGAACCCGGATTATATTCACCATGCGATGCTGTCCAACCATGGCCTGTGGACGCGCTTTTTAAGTTCACTGCGCTACCTGATCATTGATGAGCTGCACTCATACCGGGGTGTGGCTGGTGCACATATGGCGCTGGTGGTTCGCCGCCTTTTGCGGGTGGCCCGCCACTATGGGGCCCAGGTTTCGGTGATTGCCCTTTCGGCTACCTCAGCGGATCCGGCAGGGGTGCTGGCTCGTTTCCTTGGGATTGACCAGCAGCAGGTAGTTTCTGTGAGCGAGGATGGTTCGCCCGCTGGGGTGAGGCGTCTTTTCTTGTGGCAACCGGCCCTGTTAGGGGCTGCTGGGGTGGCCACGAATGAGACCCCGGCACCGGCGGTTTCTCAGGTTGCCGGCGCAGATCCCTGGGAAGTTCCAGCCCCGGCACTTTCAGAAGAAGTCTCTGGGACAGACCCGGGCGTTACTTCAGAGCCTGACGCGGAACAACCTCTTGCCCCGGAGTTGGCTTTTCAGCGTCGCGCGGTGACCACTGAGGCGGCACATCTTTCGGCCGAGTTTGTGCGCCTGGGGGCCCGCTCTTTGACCTTCGTGCGTTCCCGGTACGCGGCCGAGCAAGTCGCACAGGTGACCCGCCGTCTGCTGGATTTTACGGACCCAGAGTTGGCGCCTTTGGTGGCCGCTTATCGTGGTGGTTTCCTACCTGAGGAGCGGCGTGAACTGGAGGATCTGATTCGCCGCGGGAAGCTACGTTCGCTTTCTACGACTAATGCTTTGGAATTGGGGATTGACCTGTCTGCTTTGGATGCGACGATTACGGCCGGTTGGCCGGGCACACGGGCGTCCCTGTGGCAGCAGTCGGGTCGTTCGGGACGTGCGGGTCGTGATGGCGTTTCGGTTTTTGTGGCCGCAGAAGACCCGTTGGATCAGTATTTTTTGGATCATCCACAGGAGCTTTTGGACCCACCGGAACCGACCGCTTTTGAGGTTTCTAACCCGTTTGTTTTGGGTCCGCACCTGTGTGCGGCGGCGGCTGAGTTGCCGCTGACGGAGGCAGATTTTGGGGTCTTTGGTTTTGCCGGTTCAGGTCCGGCTGATTCCCCGCAGGCGGGTGCCGAGTTTTTGGCGAAGATGGTTGCAGCTGGCTGGTTGTCGAAGCGTCCGGCGGGCTGGTTTTGGAACGCGACTTTGGGCGTGCGCGCCCACGATTTAGCTGATTTGCGGGGCATGGGCACACAGGTGCAGGTGGTGCTGGAGGATTCTGGTCAGGTGATTGGCCAGGTGGATCAGGCGTCGGCGCAGAATCTGGTTCATCCGGGTGCTATCTATGTGCATCAGGCGAAGCTCTTTGAGGTGCAGTCTTTGACGGATGAGGTGGCGATTGTGCGTCCTTATCGGGGGGATTTGCGGACGCGTCCTTCGGAGCATGTTTCGGTTGAGGTGCTGCAGGTCGAGGATGAGTTTTCCACTCATGATGGTCTGGTTCGTTGGCATTTTGGCACGGTTAATGTCATTACGGAGACGACGGATTACGATATTTTGCGTGTGCCGGGCATGGTGTTTGTGGCTAATCGTCGTTTGAGTTTGCCGCCGCGCATTTTGGAGACGAAGTCGGTTTGGTGGACGGTTGATCCGTCTGTGCCGAAGTCTTTGGGGATTGATCCGGCGGTGCTGCCTGGTTCCCTACATGGGGCGGAGCATGCTTTGATTGGGATTTTGCCGCTTTTGGCTTCTTGTGATCGTTGGGATTTGGGTGGTTTGTCTACGGATTTGCATCCGCAGACGGGTTTGCCCACGGTGTTTGTTCATGATGCGGTTGCTGGTGGTGCCGGTTTTGCGCGGGCCGCTTTTGAGCAGGCGCGGGCGTGGGTGATTCGGACTGGTTCTGCGGTGGCTGATTGTTCTTGTGATGGCGGTAAGGATGATCTGGGTTCTAATGGTTGTCCGCGCTGTGTGCAGTCACCTAAGTGTGGGAATCGGAATGAGCCTTTGGATCGGGCGGGGGCGGCTCGTCTACTTCGGTATCTGGCTCTGGGCTTGGATCCGCAGACCAGCCAGGATGTTGAGTGACCTTTTTGAGGTTTGCTTCGGGGCTGGGTGCTAAACAGAGGGCTTTGGCTTGGGCGTTTAGCTCGATTTGGTAGCCCATTAGGCTTGTGTTTTGGCTGGTTTTTAGGTTAAGGACTAGGTTTTCTTGACCGGGCCAGGGTATTTGTTCACAAGTGTTGATCTTGAGTTCTGGGTGCTGTTTGGCAATGTTTTCGCAGGTGGTTTTTAGGGGCTGGAATTGGCTTTGGCAGGCTTGTTCTAGGGCGGCGTTTTCGGTTTGGTTCTGGACTTTCGCTTGGGTTCGGTTGAACTTGGCGAAGGCGATTAGGCTGCTGCTTAGGCTGATTGCTATTACGCTCACGCCCAGGGTGCGTAGGGTGCTCATTTTTGGTATTTATTCGCTGGTCGTTTGAGGGGTTTACGTTGGTTTTTCAAGGTTTTGTTGGGGCTATTTTCAGGGTTTTGTAGGGGCTATTTTCAAGGTTTTGTAGCGGCTGGTTTACAGGGTTTTGCGCTTGTTTTTTACCAGGTTGCGCTGACTGTTTTAAGGTTTTGCGTGGGCTGCGGCGGGCAGGATTTGAGCTTGGCAGCTGATGGCCGGTAGGGGCAGGTGGAAGAGGACTCTGGCCGGGTATGTGATAGTAACTTCGTTTCCGTTTATTTCCTGCCGGTAGGGTGTGGGGATTGATGGTTTCACTGGTGCCGTCACGTGTTGGCTTTGGGCGTTTTGGCTCAGGGTGTATTGGCGGGCTACCTGATTGGCTAGTTGGCAGGTTTTTCCTTGAATAATGGCGGCTTTCCCTGCTGTTAGGATCATCATTAGCGCCAGGATGATAACGGGGATGGTCAGGGCGGTTTCGACACTGACCATCCCCTGTTCTTTGGTTTTCATGGTTCGTTTTTCAGAGTTCAGGGCCTGGTTTAGACTGAGAAGGCCTGTTTGAAAAGTTTGGTGATCATGTCCCGGAAGGTCGCTGATTTTGCGAAGGCTAGTAGTGCCCCGGCAATGGCGGCGGCCGCTAGGGTACCGATCGCATATTCGGCAGTGGACATTCCGGCTTCATTGGATTCACCGACTCGTTTTTGGGCTAGTTGCTGCAGGGCCACTTGGGCGGCGCAGTACTGGGTGAGGGCGAATTTCTTCAACTGTTTCATGGTTTTCCTTTCTTTCTTTTGGTTTTGAAATTTTTGATGCGTGGCGTATTCCCGCTGGAAGTCTTCGTGGGTCGTATTGTCTTACCAGCTTCAGCCTTTAAAGAGGGCAATAACTGCTGGGGCTACGCCTAGCAGCATGAAGGCTGGCAGGTAGCAAAGACCCAGCGGCAGCGTGATTTTTACGCTGAGTTTTTCGATTAAAACTTCAGCGGCCTCTTGTCGTTGCTGTTCACTGCTGTTTTGTAGTGCTACTAGAGCTCCGTCAGCTTTCTGGCCACTAAGCCAAGATGGCTCTAAGGCCTGTTTGAGTTCCTGCAGTCTTTCCGGGGGATCTTTCCCAAAGCCAAGTCGTTTTAGTATCCGACTACCCGGCAGGCGCTCCGCTGTTTTAGCGGCCTCAGGCTCTAAGAAGTCTTTGGCGTACCGGTAGAGTTCGGGGATTTCCGTATGCTGGCCCAAGATCTTTAGGGCACTGGGGATTGGAAGCCCGGCCTGCAGGGCACTGACAGTCAACTGGCAAAGATCGCTTAGGTAGTAGGGTCCGTAATCCTTCTGTCCCAGTGCTTCCCTAGTACTGCGGATTAGCGCCCTGGTCCAACCCCATCCCAGCAGTATGAGGGACCCACCAAGAGTTAGCAGGTAGGGGCCGATTCCTTTTATTAGTTCGGGCAGGATTTCAATCCCCACCAGATGGGCCGCCAAAATCCCTAGAAGCGGCAGGGCTGCCAGGATTTTCGCGCTCAAGGCTGGGCCCGCTAGGCGGCTGGCGGTTAAGGCTTCCAGCTGTCGGCGCTTGACCACCTCGGCTTGAAGTTTCCGCAGGTTTGCCGCTAGTTCAAGACCCGTTCTTTCGCTAATTTCCCAGTAGACTTTCGCCGCGGCCCGCCAGTGGGAAGACTGGTTTTCCGCGAGTAGTTTGTCCATTACCGTAGCTGGGTTCTGTCCCGCTTCCAGGGCGGCTATTGCTAACACTAGGGGCTGTTCTTCAGCGTTCTGTACCCGCTTTGAGCGCCAGATTTTTCGCCCCGGGCGACTTATGTTGCTTTGGCCCGACGTGGTCAGGTTCAGTCGACCGCGCGTTCCCAAGATCCTTTTCACGATAGTTCACCCCAGTCGCGAATCTCTGCCACTCGGCGACCGCCCTCAGCGGTACGTTCCAGCTGAATGACCGTGCATTTGGCACTATCTGCCTGGGCTTTGATGCATTCAGCAGCCATTCCGGCCTGCATTCCTAAACTGACTAACCGCTGGGGTACCTCACTAGCTTGATTAGCATGCAGGGTAGTGATAGACCCTAGATGTCCCGTATTCATGGCAGCCAGTACGTCCACTATTTCTGGGCCTCTTGATTCACCCAGAATGATCCGGTCTGGCCGCATCCGCAGGGCAGCTTTAAGTAGGTCACGAAGACTTACCTCTCCGGCACCTTGGATGTTTTTAGCCCGTTGAAAGAGTCTTACCTGGTGGGGGTGGTTCTGCAGCAGCTCAGCCTGCTCTTCAATGCAGATTAGGCGCTGTTGGGCCGGGCAGGCTGCGATCAGCGCACTTAACAGCGTGGTTTTACCACTGCCGGTACCGCCACTAATAATCAGGTTTTCACGGCTCCGAATCAGTTCCTGCAGGCGTTGTACTTGTGCTTCCTGAAGCATGCCTTTACTTTTCAGGGTGGCCAGGCTCCAAGGGGTTTGGGCTGGTCGCCGCAGGGAGATTGTGGTCCCGGAGCTCAGGGGTGGAATGATGGCGTTAAGGCGCAGTTTTTGCCCCCGGACCTCTACTTGGGCGTCAGCAATCGGGGCCGCTAAATCTAGTCGCGTTTCTGCATGGGCGGTAAGGTAGCGGGCCAACTGGTAGCGTTCAGCCTCGCCAAAATGCCACTTTTTGGCGGCTACTAGCCGACCGGATTTCTCAACCCAAGTGCCATCTGGGTTCAGCAGGATATCGGTAACTTCCGGGTCCACGACCATGGTGCTGAGTTCCCCAATGAGCTCATTGACTGACCGATTCGCTGAAGGTTCTGGGTGGGCAGCTGCGCCAACCACCCTGGTACCACCAATTACGCGGTCGAAGACTTTCGATCCCTCATCAGTGATACTAGCAAGACCTACGCCTGAAGCGACTGAGCCCTCAGTACTCTCTGGGGCTAATAGGTCGATTACCGGTTGCCGCTTAGCGTCCCGCGGTCGTCTGAATAGTGCCTGCCGCAGCATCTACCCTCCCTTCAATCACTCAATCACTTCAGGTTCACGAATTGCTCGCGAACCTAGTGATTTGTACTTAGTGATATGAAGATATCGGGCGGCCCTGCCCGCGCTCCCCTACCTAGGGTTCAACTTGTGGATTAATGCCCCTGTGGAAACTTACTTAAAGCCGTCCCACGGTTTACCCCCGTAGGTTGCCTGCGCCATGATCTGCGCATGCTCCACCCCGGTCTTTACCGCCTGCGCATAGTAGCGTAGCCAGTTCAAAACCCCCTCAGGGCCGCCCCGGTGATACTCCTCCAGCGCGGTCCGATACTCCTGCGGATTAACCGCCGGCCGAGCTTGATACAGCACAATCCCGGTAGGTTCCACGCCCGCCTGATTGAGCACTAGTCTCCCTAAAGTCATGCCGTTAGCAGCACCCGCCTGCCAAGTTAGGGCAGCTTCCAAGTTGTCCTCTTGGCGGGTACTTAAGGGAGCGGCCTCGGCGGCAATTAGGGCGGCGCGAATCAAAGCCGGCCCGGAACTTTCCAGCAGGGCCAGGATGGTCCCTAAGGTCCGCTCCGACCAGCCAAAGTTGGCGAATCCCGGGAAGGTTGACTCCCAATTTCGGGATAGTTCCGCTAATACCTGGGGGGCGGGCCTCGTTACCCGCCGAGGGGGCGTCACCCCTTTAGGTAGGTTCAGCGGCGGTAGTAGGTTGTCCAGGTGCGCATAGTTCCGCCACTGGGTAAGCGCGTAGGTTTCGGCGATCGTCTGGGCGGCGGCCGGGTTCGCTAGTTGCTTGCGTAGCACCATGGCGTCAACTACCAGGCCGGCGGTTTTCGCGGCATAGACCGCGTTTAGGATATTCGCTTCGGCGCGGATCGCGGGCCAGTTATTTCGTAGTGGTTGGCTAAAGCGCAGGGCAGAGAACAGCGCGCCGAGTTCCTGTTCAGGTAGCTCAGCGCGCTGTTGAAGGATCTCTAGACTTTTAG
This sequence comes from Boudabousia liubingyangii, assembly GCF_001907245.1. GTDB lineage: Bacteria > Actinomycetota > Actinomycetes > Actinomycetales > Actinomycetaceae > Boudabousia > Boudabousia liubingyangii. The sequence goes on from NZ_MQSU01000001.1 coordinate 422,401, forward strand.
CTAGTTCCAACGGGTTAGCTCAGTTTGAGTACTTTTCGATGCTCTGACGTAGCTCTTCGCGACGGCGGCCATTCTTACGGGCACCGTGGGCACCAATCGCCAAGAAGATACCTAGGACGCCAGCGGCGGTCATCAGGCCGGTGTTCACGGACCAATCCCAGCTATCGGCCACGCGGCGGCCAACTTCACCGAAGCCAGAGACGTAGTCGCGAGCGGTGGTGTAGAAGTCCTTGACCACGTCAATGCGGACGTAGTAGGCGGCGCTGGCAACCAGCAGCAGGATCGAACCGATCCACTGTCCTAGGGTGGACCAGCGGCTAGATAGCAGGATGAATCCGCCTAGTAGTAGACCAAGGCCTAGCTGGATTAGGCCCATGACGTGGTAGCCGGTAACGCCGTACTGTTCGGTCATGCCGTTGATAGCTAGCAGCCAAGCAACGGGGGTCAGGATTAGACCGATGAAGAAGCTCCAGGCGTGTGCGGAGGCACGGCCGGGCATTTCGCTCACGAAGGAGGCGTCGGCGAAGAGGTCACGGTCGACTTCTTTTTCGGCTTCGGCTTTAACTTCGCGGGTTTCGGCCGGTTCCTTAACGGGAGTGACAACCTGGGTGCGTTCTACGCTCTTGGGTTCATCAGCTTTGTCGGCACCGGCGACGGCGGCTACGGCTCCTCCGGCGGTGGCTAGGCCCCCAGCAGCGGCAGCAGTAGTGGCGGCAGCAGTAGAGCTGGCAGCTGAGGCAGCCGTGGTTCCGGCGTGAGCGGCATGTGCGGCACCATTGGGGATGGTCGAGGACGCGCCGCCCAGTAGGGATCGGCGGGTCACCATGGTGGTTTCAACCTCGGGTAGTTCAGTGTTTTCACCCTGTACGTGGCCTTCAGCGGCTGCGGTGGCCGCAGCTTCCGGGGCTTCAGCAGCGGGGGCGGCGGTTTCGACAGCACCGGCAACTTCCGTTTCCTGTCCGGCGGAGGTTTCGAAGTGCTCATCGCAGTCGTCGTTTTCGACGGCTACGGGCTTTGCTTCCTCAACGGGTGCTTCCGGCTGGGGGGCCGAGTTAGCAACATTGTCGCAGCCGCAATCGCAGGCTTCCTCATTAGCGCCTTCGGGCTTAAATTCTGGTTCTGCACCCTCGGGGCCTGAGACGTACGCTGCGTCTTCTACCTCAGGTAGCGGGGCAGAGGTGTCACCGTAGATGTTCTCAACACCTTCTTGGCTTTCGGTTACACCCTCTGAGTTCGGGGTGTGCTCGTATTCGCGTTCAGTCATTATTGGCCTTCCGATTGATAGGGGCTTTGCTTGCAAACATAGCGGAAATAGCGCGTTTTTATAGTTCACGCGCCGATTTTTCCCAATCTGTTAGGTGTTTTTCAGGACTTTCTTCCTGTTTTTACGGTTTTTCTGCCAGTTTTTCAGTTTTTGGGTCATTCGTGGACCCCAATTTGGGGACATAGACTCCACAGGGGACAGTTTCCACAATCAGGCTGGCGCGAGTGGCAGATGGCGCGCCCGTGGTCGATGATCTGGTGGCAGGCCTTGGTCCACGTTTCCTTTGGCAGTACCTGTTGAATGTCCAGTTCAGCCTTTTTGGGGTCGGTTTCTTTCGTCCAACCCCATCGTCTAGCTAAACGGCCCACGTGGGTATCAACCGTGATGGCGGGTTGTCCAAAGCAGTTACCTAAGACCACGTTCGCGGTTTTTCGCCCCACCCCGGGCAGGGTTTCTAGCGCTTTGCTGGTTTCGGGGACGCTCCCCTGGTATTCGTGGACTAGGGCGTCACCAAGTTTTTTGAGCTGACTTGAGCGCCGGTTACCGAAGCCAAGTGGTTTGACTAGGGCTAGCAGGTCTTCGGGGTCACCGGCCGCTAGAGACTCTGGATCGGGGTATTTTTCAAAGAGGGCGGGCGTTATCTGGTTTACCCGCTGGTCGGTAGTTTGTGCAGAGAGGACCGTGGCTACTAGCAGTTGGAAGGGCCCCTCATGCTGTAAGGCGCAGCTGGCATTGGGGTAGAGGTTTTGCAGTTCGGCAAAGAGTTCTGCCTTTTTCGAGGGGGCTGGCTCGACTCCCTTTTTCACCTTAGAGGATTGGGTGGGCTCGGTTTTCTTCTGGCTGCTGGTCATGTTTTTAGGATAACTGCCGGTCAATTTTTAGGATAACTGGGAGTCAATATTTTTGAATGTGTTTGAAAAGTCGTTGACGTGCCCTAGTGGTGTTCCGATAGAATGAGTAGTGTTACACGCGAATGAATTACGCTGTTTGTAAAACTTTGTTACCAATTGTGCCCGGTGTTATCGCTACTAGGCACCAGATTCCTGTATCGTGGAGTTAACCACTAATGGGAGGAAGGACTCACATGGAAAACGTTATTGCTCAGGTACCGCTATTCGCGGGACTATCTGAGGAAGATCAGTCTACCTTGCGTTCCATGATGGGCAATATTGCACTGCGTCGCGGTGAAGTACTGTTCCACGAGGGCGACGAAGGTAAGCGCTTCTACATTTTGGTCGAGGGCAAACTAAAGCTCGGCCACTCGTCACCTGATGGTCGCGAGAATCTACTAGCCATCATTGGCCCCGGTGAAGTTCTAGGTGAACTTTCACTATTCGATCTAGGTGCGCGCTCAACCACCGCTACCGCGATCTCTCCGTCTAAGCTGCTCTACCTAGAGCACAATGACATGGTCAAGTTCATTGAGAGCCACCCGGGATTGGCAATGCACATGCTACGTGCCCTAGCCATCCGTCTACGTCGCACCAATGAAACTCTTGCCGACCTAGTCTTCTCTGACGTTCCCGGCCGTGTTGCTAAGGCCCTGCTAGACCTAGCTGAGCGCTTTGGTTCCCGCGTTGAAGATGGCATTCACGTGCCTCACGATCTAACCCAGGAAGAACTAGCCAAGCTAGTTGGCGCTTCCCGTGAAACCGTCAACAAGTCCCTAGCCGAGTTCGTTTCCCGTAACTGGATTCGTCTAGAGGGACGCGCAGTAACCCTGCTGGACGTTGAACGTTTGAAGCGTCGCGCTCGCTGAAGCTAGCCCGCTAAAAGCGCATTCGCCAGCCTTAAGCGCTGACGATCAACGTAGTTAAACGTTGAGGCCGCCTAGGATTTCCTAGGCGGCCTCTTTTTTTATTCGATTCAGTCTTCGATTGGACGCTTGAAGTAGGCGACCGGGTTATCGGTGCCGGCGGGGCCGGGGATAATCTGGACAAGTTCCCATCCCTGTGAGCCCCACTGATCTAGGATCTGCTTGGTGGCGTGGATGAGCAGCGGTACGGTTACATATTCCCATTTAGTCATGTTTGTCATGATAGTGGGATTAGACCAAAATTGTCGATTTTCCAGAAATTTAGGATTTTAGTCCCAGAAAATGTGTCAAGTGACTGTCAATCGATACCATTTTTGGGCTGCGAAGATGAACCCGTGTACTTCTGGTTCTGCCCCCTTCTTAGGAAGCGATAAATAGCTGGATCGCGGGGTTCACGTAGTCGACGCGCCAAAGGATCATCAGAGCGGCGCAGCCACTCTGCCCAGCGACTCTGCTCTGGCTGACTACGTAACAAGACGCGACGTTCTCTTTCGGTAAGGCCGCCCCAAACGCCATAATTCATGCCTTCTTCTAGCGCCTGTGCCAGACAATGCATGCGGACTGGGCAGTCAAAACAAATCTCGCGGATGGCTTTTTGCTCTGCATTATTTGCGAATAAGCTATCCGAATGGGTCGGAGCGCAGCGTGCGTAACGCTCCCAGCATCGTGCATTTGGTTCGTTCATAATTTCAACCGTCCTGATTTGACAAATCAAATCGTATTGCGAACGTACACACTTTCCAGCATTTTGTCCAATTGGGAACGCCGGTAACGCTAAGTAAGCAAATCCAAAGTAGTCTATATGCATGAGTAGAAGCAATAAGCAAAAATCAACTCCCAGTCAGCTACTAGGATTCTTCGCTCTATTCCTAGCCTTGTGCGCGACTTTGGGATTGGTGCTTTCCGGCCTGCTAATGCCGGTGGCCGCCACCGTCGGTATTACCGCACGCGCCGCGACCGACTCTTTTACTTCACTGCCTGATGACTTCGAAATCCTAGAGCCTTCTGAACAGTCCGTCATCCTAGCTTCAGATGGCACTCAGTTGGCCCGCTTCTACGCTGAAGACCGCATTATCGTGCCCGAAGATAAGATCTCTCAGGACATGAAAAATGCCATTGTTGCGGTCGAAGATCGCCGCTTCTACCAGCACCATGGCGTTGACGGCCAAGGTATTATCCGCGCCTTTTTTACCAATATCTCTAAGGGTAATACCCAGGGTGCTTCGACTTTGACCCAGCAGCTGGTTAAGAACACGCTGATCGAAAACGGCCTGCAGAACAATGACCAAGCTGCCATCATGCGCGCTCAGGAACCCACCATTGGCCGTAAGATTCGCGAAATGAACTATGCGCTGGCCCTAGAAAAGCGCTGGTCTAAGAAGGAGATCTTGGCCCGCTACCTAAACATCGCCCCCTTCGGTTCAAATGTTTACGGGGTCGAGGCAGCCTCCCTACTTTACTTTTCTATTCACGCCAAGGACCTCAATAAGTCCCAGGCGGCACTACTTGCTGGTATTACCCAGTCACCGGTGGCCTACGATCCGCTACGCAACCCCCAACTAGCCGAAAAGCGACGCAATGTCGTGGCTTCTCGCATGTTGGGCGAAAAGTTCATTACCAAAGCGGAATACGACCAGATTGTCGCCACCCCCGTCAAAGATATCCTTAAGCCTTCCAAGCGCCAGACCGGTTGTGCCGCCGCCGGAAATGCGGCCTATTTCTGCCGCCTAGGCCTAGCCCAGATTATGAACTCGGACCTAGTGGGAAATACGATTGCAGAACGTCGCAAGCTACTGATGCGCGGCGGCATTACCATCACCACCACTCTAGATCCTCGCATCCAGAAGGCCGCCTACGAAGCCATCACTAAGCAGGTTCCCGTGGGTGATCCCTCTGGCTTTAAGATTGCCGTCACCGCAATCCAGCCGGGCACCGGCAATATCTTGGCAATGGCTCAAAATACTAACTTTGGTCCTGCCACCGCAAAGGATCCGGGCTCTGACTACGTCTCTTACAACTCCGGCATGGCCGGCGGTGGCGGCCTAGGTCGCCAGCCCGGTTCATCCTTCAAGCCCATGACTATGGGTGCCTTCTTTGAAGCTAACCACGGCGGGTACGACCTAGCCGGCGGTAAATACAACTGGGGCCCCCGAGACTTCATCTCTACCTGCCCCGAAGCTGGCGTCGGTGCCGAGCACACCTACGCTAACCTGGGCGGCATAAGCCCGGCAAAGACCACCGTCCTGAAGGGCCTAAACTGGTCAATCAACACCACCTTCCTAGGGATGGCTGCCCAGGTCCACGACCTCTGTAAGATCCGAGACTTCGCGATCCGGGCGGGCGCGGTAGACGGTACCGGACAGATTAACGGCTTTACGCCCTCGTCAGTCTTGGGTACGAACTCGGTACCCCCGCTCAATATGGCGAACGCCTACGCTACTTTCGCGGCTTCCGGTAAACGCTGCCAGCCACGCGCAATCCTCGAAATCAAGGACCGCAACGGCAAGCTCATCGCCAAGACCGAACCCAAGTGCGAACAGACCATCGACCCGATGGTCGCTAAGAAGATGGCCCGCATGTTGAACATGAACAATGACTTCTACAAGAGTCAGGGTTACGCCAACGCGGGTCGACCGGCCGCCTCAAAGACCGGTACTACCAACAACGCTTCTGACGCTTGGCTAGTTGGTTTTACCCCGCAGATTGCCTCCGCGGTCTGGATGGGTAACCCCAAGGGCCTGATCGCCATGCATAATGTGCGCGTCAACGGTCGCTTCTACGACTGGGTTTACGGTTCCACCATTCCCGCTGCGGCCTGGGCAGACTTCATGCGCAATGCCAACGCTCCTTGGCCAATCCAGAACTTCGATCAGGTCAATGTGGGCGGCCCGAAGAAGATCGTTCCGGGAAAGCCCGCAAAGGACAAAAAATCGGACAAGAAGAAACCCGAAACCGCACCAAAACCGGAACCTAAACCGGCCGCCCCAGCGAAGCCTAAAAACTAACCTGTTCGGGTGAGATAGTGACTTCAACTGCCTCAAAACTCGTCCGCTATGCGGGTATCACCCTGGGTTTAGGGGTGGCCTCTGCGGCCTCCCTCTATGCGGGAGGAACCTGGGCTCGCAAGCGCCCTCGGGTTGAAGTTCGTCGCTGGCACACGGGCAAACTAAGCACGCCCCTGAAGGTGCTGCACGTCGCGGACCCGCACTTGGGAAAGAGCGACCAGTGGCTGAAAGCCTTTATGCAAAGCCTGGCCGCGCTGGATCCCGACCTAGTAGTGTCTACCGGGGATAACTTTGGTGATGTTGGCGTCGTGGAGGACCTGAAGGAAGCCTACGCTCCCCTACTGCAGTTTCCGGGCGTCTTCGTTTACGGTTCGAATGACTACTATTCGCCTAAGCCCAAAGCTTGGTACCGTTACCTGTTCCCGCACCTACCGGCTCCGAAACGTAATGTCCCGGACTTGCCGTACCAGGAGCTAACGGATTTCTTGACCTCGGCCGGGTGGAGTGAGCTCTATAACCGCACACAGGTGCTGGATTTTTCCGGGGGCATGAAGGTGTCTGTCACGGGTACGGCGGACGCGCATATCAAGCGTGACCGTCTAGCTGAGTTGGGTCCGCTACCGCAGGCGGATTTCCATCTGGGGGTGACTCATGCTCCCTATCAGCGGATTTTGAATGCTTTCCGTGATCGTAAGGTGGATCTGACTTTTGCTGGGCACACTCATGGTGGGCAGTTCTGTCTGCCTAATGGTGAGGCTTTGGTGACTAACTGCGATTTGCCTAGGCCGCTGGCTTCGGGGGCTTTTGATTGGCTTCCGGCACAGGAAGGCGAGCTTGCTTTTGTTTGTCATCCCGAGTCGGCGTCTTTGCCGGTTGGCGCTGATTTAGGGGCCTTCCGGGAGGCTTTGGAGGCGGCTACTGGTTCGTCCGTGCCGTCCGTACCGGATTTGCTTCCTCAGGGGGCGATGCGGGTTTATATTTCGCCGGGTTTGGGGACGTCTAAGTTTGCTCCGTTGCGTTTCTTTTGCCCGCCGACGGCGACCTTGTGGTTGCTTTCTTGAGTCTTTGACTTTTTCCGAGGGCGTTTTTAGAGACTGTTATTACAGCGCCTGATTTTGCCTTGGGGTTAGTTTTCGCTATACTTGAGCAGTCTACTGGCCAACGGTTAGTTTACTTTCCGGGGTATGGCGCAGCTTGGTAGCGCGCTTCGTTCGGGACGAAGAGGCCGCAGGTTCAAATCCTGTTACCCCGACCAGCAATGATCCTGTGACTTTCGGTCACAGGATTTTTTGTGTTTCTGGGCGGTTCTTTCGAGCCTTGCTTTGTCCGAGTCTTTTAACTTTGCTTTGATCCTGGATTTCCCCTCTTTTCTTCTTTTTCCGTCTCATTGGTTCGTGTTTGGCCTTATTTTGAGCTACTAGTTTTTGTTACTTAGTGTCACCTAAGTAAAGTTTGAATCTTCGGTTTAGAATCGTTCCTATGCGTCCCTCATCCTCTGCTAAGACCCGTCAGCATTCGGCCGATAATAACCAAGAGGCCGGAGCTGACCGCAAAGCGTCAAAAAGCGTAAAGACCGTTAGGCCGGCTAAGTCGGCTTCCGGTCGGGGTCTGCGTGATTTGCCGGGCTTATCGAAGCGTTCTAGGAAGGCTTGGATTCCGGACCAGCATGGTGCTTGGGCCATGTTGATTTTGCCGCTTTTGTTTGGCGGTACGGCTGGTGGCTGGGCACCTTCGCAATTGCTTTTGGCTTTGACAGCCCTGTCTGGTTTCTTGGCTTGGCATGCGGGGACTGTTTGGTGGCGCGCCAGGAACCGGGCACCTTATGCTTTAGCTTTCTACTGCTATACGGGCTTCTTTGTGTTTGGGGCCCTGCTGCTGCTTGGGTTCTGGCCGAAACTGTGGCAGTGGGCAATCTTTAGTCCGATTGCGATCCTGCTGTTGGCTTTGACATTTAGGCGTCAGGAGCGTTCTGGTTTGGCTCGCTTCCTGGTGGTATCCCTGTGTTTACTCTTGGCGCCGGCGGCTTTTGACCTGGGTTCTGGGTTTGCCCATCAGGCTGGCTGGTGGCCTTGGTGGGATGGGGCTTGGCCGCACCTGTGGGCTGGTACTGCCCTGATGACCCTGTATTTCTGGGGGACGGTCCCGTACGTTAAGACCTTGATCCGGGAGCGTCGTTCGGATGCTTGGTTGCGTTTTTCGATTGCCTACCATGCGGTCACTTTGCTGCTGGTGTTACTTGGTGCCTGGTTCTCCCTGTGGGGTTGGTGGGCGCTGGTATTGGCGGTGGTCTGGTTGGCTCGCGCAGTCCTATTCCCGCTGCTTTCCCGTGGGTTCTTCCATGATGGTCGGCCGCGTGTGATTAAGCCGGTGGTCATTGGGGTACTGGAGATTGTCCTTTCTGCGCTCTTAGCGTTGGGATGGGTTTTCCTAGGCTAGATTCGTTAGCATGGTGAGGGTAAATATTTCCAATTTCCTAAGGAGTGAGACTCTTTGAGTTTCCTTGTCACCCTGATTGCTAATATGGCGGGCCTGTGGGTTGCGGCTTCAATCATCCCCGGGCTTCACGTCACTGAGGGCACCACTACTGAGCAGTCCCTGATGATCTATGGCCTGCTGGCACTGATTTTGACGCTGCTGAACATGTTCATCCGCCCCATTATCAAGTTCTTCTCTTTACCCTTGTACTTCCTGACCTTTGGGGCTTTTGCACTGGTCGTCAATGCGATCATCATCGGCTTGGTCGGTTGGATCAGCGATGACCTAATCGTTTCTGGTTTCTTTACCGCGGTCTTCGCTGGTTTGGTCACCTCCATTGTTGCGTCTGCTGCTCGCGGACTGCTGCTTCGTCTGCCTTAAGACTCTCTACTTGCTGGTCGATACTTCCAGCTCCACCGTCTTCAGTTCTGATGGTTTCAAAACTGAAGACGGTGGTTTTTGTTTCCGCTTGGTCTAGGTGCAGCGCACGGCGACGGTTTCGATGGTGTTCAGCTAGGTTCGGGTCGTGCTGTTTTTGTGCCTGATCCATGATTTGTTGATATCCCGGTTTTAGATGAAAGTGTTTATCTGCCGTGGGAGTACCCGCAATCACTAGGTGATTTTTGGCGGGTGCCAACTGGGTGCCACCTAGGGCGGTGACAATGTCGCGGCTGCCTCGCAAACTTAGGGCTTTAACCCCAGCTGGATAACCGGCGATCACCGTGGGGGAACCAAGGGTGGTGGCGATCTTGATATTAAAACGCTGCTTAACCTGCGGGTTTGCAGCTAACTGTTGCACAATTCCCCCACCCTGGGAGTGCCCAAGCAGTTCCACCGGCTCATCAGCTTTAATCCCTGCCGCTTGCATACTTTTGAGGACCGCCAAACTCTGGGCTGAGCCTTCCCCAGCGGCCATTTTCAGGTTCGTGGTTAGATCTTGGGGGCTATCACCCCCGACCCATGATTGAGTACCGGGAATGATCACAGACCAGGAGGTACCAAGCTGGTTTTCATGCTTCAAGATCAGGATATGCCCGTGGTCCTTCCGGTCTAGGTGCTGGGCGTTGATTTGCTGATCAAAAGCGCTCATGGTGCGAATCAGTTCTGCGGTATCTTGCGGTGGCTTTGAGACCGTCATCAGATCCGGTAGGGGCCGAACCTTAATCCCGTTTTTAAAGGAGTTCTTTCCTCCCATCAAGGGCGTAAGATGCGCTAAAGAGCTGGCCGAACTGCGAATATCTGCCAAGTGGTCAGCTGCCCCAAACGGACGCTTCAGGTCATTGACCAGCAGGCGCGTCGGGCTACCATCACCAACATTCATCCCAAAGGGTTTAAGCATTTGGTCCCCAAAAGCAAAAGCGTACGAACCGGCCTGCATGAAACTGTTATTCATCAGATCCGAAGACATGTTCTTCACCGCCTGACTCATCAGGGCCGGATCGGTTTTTGAAAAGGCCGTATAGCTTTGAAAACCGTGTCCAAAGATCCCAAAGTACTCATAAAACCAGCGTTGATTCTGACTCTCTGCCCCCTCAAATACCCCCGATAGCGCATAGAGCTGAGCAGAGAATTTTTCAGTCCGTTGAAGCAAGGCAGCAACATCTTGTTTCAGGTCGCTATACATTCCATGGGCTATCAGAAGCTCTTGTTTAAACTGGGCGATTTCTTGCTCTTCCCGCAGCTGCTGCAGGCTGTTTGCTGGACATGTATAGGGATTTGCTGACGTGGGGGAAAATGGATTCCCATGCCTTTCCACGCCGCGCCAAACCCAAGGATTATCAGTATCGATAATGTTTATGCCTATCCAGCGTCGCAGCGATTCAATCTGGCGTAGCTGTTCTTCCACGTTTGCCAGTAGGGCACTAGCTGCCTCACTCCCCTGCCCTACTTTCGGAATCAGAGTTTGGACTATCCCTTCCGGGTCTGCACTATACGAACCACCGCCAGCCACCAACACCGGCACTTCTGGCAGGCCCGCTGCGGCTAGCGCATCCTCATCTTTAAGGTTCAAAAGGCCCAGATCATAGTTGGGAATTTTCATAGGGGCACCCGCTTTACCTGGTTTCCTAGCCCCTGGAAGTAAGAGACAGCCTGCTGGGCTTGCTGCCCCAGGCTGTTCGCCTGCACCAGTAGCCCATGCACCAGCTGATTTGCCGGAATGGCGCTGCTTCCCTGCCAGACGTCCTCGATCCGGATTTGCTGTAGTTGGCTTTTTAGCTGCCCACTGAGTCCTAGGATGTTTTCAGCACGCTGTTCTAAGTCCTGTAAAGATGCGGTGAGATTCATGACGCCAGTTTCCAACCGAAGAGCAGGAAAATCGCCAATAAATCCCAGATTTTGTGGAAGAGGCAGCCTGGGGAAAAACTGTTTTTGTTGCCGGTTTCAGTTTTACGGGTACAGTTGTGTCATGGCTTTTGATGATGGTGCAACCTCGAATGATGGAAGCCCTCGTGAGAATCTCACTTGGGATGGTTTTGGACAAGCAGCCCGCGACTTGGCATGCCAGGTCCGCGACTCGGGCTGGATGCCTGATCTGATTGTGGCAGTGGCCCGTGGTGGCCTACTACCCGCCGGGGCAGTCTCTTACGCTCTGGGTGTCAAAGCAATGGGCACAATGAACGTGGAGTTCTACACCGACGTCGCAGAAACCCTGCCTGAACCGGTACTACTACCCCCGCTAATGGACGTTTCCGCCATGGACGGTAAGCGCGTCCTGGTCGTAGATGACGTGGCCGACTCCGGTAAGACCCTGCAGATGGTCATGAACCTAATCAACGAACGTGGCCTGTCCCTAGACGGCCAGACCTCCGCGAAGGTTGATGCCCGCTCCCTAGTAATCTACGAAAAGTCTCGCTCCGTGATTAAGCCCGACTTCGTGTGGAAAGAAACCGACCTCTGGATCAACTTCCCCTGGTCAGTTCTACCGCCCGTTACCAAGTGCGTAGAAAACTGAGCTAGCAAGTTTTAAGACCCGAACTCATATCTTATTGATTGCCGCCATCCCGATTGGGGTGGCGGTTTTCGGTATCGGCAAAATTGCCACCATTTTTCTTCTGTGACTTAGTTCAAGGCCGTAGACTGACACTTGTTACATCTCGATTGAGATTTCTAAGTTTGGAAGGATGAAGATGGTTTCTCCCGTAGAGGTCACCCCAGAGCGCATTACCAAGATTTTGGATGCGCAGGAAGTGATTTGGCAGCAGGACCCAGAAGACAACACGATTCTGGTGCCCTTCGTAAATATGATGCTGATTTGCCAGCTAAATGGCGGCGGCATTCTCTCTGCCCACGGCATGTGGCGCGGCGACCTGCGTGACCCGCAGGATAAAGAAAAGGCTGAGGCATTCGCCCAGGACTTCAACTCACGTTCACTAGTCCCCAAGGTTTACGTCTCCCCCGACTCTGAAGGCTCGTTCAAGCTACACACCGAATCCAACACGGTAATCCCGGCTGGTCTAAACGACATCCAGCTTGAGTCCTTCTTGATGGTTAGCTTCCAGTCCTCCCTATTCGCGGCCTCGAAGCTAGAAGAAGCACTACCTCACTTGGTGACTTGGAACGAAGACGGTACTCCTAAGGAAGAAGGTGCCAACTGATGGCTGAAGATCAGAACACCCCCCAGATCACGGTTGAGGAAGAACCTCGCACCCTGACCATTGAACGTGTCGCCGACATGTTCCGTGCGGTCGGTTTTAACTTCGAAATGGAAGAAAACCGCATCAAGACCGGCTTCGGTAACGTCCCCATGGCCGTTTACCTAGATGCTGGCGGTGACTACCTAGTCATTCGCGCCTTCTGGTGGTCAAACCTAGACGAAGCTGGCAAGAAGATCGCTGACGAGGTTATCGCTGAAAAGCACGCCAACACTTTCTTCCCCACCTACTTCACCACCCAGGACAGCGACGGCTACCAGGTCGTGGGAGACGTCAACCTATTCGTTGGCCCCACCCCGCCGGAAGATGCTCCTGACGATGCTCCGCACGGCGGCGTCACCGACGCTCAGCTAGGCTCCTTCGTTGGTTTCTTCGAAATGCTCGAAAAGGAACTTGACGAGGTCGCTCAGGCCGTCACCGAGCGTCTAGGCGCCTGATACTAACGGGCAACAAAGCCCGCTAACCAGATTGGGTTAGACGCCAAAATAGGCTACCTAAACTTTTAGGCCCCGGTTCTATACGAACCGGGGCCTAAGTTTATTTGTTCATGTGTTTTCGCGCGGCTACGCCGGCTAAGCGCAAAAGCGGCCGTTTATTGCCGGTAGCCTCAGTACGCGGGTCAACAACTAGGAGCGCAGATACTCCAGAATCTGCGGGGTGCAGTTTTCAATGGTCTCAAGGGTGATCTGGAAATCCTCCATGCCCCCGTACCAGGGGTCGGGCACCTCTAGCCCCCGCGGAGCTTCCGGGCCGGCATATTCGGGGTTCCCGCCGGGCTCAAACTGGCGGTAAAGACGAATTTTGCTTGCGTCAGTCCCGTATTTTCGGGCCAACTGGTGCAAGCGGGCGTAGTGACCAGAGGTCATGGCCAAAAGTAGGTCCGCGTTTTCTAGGTCTTCCCGGCTGATCTGGCGGGCCGTGTGTGCGGGCACCTGATATCCGGCGCGTTTGAGGGTATCTGCCGCGCGGTAATCAATGGGGTTGCCGGCTTCCTCGTTCGAAACGCCACAGGAGTTAACGCTCACCTGCTGGCCGGCGTTTTTTGCGGCATCTTTTAGCAAGATATCAGCCATGGCGGAACGGCAGATATTGCCGGTGCAAACCATGGTGACAATGGGGTTTTGGGGGTGCTGCACGTTGGGCATAATCCTCCTATAGGGTTTGGGGGAAAGCTAAGACCAGGGAGTTTACGGTCTGCGGTTTTGAAGTTTTATTTTAGAGCGGTTAGCGGACTTTAGAGCTGAGCTCTAGTTTCTTCATTTCTGGGTTACTGTCTAGCAGTTCTTGGACTTTTCCTTCCCGGAAGGCCTTGGTTAAGACTGCTAGCTGATCAAAGTCTAGGTTCACGATTGAGGCGCCCCCGTCAGAACGTCCGGAACCCAGGTTCGGAGCTGATAGGAAGGTGACGTCCTTTGAGCGTAGGTTCCGCAGTGATAGGGCTAGGGATAGCATGTCTGTGGTGCTGAAGCCTTCGTCGACGGCGGAGTTTTCTGTAGCAGTTTGGATTAGGCTCATGGCGCTGGTGGGCGAGTTAAGTACCCCAGAGGTGAAGACTTTTTGCATCATGGCTCGCATCCAGGCCTGTTGGCGGCGTACGCGGTCAAAGTCGCCATTGGGTAGGTGTTTACGTTCACGGACGAATTTGAGGGCTTCTTTTCCGTTTAGGGTGACTTCCCCGTCAGTGGTCTTAATGGTGACGCCGCCTAGTTCATCGGTGACTTTTTTGAAGGAGTCAAAGTCTGCGACCGCGAAGTGGTCAATTCGAATACCGGTGAGTTGGTGAATGGTCTGAATAGTTAGTTGGGGTCCCCCGAAAGAGAAAGCCGCGTTTATCTTATTTTTTCCGTGTCCGGGGATTTCTACCCAGGAATCGCGGGGTAGGGAAAGAATATTGATGTGGTCGCGCTTTTCGTTGATCTGGACGATCATGATCGCGTCAGTACGTTGAGCCCCGTATTCCCACTTATTGGGGTCACCGGCACTGATTCGGGAGTCTGAACCTAGGACTAGGAAGTTGATGGTGCCTTTAGCCTGCTCCTCTTCACTTCCCGGTTCCGGGGTGCCATTGGGGTTGATGTTGTAGTTAGCAACGTTGATAGGCAAAGATTCAATATTCTTGGTACTTGCCCAAATCAGGTAGGTAGCGGTACCGCCAAAGATCAGAGCTAGTACCAGCAGCACCAGCAGGACAATCTTAGGCCAACGGCGTTTGGAGGCAGTTCCCGATTGGGCTCTGCTGGGCAGGTTTTCAGACATTTAATCCCCTTTAGGCAAGAAGCGCGCTACCCCGAATCCTTAAGGATCCGATAGCACTTTCCTCAGGATACTACTTCTAGGGAATAATCATACTTAAATAGGACTTAAGCCATGCGATTTCGAATAAGCCAGAGTAGACTAAACCACAGAATCTTTTATGGATTTTAGGGAGTCTAAATGAAAAAAGTAATGGTTATCTACGGAACACGACCGGAAGCAATTAAGGTCGCTCCCCTAATCCTAGCCTTACGTGAAGATCCCGACTTTGAACCGATTGCCGTAAGCACTGGCCAGCATAAAGAGATGCTAGAACAGGTTCATAAGGTTTTTAATTTCCGACCAGATTATGACTTAGCGGTCTTTGAACAGGGTCAAAGTCTGAACAAACTGGCTGGTAAAGTGTTTCTAGCCCTAGATAAGCTTTTTGCCGAGGTCCATCCGGATTTGGTTTTGGTTCAGGGGGATACCACCACGGTTTCGGTTGCCGCGCAAGCCGCCTTTTATGCTCAGATTCCGGTGGCACATTTGGAAGCTGGTTTACGGTCAGGCGATATTCACTCTCCTTTCCCGGAAGAGGCAAACCGTCGGATTGCTACGCAGGTTTCAGAGCTTCATTTGGCTCCCAGTCAGTCATCAGTAGATAACCTACTTCGGGAAGGTATTGATCCCGAAAAGATTGCCCTGACAGGTAATACCGTAATCGATGCCCTGATTATGGCTTCAAAGTTAGAATTGAAGTATCAAGATCCGCACCTAGAGCGGATTATGAACAGTGAGGTTCCGATGGTTCTGGTTACCTGCCATCGGCGGGAAAACTGGCATAAGCTAGAGCAGATCGGTTTAGCATTAAGAGAACTTGCAGAAACATATCCAGCTATGCAGTTCTTATTCCCGGTTCATGGCAACCCGATGCTACGTCAGGCTTTGGTTCCGCATATTGAACACTGCGAGAATGTTTATGTTTGTGAGCCGCTTCCCTACGAATTCTTTGCTGCAGCCCTAAAGAAGGCACACATCGTGCTTTCTGATTCTGGTGGCGTTCAAGAAGAAGCACCGGCGCTAAAGACCCCGGTTCTGTGTATGCGTAACAGCACCGAGCGCCCTTCAGCAGTTCAGGCCGGCGGGGTAAAACTGGTTGGAACCGATAAGGATTTCATCGTTTCTAGTTTCCGGGAGTTAATTGACGATCCTGCAGTCTATTTATCCATGACGACGGGGGCTAATCCCTATGGGGATGGCACTGCGGCAATTAAAAGCATTGAAGCGATTAAATCGCTTTTGGAAATAGGCTAGTCTCAAAGTAGAATGTTAACTAACATACACTTTTAAGGGGAATGATCGAAATGTCTGAAACACAAAGAAGCCTGTGCGTGATTGGCCTTGGCTATATTGGTCTGCCTACTGCGGTTGTTTTTGCGCAGAATGGTTGGCGCGTTTTGGGTGTGGATGTTTCTGACCGGACTATTGATTATGTTTCCCGTGGTGAGCTTCCATTCGTTGAAGAGGGACTAGAAGGCGCCTTAAAGTCGGTGGTTGATTCGGGGATGCTGACGGTGCAAAAGGATACCCCGAAGGCGGATGTTTATATTGTTTCGGTTCCGACGCCTTTTAAGGATACTGAGACTCACGCTCCGGATCTTTCTTATATTGAGGCGGCGACCCGGAATATTATTCCCCAGTTGACGGGTGATGAGTTGTTGGTGCTTGAGTCCACCTCTCCCCCCGGGGCAACAAAGTTTATGGCAGATTTGGTTCTTTCTGAACGTCCGGATCTTTCTTTGGACGGTTCGGAGGGTCGCCCGATTGTTCATTTCTCTCATGCACCGGAGCGGGTGCTTCCGGGCCGGATCATGATTGAGCTGACTGAGAATGACCGTATTGTTGGTGGTTTGACGGAAGAGGCTACTACCCGGACGCGTGATGTTTATGCGAGTTTCTGTCGCGGCGCGATTTTGACTACGGATGCTACTACTGCGGAGCTTGCTAAGTTGACGGAGAATTCTTTCCGCGATGTGAATATTGCTTTTGCTAATGAGTTGTCCGTTATTTGTGATGAGTTGGGTGTTGATGTGTGGGAGCTTATTAGTCTAGCTAACCGTCATCCGAGGGTTAATATTTTGCAGCCAGGCCCGGGTGTTGGTGGTCATTGTATTGCCGTGGACCCGTGGTTTATTGTCTCTTCTGATCCAAAGAATTCCCGTCTGATTCGTTCCGCCCGAGAGATCAATGACGCCAAGCCAGATTTCGTTCTGGATAAGGTGTATGCTGCGCTAGATCAAACTGATAATAAGAACGTCGCGGTGTTGGGTCTGGCGTTTAAGGCAGATATTGACGACTTGAGGGAGTCACCGGCTGTTGAGATTACTAAGCGTTTGGCTGCCTCAGAGAAGGTCAGTTCAGTTCTGGCAGTTGAGCCGAATATTTCAGAACTTCCTAAGTCTTTGAATTCTGTTGAAAAAGTAAGCCTGGCTGAGCAAGCAGAGGCTTTGGAGCAGTCTGAAATCGTGCTTCTTTTGGTTGATCATAAGCAGTTTAAGGCTTTGACTCTGGCTGATTTGGAAGGTAAAACTTTCATCAATACCCGTGGTTCTGCATCCCTATTCTAAAGCCTATGCACATACTGTTAATCACACAGTACTGGCACCCTGAACAGGGAGTAGTACAACGAAGGTGGGAATGGCTTTCGAAAGCAATTTTGGAGGCTGGACACACTCTGACAGTTGTAACCCCTCCACCTCACTATCCTGGTGGAAAGCTTACCTCTGATAAACAAGAACACCAGCGCGGTAATTTCGAACAGCCGGGAGATCGTCTAACAATCTACAGAACGAACTTTAGAGAACACTCAAAATCGATTACTTCCCGTGTCAAAGACCAAGCTACGATAATGCTTTCTTCCTTTTTTGTTGCTAAAAAAGCTATCAAGAAAGCAAAAAAACAAAGAAACCAAGTCGACGTTGTTTGTTGTACTGTACCAGCATTACCTTCGGCGTTGGTTTCGTGGCTTATTGCAAAACGTTTTCATAAACCTCTAGTTATTGAACTTCGTGACGCCTGGCCTGAGCTATTAATAAACATGGAAGACTGGTCTGACCACAGAAAACGGCCAACTAGGCCGATTAAACGTTTCCGCAGGTGGGTATTACATTTTATCCTCCAAAGTGGAGGGCGAGCACTTAACTCCGTTCTTAAATCTGCTGATCTAGTAATCACTACAACTAAGTCTTTGGCTGATTTAGAAATAAAAAAAGGGATAAAAAGTGTAGAGACAATTCCCAATCGCCCTGATTATCAATTGCCGATAATAACAAACCATATCAAGTCTCCAAACTCACCGCTAAATGTCTTATACGCTGGAACAATAGGCCGGGCCCAAGGACTTAGCAACGCAGTATACGCGGCAAGAATTGCCAAGGATAAAGGAGTTTGCATTAATCTGACATTGGTCGGAGGCGGAGCACATGTCGATCGCATCAAAGCACTTGCTGCAAAACTTCAAGTGCCGATAACCATGCCTGGCAGGGTTTCTTTCAACGATATTAATAAATACTATAGTTGGTGCGACACTGTACTGGTGCATTTAGAATCGTGGAAAACAATGGAACTTACAATTCCATCAAAGCTCTTCGAGGCTCTTCGTTTAAAAAAACATATAACAGGAGCCTTAGCCGGAGAAGCCTCTGATATTATCATTGCGTCAGGTGCAGGTCATACCGTACCACCGATGAATCCGAAAGCATTAGCAGAACTTTGGATCAGTCTTTCCAAAAATCCATGTTTATTAGATGTCAGTAATAGAGGAGTTCAGTGGCTAGAATCGCTTCCTTCACCCGCCGAGCTCGCGGGAAAATGGATAACATCCGTAGAGAGAGTTTCTAACATTGAGGACTCTCAATGAGAAGCTCCTATATACGTAATTTAAAGCTCAAACAACATAAAAAACATGTTGTTCTAGCTAACCAACTAGTCAGTCTTGTAGGAATCACAAGAAATCACTTGTTATCCGACCCCGCAAGTTTTCTTGTTCAGATCATCCGGCGCCTACCCTTAAATACTCGCCAAAAGTTTATCTCGCTCTTAAGAACCATAGCGAGAAAACACTCTCTTCTAGAACTCCTATATTATTTCGTCAGTGACCTTCCTGAGCAAACTCAAAAAGCCCTTAAAAGCATGCCTCCTTCCAGAATTCGTGATGCGATAGCTGTAGCTGAAAAAGTTTCTTTACCCGATATGTCAGGAACGTATAAAGCGAAACTGGCTTGGACAACCGGGGACTTTGATAAAGCAATTGCTCTTTCCGAAGGAAAACTGAAAAAAAAGTATAAAGATGAAATACACCTGATAGAGATTCCGGAAGATTTCATAGGAGAGTGTTTGAATTCGGTAAAGAACTCTCGTTCCGTAAATCATACTAACCCATCGGGATCCATTTACATTGCTACTAATTCCTTCCCATATACTTCCTCTGGTTATGCGATTCGAACGCAGGAACTGTTATCAGCTTGGTCTAAAGACAACATACCTGTAACTGCTATTACCAGAATTGCTTATCCTCTAAATATTGGGTATTTAGTAGGTTCTTTCACAGAAGACTACAAAGGAGTAAAATATCTTCGCGACATTCCCAAGAGTCTTCCGTCCTATCTCTCCCGAAAGCTCATTAAACATTTTCAATTTGTATATTCAGAAGTTTTATCGCATTCTCCTTCGGCTATTATCAGTACGACGGACTTTCAAAATGGATTAGTTGGTCTGGCTGTTGCCCAAGCAACGAATCTCCCTTTTATTTACGAAATGAGAGGACAACTAGAGGACTCTTGGCTTTCAAAACTTCCTGAAGATATTTCCCAGAAGGCTCGGAGTAAAGGTAGATATCCAGCGTTAAAAGAACTCGAAACTTGGATAGCTAACAAAGCAAACATGGTTGTCGTTTTATCATGCATTCAAGCAGACGATCTAGTTAAACGCGGCATCCCTCGAAGCAAAATATATATAGCTCCAAACGGCATAAGCCAGAATAATCTATTAAAAGGACCATCAAATCTAAAACAACGATATGCCAATCAACAGGGTGCCCGCCTAGCTGTTAGCCTGCCTCTTGATAGATTCATTTTCGGATCTATTTCTTCGGTTGTTCCTTATGAAGGTCTCGAAAGACTAGTTTGGGCCCTTAATTCATTAAGGAACGAAGGAATAAATGCTCATTTATTAATTGTAGGAGACGGTGTAGCACTCCCCTCCATTAGAAATCTTGCAGCCAGCTTACAGTTAACCGAATTCTGTACCTTCACGGGACGCATCCCCCAGGATAAAACCATGCCCTATTACCATTCGCTCGATGTATTCTGTGTACCAAGAATTAACTCAAGCGTCACCAGAAACATCACCCCTCTTAAGTCGCTTCCCGCTCTTGCCAGTGGGGTTCCTACTCTTGTCTCGAATCTACCTGCTCTGAAAACAGTCGTCCCCAATAAATATCTGGAACTACTAACCGTCGAAGATGACGACGACGCCTGGAAAGAATCCCTGATCTATTGGTTTAAGCATCTAACTACCGGTAAAAGTAGCTTAAATGTAAGTGATGCTATAAAACCAAATGCGGAGTCAACGATGCTAGATCTTGTTAAATTTGCTGAATCGAGAACTTGGAAAAGAATCGCAGAAGACTACTATACAGTTATCGAGCAAGTAATTTTAAAGAATTCCTTTCTACAAGATAAATAAAGTTAATCGTGAAGTTCTAAAGAGCCTATCTCGATACCCAATACATAGATCTCAGATGCTCAAAACCCTCTACTATGAAATCCTCCACAGCATCGAAATCTATTTCAAGTTACTACCAAGGATTAGTCTAGATATCAATACCGATAATCATCAAAGCTATGAAAAGAAAATAAAACTATAGATTCGATAGGATACTAGCTTTCGAGATAGTCAGCACAGATAGTCAGCAGTGTCGAATGAATGCTAGCTGAGTTTCCTGCTTCGCTTCGATAGTCTAAAGACATTTTTGATAGTGGCGAGCCATCGTCAACCAGTCCCCAAATATTTGTACCAGATCCCTTGTAGTCTGAATACTTAGATGGCAGAAATGGATTAATGTTTTGTTCTCCAGTAACAACTGCATCATTAACCATCAATACGTCGAAATATGTAATCAGGTTTAGGAAATCCATATAGGGTACATAACTATTGGAATAGATTGTAGATTGCAGTCCATACAGCGCTGCGTTCTTTGAAACGGCATCCGGTTGATTCGAGAAAACATGCAATCTAACAATTCTACGTAGCTTCGCCGGTAAGTTCGCCAAAGCTGTGAACAACTCAGTAAGGCCACGATTTTCATAGAAAGAGCCGAAAAACCCGATATTTAGCTTGTCACTAGGCAAAACATACGTAGATTCAAACGCATGATACGCTTCTTCGGGAGGGATAGGATGAGGACGCACTACACTCTTGTTTTCGACGAGTTCGCGAAGTTTACCATCATACTCTGAAAGCATGTATTCAAGCTGATTCTCATTTGTAAAAATAATTTCATCAGCGAATACAAGCGTTGCTAACTCGACCAAATGAAAGAGAGACTCAAACTCGGGAACTCTAATACCCTTTGCTTCAAGACCTCTGATTAGCGATCGGCTTACTTCATTGTCAGTTAATCCACCAGGACGAGGCTCGCCAGTAACACCGTGGCGCAATGGATCTGAAAATTCTGCTGACCACCTGATATTCCAGTGTCTTAGCTTAAACAACGCTCCGGCAACATGAGAGCCGATCCAAAGAGCCCGAGTATACATTTGCTCGTAGCCGCCATTAACCGCATTATTCTTCTCTGCAACTTGAACAGCCTTTGTAGCAAAGTCAGAAATTGCGTCCCATCCAGCAAATGAAACCGGCGAAGTAATTACATCTTTGCGATTCAGCCAGCGATCCGCTAAGAACGAGATCTTTAAATCAGTTTTTCTGACTTTCGACATATCGCAACTAATCACATCAGTGAGCAAATGTCGCTCATCGATTGCTTTCGCAGCCATGACGGCAGAGGTATCAGCATATGGCGCAAAGCAATATGCTATTGCTAGTTGCTTTACCGGTCCACGGTTAATCTGTTTCCATGGAAAATCTACTATCTGCCTGTTGCCTATTTCCTTGAGTAGCTGTTGTGTCTTTTCAGGATTTTTCTCAAGATATCGAGAAATGAAACCTGCTTGCGCTGCTTCAAGCTGTTTTCTTGCAACTAGTTGCGGACCAGATACACTAATCTTTTGGAGCTCTGAAATACAATCGAGACGCTGCAGCACATTAAAATCGAAAGACTCACTCCTTCGTGACACAGAAGTTTTAGTAATATGCCGTCTATAGTTTGCATTTTCACAATCACTTGGCACTACCATCGTCAACCTCAAGTGACGCAACATCAATGCGAAAAATACTAGGTCCTCACCACTTTCTAAGGAAGTGTTGTACCTAATTCTCTTCAAAAGTTTTGTTGGGAGTATTTTACACGCATTGAAACCAAGAATCCAAGGTACTTGGTGAACAGGAACGCTTTGGCCTGCCAGCCTTCTAATTCGTTCCCCCAGTACTGTATTTGACTCTATAACACCTTCAGGTGATACATCTACGATTGGATTCACAACCATATTTATGGGGTTCAGATGTCCAAATGAAACCTCTAGGAATCTCGGTTCAAATTCATCATCTGCATCTAAAAATGTCATATATTCACGATCCGCAATTCGAATAGCAATATTTCGTGCCAGACCGGCGCCCGAATCATTTGTTCGAATAAAATGAATTTCTAAATCTTTGTGATCATGAATAAAAGTCTCTATTATCTTGGCGCTACCGTCATCCTCTCCGTTTAAAACGACAATAGCATTAAATTTACTCTTATCAAGAGTTTGAGATAGAAGTGAATTCAGGGTCCGTTCAATCGTATTAACCGATTTGTATACGGGGATAATAATACTAATCCCCTCTTTTAAAGAAAAACTCAAGTCAGAAGTTTTGCTACTAGAAACACCGATCTCACCTTCAAGGCGAGAAATCTCCTCTTTTAGAAGAGAACTATCAAAAAAGACTTCTCGGGCGTAGTCTTTTTGGAGATTAGACAACTCAGCGGAGCTTTTCATTCTTCCTCTTCCGTTCCCACATGCGCAACGTCAACGATCCTAGCTTAGAAGCAGCTAGAGAATCATACTTTCTTTGCAACGCATCAAACCGACTTTGTAAAAGCGTAAGGCGATTAACTAGTTCTTTCTTCTCTTCATCCTGTTCTAGTAAAATTTGAATTTGCTTTTCGGTTAATCCAGTGCCAGCGATATCCCTTGTTTTCAAATCATCGTGAGAGGTATCTTCCGTTTCAGAAATCGAGAAGGATCCATACTCACTAAAATATTCAAGTAAAGAAAGACACTTGTTTCTAGACTCATTGAGTTGTTCCTCTAATGACTCAAGTCGCGATAAATATGATTCTGCTGAACCAGTGTTTAGAGATTGTCTTCCTTCAAAAAGTCCAACTAAGAAATCATTTGAAGATCTATCGCTTTCTACAGACTTTCTAAACTCTAGTTTAAAGACGTTATCTTCCTGTGAGAACATATCAAGCGTTATAGAATCGGGAATTTGGTTAAAAACAAGCTCTAGATCATCGATCGATCCGCCATAAAACAGTTGAGTTGTAATATCTTTTTTGCCACTTATAAGAACCAGGTCATTAATGTAGATAGCAAGATGTTCAAAGTCCTCGGCTATGCCTATTACTAATATTGTTTGGTCTTCTCTTACTTCAACTTCTTCAAACGATTCTATAAGGAGAGAACCATTCGGTATGAACTGCAGAAAACTCTCATCTAGATCCGACATGTTTACCAATAGATATACCGAATCTGAGCTTCCGCACGATATCGGATCACCAAGTTTCATTTAAACTCCAGTTCAATTCTCTATCTTAAAGATAGAGACATCATATAACGTCAACACCGTTTTTTATAGTTTGTCTCTCAAATTTTTCTTAATTACGGAATCTAGTAACTTAGATGCCGATTCTTCTTTTCCTTTTGCTATATCCCAGGCCCATTTCCTGTAAGTATGGGCAACATCAGAAGCTGGTCCATCAGAAATCAAATAACCTTTATGGAGCCACATAGCCCTAGTGCACATCTCTTCAATTGTCTTTGCAGCGTGAGAGACAAGAAACACTGTCCCCGCATTCTCACGTAATTCAGCCATTTTGTTCTCTGAACGTTCTTTGAAAGCTGCATCTCCAGTCGCTAAGGCTTCATCAATTAATAAAATGCGTGGATTAGCAGCCGTTGCAATTGCAAAACGTAGCCTTGAGCCCATACCGGAAGAATACGTTTCCATAGGTAAATATAGTGACTCCCCAATATCAACAAACTCCGCAATATCAGGAATAGCCTTTTCTGTCTCTTCTGGAGTTAATCCCATTGCGAGACATCCTAGCCTAATGTTTTCATATCCGCTCAAGGCCGGCATTAACGCAGCTGATACGCCCAGGAGCATTGGCTGCTCTGTTGCGAGGACAGTTCCACTTTCGGGGGGCTCCAATCCAGCAATTACCCGTAATAACGTCGATTTTCCAGAACCATTTAGACCAACTACTCCGACAGATTCACCCTCTTTGACCTCAAACGACACACCATTCAACGCTTTAACAATTGTTCTCGGACTTTTTCCGAGAAGTCGCCCGATCTTTGTAATAAAGTGTTCAGCCTTAGTTTTCTTCTGGGCAGAAGCTACACGATAAGAAACTCTCAGATTATGAGCTAACACTGCAGTTGCCCCTAAGGGCACTTGAATCGGCCCCTTCTCTAAGTAGGACTCACTGTCGTGCATACTTTACCTCCCTGCTCCAGAAAAGCAAAAATCCAATAGAGAGCATAAAAGTCGTCCAAAATAATAGGTACATCCATTGACCAAAACTCGGTAGAGAATCGTATATTAGACAGTCTCTTGCCATATCAAGAAATTGAAAAAATGGGTTCGCTCTTAAAACTGTTAATACAGTCTCGTGATCTTCGGCTAATTTTTCAACACTGAAAAATACCCCCGAGGCATAAAAAACGAATCTCATTAAATAGTTAATCACTGCTTTCAAATCAGGAACTAGATCTGTTAGATAAGTCGTCAGAAAAGTTAGCCCTAAACCAAATACTGTTTGGAGAAAAAATAAAGGCACAACCAAGAACCACTTCCAAGTAGGCCAAACTCCTTGAGGCAAAACAATAATCATTATTAAGGTGATCAACAGGACAGGAATAGAATCATAAAAATTCTTAAGACTAGTTGATAAAACTAAGGCAGCTCGTGGAAATAAAAAAGCTTTTATAACATTTCTATTAGCTCGTATCAAACCAGCGCCACTCAAAATTGCTTTAGATAAGAAACCAAAAAAAGTTACGCCGACCACCAAAAAAGGTATAAAATTATCTATTCCACGCGATGTATTAAGCAAAAACCCGAATATTATTCCATACACAAGCGCATCTAACATTGGATTAAGTACGATCCAAATCTTGCCGAGCAACATATTTCTAGTTGATGAAAACGCATTAGCTCTAGCTTCCGCTCTGATAAAAAAACGCCTTCGATACAAAGCCTTTAGATATGCAGGTATATTAGGACGACCTGTTACAGGTAACAGTAAGGAATTGTTTTCTTCAGCTGCGTTCGTATTTCTTTTGCCAGTTGATTGTCGATTATTGGTTAATCTTAACCCTGTTATCTCAGTATCATCATTGGCAGTAATACCTATAATCTCATCAAAAGATTCAACGTGCTGATTGCTAAAACCCTTGTACGCTTTAGGAAATGAAAATCCAAACTTGTCATCAACATTATTCGAAGTCTTACTTGACTTTTGGAAACCATGTTTCTTATATTCCGAAAACACTTATTTTCCCTTCGTTATAAACGTTCTAAGCTTAACCCCTTTTAAAAACGTAGGCTAATTAGTTAGTTAACATCTATAACATGAAAAACGTTTTTCTGAGTTAGCACCTTACCAGGTCATCAAAGTTTCGTTAAGCACTTCTACTTCATATAAATATAATAGGAAATGATCTGAATCATTGGTCAAACCTTCGATCGCTTTATCTAGCAGAATTAGGATTCACGGTAAATGAATAATGCTTCGAAAAATACTCTAAGAATCGAAGAGGAGATTTCAATCGGTATCGATGAGTCATTAAAGTCTGCTTACCTTAAGTTCCGCGAAAAAGACACATTTCCAAATTGGACCTTTAATTTTACGGATAGTAAGTGGATTATTCAAACCCCAAATAAAGTTTCTTTCGAGGTTCCAAAGAACTTTGAGTGGACGATTCTCCCTAGCGAACAGTATCAGTCAACTCTAATGTGGATATACTCACTGAACTGGCTCCAAGCTTACCTGCAGCAATCATCTAATCCAGACTCCGAAAGAGTTTTTTCTATCATTAGATCTTTTAGGGATTTCGTGAGCTCACCCTTAGGAGAAGAGAGGTTAGGAACTCTAACTTCAAGAGATCATATGACTGCAGAATTAATCAGATCCCTCTGCTATCTTTTGATAAAAATAGAAGACTCAGACTTAGACCAGGTACTTTTAGAGCTATTAACTAAATTCTTAAATTGGTCTCTAAACCCCGAAAACATCGCCAATAACAATCACGGGATGATGCTTTCGAATGCGATTCTCCATAGTTGTCATTTGCTAGTTTTTAGCCAAAATAAAGAGGTTTTTGAATATGCATTAATGCATTTAAAGACTATAGTATCTAACGCTTTCGATTCTAGCGGTCTATGTGTAGAAAACACTCCCTCCTACCATGCCTTCTATATTCGTTATATAGAGGCTCTCTTAAAAGAGGCAGAGTTCATCACCAAAAATGGTTCTGAATATATTCATTTCCTAGAAGAAATTCTTTCCAAAGCAAAAATAAGCCTTGCCAAAACTGTACTACCTAACGGTTTACTTCCACCTCTCGGGGACGGTCACCTCTCAAGTGTTAATCGAGATTTAGGCCTACTAAACGATGGTGATTTCTTTTCGCAAGAGTCTGGTTTCTACTGTAATCGAACGGGCAACTTATACTTCTCATTTAAATGCGGGCAATCTTCAATTACTCACAAGCATTCGGATGATAATTCCATCTTCTTGTTTTATAAAGATAAGCCGATTATTCTCGATTGTGGTTTCTATAATTATGATTGGCAAGACCCAGTAACTCAATGTGTAAAGTCTCAAAGAGGACACTCTGGTCCCTATTGGCGTAAGTTCGACCCCCTCTACCCGGCCACCTTATATAAGCAAGGTGCGGAACGTGTAAAGACTCAAATTGTTATATCGAGAGATAAAGAGTCTACATGCCTAAGTGGAATATCGACTATTGACGATCAGTATAAAACAATACGTACGATTGATATCTCATCACCTTCAAAGTTTCGAATTAATGATAAATTCGTTGGTCCCGACAATGAGGAAGCAGTTGTACGCTTTCTAATTAATCCAGATTTTTCTATCAATATTCAGGGCACATCAATATACTGCGAGAATACCGATGTTACCTTAGAGTTCAACTTTGACTTCTCGCCTAAAATTAACCTAACCAAGGGTAACTACGATCCCTCAGAATCAGGTTGGTATGCAAATGATTTTGGCATATATTCGCCCTGCTGGTGCATCGAGATTGCCCCCTCTGCACAATCGAATTCACTAAATACTTCAATTTCTCTAACCCCCAAAAACAAAGTCTGAAAGTAGGAAAAGCAAATTGTCAAACTTAAGTTTTATTCCTATTGATACCCCTTGGGTCGATTTCCTAATTTCTACCTCAGAATCCCCCACTATCGAGCAAAGAATGCTGTCATTGGGTGCGAAAGTCGTAAAAAAGAAGGGGTATACCGCTTACGTTTGGGACCGCTTAATTGGTGACTCATTTGTATCTGGACATGGGATTATTGATGGACAATATATAACAGGGCCGAGGACTCTTAAAAACACGCCAACAAGGTTTAGTGCAGGTTCTTATGTATACGTGTGTCTAAAGGAAAATTCTGCCGATATAGTTCCAGATCCATTCGGAATGGTAAAGATTTATTTCGGTAAAACGTTAGTAACTAACTCACTGCATCTAGCGGCAATCTGTGAACAGAAGATAAATATCGACAATGCATTAACGTCTACTTTTAATGACGGTGGATTCTCATTCAGCCTTAATACCTTCAATACTCCTGTATCCGGGATTTCTCTTGTCCCAGCGGGTTCTTCGCTAACCGTTAAAGAAAAAAATATAGTTATCTCAACACCAGATCAAGATGATGACTACGATTCGCTCGATCCCTCTTCCTATTGGGAATTAATTTATAAAGGTGCCCAAGAAGTGTCAGACAATCTAAATGCAGTTTTAGATTCGTCACTTCCGGTTTATTTGGATCTTTCTGGAGGTCGTGATAGCAGAGTCGTATTTGGTGCACTCATCGCCTTAGGTAGACAAAAAGACGTAATCTTTAATACGATTGCAAACCCCTCAAACGAGGGTCTACGTGCTGATCTAAATATTGCAAGTGGTCTAGTCAAATACTATGGCGGTAGCTACTCTGATAGACCGCGCACCGTAGGCTATTCTGCATATTCCACTCATGATCATTTGATGCGCCGTCGAAGTCAAGTATTTGGCACCTACCATTGGATAGTCCCTTCTGATGTTAGAGGTCTTGGCACTTTAACAAAAACGCCTTCGATTCGAGTCTTGGGTGGAGGAGGAGAGTTATACCGCGAATACTGGCGCCCCCTTCTTTTTACTTCAGCGATCCCAAAAGAAGATCCAAGCCCCCAAAACTTTCTGAATCTACTAATGAAACATCGAGGTGCAAGAACTGGCAGATGGTATTTCGAAAGGTATGTTAATGATTTGCTAGAAACCTTCGAAAAGCTTCCTGGACGCACTCTAGGAGATAAGCTGGATGCCCATTACCTACATTTCCGAAATAGATATCATTTTGGACCCCGTCAGTCTCTTTCAGAATCATTAGTAGCACTCAACATTGCAACGGTACCTTCACTGCTGAAAGCATCACGAGGACTTCCTCCAGAAGATCGAGCTTCTGGAAGAGTTTTATTTGATGTTATTAGAGCTTTTGATGAAAAACTGGCGTTCTTCGAGTTTGACAAGCCAAACGACCCAAAAATTTTCGATTCGCAGTATCACCGCAAGTCTGAATATGGCTCAACTTCTCTCGAAATAACTCCAGCCCCAGAAATAGTTTCACGTGGCTCCTTAATAAAAGGGCTCTCACCTAAGCAACCTACTTTGTCCGAGCCATCATTTGAAGAAATACTAGATTCTGAAATCTTTGCCGCATTTGACGATCTTAAAAACTCGGCACCAACATTCTCTTTTATTGCAAATAAAGAGATGGAAGAATTTATTGATTGGGCAATAAAATTTAGCCCACGAAATCGTTCCGCAATTGCTTCAAAACTGAGAAGCTTTGCTGATTACTCACAGTTCCATGCCTAGAGATCGAATTCTTCAAAACAAAGCTCAAACCAGCAATTCTACAGAGGAAACTTTTCTAAGCAAAACTCTTTCTAAGTAAGAAGATTACTTTTGGCTGTACATAACAGACATACTGATACGAACTACCCCTATGCTGTGATTCATCGAATACACCAAGTTTTCTAGCTAGGACTCGCTAATATATTCGTCATGGGAAGATTTAATCTGCGCATGCGGCTAGCTTCGATACGGAAAACACTTTGGCATTTTCGCCAAGGTGGTTTTAAGCAGGTTCAGGAGCATAATAGGCGCGCAGCTCTGCAAGCCTTCCAACCCATGGTCATCACACCGCGTACGCGAAACCTAAACCCTTTTGCAAAAACGAAAACAACTCGTGCTGGACAACCTCTAGGCCCAGATTTTGTGCGCGCCCTGGGACCGTGGCCCAATGAAAAGCCCACCGCAGGATTCCGCCCCCTAAAGGTCGGGGTCATTATGGACCCCTTCACCACCTCATGCTTCGCCCCCGAATGGGAACAAATTGCACTAGGCCCCAACACTTGGGAAGAACAGTTAAAAACGGAAAACCTAGACTTTGTCCTTATTGAATCTGCCTGGCACGGCAACAATGACCAATGGCGATACGGGCTCTCTGGCAAACCCTGGGATAAACTCCGCGCCCTGCTAACAGCCTGTCACGAACAAAAACTACCCACCGTCTTTTGGAACAAAGAAGACCCAGCACACTACGAAGACTTCCTAGAAACCGCCAGGCTCTTCGACTATATCTTCACCACTGACTCAAACTGTATCCCCCGCTACCAGGAAGACCTAGGACACGATCGAATCTACCCCCTACCCTTCGCTGCGCAGCCACAAATCCACAACCCCATCCGCCCAGAAAAAGGCTACGCCAGTCGTGACATAGCCTTCGCCGGCACCTACTTCACCCACAAATTCCCCGAACGTCGCGCCCAAATGGAC
This sequence comes from Boudabousia liubingyangii, assembly GCF_001907245.1. Lineage (GTDB taxonomy): Bacteria > Actinomycetota > Actinomycetes > Actinomycetales > Actinomycetaceae > Boudabousia > Boudabousia liubingyangii. Next base: position 452,361 of record NZ_MQSU01000001.1, read on the forward strand.
ATTCTTCTAGGTGCAGCCGCTGACGTATCCCCCAAAATGGACACTGGCCTAGAAATCTACTCCAGAGAAATGGGAACCAACGACGAACGCTACCAATTCCCCGCCCCCTTAGACCAGCGAGTGATCGGTTCCGTCGACTATCAACGAATGCTCACCGCCTACCGTGCCTACAAGGTCTTCCTCAACGTTAACTCCGTAACGGACTCACCAACCATGTGCGCCCGCCGGATCTTCGAAATACTAGCCTGTAATACCTCCGTTGTAAGCACCCCCTCGGCTGCCATACGTAACTTCTTCCCCGAAACCGAACTATCGGTAGTAGAAACCCAAGAAGAAGCCGCCACAATGCTTCGTGCCCTAGTAGGCTCTCCCCTACTACGCGACCGCATGAACCACCTGGCTGCCCGAAGAATCTGGAACCAGCACACCTACTCCCACCGGGCCGACACTATCCTCAAAACCATCGGTCTACAGTCAACCTCGCAACCCAGACCAACTGTCAGTGCTCTAGTATCGACCATCCGCCCCGGCCAAATAGACCACGTCCTAAAAACCGTAGCCGCAATGAACGGTGTAGACGAACTACCCGTACAACTCTGCCTACTAACCCACGGATTTGACGCACCCACTGAGCTAAAGCAGCGCGCCGCAAACCTCGGCCTAGAAAACACGCAAATCCTAACGGCCCCCGCAGACCAAACCCTAGGCGAATGCCTAAATCAACTAGTCCAAGCGGCAGACGGTCAATACGTCGCAAAAATCGACGACGACGACTGGTACGGCGCCCACTACCTATCAGACCAAATCCACGCCCTCAACTACTCACAAGCCCAAGTCGTTGGAAAACAGGCCCACTACACCTACCTAGAATCGCTAAATGCCACAGCTCTGATCAGTCCCGAACGGGAACACCGATTCACCCACTTCCTAGCTGGCCCCACCCTAGTAACCGCCAAAGAAACCGCCCTAGAGATTCCCTTTGAAAACCGAACCACCGGCGAAGACACTGCCTTCCTAACAGCAGTCGGGGAAGCAGGAGGGAAACTATACTCTGCCGACAGGTTCAACTTCCTACGACGCCGCTCCAGTCAAAACCATACTTGGGACATTAGTGACCACGAAGTCCTAAGAACCGGCAGCATAGTCACCTACGGAAAGAACACAGAAACCGTGATGTTCTAAAGCTGGTCCACAATCCAGCCGTAAAGCTCCTGCTGATAATGAAAAGGAGCCGGACCCCACTTATGTTCCGGATCAGCAAGCACCAGCTCTTCTTCCGGCTCAATCATGCCTATCTTGCTATGTTCCCGAATATGCTCAAAATAGCGTGAATACAATACATTCGCTTCCAAAGCTCGAACTCCAAAAGAAGCCCGCGTGAAATTACCTGCCAAATCAAAAGGAGCCCAAGGAACATACAAAAGGCGCGTTTTATCCAACCAGCCCTTAGAAACTAAAAACTGTTCAAAACGTTCTAAAGCAGCGCACCACAAATCGAAATGTTCATCCTCGCCAAAAGGAATCAAACGCGCCTCAGCAGGAACAAACTCTAAGCCCTCTGCCCCCAAAAGTTCATAAGAACGCGTGGAATAAGAACCATCCGGAAAAGCATAAACACCCAGACGCTCATCAACCAAATCCCAGACAATCCGATCCGCCCCATCTGCCTTAAGCTCCATCCGCTCAAACAGATCACCCTTCGCATCACCACGAACCATCCGGGACGCAAAAGAACTACCATCAGGGAAACTACCCAACAGTGCCGGATTAACCTTCGAACCAGCAGAAATCAAAGACTGGCGGGCTACATACGCCTCAACTTCAATACCTGAATCGCGCCCAAACTCCGCCATATCACGGGACACACAGGACCCATAAATGAACAAACGCTTGGCGGGGACGGCCATAAAAACCTCGAAATCACGCGGACAGGACAACAAAAGAATACCAGCGAACCCCAAAACACCCCCACTAAGGCCTCAAAAGCACCCAAAATCCCCACCTAAACTCCCAAATTATGAGCTAGGTCAATGGACTAGACCACGCTAATTGGCGTCATTATGCGGATTCCGATAAGGTTCTGACCGGTCAAACTGACCCTAAAAGCGCATCGGGCTTCCATCTTTAGAAGCAAAATGTACTTATTTAACGCCCCGGCGTGAAACTTTGCGATTACAGTTGAACATTTATGCACTGTTTACGCTCTCACCGCCAGGGCGCATTATGACCTTGTCAGCTACGCGAAAGAACCCATGTTCCCCACCGTAAATAACGCTCTAGCCCAGCCGGCCGCGCCCGGCTTCCTAGAAACCATTACCAACGGTTTCAACGCCTTCGTAGACGTCCTCTCCAGCATCGTCTTCTACGCCCCCAAAATCGGCGGCGTCGAAGTGCCCCTAATCGTTCTGTGGCTACTGGCCGGCGGTATCTTCTTCACCGTCTACCTGTCCTTCCAGCAGCTACGCGTCTCTTCCCTACGTCACTCCCGTCGCCTAGTTAAGGGCGAATACACCCGTCACACTGACCCGGGTGAAGTGACCTCCTTCCAGGCACTAGCCACCGAACTATCCGGTACCGTTGGCCTGGGTAACATCGCCGGTGTTGCCGTGGCCATTGGGATCGGTGGTCCGGGCGCAACCCTGTGGATCATCCTGGCCGGCATTATCGGTATGGCCCTCAAGATGGCCGAAGCCACCCTGGGCGTCAAGTACCGTGTCGTTGACGAGGACGGCTCCACCAGTGGTGGCCCCATGTACTACCTACGCGACGGCCTAGCCGAATTGGGCCACGCGACCCTAGGTCGCATCCTCGCCGCGATCTTCGCGATCGCCACCGTTTTTGGTGTCACCGGTGCGGGCAACATGTTCCAGTCCAACCAGGCTGCCGCGCAGCTGATCTATATTACCGGCGGCGACCAGGGCTACCTAGGTGGCAAGGAATGGGCCATCGGTATTGTCCTCGCGCTACTAGCGGGCTTCGTGATCCTGGGTGGTATCCAGAAGATTGGTGCCGTCACCAGTAAGATCGTGCCCTTCATGGCCCTGCTGTACTTGGTCATGTGTCTGTTCGTGATCATCCCCAACGTGCACCACATTCCGTGGGCGGTTGAGCAGATGTTCGAATCTGCCATCACCGGTCGCGGCATTGCCGGTGGCGCCCTGGGTGTCATGATCGTGGGTCTACGTCGTGCGGCCTTCTCTAACGCTGCCGGTATTGGTACCGCCGCGATGGCGCACTCTGCGGTGAAGACTCGCCGCCCCGCCACCGAAGGTTTCGTGGCCATGTGGGAACCCTTCGTGGACTCCGTCCTGATCTGTACCCTGACCGCGCTTACCATCATCCTGTCTGGCGTTTGGCAGACCAACCCGGAGGTCGAGGGCGTACAGATGACCGCCGCCGCACTAGCTACCTCCGTGTCCTGGTTCGACGTGCCGCTAACCATTGCCGTGGCCCTGTTCGCCTTCTCTACCGTGCTGTCCTACAGCTACTACGGCATGAAGGCCGTGGGTTACCTATTCGGTGGCTCCCGTCGCGCCGAGCAGACCTACAACGTCATCTACATCCTGCTGATCGTAGTTGGTGCCATGGCTCCGCTAGAGCAGGTTATTAACTTCTCTGACTCCATGTTCTTCATGATGGCCCTGCCGAACGTGCTAGGCCTGTACTTCCTGGCCGGCATCATTAAGAAGGAAATCATTGGTCACCGCGTGAAGGTTGACGCGGGCGTGATCAGCATTGTTCCGGAAGAAGAGCAGGCCTCTGCCGCTAATACCTCTGCTAGCGATTCTGATCCTTCGCACGTGGACGTGGCCCATGCGGAAACCGTTGCCGCTTTCGAGGCCGCCGCGGAAGCTCGTTACGATGCCCTTCAGGCCATTGAGGATGACAGCGTTTCTGATGAAGATACCGAGGCTGCTCGCTTGGCTGCCCGGGAAGCTGCCAGCGTAGCCGTAGAGACCGCTCAGGCGGCCCGTGCGATTACCGAGGCCGCTGACGATGAGACCGGTATGGTCCCCGAGGAGCACCCGGTTGATCCGCTACAGGCTGGTCACGCGACCGAACCTTCTGTCGGTAACGATGACGAGGAAGCTGAAACCGAAGAATCGGTCCAGCAACAGGCCTGAGGCGTAGTTAAGCAGGACTGAAGGATAGTCCAGCAGGCTGGAAACCCTTCCTAGTGGACTAGTGTATTAATCAACTTGACCAAAGTTTTGAGTAATACCTCAAAGTTGTTGACCAATACGCCTAAAGTCCTGTAATCTACGGGATTCGAAGCCAATAATTTTGCCTTTGCCGCCCTCGGGTGGGGAATCTGACCCCGCCCAGGGCGGCAAAGTTGTTCAGAAACTGGGAATATAAGTAAGTGTTCGAAACCTATGCCAAGCTTTATCGCCTTCCGGGAGCGTTCCTTTTCTCGCTAGCCGGATTCATTGCGCGATTCCCCATGTCGTTCATCGGGCTATCCACCCTGATGCTGATTCGGCATACTCACGGCCAGTACTGGATTGCCGGTCTAGTTGACGCGGCCAGCATCATTGGCTTCGCCGGCGCCGCCCCCTGGTTGGCCCGCCTAGTGGACCGTCACGGCCAGGCACAGGTCATGCGTCCCTCACTGACCGTTTCGATTCTGGCCAATATTGCCCTGATTACGGTTGCCCTGCAGACCGGACCGGTATGGCTACTGTGTATCTTGGCCGCTATCGCCGGCGCTTTTTCTGGCTCTATTGGCGCCATGGTTCGTTCCCGCTGGTCTCACCTACTGGAAGACCCCAAGAAGCTAAAGTCTGCCTTCGCCCTTGAATCCGCCCTTGATGAGCTGGTCTTCATGCTGGGCCCGGTACTAGCTACCGCCCTGACCGCTTCGGTTCACCCCGCCAGTGGCCTAGTGTTGGCAATCCTCTTTGCCCTATTCGGTGGCATGTGGTTCTTCTCTTTGAAGTCCACCCAGCCAGTCCCCTCTAAGACCCTTCCGGTCGACCCGCAGGTAGCTGAGCGCGGCTCCGTAATGCGTTACCCGGCCCTGTGGGCCATTGGCGCCACCTTCGTTGGTGCCGGTACCCTATTCGGCGCCCTGGACGTCTCCATTCTGGAATTCACTAAGGTTTTGGGACACCCGGCCACCTCTGGTATCCAGTTGGGCATTATGGCCGGCGGCTCCCTAGTGGGTGCGCTGATTTATGGTTCACGCGATTGGCCCCTACCCCTGTGGGCCATGTATCTAGCGGGTATGGCCCTGCTTTCCATTGGTGTTACGGGCTTCCTTTTCGCTCACACGCAGATCACCATGGGCATCATCATGTTCGTGGCCGGCCTGGTGGTCGCCCCGATTATCACGATCGCCTATTCGATTGTCGAGTTTGCCATCCCCCGCCAGCAGATCACTGAGGGCCTGACCTGGATGAACACCTTCATGAACCTGGGTGTGGCCCTAGGGTCCTTCACCGGTGGCGTGTTCGTGGACCACTTCAGTTACACCGGTGGCCTGTGGGTGACCGCGATTGCTTCTTGGTTCATGTTCTGGATTGCGCTGGCTACCTCGCGTCTGATCCGTTCTGCACTTGGTTCTTCCGGTACGTTGCGTGAGCTGGCTACCCGCCGCGCTAAGGCTTGGAAGGATGCGCGTGCGTCCCGTCCGGCCACGAAGCCGGCTAAGGGTAAGCCGAAGCGCGTTTTGAAGCCTTCTGATCATGATTACAAGCTGACCCCGGCCGAGTTTGAGGCCGAGATTGGTCTGGCTAACCCGACCGAGGACGTGCGTCGCTTCCCGCCTTCTACGATTGGTGATATTTCGGGTCAGGAAACCCAGCCGGACGTTCAGTAAGGTTTCTGGGCAAGTCGTAAAGGTGGCCGCTGAACCCACTCACACTCGGCTAGGTTCTTAATAGCTCGGCTTGTCGCCGCTACCTTAACAAAAGCTTTTAAATAAAAGTTCTCCCCGATGGTGACCCATCGGGGAGAACTTTTTAAATCTGATCTAGTTGCTTAAGTGATGACTCACTTAGCAGCAGCGATAACCTCGGCAATGCCTTCGGTAGCTGACGGGTGGGTGTAGATGCCGTCACGCAGGTCAGAGGCGGTGATGCCGTAGCGCATGGCTACTGCCACTAGGTTGATGACCTCGGCAGCTTCCGGCATGAGTAGCTGAGCACCCAGTACCTGGTCGCTGTCAGCGTCGATCACGAACTTCATGATGCCCTTGGGCTGCTTGACGATCTTGGCCCACGGCATGGTGGCCACGGCGGCTACCGGCTTGACGCCCACCTTAATGTTCTTACCGGCTTCGCGAGCGGCATCCTCGGTTAGACCGACGGAGGCTAGCGGCGGGGTGATGAAGATGGTGTTGGGGACGGCCACGCGGTCCTTGACGGAGCGCTTGCCTTCGCCGAATAGCTGGTCCTTGACGACGCGGTAGTCGTCTAGGGAGATGTAGGTGAACTGGAGGCCACCGTTTACGTCGCCAACGGCGAAGATGTGGTCCTGGTTGGTGCGGCAGTATTCGTCCACGACGACCTCGCCGCGCTTGCCTAGTTCTAGGCCGGCAGCCTCGACGTTTAGGCCTTCGGTGGCGGGCTTACGGCCGGTGGCGGCTAGGACGCGGTCACCGGACCAGACCTTTTCGTTGCCTTCAGCATCCTGGTAGTGCAGTTCAACGCCGTTTTCGGTGTCGACAACCTTGTTGATGCGGACGCCAGCGAATAGTTCCATGCCCTGGTCCTTGAGCAGTTCTAGGGCCACGTCAGCGACGTCCTGATCGCTGCGGCCGAAGAGCTTGGGGGCGGCTTCGAAGACGGTTACCTGGGCGCCGAAGTTGGCGGCTAGGGACGCAAATTCGATACCGATGGGGCCACCGCCGATAACGGCTAGGCGGCCGGGAAGTTCGGGGTTCTTCTGGAAGTCTGTGGAGTCGACGACGTACTTAGATTCGCGTAGGCCTTCGATGGGTAGCATGACCGGGACGGCACCGGTGTTGATGACGATGGTGTCAGCGGTTAGTTCTAGGGTGTCGTTGCCGGCACTGACCTTTACAGTGTGAGCGTCAACGAATTCGGCCTTGCCGGTGATGACGGTCGCGGTTTCGTTGGAGTCCACCATTTCGAAGTTCTTGGCACGCATGGCGCCGGTGAGCTTGTCGCGGAAAGCAACGGCCTTTGAGAAGGCTTCTGCGCCCTGCTGGGCAGCGTCGTTGCCGGCGGCGGTGAATACGTCAGCAGAGTGGACTAGGGCTTTGGTGGGCACGCAGCCAATGTTGATGCAGGTACCACCGTACATCTGGTCTGACTGTTCCACTAGGGCGACGGTCTTACCCTGACGGGCAGCGTCTCCAGCTAGAGTCTTGCCTGCTTTACCGAAACCAATTACTAAAAGATCAAATTTGTTTTCCATGCTCAGTACAACCATTCTGGGTCGGGTTTTATTCCAAAGTGGAAGATTTGGGGGCAGAAAGTTTGGTGCCCTGCTGGGCGAACTTGTCTTGCCCAGCTAAAGCAGAATGCTCGGCGGCCAGGGCGCCGGCGCTTTCGCGGGCGGCCTCGACGGGATACTTGGCCGCATTTTTGGCGATTTTTGCGTTCGTGGCGGCCGCTAGGTCAATGCCGCACTGGTTGCATAGTTGCAGCAGGTAGAGGAAGACGTCGGCAACCTCGTCCCGGATTGCTTCCGCGCGGGGTTCTTGGGTGGCCAAATAGGCGGCTTGGTCTGCGGGGAGCCACTGGAAGCATTCGGCCAGTTCGCCCAATTCACCAGTTAAAGCCAGGAGCAGGGACTTGGGATCGTTGAAACGTTCCCAGTCCCGCTCCTGGCAAAACTGTCGCATAAGTTCTGCGAAGTCATTCACTGACTGCGCGGCCGGCTGCTGACCTAGCTGTTCAGGCACGCTCGAAGGCTCCAGGGTTGCATTCGACGGCGGCCTTGAATACCTCTGGGGCTTCTGCCGGGTCAGAAACTACTAGGCGTAGGATCTGTTCGTACTTGGCCCCTAGGGAAACCAGCATCATCATGGATTGGGCATCTACCGGGCCGGCTTCAGCTTCCTGACCGGACTGGGCGGCTTCTAGGGTCGGGTAGACATAGGCTTCGATATCTGAATCGAAACCGCCTAGAGCGGCCGCCAGTAGGGCAGCTGGACGGGCGTGTAGACCCACCTGGTCTAGGATGCGCAGGTCAATGATATTTTCGGACTGTCCATCAGTTTCCGGGTCGCCGGTTCTCGCTTCGGCTCCGGTCGCTTTGGATAGGTCCGTATCGGTACTCTCAGGGCCTTTTTCTGCGTTCCCGGAATCCGGGATTTCCGCAGCGTATTCACCTAGGGAGCTGACTTCTGAGCGTTTCCCCTGGTAGGCGGCCTCGGCTGCGGCAGCAACCGCTTTGAGGTCGGCACCGCCCGCGGCACGGACGGCGGCCCCGGTGAGGCCTTCTACTAGTGGGGCCGCAGAGACGCGCACCCGGGAGGCAACATCCGGGTCCACGAACTCTAGGGCCATTTCGGTACTCATTACGGCGGAGCCCAGGTCAATCATGACTAGGACACCGTCGCCCTGATCAGCTTCGGTGATGGCTTCTGAGATGACGGCAGCGTCGGTACCGAAGTCGGTGCCCCCGTCGGCGCCGGCCGCGTTAATTAGCGGCACGTTCGCGTCGGGAAGCATTTGTCCGACTAGGTCGATCGCTGCTTCTGCCAGTGCGTGCGAGTGTGAAACTACGACGATTCCGATCATGCGTCAGCCCCGAAAGTCTCTACTGCGGCCTGCAGAAGCAGAGCAGAAGAGGCCGCACCGGGATCTTTCACACCAGCGGAACGATTACCAAGGTAGGAAGCACGTCCCTTGTGGGCGATCATCGGGATGGTAGCTTCAGCGGCGGCATCTGCTGCTTCCGAGGCAGCTACTAGGCACTCGTGAAGTTCCTTCCCTTCCGCGACGGCGGCATCGTAGGCGTCTAGGGCGGGGTACCACACGTCAAGCATGGTCTTGTCCCCTAGCTGGGCCTTACCGCGGGCGGCGATTCCATCGGCACCGTCACGCAATGCCTTACCGAAGGTGGCGGCATCGACTACGTGGTTTTCATCCTCGTTACCGGCAATGGCAGTGGCCATGCGAATAAAGAAGGTTCCGTAGAGCGGGCCAGAGGACCCGCCCACGGCAGACACCATGGTCATACCGGCACGCTTCAGCAGAGCGGCAGAATCAGCGAAATCACCGGCGTTGAGCTTCTGTACGCGTTCCATGCCGCGCTGCATATTAGCGCCATGGTCAGCGTCGCCAATGAGGCGGTCCAACTCGGTCAAGTCAGCCGCGTTTCGGCGAATCAACACCGCGTAGTTATCTAGCCAATTCTTGATCTGATCTGAAGTTGCGGTCATTTTTCTTTACTCTTCCCAATTAAGTGCTGGTGTGTGAACTGGGGCATCCCACAGTTGCAGCATTTCTTCATCTGCCCGCAGTAGGGACAGGGCACAACCGGCCATGTCCAAACTGGTCACGTAGTTACCAACTAGGCTCCGGGCTACCCGGACACCCTTTTCTTCTAGAATCTGCTGAACTTCACCGTACATTAGGTACAGTTCGTGGAGCGGGGTGGCCCCCATTCCGCCCAGCAGTGCTACTACCGGCGAGCCGGTAAAATCTAGGTCCTCTAGGATCGGTTCAACCAATTCTAGAGCTAGTTCATGAGCGGACTTCATTTCTGAGCGCTCACGTCCTGGTTCACCGTGAATACCGATTCCTAGTTCAATCTCATTGTCGCCCAAGTCGAAGGTGGGGCGACCAGCGGCGGGCACGGTGCAAGAGGTCAGTGCCATGCCGAAGGAACGGGTATTGTCGATGACTTTCTGTGCCGTATTCTTTACGGTTTCAAGGTCAGCGCCGGATTCTGCCTTAGCACCGGCGATCTTTTCAACGAACAGGGTGCCGCCTACGCCGCGACGACCGGCGGTGTAGAGGGAGTCCTGGACGGCAACGTCATCGTTCACGACGACGGTGGCGACCTCAGTGCCGCTCATGTCAGCGGCTAGTTCGGCGGCCATTTCGAAGTTCATGACGTCACCGGTGTAGTTCTTTACGATGTGCAGTACGCCGGCACCGGAATCTACCTTGCTGGTAGCTTCCATAATCTGGTCGGGTACCGGGGAGGTGAAGACTTCACCGCAGCAGGCAGCGTCAAGCATGCCGGCACCAACAAAGCCACCGTGTAGTGGTTCGTGGCCGGAGCCGCCGCCGGATAGTAGGGCTACCTTCCCCTGCTTGGGGGTGGCACGGTAAATGTTGTGTTGCTCTAGGTCAACATCAAGTAGTTCGGGGTGGGCTAGGGCCATACCACGAAGGGATTCAGTGACAACGTCGTTGGGGTCATTGATTAGTTTTTTCATGCAATAAGATAACCACGTCACATAGTTTCATGCAAGTATTCTGTTACCTGTAACTCAATTTGTGGCGTAATGTGCAAATTGGCGCCTTTCAGAATGCAACTGTGTGCAAAAAGTTTTCACAGTTTTCGCTTTCCCCAACTTAAACGTCATAGGCTATCCATTTGGGTTGTAAACCTGCTACTTTTAAGACATGTTCAACAACGACTCGGACCCTCAGGCCCACGGCGCAAAGCCGGCATCTAAAGCCACTTCCGAATACCGAAAACCAGAAGATCAGGAACTGGTTCCTCCAAATCCAGAGGAACTGGAAGTTTTCTGGGAAACTGCTCGCCGTTCTGCGGGCTTTGAACGTCTTAACGTGATCATTGGACAGGGTGAACTTGCATCCGTCCGCCCGCCCGCATTCCAGTTCGCTAACACTCGTCATGTTTCTGACCAACTGGCTCAGGCGGTCCTTGATGGGGTTAAAACCGCAACCGCTTCCCTAGTTGCTGAATATGAAGCTGAAGAACTGCCTCTCCCAGAGGTCGGAGAGCTCTCCATCCTTTGTGATGGCGGCGGCCAACCGGTCGCACTGCTAGTCAACACTGGGATTGAGGTCTGCGCCTTCAACGATGTCAACAGTGAACATGCTGCCGCCGAGGGCGAGGGCGACCGTTCCCTTCCCCACTGGCGGGCCGTTCATCGCGCTTTCTGGGCCACCCATTCAGCCCCCTTCTGGAAGGGTGACGGGACGGACCAGGTAGTTTGCGAAAGCTTTGAGGTCATCTACCAGGTCGGCCAGTAAGCCAAGGTTGGGCTTTAGTCCACAGTTTTAGCCAATTCAAGGTTACAACTAGGTTGCTTACTTTCTTAGTGCCTTGGGTTTGGGATAGTGGGGATGTTAAGATTTCCCCTTAGACAAACAGCGGGTTTTCGCGCCTAAAATGCGACCCGCAACCAAACAAATGAGGTCAAACACCGTGGGAAAGAAATTACGTTTCATTACCGGCGCACTACTAGGTTACGTCCTTGGCGCTAGGGCTGGTCGCGGCCGCTACGAACAGATCAAACGTGCCGCCAACAACTTCTCCAAGAACCCCATGGTTGCCAAGCCCTTTAACGCCCTCAGCAACCAGGTTTCACAAACCGTGAAGAACACGGGCCAGGTGCTCACCGATAAAGCTGCCGAGGCGCTAAAGAACCAGCTCTTCGGCGGTAATCAGAACCAGTCCAACCAGAACCACAACGCCAACTACAACGCTAACGGCGCTAACCCGACTGAACTGAACCTACCTAACGAAAACCACTAAGACCCAGACTTCGATTATGACTAACCCTCAGGACGCCTCCCCCACCCCGGAGCAGATTCGCCGCTGGCGCCGCTACCTAGCGGAAGAACGCCACGAGGCGGACACCTACCGGGCACTGGCGCGCACCCGCGACGGGGAAGAACGCGAAATCCTGAACCGGCTAGTCGAAGCTGAAGGTCGCCACGAAGCCTACTGGCTCAACCTCCTGGGCGAACACGCCCTACCCGCCCCCAAGGTACCCTGGCGTTCCCGTCTACTATCCGCCTTCGCGCTGACCTTCGGTTCCATCTTCGTCCTAGCGATGATGCAGCGTACCGAACAGCGTAGCGCCTACGATATCGACCAAGACGTCCCCGCCCAGATGGCCGCCGACGAACACGTCCACGGCGAGGTCGTACGCGCCCTCGCCGCAAAGGGACGCTCCCAGCTTTCAGGCATGTTCCGCGCCGGGGTATTTGGGATCAATGACGGCCTCGTCTCAAACCTGGCCCTGATTCTAGGTATTGCTGCGGCCGGCGCCGCCCAAAACATGGTGATCCTAGCGGGCGTTTCCGGCCTCCTAGCCGGGGCCCTATCCATGGCCGCAGGCGAATACATTTCCGTTAAATCCCAACGCGAACTACTAGAGGCCTCAGCCCCAGACCCCGCCGCTAGTACGCACCTGCCCGAACTGGATGTGGACGCTAACGAACTGGCACTGATCTTCCGGGCCCGCGGCATTCCTGAACAGGAAGCCCAAGCTAAAGCTGACGCCCTACTAGCATCCTTTGAATCCGCCCAATTAGAACCCGTCCCGCACGAAGTTAGCCCCGATTTTGAAGAGGTCGGTTCCGCGCGCACCGCCGCCATGACCTCTTTTGTCTTCTTCGCTTTAGGGGCCCTGCTACCGCTACTGCCCTTCCTGTTTGGGCTCACCGGACTAACCGGGGTCGTAGTCGCTTTAACCGTAGTGGGCATGGCGTTACTATTTACCGGTGGAGTCGTTGGGATCCTCTCTGGGCAACCACCCTTCTGGCGGGGTATCCGACAACTCTTAATCGGCTTCGGGGCCGCCGGCGCCACCTACGCCCTAGGCTGGCTATTTGGAACCAGCGGCATCTGAACAGAACCAATAACGACTGACAGCACACCAAGTTAATACCTACACCAGACCACAGATCGAAACGCAGGAAGGAACACTAACTGATGCTAAGCACGCTTTATAGCACCAGCTGGGGCTCAGAGAATATCAACATTTCTCTTGAGCAAGCTTTCCGTGCCCTAGACCTGATTGGCGTCTTCCTAAACGGCATTATTGGTGGGCGAATCGCCCGCGCGAAACGCTTCGACGCGGTGGGCTTCATCGTGCTGGCCATCATGTCCGCCATGGGTGGCGGCATTATCCGTGACGTCATGTTGGACGCCGGCCCGCCCTTCGCGATCACTGACCCGTACTACCTGTACACGGCCATCGCCGGTGCGACCGTAGCCCTGATGTTCCGCTTTGACTCGAAGTGGTCTAACCGTTTCATCACCGTGGCCGACGGGATCGTCCTAGGTGTCTGGTCGGCAACCGGCGTTATTAAAGCCATGAACCTGGGGTTCCAGCCCATGCCGGCCCTACTTATGGGTATGCTCACCGCCATTGGTGGCGGCATGATTCGCGATATTGCCGCCGGTTCGGTTCCCATGGTCTTCGGTGGTAACTACCTCTACGCCACCCCCGCAGCGATCTCTTCCCTAACCACCCTGGGCTTCTGGTACATGGGTGAACAGCGCCTAGGTATGGCTGCCTCTACCGTGGTAGGTGCCAGCATCACCGTGCTGGCGCAGTGGCGTAAATGGACCCTTCCCCAGGCGAATGACTGGACCCTGACCGTGACGGCCACGCAGCTTAAACGCATGCTGAAACGTCAACGTGAAGTCACCATTGAGCAGGCCATTGAACAGGCCGTGACCGCGGCAACCGAAGCGGCCACCACTGCCGCGACCGAGGCTGCCTCGGAAGCCGCCGCGGAAGCCATTGCCGAGGCCGCAGAAAACGCCGCCCGCGAAGCCGCTACTGAAAGCCTGACCCACTCCACTGCCCAGGCCCTAGACGGAGCTAAACTTGAGCCCCCGCAGACACCGCCGAATAGCTGACCTGCTAAGCCTGCTGCTGACCTTAGCGCTCTCAGCCTACCTGCTGGTTCCCGGACTGGGACTGGACCTGCTGAAGCTAGAAAAACGCTTCGGGTGGAGTGTCCCAACGCCGTGGAGCGAACCAGCGAAACCGGTCGGTAATGACCTGGCCCAAGCCGTTGAGTCCCTGCGCGTGCGCGGTGGGAAGTACGAATCCACTCACCCCTACCATCGGGACGTTTTCGGACAGGCGTGGGCTGATGAGGACCATAACGGCTGCGATACTCGCAATGACATCCTGGCCCGGGACCTAAAGGAAGTTACCTATAAAAATCCGGCCCGTCCCTGCAAGGTCATGTCCGGAACTCTAGCTGAACCCTACACCGGCCAAATCATGCACTTTCAGCGGGGCCCGAAGACCTCTCCCCTAGTGCAGATCGACCATGTTGTGGCCCTAGGTGATGCTTGGCGTTCCGGGGCTGAAACCTGGGACCTGGCGAGGCGACAAAAGTTTGCTAACGACCCACTGAACCTACTGGCCACGGAAGGCCAAGCTAATGAGGATAAAGGCTCACTGTCCGCAGATCAGTGGCTACCCCCAGAAACCAACTACCACTGCGCTTATGTAGCCCGGCAGGTGGCCGTGAAGAGTAAGTGGAATCTTTCAGTAACCAAACCGGAACTCAATACCTTCCGCAAGGTCCTGCGGGGCTGCCCGGGGCAGCACCTACCCCAAGACCTGAATCAGGTTCACCCCTGAGGAAGCCAGACGCCAAGCCAGTACAACACCCTCGAAAGTGAGGGTTTTCGCCTAAATCGACCGGACAGAAGCGCCGGCCATGGTTCTCAGCTCGGGCTGTTTAGCGGCTCAGATCCAGTAGGTGCGACAGGATCCCCGGACCGTTCGTACCAATCCCGGAATGCTGGTATTCATTCGTAATGTAGGGGCGCAAGCCAATCATTTCAGCAGTCACCAGTGAGGGCTCTACCGGGACGAAAATGTCCTCATAGTAGATCGCGGCGGCACCTGGAATATCCACGTCCTTTAGCACCTCGGGTAGGTACAGGGGTGGCCAGTCGGTTTCTTCCGCTAGGGCGTTCGCCAATCCCTTTAGGGGACGCAGGGCGGGGTCTTCCTCGAACTGCCAGGGGTAAATGTGTTCGCCGGTCAGGTAGAAGGGTTCGCTGCGGTCGAGGGGGTTCGCGTCCTCGGCAAAACCGGGAACCTCTGCGCGCATGCGGTGAGCGGACCAGCTAGTGGGTTGGCCCTGAAGTTCCGGGGTGGCGCCCGCGTAAATCGTTTCATGCATGAGGCCGTATAGGGGGCTGCCCTCGTAGGAAAGTTGCGCACCCACCGCGGACAGGAACTCGCCGCGTAGGCGACGCTGTCCACCAATCGTGGTGAAGGGGTCTGCGAAGTGGTAGTGCAAGAAGGTGAAGCCGCGGTCGCGACCTAGGTTGACGCCCAGCATCCGCAGGCGGCGGGAAGTGAGGCGCTCGCCGGTGGGAAGGAACTCTTCGACCTCGTTTAGGTGGGCGCAGACCTCACGGATAGTGGCCTCGTCTTGGGGGAAGTCGCGGTAGTACTGCTGGGAGCGCATCGCGACCTTCGAGTAGGTCAGGCGGTACAGGTCGTCCGCATCGCGGTCCAGGGCGGGCGTGCCGCCGGTGTAGAGGACTCGGTTGAGGGCCTGCGGGTAGTGAGACAGGTAGGCGGTGATGCAGAAGCCGCCATAGGACTGGCCGAAGGCCGCCCAAGGTTTGCCGTTGTTGAGTTCGGCTCGGAAGGCTTCCGCGTCGGCTACGATCTGGTCGGCGCGTAGGAGTTTCGCGTACTGCAGCTGGGTCTGCTCATCCCCTAGGGCGGCTAGGGAGCGGGCGTCCATGCGGGTGGAGCGGCCCACGCCGCGCTGCTCTAGTAGTAGGACGCGATATTCCTTTAGTAGGCGTCCTAGCCAGCCGCCGGAAGGGTCTAGTGGCTGGGGGACGGCACCGCCGGGGCCGCCCTGGAAGAAGACCAGCATGGGTTTGTTTTCCCCGCCCTCGGGGACAATCTGACGACCGAAGACCTCTAGGGTGCCAAGGGGGCCATTAGGCTGGTTGTGGTTCCAGGGTAGGTCCATGGTGTGGTCATGGATGGTATATGAGTCAATCTTCCAAGTTTCTGTGCGCATGCATTTAGTCTATCTGAAGGCTGCGTCACAGGGCAGTGGGGCGCCAAAGCAGTGGGCGCCAGAGCAGTGGGCGTCAGGGCAGCAGGCTAATGGTGTCGAACTCAAGCCCGGTGGGGCGTGGGCAGGCCAGTGCTGCACGCACTTGAGCCCGGGCCTGCTCTACGGCGGCTAAGGGTTCTTGTCCCTTCGCTAGGCCCACGGTAATCAGGGAAGCTAAGGTGCAGCCGGTGCCGTTAACGGGCTGATCCCCGATCTTCGGGTCGCTGAGGACGTGCAGGTCGCCCCCCTCGTAATAGACGTCAGCGGCTTCCGGCCCGCTTAGCCGCATTCCGCCCTTGACCAGGACGCCCCGGCCGGTTTCTTCACCAAGTTGGCGGGCCAGTTCTTTAAGTTCGTTGAGGTCCGCTTGGCCGGTAACTTCGCGGCCGGCTAGAAGTTGGGCTTCAGAGAGGTTCGGGGTGATGATCCGTCCCAGTGGTAGCAGTTCGGTCTTCAGGTCACGAATGGTTTTTTCGTTCTCTTTGGGGGCAGAACCGGATTTAAAGAACAGGACTGGGTCGATGACGATATTTTTTGTCCCGCCGGTCTGCTCACTCTGGGCGCGCAGGAAGTCCGCGGTGGCGTGTAGGTTTTCGGCACTGCCTAGCAGCCCCGTCTGGATTGCATCTAACTGTCCGGCAGCGGCAAAAGAGGCCCACATTTGTGCGCTCAGGTGCTGGGCGGGAACTACGAGCTTTTGCACCTCTCCCTTTGGGGGTAGGGCAATACTGCAGGTGAGGATCGGGAAGGCGCGGACTTGGCGGGCGGTATGGGCGGCGAAGTCTACGCTTAGGCCGCCGGCGCCCGAAGCGGTCAGGCCGGCGATGATCATACTGGTGGGGCTCATAATCCCCGAATTCTACCCCCGTTTGGTGGGCCTACTACTGCTGACTTACCAGCGGCGGCGGAAATCCAGGAGCCTAAAATGCGCTAATACAACAGTGCAAAGCCTACGCTCTAAGAGTGTTTTAATAGCGTTTACCCCCGCGGGCAGTTAGTATTCGAATATGACTAATACAACTAAAGCAGTGATTCTTGCCCGTGGTTTGGGGACGCGCATGCGCGCCGCCGCCGATGATGCTCAGCTCAGCGAAGAGCAGGCGAAAGCCGCCGACGCTGGCGTAAAGGGAATGATCAACGTTGGTCGCCCCTTCCTAGACTACGTAATTTCCGCCCTGGCCGATGCTGGCGTCACCGACGTCTGCCTAGTAATCGGTCCGGAACACGACATGATGCGCGAATACTACGGTAGCCCCGACATTAAGCGCGTTAAGATGCACTTTGCCGTTCAGGAAGAGCCCCTGGGTACCGCCAACGCGGTCCTAGCCGCTGAAGAGTTCGCTGGCGAGGATGCTTTCATCGTCGTCAACTCTGATAACTACTACTCTGCCGGAAGCCTCACCAAGCTGGCCGCCGCTGAAGGTGCCGCCATGCTGGGTTACGAACGCGAAGCCCTAATCTCTGGCTCCAATATTCCCGAGGATCGCGTTGCCGCCTTCGCGATCATCGATCAGGACGGTAACCAACTGGTTGACATGCTGGAAAAGCCGGCCCCTGAGGTGCTAGCTTCCCGCCCGAATGCTCGTATCTCCATGAACGCTTTCCGTTTCACCAAGCCTGTCTTCGAGGCTTGCAAGAACATTGACAAGTCCATTCGCGGTGAGTACGAACTAGCTGACTCCCTACGTTACCTGCTATCTCACGGCACCCCGATTGAGGTTGTCCCGGTAGCCGAGGGCGTGCTGGACATGTCCCGCCGCACCGACATTGCCGCCGTTAAGGACGCCCTGTCCGGCATTGAGGTTTCCCTCTGATGTCTGAGGTTCCAGCCGAGTTGGTAAACGGGGCACTACCGCGTCCCGCCCAGTCCGTGACTTGGTTCGTGCCCGGCCGCATTGAGGTCCTAGGTAAACACACCGACTATGCGGGTGGCCGGTCACTACTGGCCGCCGCGAACCGCGGGATTACCTTCAAGGCCCGCCGCAATGGCGAACAGGTCGTGCGCGTCACCTCTGATGCGACCGAGGGCGTAGCCGAACTACCCCTAGAAACCCAGATTGACGGGTTTGGTGGGGGTCACTGGGCTGGCTATGCGGCCGCGGTCGTCACCCGACTGGTGAAGAACTTCGGTGACCAGGTAGTGGGTGCTGATATTGAAATGAGCACCGACCTGCCTTTGGCTTCGGGGATGTCTTCTTCCTCGGCCATGGTGGTGGGTTTGGCCCGCTGCCTAATGGACCTGTCCGGGATCGAATCTGAGGACCTGTTCCGCCGTAACGTGGGTAGCCCCGAAGAGATGGCCGCCTACTTGGCCTGCATTGAAAACGGCATGAGCTTCAAGGAACTTGAAGGTCACCGTGGCGTGGGCACTTTCGGTGGTTCAGAAGACCATACGGCCATGCTCTGCGGTGAAGCTGATGCCCTAGTGCAGTACAGTTTCTGCCCGGTCCGTCGTGAGGATGTGGTGCCCTTCCCGACCGATCATTCCTTCGTGATTGCGGTCAGTGGCGTACTGGCTGAAAAGACCGGTGCTGCCCTGGAACTTTACAACCGCACATCCCGGACCGTCAGTGACATCCTGTCCCTGTGGAATGAGCACACCGGCCGTCAGGACCTATTCCTAGCTGATGCCGTAGCGTCCAGTCCGGAAGCTGCTGATCAGTTACGTGAACTGGTTGAGGAAGGTTCTTACCAGCAGGCCCGCCTAGAGCAGTTCCTACTGGAGAGTTACGAGTTGGTTCCGCAGGCGGCTGCGGCCCTGGCTGAAGGGGATCTTGATTCCTTTGGCGAGGTCGTGGACATGTCCCAGAAGTGGACTGACGAGGCCCTGGGTAACCAGGTCCCTGAGACTCGTTCTTTGGCTGCTTCGGCCCGTAAGTTGGGGGCGGTTGCCGCTTCTGCTTTCGGCGCTGGTTTTGGCGGTTCGGTTTGGGCCTTGGTACCGACCGAACAGGTTGATTCCTTCACTGAGGCTTGGCGGGAAGCTTACCTTTCTGAGTTCCCCGAGGTCGCAGAGCGCGTCAGTTTCGTAACTACCCGCCCGGGTGGTCGCCTACGTCGCCTAGAACTAGACCTAGGCTAAGCGAAAGGGCAAAGTTTTAGCGCCCCATACTGATCGGGTTCACCGATCTTAAAAGCAAATACCCCCGTTTTCACACCTTTATTGGTGTCGGAAACGGGGGTGCTTTTTGTAGTTTTATGTGGTCTTAGCACCTTTAAACCAAGGCCAGCTAAGCCGGGTCAGAAGAACCCAGGCCGGAATAAACTAGGTCAGAAGCTGGCGCCCTCGGAAACAGTTTCCTTAGCTTTATTACCGAAACGGGAACGGTGACCCTGGAAGACAACCGCGATGGTGGCGGTTTCACCGTTACGGTGCTTAGCGACGTGGATGTCGGCCTCGCCCGGACGGTCTTCCTTGTTGTAGTAGTCGGGGCGGTGCAGCAGCATAATCACGTCCGCGTCCTGTTCCAGTGAGCCCGATTCACGCAGGTCAGCCATCATCGGTTTACGGTCGGTTCGCTGTTCGGGGCCACGGTTTAGCTGGGCGGCGGCAATCACCGGGATCTGTAGTTCCTTAGCTAGAAGCTTCAGTGAACGTGAGAACTCGGAGACTTCCTGCTGACGGGATTCCACGCGCTTACCCGAGGACATTAGCTGCAAGTAGTCCACGGCGATCAGCTGCAGGTTGTGCTGCTGCTTGAGGCGGCGGGCTTTGGCGCGGATTTCACCCATGGTCAGGTTGGGGGAATCGTCAATGAACAGGGGGGCCTCATTGAGGCGGTCCATGTTTTTGGCGATCTTCTTCCAGTCTTCTTCCTCTAGGTTGCCTTTGTTTAGGCGGGAGAGCAGCACGTTGGTTTCGGCGGCTAGCATGCGTCGGGCGATTTCTTCGCGGGACATTTCTAGGGAGAAGATCGCGGCGGGCATATTGTTGTGGATGGCGGCTGAGCGGCAGAAGTCCAGGGCCAGCGTGGATTTACCCATGGCGGGACGACCGGCGACGATGATCATCTGGCCGGGGTGGAGTCCGCCGGTTAGTTCGTCGAGGTCGCTAAAGCCGGTTGGGACAGAGCCTTCCACTTTGCCTTGGGCGGCGGCGACGATGGAGTCGACGGTGGCCGGCAGGATGTCTTTTAGGGGCGCGTAGTCGTTACTGGTGGCGTCCTCGCTGATGGACATGACTTCGCGCTGGGCCGCGTCTACTAGGGCGGAGGTTTCCCCGCCGTCGTCGGCGTAGCCCAGCTGGGCGATTCGGGTGCCGGCGTTGACTAGGCGACGCAGGATGGAGCGTTCGCGGACGATTTCGGCGTAGTACACGGCCGAGGCTGCCGTGGGTACCACGTTGATGAGGGTGTGGATATATTCGGGTCCGCCCACCTGGTTTAGTTTGCCTTCACGTTTGAGGACATCCGCGATGGTGATGGCGTCGGCGGGGTGGCCAGAGGCGAAGGTTTGCACAATGGCAGTGAAGGTGAGGGCGTTGCGAAGTTCGTAGAAGTCGTCCGGTTTGAGGATGCGTTCGACCTCGGCAATGGCGTCTTTGGAGAGCAGCATGGACCCTAGGACCGACTGTTCGGCCTCTAGGTCTTGTGGTGGAACGCGATCAAACTGCGTATTTTCAGCCATTTATCCTGCTTCCTTCAGTGTCTGTTTGCCCCTTATTATGCCCCGCGCAGGCAGGCGCGATACGTCACTTTACCGCAATTTTTCTATTCAGTTGGGGGCAGAATTGTGGATATTTTCCACAGACTTGTGGACAGGGTGTGTATGACACGCCTAGGGCCTGTGGATGGTCTGTGAATGCATTTTTCGTGCTAGCGGTGGTCCAGTTAACATAATCGGCTCAGATTGGCGAAATGCCTTAATTCTTCTTCCACAGTTTTTCCCCAATCTGTGGAAAAGTATTGGTGGTCTATTTTCGTGGAAAACTTTGGTGGCAAATCCGTCAATATGAGAAATCAAACTGACATTGCACTCGTGCTTGATAACCTTGGGGGAAGAAAAAGAACTAAGTTTTAGATTTTTGAATTATTTTGAGGTTTAAATGAGCGAGCGCCCCACTGCGGATCAAAGTCAGTCAGAGCAGACCGCGCCAGAAGCAACAGCGGCCGACCCCACGGACCCGCAGGTCTCTCCCGCCCGCTCCAAAAAAGACGTCGACCGGCAGATCCTGACCCTAGCGGCCCCGGCCTTCGCGGCCCTAATTGCCGAACCCCTCATGGTCATGGTGGATTCCGCCATGGTCGGTCACCTAGGTACTGACCAGCTGGCCGGCCTAGCCCTAGGTTCCACCCTGCTAAACACCATCGTTTACCTGTTCGTCTTCCTGACCTACACCACCACCGCCAGCGCCTCCCGAGCCCTAGGGGCAGGTGATACTAAAGGCGCGATCCGAGGTGGCATTGACGGACTCTGGTTCGCCGGCCTACTGGGTATTATCTTGGCTCCCCTGACTTGGCTCATGGCCCCCACCCTAGTTTCTTGGTTTGGGGCTAGCGGGATGGTCGCCCAGTCCGCGGTGGACTACCTGCGGGCTTGCGCCCCGGGGCTGCTGGCCATGTTCCTAGTTCTAGCGGCCACCGGCGCCCTACGTGGACTACTGGACACTAAGACCCCCATGTGGGTTTCCGTCTTCGGGGCCCTATTCAACGTGGTTGCCAATGCGACCCTAATCTGGGGCCTGCACTTTGGAATCAAGGGTTCCGGCTGGGGTACCTCCTTGGCGCAGAGCCTCATGGCTCTGACCCTGATTGTGATCGTCCTGCGCGGTGCTAAACGCTTTGGCGTTTCGGTCCGCCCGTCTCTAGCGGGGGTTCGCTCCGTGGGTCTGGCCGGCGCTCCCCTACTGGTCCGAACCGTGAACCTACGGATTGCCTTCCTACTGCTAATCTGGGCGGCCACCGCCCTAGGCGCACAGGTCCTAGCCGCCCACCAAATCACGCAAACCCTATGGGGTCTGGGGGCCTACGCCCTAGACGCCCTAGCCATTGCCTCCCAGGCCCTAATCGGTCACGGCATGGGCACCGGGGAAGCTAAACGCGTGGCTCTAGTGCTACGCCGCTGCCTGTACTGGGGTGTTGGGATCGGTTTCGTCCTGGCTGCTATCTTTGGCCTGGGCGCCTGGTGGTTCCCCCTAGCTTTCGGGGCCACCCCCACCGTCCGGGTCCTAGCTTTCGGGGCGCTGTTAGTGGCGGCCCTAGCCCAGCCGGTGGCCAGCATTGCCTTCATCCTCGACGGGGTCCTAATCGGGGCCGGTAAGGCCGCCTACCTCGCTTGGGCATCACTAGTGAACCTACTGGTCTTTGCACCCCTAGCCGGAATCGTTGGCTACTGGGGACCGGGCTGGTCTGAACTGTGGGGTACAGTCGCCCTGTGGATCGCCTTTGCCTTTGGCTTCCTAGGGGCCCGCACAGTTACCAACCTCTACGGGGCCAAGCCGCTACTGCAGGCCTAATTCCCAAACGCGCATCCCGGTAGCGCAGCACGCAGAACACCTATCACCCTGATAGGCAAAGGAAAATCTGAGCGCGCCCGCAAAACCGGCAGCGGAAATCAGATCCGGACCGTAGTCAGGTACTCACAAGAGTGCGAGGACGGCACGTGGAACTTACGGGTCGGGGACTCGGCCGTACGGCACAGCTCCCCATAGAAGCCCGCCGCGGCGCTACGCCACCAAGTCCCATCCTTCGGGGCAAAACGGAAGTGCGTGAGGTGCCAAGCGGTCTTCTCATCAACTAGGTTCGCGCCCTCGGGACCAAGAAGCTGCCACAGGTTACAAGAATCCATGAAGCCAATCCGGACAGTCACCATAGTCGCGCCCGGGAACTCTTCAAGGCCGTTAATACGCATGGGCTCGTAGCTGACGCGCTCGGCATGCGGAATATGCGGATTACGGGTGCGAACCACGTGCACAAACAGCATCTTTTCGCGGACCGAGTCGTTCAGTTCCACGCTGGCGCGCAGAGCATAAGGCATGACGCCACGGTAACGCTGCAGGTAAACGGCCGTGCCGGGCATGCGCGGGACCCCATCGAGTAGTTCGGGAAGGTCCATGAATAGGTAGCCTTCCTTTTCGATCAGGGCGACCTTCGCGCGGGCCGACCAGACTCGCCAGAACATCATTAGGCTCAAGAGGACGGCAGCGACCAACAGCGGCAACCAACCGCCAGAGGCAATCTTCGTAATATTCGCACTAAAGAACGCGACTTCGAGGGAGCCAATGGTGATCAGGAACAGGACAATCTTCCAAGTAGCCACATGCTCTGCCTGATGTAGGTAGATCGAGTACAGGGTGGAGGTAATCAGGAAGGTCATAGTGACCGCAATACCGTAGGCCGTGGCCAGACGGGTGGAATCCTGAAAGCCAATCACGACCAGCAGCACCAAACCCAAAAGCAGGTAGTTAACAAAGGGGATGTAAATCTGGCCGTGGTCAGTACGGGAAGTGTAAACGGTCCGGAAGTTCTGCAAGAAGCCCAGGCGGGAAGCCTGCTTCGCAGTCGAGTAGGAACCGGAAATCACGGCCTGGCTGGCAATAATGGTGGCCAGAGCGGCCAGAATGATCAGGGGGATCCGGGCCCAGCTGGGGACCATCAGGAAGAAGGGGTTAGAGATTGCCTTCGGGTCAGTGAGCAGTAGTCCGCCCTGCCCCAGGTAGTTCAGGACCAGCGCCGGGTAAGCCACTAGGAACCAGGCGCGGCGAATAGCCGGAGCCCCGAAGTGGCCCATATCGGCATACAGGGCTTCCACGCCGGTTACGGTTAGCACGACCGCCCCTAGGGCTAGGAAGAATAGACGAGGTTGCGTCAGGGCGAACTGGACCGCGTGGTGCGGGCTCAGGGCCTGGATGATTTCCGGGTGCTGGCTAATGTGAGGAATACCGGCCACAGCTAGACAGGTAAACCAGAGCAGCATGATCGGGCCGAAGGCTGAACCGACCTTGCTGGTCCCAAAACGCTGCACTAGGAACAGGGCCGTGAGGATCGCGATTGCGATTGGCACCACCACGGTTTCTAGGCTGGGGGCAATCACCTCTAGGCCCTCAATCGCGGAAAGCACACTAATCGCGGGGGTAATAACTGAGTCACCGAAGAAGACGGTGGCCCCCACAACGCCCGCAATAATCGCGGCCCGGCGGCCCTTAGGGCTTTTTAGTTTGCGCGCTACCAAGGAGGCTAGGACGAGGACGCCGCCTTCGCCCTCGTCGTCTGCGTGCATGACCAGCACGCAATACTTAAGAGCCACGATTAGGGTCAGTGACCAAAAGATCATGGAGATGATGCCCATGATATTGGTCGGGGTGGGGTGGATCGCGCCTTCTGCTAACGCAAAGGCGGTCTGAACTGAATAGAGCGGTGAGGTACCAATATCTCCAAAAACCACGCCCAGAGCGGCCACGGTAAGTAGCAGTTTCCGGGCTTTTGCCGGATCCTGGCGGACTTTAGCTACTTGGTTTTCTGGTTTTTCAGAGGTCTCAAAATCAGCTTTGTTTTCCACAAGGTACTAATCTACACCTTGCTTTTTCGCGTTGCTGGGTAGGGCATCCTCATTGAGGTACTCTTCCAGTTCCTTAGGAGTCTGGGGTTGATTCTTGAACCTTAGACTCCAGGCCCAGAAGATTAGCCCTCCCCAGATGACGCTCATGGAGATGACCATCATGATGATCGCAGGGGTGCTCATTTGCGGCCTCCTTTGGCAGCTTTCTGGTTATCGTGCGCTTTAGGTAGGGGCATGGTCTTGAAATCGTCGACGTCAGTGCGCCAACTGGTCAGGGTCATGACGTAGCCAATCAAGGCCGCCAAGATGATCGAACCCCAACCGAAGCCGGTGGTATACCAGCCTGGATATTCGCCATAACCATTCTTGATCAGGTCAATGACAGTCTGGGCGAACATGCCAGCCAGGGCGGCAGGCACCACGAAGCCGACCATCAAGTCCCACCACTTGCCAATCTTGATGGTGGACAGGACGTTCAGGTGACGACGTAGGTGACCCAAACGCGGGTGCAGGACGGTTACGAGGACGGCGGTGCTGATCGCGCAGAGGACCACGCCGACCTCGTTAATGTACTTGTCGACCACGTCTAGCGTGTTCAGGCCGGAGTTGGTGGCAAACAGCATGGTGGAGATAACCGCAGACGGGATACCCACCACTAGGGCAGAGAAGCGGCCGCTCCAGCCGAACTTGTCTTGGAAGCCGGCGGAAACCACCTGCAGTAGTGACATGAGGGAGGTCAAGCCGGCCAACACTAGGGAGGTGAAGAACAGAAAGCCGAACAGGTGACCGCCGGGCATCATGCTGATGATGGTGGGGAAGGAAATGAAGGACAGGGACACGCCGGTGATGCCCTGTAGTTCCGCGACAGGCACGCCCTGCGTGTGGGCCATGAAGCCCAGGGCGGCGAATACGCCAATGCCGGCCAGTAGTTCGAAGCTGGAGTTCGCGAAGGCAGCCACGAAACCGGAGCCACCTAGGTCAGCTTTCTTAGGTAGGTAGGAGGCGTAGGTGACCATAATGCCGAAGGCAATGGACAGTGAGTAGAAGATTTGGCTGAATGCGGCAATCCAGACCTTACCGTCGGTTAGTGAGCCCCATTCGGGGGTAAAGAAGGCGTTGAGGCCCTCGGCCGCACCGGGTAGCGTGACGGCGCGGATCACGACCGCCCCGAACAGGACCGTGAGCAGCGGGATGAAGATCTTATTGGCGCGCTCTAGACCCTTTTGGACACCCAGAGCCAGAATCGCAATTACGACTACCCAGAGTAGGGCAAGGGGCAGGAAGACGCCCCAAACGACCTTAAAGGAAAGTTCGTTTGCGGAGGCGGGGTTGCCGCCGCCCAGGAAGTCCTTGACGAAGAAGTCGGCGGTATTGTCGCCCCATGCAAAGTTCAGTGAGAACAGGGCGTAGCGGGCGGCCCAGGCCACGATGACCGCGTAGTAGGTGAGGATGACGAAGCTGACGCCCACTTTGAACCAGCCAAGGATTTCAGCGCGGCGGCTGATGCGGCGGAAGACGGTGGGGGCGGCACCACGGTAGCGGTGGCCAAGGGCGTAGTCCAGGAGCAGGAAGGAAACGCCGGCGGCTAGTAGAGCCACGATGTAGGGGATCAGGAAGGCGCCGCCGCCGTTTTGGTAGGCGACACCGGGGAAACGCCAGATATTACCTAGGCCAATGGCGGAGCCGATCGCGGCTAGTAGGAAGCCCGCCTGGGAGGACCAGGTTTCACGTTGGGCACCTGGTTGGGGGCTGGTTTTCGGACTGCTGGGTGGTGCGCTCGAGTCAGTCATTTTTACTCCCTGATTAACTTTTAGGGTCAAAAACCTTAAAGTTTCTTACTAAATCAGGGTTAATATTACCTAAACTTTACTTAAGCTGACCACCTAGAGGCCAAAATGTGACCTAGGAAACTTTCTGCTTTTTGTCGCGGCGGCGCCGAAGAAACGCAAAAAATGGCGAAAATACGACAATAAAAGCGTAGATTATCGCCAATCCGGCCACCACACTCAGGGCCTTCATCCATAGTGGGCCAGATAAAATATTCTTAAAGAAACCGATGAGTCCGCCCGGCTCGGCAGCCTGCTGCGCTAAAGCCTGCACCTGATCCGCCCCAGCTGGCACCCGCTCTGCCGTCACCAACAGGCGATGTGTATTGACCCCAAAAGGCGTACAGGTAATCAAGGTAATTAGGTCTTTCCCTGCCTGCGGCCCTAGGGCCTCAGTTTCATGCGGCAGCACCACTTGGGTCCCCGTCACCGCGTAAACCAGGGACTTACCCGCCACCTGCAGGTGAATCTTATCCCCCACCTGCAACTGCGGTAGATCATCAAAGAGGGTGGCCGTACCCAAAGCGGAATGACCGGTCAGGACCGAGTGCGTGCCCTTCCCGCCCACCGGTAAGGAAGTACCAAAGAGGTGCCCCACCCCGCGCTCTAGCGTCTGGGTGGAAGTGCCATGAAAAATGGGCAGGTCAACCTTGATTTTAGGGATTTCTAGACGCCCCATCACCGAACTCAGGTTCAGCTGCTGCAAGTACTGACGGTAGGGCCCCGAATCCGGGGTCACCCTTGAAAGCCACGGGTCTAGAATCGGGGCCGAATCTAGCCCCGCATTGTACTGTTGCGCTTCCTGCCAGCTCTTTTCTAGCCGGTCCGGGGCTAACTGAGCCACCTCAAGCCCATAACTCTGGGCCACTTCCCGCTGACGAGCATCGTTCAAAACCGTGGAAACCACCGGGTAAAGCATGACCAGCGCCCCCAGAAAAACCAAGAGGGCCGGTAAGAAACGCCGTAGCGGCCCGGCAGGGGTTAGTGAGGTTTCCTGCCGGACCGTACGTTGAGGAGATCCTTGAATCATCAAGAAAGGGGATCCAATCCCTAGTTGTGGGCGTTATCGCGACGTCGACGCCACGCGACCAAGGCTCCACCAGCCAT
Source organism: Boudabousia liubingyangii (assembly GCF_001907245.1). Classification (GTDB taxonomy): domain Bacteria; phylum Actinomycetota; class Actinomycetes; order Actinomycetales; family Actinomycetaceae; genus Boudabousia; species Boudabousia liubingyangii. The sequence goes on from NZ_MQSU01000001.1 coordinate 479,758, forward strand.
TAGCAAACCACCGGCGGTGGCAGCAATGGTGATGCCATTGCCACCGGTGACGGGAAGCTCGAACCCGCCCCGCTTGGGGATGTCCTTAATGGTGACCGGTAGAGTCGCGTTCTGGGTACCCGCCATGGTCTGCTCAGTGACCAGGAACGGGATGGGCTGCGGTAGGAGTTCATACCCTTCCGGAGCCTGAGTTTCCACTAGGCAGTAAGCGTTGAACTGGCCGTAAGACTTCGGATCGGTCAGGTCTACCTGGCCGTTCTTCGCAGCGCTATCATTCTTCCAGTCGTTGTACTTCAGGCCATCAATAGTTACCTGGCCGTTCTTTCCGGTCGCGAATTCAGTGGCGCGTGGCGTATCCTCAGGTGCCATCCCGACCGGGATTGCGGTCTTGCTAAGTTCTTCGACTTCCTCGTGAACACCAAAAGCAGAGGCGGTGTTGACGTTTAGGCGAGCTACGGCCTGCGCCGAAATGCGGCAGGCGTGAACCTCAAACTTGGCGTTTTCGAGGCGGGCGGCCTCATCCACGGTGGAACCCTTCGTGAGGGCAATGCGGCCAAACTTGGAGATTACGGTATTGGTGGGCACGCCGGGCTTCCAGGGGTCACCGGGAGGCGGGTTGGGGCCTTCGGGATCCTTCGGATCGGGGTCCTTCGGGGTACTGGGACCGGAATCCTTATTCCACGGAACGCTGGGTTCGTTGGGGATTAGTCGGGCTTCGTTTTCGATCTTGCCGTCTTCACCTAGGGAGGTCACTTGGGCGCTGATGACGACGCGGACCTTGGTGTTCTGGTCGCCGGCTTTGCGGGCGGCAGCTAGCTTGGCGCGGCCGCTTTCGGTGAACTCGATGGTCACGTAGGTTTTGCCGTCGGTCTCACGCTTGAAGGAGCCGATGGTGTAGTCACCGTCAGCTAGGGCCTGGTTGCTGCCTTCTAGGGTGACCTTGGTTTGGTCGGCCAGGTAGTTTAGGCGCTTATCTAGCGGGTCGATGATCTGGTAGTTGCGTAGTTTCTCCACTCGCGGGATGGCTGCGTCAACGGTGTACTTGAGGGTGTCACCAACGGCGGTGGTGCCTTCATCGGTGACGGCCTTAGTGGCCTCGGTGAGGGCGTTCTTGGGGTAGACGTGGGCCTGGTAGACCCAGCGGTCGCGGGTTTGGGTATTGGTTAGCGGTAGGGTCACGAAGAAGGGGGCCGAGGGGGTGACGCCACCCTTTTTCGCGCTGCTCGAACGGTCTAGGTCTTCTTCTACGTAGTACAGGCCTAGGGGCAGGTCGGTGAAGTTGACGGTACCGTCCTCGCCGGTTTCCTGTGCGCCCTTCCATTCGAGGTCGAGGTTCTTGGCTACGGCCTCGGCACCTTCAGTTTTGACGCGCTGCTGGATTTGGGCGGTGGCTTCCCAGCCGGCTAGGGTTTTGAGGTCCACGTTGGGGACGCGCTTTAGTTTGAAACGGATTCCGGGTAGGGGCTGGAGCTGTTTTCCGGCTAGGGCGTCGGCATTTAGTTCCATCCCGTCTGCGGGCAGGTTAGTGTCCTGCTCGGGCTGCTGGTACTTGTGGACGGTCAGGGCGGCCTTGCCGTCTTGTTGGGCGTCGACGGTGCTGACCGCGGGACCCGAGGGGGTGCTGACTGCGGGGGCATAGTCTTCTGCGTGGGCGGGGGCAACGGCTGCCCCTAGGGTTAGGGCCGCTAAGGCTAGGCTGGTGCCCAGTACTTGGGGGCGGCGGTTGTGTGTTGTCATGCGACGCATGAATCCTCCTGGGGTTTATTTCCTGTTTTCCCGGTTTTCCGGGGTTGATTTCGGCAAATCGCCTAGGTTATTGGTGGTTTTTCGGTTGGGTTTTCTTTTGGTTTTTCTGCACTATCAGGGCACTTAGGGCTAGGCCTAGGGCGGCCATGGCGTAGGGCCAGTTGCCCAGGGCGCCAGCCTTGGGTAGCTCCCCGATTTCAGAGTCAGTGACCTGAATCTGGAAGGGATTCTTGGGGTTGACTTTGACGCTTTGGAAGCTGTCGATTTGAAGCGTGTTGCCGGCCGCAGGGGCGGGCTTGGGGGCATCGATTTTGATCCCACTCTGGGTGACTTCGAATCGGACTGCTTGGGCTAGTAGTCGGTGACCGAAGGGCGCTTGGGTTTCTTTGAGCCAGTAGTGCTGTTCGCTTGGTAGTGGTTCAGAGATGAAGGTGGCGCCATTGGCTTGGACCTGCAGTTGGGCTTTGAGGGGTTCGCCGATTTTGCCGTTTTGGTCGGCATGGATGGTGAACTGGGCACCTTTTAGGGGTCCTTGACTGCCTAGTTTTTGGATTTGGATGGGGAACGAGGGCGGGATGGGCTTTTCGTAACGGATTCGGTTATTTACCGTGACTGTTACGGTTTTGCCGGCGGCTACCTGGACCTGCTGGGGAGTGATTTGAGGGGCTTCCCAGTGGTAGTTTTCGTCTTTTAGCCATTCCGCCCGGGGTTCGCTTTCATTGAAGCTGCAGTTGGCCCCGGCTGGTAGGTGCTCGATAAGGGCCGGTTTTTGGGTGGTGATTTTGACGCTACCACTGAGGGGCACTGCCGGTTGGGGCATGACTAGCCCGGGGGTGGCGGTGGTTTCACACCGGTAGTTGACGGTGAATTCCTGGTTGGGATTCTTTAGGCCCTGGTTTTCATCGTTGAGGGTTTTTTGGATCTTTAGGGTCCCTTCTGCCAGTTTCGGTGGCGCCGCTAGGTGGTTGTGGAAGGTACAGGTGAGCTCCTGTTCGGCCCCGGTTTTGGCTGCTCCTAGGGCGTTTAGGTCTAGTCGTCGGGCGGCTAGGTCTTTGGCCTCCTGCGGGATGGGCACGTTCTTTCCGTCCCGGTCGGTGCAGGTGATGTCGGTTAGTTGCCAGCTTCCGAATCGACTTGTGGGTAGCTTGTCTTCGGTCGCGTAGCTTTCGCCCATGCCGACGGTGTAGGTGAAACGGTCGTTATCGGGTGAGGTGACCGTGCCGGCCGGACCGTAGCTTTGGGGGCGCAGGCGCCAGGTTTTATAACTATCGAAGACGGTGTTTTCTGCTTCCGCGCTGAGGTTAAAATTGGGGATTTCCGTTTGGTCGCTGATTCCGGGGCCGTGGGTGACGGTTTTAGCTAGGCGGATACTGCGCTGCTGGTTGAAGGAGGCGTAAATGCAGGCATTGGTATCTTTCCGTTCACTGGTAATAAATTTAGTCCGAGGACGCGTCAAGCCCGGGTCTGTAGGGCAAGTTCCGTCTGCTAGGGCGGGGACGAAACCCCAGATGTTCAGGAAGTAGCGGACTCCGTTTTGGTCAACAAAGATTCGTTCAGAGTGGTTCTTCTTGATCTTCAGGATGTCGTCGGAGCAGCGATTTTGATCAGGGTCAACATTTACGTCGCAAGTGTTAAAGGTTTCCCACTGATCCCAGGGGAAAGTGTCGGTTTTCCCACCAATGCTGATTTGAAAGTCGCCGTGGAACCAGAGTAGGTAGTCTCCAGTGGGCCCGTAAGTAGCCCAGAGGTCATTGTTACGGTGGCGGATCTTCCCTAGCAAAAAGGTCTCGCCTAGCGAGACGCTGCCCGGGTTATTTGGTTGCACGCCTACTGCGGACTGATTTTCGACGTGCATTTGTGGCGGACAGTGAGCGTAGGCTGAAGATCCAGCACCGTAGATTCCGTAGACAGGTTTACCGTGACTGACATAGGACCAGCTATTGGTTTTTTGTCCGGTTTTTACTTTTACCCAGCTTTCGTCAGCTGGGGTCCAGGTTTCTCTTGAACCATCAAAGTTGGAGCTAATGGTCGTGTCATCGGTGCCTAATCCGCCAAAGATGCAGTCATAATTGGTATATCGTGGGCTGTTTTCTTTTTGGCTAATAGTGGGGTTAGACATGGCCATGCCTACCTCTCCAATTTGGATCCTGGGTAGTTCACCTTCTGCCCGCGCGGGGGTACCACCGGGCAGGGCGATAGCCATACCGAAGGCGGCAATCAGAGCCGTGGCCCAGAGGCTAAAAGTTCGTCGTTTCGGGGTGATTTTCACCGGTGTCTCCTGGTTTATGGGGTTTTGAGCGCCAGTGATCGCACTGGATGATTGTCATAACCTAGCGGTGACGTTCGAATGTCAATCCAGATGAGACGGTGAAAATTTCGGGTTTTGTGAGTTATTGTTCAGAAAAACAAACAACAGATGTAAAATAAAGCACAATTATTGAGATGGAGCCGTGCCGAAACCGCATTTTCATTAAATATTTTGTAAGAAAATACAAGGTTTTGCGCTTGACGTGCAAACGTTTACATCCCCTGCGCTGTGGCTATTTTTTCACCAAATATGAGTGAAAACAATCATTTTATAATCAATCATTCACCGTCCTTTAGGACCTTAACACCCACTTGTGCAGCAATACCTAAAAAGGTTAATATCCATTCATTTTCTATTGGAACGATTGGTTCCTATTAACCACTAGTCACTTCCGATAGAGCATCTTCCAGATAAGGAGTAAGTACTTGCTCTAGTTAGAAAGGGCGTCAGGTTACATGGATGTAAAAGAAGAGTTTAGAGACATTTTCGACGGTCACCGCGCACCCACTATTGGTGACGTGGCAAAACTGGCCGGCGTTTCAATCACGACTATCTCTCGCGTGCTAAATGATCGCGGAGCGGTTAGTGCTACAACTCGAACTGCGGTGACCGACGCGATGCGGATCCTAGGCTACCGTCCTAACAGTGTCGCTCGTTCCTTACGTCAGCAGAAGACTAATAGTGTCGCCCTGGTCTTCCCCACCATGTGCGACGCCTACTATGTAGATCTTTCAGCAGCCGTAGAAATGTTCGTCCTGGAAGCCGGCATGCAGCCACTAACCTTTAATACCTGCTTGGACGAAGAGCACGATAAGCGGGTCATTGATACGCTACTCAACGCCCGAGTGGACGGTGTCATCTCTGGTGCGCCCCTTGACTTCCTGCCCGATTTCCCCTTCGGTAAGCTGCCCTTGGTCACCATGTCGCAGCCCCAAATGGACCCCGGAATCCCAAATATTCAGTGTGACAACACGGAATCTGGCGCCCGGGCAGCGAAGCACTTTGCCCAAACTGGCAGTAAACAAGCCCTGATTCTTCGTCCTATCGGAACTGACCAAGATCCCCGCCGGAAGGGTTTCCAGCTGGGTGCCAAACTAGAGGATTTACCAATCCGAGAACTGGTTATTGCCCATAACATCAGTCCGCAAGACCTAGAAAAAGAGATTGCCCAGCAGTTGGATCGACTGCACGAAGAAACCCCTATCGATGCAATCTTTACCACGGCGGACTTCTTTGCCCCCATGATCCTCAAGTGGGCAAAGGACCGGAACCTAGAAGTCCCCGAAGATCTACAGGTCATTGGCTTTGATGGGGCGTCTTTTACCCAGCAGATGATGCCACAGCTTAGTACCTTCCGTCAGCCCTATGAAGAGCTAGCCAAGCGTGCAGTTAAAGCACTAACGCAACTAATTCAGGGGGAAGAAGTAAGTGTAGATACGGCACCGGCAGCGGTTTTTGTCCCGCGCAAAACCACCCGCGAAGTACCCGAAAAGTAAGCGCTAAACTGGGCCCCACAGGACAACCACGTCCCCTAAAGGTATACGTAACAGCCACCAAAAAGTGACGTTTCCGGATAGGTTGCGGCTAAGCGTCCTCGGGAAAATCCCAGGGCATCTCTAGGGCAGCGGCCCGCTGGGCGGCCATAAAGCGCTCCAACTCGCGGCGCTCCTTCTTAGTGGGGCGGCCGGTTCCGCGCGCCCGGATAATCGGGGCCGGGGCGGTCAGCTTCGTCGGCCTAGGCGGCGAATGGTCGATATAGCAGGCCTGCGCGTTCGGGGCCGAGGTACGTTTCTGGATTAGACCCGTCACCTCAAGGATCCGGTCAAAACCTTGGAAGCGGTAGCGAACCTCGTCCCCCACCTTGATCTTTTGGGCGGGTTTAGCAGTATCCCCGTTGACGCGGACGTGCCCAGCCTTGCATTCGGTGGTGGCCAGGGAGCGGGTTTTTATCTGTCGGACAGCCCAAAGCCAGACATCCACCCGGACGCTACCTTCAGTCTGCATCACCGCTCCCTTCCTTTTCGGATTGTAGACCTGATTTTACCTTATCTTTTAAGTTCAACTTGCAGGGCACTTTAGACACTAATAGCCTGTAAACATGATGACGATCCTTTTCTACTAAAAACGCGCGCCACCGGCTGTCAATAACAGTCAAAGTGGCCAAAGGGCTAGCGCCCCAAGCGAGCGGCTCATGTTCCCTAAAACCTAGCCGCCTGAACAAACAGCTTTAAAACGTAGAAAAGAAATCATGTTTAACTCTAAGAATTCCTCCACCCCACAGCCTACTTCCGCAGGCGCACTGGCTGGAAACTTTTTGGCTGAAAACTATTCGGCTGACAACAATTTGGGTGACAACTATTCGGCTGCCAACTATTTAACGGACGGCTACCTAGCGCCCGAATCCGCGCAGGCCATCAAGTCCAGCTCTACCTATTACGAGGAAGCTCAGGCCCTAAATATTCCCGTCCCCCCGGTAGCGGGCGAACCTAACTGGGGCCCGCTTTACTCGCAGACCTTCGACCTGACGGACCCGGGCACCCTGGATACCCGGAAGAAAGTACTGGTCCACACCGGTAAGCAAAGCTGGAAACGCTTCCTCGGCAACCTGCTCTACGGGTTCGTCCAGTACGGCTCCACCAGCCTGCTGCCGATTACTGCCGGGTACCTGCTGGATCAGCTGATCATTCACGGCCTCAGTAAGGCCCTGTGGTTACCGACCCTGTACCTGCTGCTCAATATTTTGGTGGCCAGTACGCTTTACGGTTTCATGCAGATGATCACGCTGATTACTTCAGAGCGGGCCTGCTTTGACGATATTGACCGGACTGCCTCCCGTTCGGTCACTAACGGGCATGCCATCAGCCAAGAGATCAGTTCCGGTGACGTGGTCCAAACTGTCGAAACCGATGCTTATAACCTGGCGATGTTCTATGAGAGTAGCGCCCATACCCTCTCGGCCCTGCTAGTGGCCCTTGGGGTTTGTTGGTACATGTTCTCTATCAACATCCCTATGGGCCTGGCGGTCCTGCTTTCAATCCCACTATTCTCTGGGATTTCCAGCCTGATCTCTAAGCCGCTACATAAGCGCATCGATGCCCGCCGAACCGAAAGTGGCACCCTGACCACCGTCGCTAATGACGCGGTCATGGGCCTACGCATCCTGCGCGGCCTAGGGGCAGAAAGTCGCTACCTGGCCCGCTACGAAAAGCAGTCTGAGCGCCTGCGCGATACCGGCATTGCCATGGCCACTTTAAACTCGCTAAGCGCGGTAATGCGTCAGGCCTCCCCCGCGATCGTCACCGCGATCATCCTGGGGATCGGTAGTGCCGAAATCTACGCTGGCCGCCTAGAACCCGGCCAACTGGTCGCCTTCTTTGGGCTCACCGGCATTATCAACACCTTCATGATGCGCCTAAGCTGGCTCATCATCATTGGCCCCAAGGCGTGGGTCTCAGCCCGGAAGATTGCCGCCCTAAATGCGGTCCCCCGCAAACTGAACGATAACGCGGACTCGGAAGCCCCCTCGGAACCCTATGGGGAACTGGCCGACCCGATCTCTGGCGCCCAGGCGCCCGCCGGGAAACTAACCGCCCTGGTCTGTGCCGAACCGGACCACAGCGCGCAGGTAGCTAAACGTTTCGCCCGCCTAGACGAGCACACTCCCGCCACCCTAAACGGGCAGCCGCTAACGGAAATGCCACTCAAGTGGGTGCGCACCAACCTCCTGTACTCACACGGGGAAGCCGGGCTTTTCGCCGGAACCCTGCGGGAAGGCCTACTGGGACGCAAAGCCAGAGCCGCTAAGCCGCTCAGCCCGGGTGAACTGCTGGCCTGGAATACCCTGCAAAACCGGCTGGATGACAATCAGTTCAAACTCCAAGACCAGCAGCGGAAGGACCTGGACGATAAGCTCCTAGGCGCCCTAAAAGCTGCGGCCTGCGCGGACGTCATGGGCTCCCTACAACTGGGCCTAGACGGCCTGATCACCGAAAAGGGACGTAATCTTTCTGGTGGCCAACGCCAACGCGTCTCCCTAGCGCGCGCCCTGGCCCAGCAGAGCCCCAACCTGATCCTGGTGGAGCCCACCAGCGCCCTCGATGCGAATACCGAAAACCAGGTCGCCGAGGACCTTAAAGCGCACCGAAACGGCAAAACCACCATTATTGCGACCGCCTCCCCGCTGGTCTTGCACCACACGGACCACGTGATCTTCCTAGGCCCCGACGGGCAGGTTCAAGACACGGGCACGCACCATGAACTATTCCAACGAAACTCCGCCTACCGGGCCCTAACCGGAAGGGGAAACGCATGAAACTCCCACTAGCTAACACTCGCGATACGTGGCGCGGCGCCGCGAAGATCGCCAAAACCAACTGGAAAATCCTCTCCGTCACCACCGTGGCGCAACTGGCCGCCGCCGGGGCGGCCGTCGCCATCCCCTTCCTGGTCGGTAAGCTCCTAGACCAGATCACTCACGGGACTAACAGTGCACAGGTGACCACCTATATTTGGGCCTTCGCGGCCCTAGTGCTGATTCAACTGGTCTGTACTTTTGTGGGCGAGTACGCCGGGCAGATTTTCGGCGAGCGCTCCTTCCATACGCTGCGCACCAACCTGATGCGTGACCTGCTCAAACTGCCCCTAGGCACGGTTGAAAACGCGGGCACCGGTGACATGCTGGGACGCATCACGAAGGATATTGACCGGATTGACTTCTTCTTCCGCCGCGGCCTAGGGGCCATGCTGTCCCTGCTGGCCACGGTGATCGTCACCTACGTGCTGGCCTTCTGGACCTCACCCCTGCTGGCGCCGGTCCTGTTCCTGCCGCTGCTGGGGATGTGGCCACTGGGACGCTGGTACTTCCCCAAGGCGATTCCTGCCTACCAGGCGGGCAGTGCCATGTGGGCGGAAGTAAACGGGCAGATCTCAGAGAACGCCGAACAGGCCGAGCACTTAGAATCCCTGGGCCTAGTGCCCCTGCGGAATCGCCGTCTACGCCATAGCCTGACCACTATTTTCAATAACGAGCGTTACACGGCTTGGCTACGCTTTTGGCTGCTGGGCGTCACCCAGTTGAACGTGCTGTTCCCGCTGTTGGCGGTGATTGGCTGGGGTGGCTACCTGAAGAGTCACGGGCTGGTCAGCACCGGGGAACTGACCACGATCTTCCTGTACGTGTTGACCCTGCGTTACCCGATTGACGAGTCCACCTTTTGGATTGACCAAATCCAGTACGCGCAGACTTCCCTCTCCCGCATTTTGGGGGTGGGGACGGTCCCCGCGGACCGCGCTCCCAGCGTTACTTCCGTGACTGGGAAAGCCTGGGAGATGCAAGATTTGCGCTTCCGGTACGGTAACGGCCCGGAGGTCTTAAAGGGTCTGGACCTGCGCCTGGAACCGGGTGAGACCCTGGCGATTGTGGGTACTTCCGGGGCGGGTAAGTCCACCTTGGCGCGCCTGCTGGCGGGCATTGACCTGCCCACGGGCGGCACCTTGACGGTTGGGGATGTGGCAATTGGCGATTTGGCCGAGGACGCCCTGCACAAGCAGGTGGCCCTACTGACCCAGGAGCACCACATTTTTGACGCAACCCTAGCGCAGAACCTCCAGTTGGCTGCCCCGGATGCCACCGAGGAGGAGCTAATGTCAGCCTTGGAAGCAGTGGGAGCGACCTGGGTGCGGGATCTGCCTGACGGTTTAGAAACGAACCTGGGGGCTTCCCAGGTGCACTTGTCTCCCAGTCAGGCCCAGCAGGTCGCTTTAGCGCGCCTAGTGTTGATGGATCCACATACGCTGATTTTGGATGAGGCGACCTCCATGATGGACCCGAATAGTGCACGCGATATTGAACACGCTCTAGGGCAGGTACTGCAGGGACGGACCGTAGTGATGATCGCGCACCGCCTATTTACCGCCCAGGACGCGGACCGGATTTGTGTCATGGAGGATGGGCAGATTGCCGAACTAGGCACCCATGATGAGCTGGTCGCCGCCGGAGGCCGCTACGCGCACCTGTGGGAAGCGTGGACCGCACAGTAATTTGACATTAAAACCTGCCGGAAGTATTTTCCCCTTATCCGCCTGGAGGTCAAAGATGACATTGAAAAAAGTTAGGAATTCAAATTCCTATAGAGGTCCAATAGAGTCTAGATCCGCCAGAATGCTTCGAAGAATTATTCTCGCGATACTATCGCTAGGTTTTATAGTTGCAATACCATCAGCTTTTGCCGGAACAACTGTAAGGCCTGATAACCGCAATTCAATCTCAAAGAAATGAGGTTCGTGATGACCTCAAAGCTAACATTATCTGAGGTTTCCTTCGCGTACGGACGCAACCAACCAGCCTTAAAATCCATCTCTTTCAAAAGCGATCAAGAATTTATTGGCATACTGGGACCGAATGGGTCAGGTAAAACCACCCTTTTACGTTTACTAGCTGGAATCACCCAACCCACTTCAGGGGAAATCCGTTACCTAGATAAACCACTAAAAACCAGACAAGACCGTTCTGACTATCAACAACATGTTGGCTACCTACCCCAAAACCCCTATTGGCCCGGGGAAACCACAGTCAAAACATTCCTTACCTATTTTGCTGCACTTAGAGACGTACCTAAAACCTCCCAAACTGAACGCGTAACCCAAGTACTATCCCAAACAAACTGTCTGAACTTAATCACGCGGCCCCTAAAATCACTGTCCGGTGGGGAACAAAAAAGAATCTTTCTAGCCCAATCACTACTCACAAACCCAGAAATCCTAATTTTAGATGAACCCACCGTAGCTTTAGACCCCCAACAACGAATTGCCTTCCGGGACCTAATAAAAACCCACGCAAACGGAAAAACCATCTTCTGGTCCACCCATATAGTCGAAGACTTACGCTACCTAGCCGATCGCATACTGATCATCCAAAACGGCCAAATAATCTGGCACAACACTACCCAAGAGTTAATCAATTTGGGTCAAAAAGCTGAAAACCTGAATCCTGACGCCTCTGACTTAGAAAGAGGCTTCCTTCACGTCATTGAAAGTAACCACCCCCATGCCCCGCAGCGTTAACTACCTAGGGGCCCTAATTTTTGGAATCTGGGTCGCTTTCACCGTTTTCTTTTTAATCAACGACGCCCCCATAAGTTTTGAATCCGTTGCCACCGCGACCAGCAATGTCAACACCACCACCCTAATCCCCGGGTCACTAGTGGGAGGCCTAGCAAGCTTCTACACGCTGCGACTCTGGCAGAACCCCAGTCAAGAACTAATCAAAACCCTACGCCCACAAAAACAGTTAAAAGTCCTAACCCAACCAGGATTCCAACTGGCCACTTGAGCAATAGCAGGCTACCTGACCTCACTGGCCATCTCACTAATAATCCCCCTCTACAAAGGTTCCACACCCAGCATCAACCTGCTTAGCACCCTGATTCCCACGCTACTAATCCCCTACACGTTTGCCTGCTTTGGAAGTGCCGTAGCCACCCTAGTACCAAAACTCTTCACCCCACCACTGGTAATCGTGGCCATCTGGTACCTACACGTTCAAAAACCCCCACTTTTTCAAGGCATATTTGCCTACACAAACATTGGTCACACAATGTTAATTGACCACCAAACCACCTACTTTAAAGTCCTACACGTTCTGGCACTATGTATTTCTGTCAGCCTAACTAGCTGCTGGCTCATTGCCGCTCTGACTGAAGTTCCCCTAAAAAATAATCTACCCATCGGGGTAATAGCAATCGCCCTAGGAATCTTTACCATCACTACCGAACCGGAAGAATACCTTGAGCCTATGCCGCCCACGGCGTGGGCATGCCTTAACGCCACAGACCAAACCACCAAAATCTGCACCCCGGCTGAACAAAAATACCAGCTACCCCAACTTACAACCGAACTAAACCCCCTAATTGAACGACTCAAACCCCTAAGCCTACCCACGAAGCAACTAATCCTGGGGCCAACTAAAAACCAGCCTGATGTCCTGCTTATACCCAGCTATTTTAACCCCACTGAAGATCCAGTCGTGGCCGCCGCCCAATCCATTTCCGCTGCACTTACTTTCTGCTCCCCCTACTTCCGGGAACTGGAAACCACAGAAATGTCGGCAGAAAAAGTTGACCTCTACTACCGCTTAACTGCCTACCTAAGCAATAAAACCACGCCCGGGGCACTACACGCTACCTACCGGCCACCAGCAGTCAACGAAATCAAAACTGAACTCCATGATTACTTTAAACACTATTGCCACGTTCGTTAAAGCTCGACAAATAAAATACCTGCCACTCGCTTCCCTACTGGCCACCCTAGTGCTATTTTCTGCCCCTAACTGGCCCACCGCCCTAACATTTCTACCCCAACGCAGCATCATCTACGCCAACCTACTGTCATTTATTTGCGGAAGCTTAATCACCCCCTACTTTCAACCCCTAAATCCAGAGTTAGAGAATCTGGCACCCATTCGCAGTTACCGAAAACTCAAACTTTCTTGGTTTTTCCTAGCCAACCTGATTTTTATTAGCCTGACCGCAAGCTTAAGTATTTTCTACTATCAATCACCGGAACTCTTATGGGTCTTTAGCAGAAACCTGCTTTTAGGAACTAGCCTCACAATCCTCTGGGCCACCCTATTTTGGCCCCGTTTTGCCTGGTTTCCAAATATCCTGCTAGGCATCCTAATGTGGCTAGGTGGCACCTATAATCAAGAAGCTAACGCGCACATTTGGGCAATCCCACTGCTACCAGCTGACAGTCTATGGGCGCTACTAGTATTTACCGTAATCCTCATGGTTTCCCTGAACGTCTACGTTTTTACTGAACCCAAAAATGACTAATTCAGGTTCCTCACTATCCACAATTAACCCCGAAGCGGTCACCAAAGAGCCCCAAACCAGCCGGTAGAATACTATGCGTGAGTCCTGAACAGTCTGTTGGTCGTGAAAAACCCATCTTCCCCGCCCCCGCCGGGTCCCCGTATATTGCCCAAGCTCAGCGTTTAAAGCTAGAGGTTCCGCCAGTGGTCCCCCAGCCACGCTTTGCCCCCAAGATTCTGGACACCCCGGAACTGGTTGAAGAGATCGGGGATAGCCCCAAGGGCATCCTGTGGCATCTGGTGAAGAAGAACCGAAAAGCCCTAGCCCTGTCCTTCATTACTGCCCTGGGTTTGCGCCTTTCTGGCCTAGCCATGCCGATTATTGTCGGTAAGATCATCGACTCCGGAATCGAAAAAGGCCTAGGCCCGCACCTGATTCCCTGGTCAGTGGCACTACTGGTAGCGATTATCCTGACCGGCATTTTCTGGTCCGTGGACCAGCTGGGTAACGTGGCCCTGAACTTCCGCAATAGCACCTACATCGGTAATGCGGTGGGTCAAAAAGCCCTCACGAACGGGATTGCCACCAGCCGCAAGGTAGGCACCGGTGACGTGCTAACCGCCGCCACTGATGACGCCTCCAATATTGCGGGCCTGTTCGTGTTCCTGCCGGCTTTCTTTGCGGCCTGCGTGACCATTGTGATCATCGGCTGGATTATGATCCGCTCTTCCCTGATGCTGGGGCTAATCGTCATGATCGGCATGCCCCTAGTGATCTTCTTAATCACCCGCCTAGCGGTACCCCTGAGCCGAAAAATGAAAACCGCCCAGAACTCCAGGGCCCAGCTCAACACCACCGCCAATGACGCCATCCTGGGCCTGCGCATCCTACGCGGCCTGGGCGGTGAAGATCGCTTCTGTGACACCTATCGGGAAGCCTCACAGGCCACCCGCGATAAAGGCGTCAAGGTAGTACCCCTGAACGCCACCATGCTCACGCTGCGGATCTCTGCCCCCGCAGTGTTCCAAACCCTCATCATTGCGATCGGCGCCTGGCAGGTCTACGCCGGGAACCTAAGTGCCGGCACCCTGATTGCCTTCTTCGGCATGACCACCTACCTACAGGCTGCGACCAACACGATTATTAGCGCCACCATGAACTATGTGAGCGCCAAGGTCTCTGCCGGACGCATCAGCAAGATCCTTGAAATTCCGCCCATGTTCCCCAACCCGCAGGCGGGACAGGCAGCACCAGCAGGAATCGCCGGTACCACCCTAGAGATTCCCAATACGCAAGTGAGCGTAGCCCCGGGAACCTACACGGCAATTACCGGCCCAGACCTTTCCGCAGCTGACGTACACGCCCAAAACCTAGCACGACTACACCCCGGCACCACCGCCACCCTAGGTTCAGTACCGCTAGCATCCCTACCCTTAAAGACTGTACGAAACCTAGTGACCTACAGTCATGGTGAGGCCGAAATCTTCGCCGGCTCCCTACGACAAAACCTCCTGGGTGCAAAAGCCCAAACCCCACCCGTAATGACCGCCCAGGAAGTCATGGCTGACTACACGCTCCAAATGAGCCCCCAAAGTGAGCAGGTCCGACTACCTGACTGGCAAAACCACGATCACGACCCGCAACTATGGAAGGCCCTAGAGGCCGCCGCCTGCGCGGATATTACTTCATCCCTAGGGGACGACCTAGATGGGATGCTGCTAGAAAAGGGACGTAACCTCTCTGGTGGGCAACGCCAGCGCCTCGCCCTCGCACGCGCCCTCGCCACCGGCGCCCCCATCCTGATCCTAGTAGAGCCCACCAGCGCCCTGGACGCGAATACTGAAAACCGGATCGGGGAAAACCTAGCTGAATGCCGAAAAGGTAAAACCACGGTCCTCATCAGTTCCTCCCCGCTCCTGCTGCAACACGCAGACCGGGTGATTGTCCTAGACCGGGAAGGTAAGTACCTAGGTGCCGGCACGCACCACGAACTAATGGCAGCCCCGGCAGGTGATGCCGCTGGCGACACTTACCGTCAGCTAATGGCACGGGCAGGTGAAAACGTATGAAACTCCCCGTCGCCTCAAATACCGAAACCCGCAAAGCCTTCGGACGCCTCATCTACCAGCACCGGAAGCTCATGGGGGCCTCATTTGCGACCCAGCTTTTGGGCATTGTCTTTGCCACCGCCCTGCCGTGGCTGACCGGTAAAACCCTAGACTGGATTGCCGCCGGGCGGGATACACGCATTATCTCTTGGGCCATCACCGCCATGGTGATCCTGGTGATCATCCGAATAATCTTCAACTACATTGCCGAACTCCTTGGCGGGATCGTCGCGGAAGATATGTTCCAAACCCTACGGGACCAGGTCATCACTCAGGCCACGCACCTACCCCTATCGGTAGTGGAAAGCTCCGGTTCGGGCGACCTACTGGGGCGCGTCACCTACGATGTGCGCCGCATCCAAGGCTTCATGACCCAGGGGTTAGTCTCCATTATTCAGCTACTACTCACCGCGATCGTCACCTATGTGACAGCACTGCTAGTGGCGCCCTCACTAGGGTGGACGCTACTGGTCGCACTGGTTCCAATCCTGTACACCATGCGCTGGCACTTCTCCCACATGAGCGCCATCATCCAAGCCAATGCGGGCATGGTCGCCAATGTTTCCGGTCAGATCAGTGAAAACGCCGGCGGGGCGCGCATTATCGAAGCCCAGGGGCTAGTGCCCACGCGCGTAAAGCGGCTGCACCAAATTGGGCGCTCCATGTGGAACCTGCAGGCCACCACCGGTTACACTCGGGCCCGCTCCATGGGTGCCGTCAACACCCTAGTGATGCTGCCACTACTGTTCACCGTGATCCTTGGGGCTCTGTTCATTCCCCGCGGTTGGGCCACCATTGGTACGGTCACTACCGTCACCATGTTGACCCTACAGCTGCGCGCACCCCTGACCAGTGCCATGTACTGGATTACCAATATGCAGGTAGCGTGGGCGTCCATGCAGCGTATTGCCGGTATTGGGCTAGTCCCCAATGACCGGGTGACCAAAAATATTGCCCCCGCCAATAGCCAGATTGACCTAGCGGATGTCACCTTCGCTTACCGCGCTGATCATGAGGTCCTGCACGGGCTAAACCTAAGTATTAAACCCGGCGAGCGCCTAGCGATCGTGGGTACTTCCGGGGCGGGTAAATCCACCCTGGCGCGCCTGATCGCCGGTATTGATGCCCCCACTGGTGGCTCGGTACAGATCGGCCAGGCGGAAGTTACCGAACTGCCCGAAGCGGAACTGCACCGGCAGGTCATCCTGCTCACCCAGGAGCACCATATCTTTACCACCACCCTACGGGAGAATCTGCGGCTGGCCGACCCGGCGGCCTCGGACGAAAAACTGTGGGAGGCCCTAGACCAGATCGGGGCGGAATGGGCCCACCAGCTAGCCGAGGGGCTAGATACCAAACTGGGGACCTCGGCCATGGAGCTGACCAGTGCGCAGGCGCAGCAGTTGGCCCTAGCGCGAATCCTGCTGGCCGACCCATCCACGCTGATCCTAGATGAGGCCACCTCCATGCTGGACCCGACCTCTGCCCGGACGCTAGAACGTGCCCTAGGGAAGGTGTTGGAAGGACGGACGGTCATTATGATTGCGCACCGGTTATTTACCGCTCAGGACGCGGATCGGATCTGTGTGATGGAAGATGGCCGGATCATTGAACTCGGTTCGCATGAGGAACTTCTATCCCAAAATGGGACCTATTCGGATCTATGGTCCGCTTGGCAACAAAAATAGTAAACCACGCCACCCTAAGATATTGTGTTTTGCGCCTCATTAATGTAACCTCATACAAGAATGTGTTCGTGATTTACGCATGAACTCAGTACCCTCAATTCAGTAACACAGGCATATAGAACTCTATGGACAAAAACGGAAAAAGTTCCTCTAGGAACTCCGATGGGCAATTAACCATTACGGACGTAGCTAAACTAGCCGGAGTTTCGCCTACCACTGTGTCTCGGGTTCTTAATAACCGGGGTTACATTTCACTGCGCACTAAAGAAGCCGTTCACGACGCAATGACGCAATTGGGGTATCGTCCGAACGCACAAGCTCGTGCTTTACGAATCAAGCAAACTAACCTGATTGGGGTTCTGTTCCCCACGCTTTCTGATCCATACTATGCGGAACTCGCCAGCCAGCTGGAAGAGCGTCTAGCTGCCGCCGGCCTCAGAATGCTACTGTGCACAACCCAGAAGAACTACGACCGAGAAAAGTACTACCTAGACCTACTGGCTTCCTCTCGGGTGGATGGGATTATTACCTGTTCGCATAGTGATGCAATCTATGAGTACCAAAACTCAGCACGCGCGATTATTACGATCCAGCATCCGGTCACTATCCCAGATATTCCCAACATTACCTGTAACAATGTTGACGCTGGCAAACAGGCTGCTAGGGCGCTACTAGCTGGTGGGGTCAAAGAAGCTCTAGTAATACACTCATCGTTCTCGGCTAAGAATCCTCGGCACCAAGCTTTCCACGATGTGTTTAAAGAGGCTGGAATCCCTTCTCACTGCGAAGAAATCGATTTTGATGCCACTCCAGATGAGCAACGAAATCGCATTGAAATGATTATGGAAAGCCCGATCTACCGTCAGGTCGACTCGGTCTTTGCTACCAATGACACCTATGCTTCTATGGTTACGTCTTGGGCGATTTCGAACGGCAAAAACGTACCCGAAGACCTACAGGTAATTGGTTACGACGGTGCGCCTGCTAGCCGCAACCTGATTCCAGCTCTAACCACTCTGGTTCAGCCGTACAACGAGATTGCTTCTAACGCAGTCTTTGCTTTGATCGCGATTATGAACGATACTCCGGCGCCTTCGCAGGCTATCCCCCGAGTTACGTTCCACCCGGGCAATACCATTCGCGCCAAGGACTACTACCTGTAAAATAGGTTGTAGCTCACACGCTGGCTGTGACGGGTATTGCTGCCCAGTAAAATACGTGTCTTTTTAGAAGATTGACTTTATACCTGTCACAGGTCCTTAGTAGTCAACCCTGAAAGGACTATCAAAATGAAAACCAAGGCTACCGCTCTTTCCCTTGCTGTCCTACTGTCGTTTCCGTTTCTAGCTGCCTGTAGTGGGGCGGAAAAATCTGATGTGAAAGCTTGTCAGACTCTACAAGAGTCCTTTGAGAAGAGTAATAAGAAGTCGACTGAATCCAAGAGTGATATTACTGAACCTGCCGGCATGAAGAAACTGGCGGCTATTATGGGCGAGTTCCAGAGCGAGGTTCAAAAAGCTTCCACGCAGGCAAAATCTGATGATCTTCGGGCTGAGTTCGAGGATGCTTCTGACTACTTAAAGAAGGTCACGAAGTCTTTGGAAGATAATGACCTTGATGCCTTCATGAAGTTGACCGAGACTGATGCGATTAAGGTCAAGAAACTGCTTGATAAATGCCAGGCGATCAATAAGTGATTTGGTTTGAGCATGTGCGAACCCCCGGCGGATGAGTTCCACCGGGGGTTCTACTTTCTACTCTACTCTTTTTAGAGCATGCAGGAAACGCAGCCTTCTACTTCCGTTCCCGAAAGTGCCATCTGACGTAGGCGGATGTAGTACAGGGTCTTGATACCCTTACGCCATGCGTAGATTTGCGCCTTGTTTAGGTCACGGGTGGTGATGTTATCCGGGAAGAACAGGGTCAGTGACAGGCCCTGATCCACGTGCTGGGTGGCAGCGGCGTAGGTGTCGATAATGGCCTCCGGGCCAATCTCGTACGCATCCCGGTAGTACTCCAAATTGTCGTTGGTCAGGTAGGGAGCCGGGTAGTAGACGCGGCCAATCTTGCCTTCCTTACGGATTTCGATCTTCGAAGCGATCGGGTGGATCGAAGAGGTGGAGTTGTTGATGTAGCTGATGGAACCGGTGGGCGGGATGGCCTGTAGGTTCTGGTTGTACATGCCGTGATCGTGCACGTCCTGGGCCAGCTGCTTCCAGTTCTCCGGGGTGGGTAGTTCCACGCCGAAACGATCGAACAGTTCAGCTACCTCAGGGGTCTTGGGGGTGAAGTCACCGTCAATGTACTTCTCGAAGTACTCGCCTGAGTAGTAGGCAGAGCGCTCGAAGCCTTCGAAGGATTCGCCACGCTCGCGGGCAATCTTATTGGATGCCTTAATGCAGTGGTAGGCGATTGCATAGAAGTACAGGTTAGTGAAGTCTAGGGCCTCTGGGGAGCCGTAGTGGATGCGCTCGCGGGCTAGGAATCCATGCAGGTTCATCTGGCCCAAGCCGATGGCGTGGCTCATGGAGTTACCACGGGCAATGGAGGGGACCGCCTGGATATTGGACTGGTCAGAAACCGCAGTGAGGGCGCGAATGGCAACCTCCACGGATTCACCTAGGTTGCCACCGTCCATCGCCTTGGCGATATTCATGGAGCCCAGGTTGCAGGAGATATCCTTGCCGACCTCACTGTAGGTTAGGTCCTCGTTGAAGGTCGAGGGGGTAGAGACCTGCAGGATTTCACTGCACAGGTTCGACATAGTGATGCGACCGTCAATGGGGTTAGCGCGGTTTACGGTGTCTTCGAAGACCACGTAGGGGTAGCCGGATTCGAATTGGATTTCGGCAATGGTCTGGAAGAACTTACGGGCCTTGATCTTCTTCTTGCGGATGCGGCCGTCATCAACCATTTCATGGTACTTCTCAGTGACGGAAATATCGCTGAAGGGGACCCCGTAGACGCGTTCGACATCGTAGGGGCTGAAGAGGTACATGTCCTCATTCTTCTTGGCCAGTTCGAAGGTGATGTCGGGGATGACCACACCTAGGGACAGGGACTTAATACGGATCTTTTCGTCCGCGTTTTCACGCTTGGTGTCTAGGAAGCCCATGATGTCCGGGTGGTGTGCGTGTAGGTAAACGGCACCGGCGCCCTGACGGGCGCCCAGCTGGTTAGCGTAGCTGAAGGCGTCTTCTAGGAGCTTCATAACGGGGATGACACCGGAAGACTGGTTTTCGATCTTCTTGATCGGGGCGCCGGATTCACGCAGGTTGGTGAGCTGTAGCGCCACGCCGCCGCCACGCTTGGAAAGCTGCAGGGCCGCGTTGATGCCGCGCGAAATCGATTCCATGTTGTCCTCAATGCGGACCAGGAAGCAGGAGATCAGTTCACCACGCTGGGCCTTACCGGCGTTCAGGAAGGTGGGGGTGGCGGGCTGGAAGCGGCCGGCTAGGATTTCGTCAACTAGCTGTTCTGCGAGCTGCTTGTCACCGTCAGCTAGGGTCAGCGCGACCATGCAGACGCGGTCTTCGAAACGCTCTAGGTAACGTTTTCCGTCGAAGGTTTTGAGGGTGTAGCTGGTGTAGTACTTGAAGGCACCTAGGAAGGTCTGGAAGCGGAACTTCTTACCGTAGGCGCGCTTGAATAGGGACTTGATGAATTCGAATTCGTACTTTTCTAGGACCTGGGGTTCGTAGTACTTTTCTTCGACTAGGTAGTCCAGCTTCTCCCGTAGGTTGTGGAAGAAAACGGTGTTTTGGTTAACGTGCTGAAGGAAGTACTGACGGGCGGCCATGCGGTCAGCTTCGAACTGGATATGACCGTCGGCATCGTAGAGGTTCAGCTGTGCGTTCAGTGCGTGGTAATCCAGGTCTGCTGAACGTACGGGTTCTAGGCCGGTGTCTGTGAGGTTTTCTGCCAAAACTCTGTTAACCCTTCTTGGACTTTGCGAACATCCTCAGGGGTTCCGAGGAGTTCAAATTGATACATGTGCGGTACGCCGAGTTTCGCGGCGATGATTCTGCCGGCTAGACAGTAGGCGGTCCCAAAGTTCGTGTTTCCACTTGAGATTACGCCCCGGCATAGACGACGGTTAGGTTCGTGATTTAGGAACTTAATGACCTGTTTAGGCACGGCTCCCTTTTGGTTTCCACCGCCATAGGTGGGAACGATGAGGACGTATTCGTCCGTGACTTCAAGGAAGGGGTCGTTGGCCCGCAAACCGATGCGGTGCGATGGGAAACCCAATCGACTTACGAATCGGTGTGTATTGTTCGTCGCAGAGGAAAAATAGACGATGCTACCCACCGGATTACCCTTTTCAGCCGTTGACTACCTGAGCCTGAGCGACGACCTTACGGATTAGGTCGGGACGGAAGCCGGCCCAGTTGAGGTCACCGGCGACAACGACGGGGGCCTGAGCGTGACCGAGGGAGCGCACGAACTCCATTGCGGAATCGTCCTGGGTGAGGTCGACGACCTGGTACTGAGCGCCCTGCTTGTCTAGAGCTCGGTAGGTGGCGGTGCACTGAACGCAGTTGGGCTTTGAGTAAACAGTGATCGTCATGTGCGAGTCTCCTTTGGGTTCCAGTTTCCCCGGTGGCTGGTGTTTGGTTCCGAGGTTTTTTCTTCAGGTTTTGGCTTTTTAAGAGCCGGTGCAGTAAACACTACAACTAGTGGTCGCTTAACGCCACTACCCCAAGATGTCGTGTCGCTGGGGAATCTGTGGACGTATATGTACACAGCCTGTGGACAACTACGTCAATGAAACTACATTGATGTAATTTTGAAAAGTTTTGGATCCAGAGTATTCCCCGGAAGAACGTCAGATTCTTTTTTCTGAGCCGATTAACGCAACAATTCCACACCTGTGGAAAACTTTTTTTGATTCCACACAGCCTGTGAATAACACGCTTGTAACTCTATTTTTTTGTGAGCCATTTCACTAATATTTGAGTGTCGTGTCAACCTTGCAAACTAGTCCAGCACCCTACATCTAGAGGTCCAAAAATTCGGCCACCCACGACCAGCGGTATGGACCAGGGAGCTCAGCACTCCACCACGTTAACGGCCAGACCACCCATCGAAGTTTCCTTGTACTTACTCATCATGTCCTTACCGGTCTGCCACATGGTCTCAATCGCCGCATCCAAAGACACGGTATGCCGCCCATCGCCCCACATGGCCATCCGGGCAGCATTAATCGCCTTCACCGCGGCAATCGCATTACGTTCAATACAGGGCACCTGCACCAGGCCACCCACCGGGTCACAGGTCAAGCCCAGGTTGTGTTCCATGGCGATCTCTGCCGCGTTTTCAACCTGCTGTGGGGTCCCACCTAGGGCCTGAGCCAAGCCAGCCGCCGCCATCGCCGAGGCCGAACCGACCTCACCCTGACAGCCCACCTCGGCCCCCGCAATCGAAGCATTCGTCTTAATCAAGGCACCCACCGCCGTGGCCGCCAACAAGAAATCGCGGATCGCCGGCACGTTCACGTGACCACGACAGTCAGCACGCTTCACCCGCTGCATGGTCAAAGAGGCGTCCTCCATCGGGGTTGGACCTAGGGAATCCACGCCCTCGGCCGGAGCGGGAGCCACCACCTGCTTATCGCTACGCGCCTGCTCCGTACAGGCTGGGCAGGCCGGATCATCACAGTAGACACGACCCTCCGGGCAAAAGTACTCCAGATAGCAGAGCACTGCCGGGATCACGCCCGCCGCCCCATTAGTCGGAGCCGTAACCACGCGATGTCCCGCGGCATTTTCTTCATTAACTGCCAAAGCGTAAAGGTTCACCCAGTCCATGGCGCGCATCGGGTCATCCGAGGTGGCCGCCCAGCGCGTCCCCTCACGATGCTTCCCCATACGACGCGAAAGTCTATCCGCCATATAAGAGGCCCGACGACGCACTCGCAAACCACCCGGTAGCTCACCGTCAGCATTACAGCCCGCGTCCACACAGTCACTCATCGCCTGGTGGATATAGTCCAAATACTCATCAACCTCGGCCTCGGTGCGGGCCGAAACCTCATTTGCACGAACAACTTCAGCAATCGACAACTTCGCATCTAAGCAGTGCGCCAACAGTTCCCGGGCGGTACTGAAGGGGTAGGGGGCAGGGACGCCCGCGACCTCGGCCGCGGCGGCTACCGCCAGACCCTCAACCTCAGGCTCTTGGGGGTCCTCATTGACCTGCTTCATGACGAAACCGCCACCCACCGAATAGTAAATCCGGGATAGTAACGGCTGCTGATCCGCACCAAAAACCGTAATCTTCAAGCCGTTAACGTGGTACGGCAAAACGGTAGACGGAAGGAACTTTAAGTCCTCGGCATAGGTAAACGGCACCTGCTGCTCACCCAACAACGGCTGAACCCCAGACTCCAAAATCTGCCCAAACAGGTCCGTAACCACACTAGCCGGCACAGTCTGCGGGTCATAACCTGCCAAACCCATCAGCACGGCCCGATCCGTGGAGTGCCCCCGGCCCGTCGCCGCCAAAGAACCATACAGTTCAACCTCCAGCTTCGAAAGCTCCCCCGGCTGCTCAGACAGGAGCCCTTCAAGTTCCTGCGCAAAAGCCAAACCGGCACGCATCGGACCGACGGTATGCGAAGAAGAGGGGCCAATCCCCACCCGGAACATATCGAAAACTGAAAGCGGCCGAGCATCCGCATCCGGGGCGGCCTCGCCCGAAATCAGGTCTGCAGGCAACGTAAACTGGCTAGTCTTGATATCCATACTCACTATTGCACCACAGTCCCCGCTCGCCTGCCCGAAAATCCAGCCGGAGTCGCTACACTGGGAAGCATGGAAAAGCAGAAAATGAACACCGAATCATTCAATCTTGATCACCGGCTAGTCGCCGCCCCGTACGTGCGCGTCGCCGACCGAAAAGAACTACCCGGCGGGGACGTCTTGGTGAAATACGATGTGCGTTTCTGCCAGCCCAACCAGGAACACCTAGAAATGCCGGCCGTCCACTCCATTGAGCACCTCACTGCCGAGCTCATGCGTAATCACACGGACCGCCTAATCGACTTCTCCCCCATGGGCTGCCAAACCGGCTTCTACTGCCTCACCTTGGGCCTAGAAACCGCGGACTTCCTGCCCATCCTGGCCGCCACCTGCGAAGACATCCTGGCCGCCAACGAAGTACCCGCAGCCAACGAAGTCCAGTGCGGCTGGGGTGCCAACCACTCCCTCGAGGCCGCCCAGGCAGCCGTCCGCCCCTTCCTGGCAGCCCGTGACCAGTGGGAACAGGTGATGGCATGAGCCCCAAAGACACCACCCCGAAAACTGAAGGCGAACTGGAAAGCGGCGTCGCGCCCTCGGCAAACCTGCCCGCTGCGGAAAAATCCCCGATCTCTGCGATCGTCCTAGCGGCCATGGACCCCGAAGTCCAGGCCCTGCTGGACCTGCAAGACGTGCACCGCGCCGGTCGTAGCCTGTCACTGGCTGATCCCGACCTGAAACTAGGGCCGGCTGACGCCTGGGCGGTCGCCCTCGAAGGTGCCTCCCTGCTGGTAGTCAGGACCGGAATTGGCCTGGCCAATGCCGCCGCCGCTACCGCCCTGGCGCTCAACCTAACCAATGCTCCGCTAGTGATTTCTTCCGGCTCAGCCGGGGGCCTAGGCAAAGACGTCGAGGTGGGGGACGTCATCGTCTCTACCTTCAGCCGTTACGGACAGGTTGATGCCACCGCTTTCGGTTATGAACTGGGTCAGGTGCCCGGACAGCCCGTCAAGTTTGCCTCCCCAGAGGAACTAGTTTCCCGGGCCGAGGAAGCCGGCGCGATTGCCGGTCAAGTCATCTCTAACGACGTCTTCGTCATGTCCGATACGGTTGAGACTTTCCGTGAGCGCTTCCCGAAGGCTCTAGCGACCGATATGGAAACCGCCGCTGCCGCCCAGATTTCCCAGGCGATGGGCGCTGATTTCCTTGCGATTCGGGGCATTTCGGATCTTTGCGGACCGCGGGCCGATCAGGAAAATCACCGCGATGCGGGGGTCGTTTCGGCGGCGGCCGCGCAGGTGATCGCCCAGGTTGTGGCCGGCTAAGCACGTTCTTCCAACCTAGGTTTTAACCTTTTGACGACTGCTATGCCTTTAGATTTACCACCCGCGGTGCTTTTGGACCGGGCGGGTGGCGCCCTGCTGGGTTTAGCCTGCGGGGACGCCTTGGGCGTGCCGTATGAGCTGGCGCCCAGGCCGGCAGTGGATCAGCCGTTGAGCATGTCCGGCGGGGGTTTAGGTAATTATCAGCCGGGCGAGTGGTCTGATGAAACCCAGTTAGCGGTCTGTCTGGCCGAGGTCACCGCGGCCGGTGGGGACCTGCGGCAAGATTCCGGTTTAAACGCCTTCGCCAGCCGCCTTTTTGCTTGGTACCGGACCCGCAAGGGCCGCGATTTAGGCCTATTTATGTCCCCGCTTTTGGCTTGGGCTTGTGGGGATGGGCGGGATACTCCGGATCCGACCTTACCGGCATCGCAACGGTTGGCTATGTCTGCGGCTCACCTGGGTCCCATGCGCCGGCACTCCCCCGGGGGTGAGGTTTTGGCTTTGGCCCCGGTTTTAGCTTTGGCTTATTTGGGTGACGAGGGCGCGGCGGCAGATGCCGCGGCCGAGGTCGGCACGCTCCTGACAGCAGACACTGATTCAGTTTCGGGTTTGGTTTATTTTACGGCTTTGATTCGACGGGCAGTGTTGGCTGATCCGTCCGAACCGTGGTTTTCTAGGCTTGATTTTTCGGGGGCTTTGGAGGCTTTGCCGGTTGAGAACCGGACGGTTTGGCAGGGTTTGGCCTCTGATGCTTTGGCGCGTTATTTTCAGCCGCCTCGCGATAATTCGGCACTTCCGGCCGCTCTGTCTGCGGCTTTGGGGGCGGTTGGTGCTGCACGTTGGGAAACCCAGTCTGATCCGCTCCTTAATCCTTTTAAGGTGGCTTTAGAGGCGGCGGTTCGTAATGGTGGGGACACGGATACGGTTGCGGCCTTGACGGGAGCTTTGATGGGGGCAGCCTGTGGGCAGGCGCAGATTCCGGCGGCTTGGCTGCGTGAGGTTCATGGTTGGCCCGGTTTGGATTCAGAGGGGCTAGCGGATTTAGGGCGAGCCACTGCCCTGATTGCTTTTACGGAGGGTGGCCCGGCCCAGGCCTTGAGGGCTTTAGAGACCCTGGAGGCCCTGGCTCAGGTGCAGCAGTTGACGGCTGATTGAGGCGCTTGAGCTATCCCCAATTTGCGTGAACTCAATGCGAAAGATTATGATTGTCAGGCACTAGCGCGAGTGGCGGAATAGGCAGACGCGCACGGTTCAGGTCCGTGTGCCCGAAAGGGCGTGGGGGTTCAACTCCCCCCTCGCGCACGCTAGCAAAATAGGCTTCCCAGTTTGGGAAGCCTATTTTTGTTCTTATGTCTGTCTGGTTTTTCCGTTTTAAAACTTAGGGGGACCCAAGCGGTAAAGCTTGGATCCCCCTCTTTTAGCGTTGGATTGTTCAGCGTTTGATGCGGATGGTGCCGCCTTCGAAGTCTTGGCTCCAGCCGTATGACTCACGCTTTTCGTCGCTAATGGGGTAGCCGTACTTGCCCTTCTCTAGACCGTTACGAGCCCACTCAGCACGAATCGCACCACGATGGTTCACAAAGTGAGTACCAATACCAGCCTTGGAATAAATATCCCAACGATCAAAATACTGGTAAACCCCACCATTAGAAGAAACCTGAGAACCAACCGGAATACCAGCAGAACTCTTAGCACCACCAAGAGACAACCAACGATCCCGAATCGGACCATAAAGCGCTACCGTACGACCATTCGCAAAGAAAATCGTACCGCCCTCAAAATCCTGGTTCCAAACACCATTACGCACACGACGCTCATCACTCAACGGGTAACCAAACTTACCCTTCTCCAAACCATGACGAGCCCACTCAGCACGAATCGCACCACCACGGTTTACGAAGTGAGCGCCAGCTCCGGATTTATAGAAGATATCCCACCGATCGAAGCTTTGAAGTACACCGCCCGCAGAGGAACGCTGCGGAGCAATCGGAGAACCGACTGCGGCCCGCTCTCCGCCCAGTGCTAGCCACTTGTCGCGGATCGGACCCGAGATCCTGATACCCCGCACGACGCTGGTATTCGGATCTGGTTTAGGTGACGGCTTCGGGCTAACCGGCGGCTTAGGTAGGCTGGGTCGTTTATTTAGTTCTTCGTTAAAAGTAAAGACCACCGTGCCCCTGCTCTGACGTTCAGCTACACCATTGGTGAAACGCTGGGTTAGTCGCATTCCCGAACGGTCTAGACCGCCCACAGGAGCGCCCCAAGCGCCTTGAGCACCCTTAGCTTCAACCCATGCCTGGTAAATATCGGGGTCGGCCACGACCATAAACTTAGGATCGAGCTTAGGGTTCTTTCGAATGTAATCGCCTAGCGTATGTCCGGTATTGATCCAAGGGGCAACGCCATTCTTAAGGTTGTTCTGGTACTGGGCGGCTAGGTTGCGGACCTCAGGTAGCTTCGCAAAGAAGGCATCGCCGGGACAGTCAGTTGCGCCGACTTGACGGTGACCAGAGATCACGTCGGTAGTCAGCGGAGTTTTATAGCCGCGTAGCGTACCGGTGAGGACCATCTTGCCGTGGGGGTCCAAGTTATTCTGGGTTAGTTTCCAGCCGGCAATCTGGGCTACGGTCCTTAAAACTTCGGGTCGCGGAGCTTGCTTGTCGTAGTTTCCGATTACCGAAATCCCGAAGGTCTGCATGTTTGCACCGTAGGCGTGAGCACCCTGTGGGAGTTTGGTAACGTCACCATTACGGCCCTGCCAAGCATTACCGTATTTATCAACGAGGACGTTGTAACCGATATCGCCCCAGTGGCGGCCGTGCGCATGGAAACGGTAAATGCCACGAATTACGTCCGGCACCTGAGCGGCGGTGTAGTCGTTGGAGCTGGCAGTGTGGTGGATGATGACACCCTTGACCTTGCCGTACTCTACCGGGTCCCAATCGTAGTAGCGGGCTTCCGGTTTCCATTCGTCACGACTGTGGATTAAAGGGAAAACACCATTACTCAAGTTGGTGCTGTTTTCGAAAGTAGCCCGTCGGGAACGTCCTCGGGTCTTAGGCTTATCCGTATTATCGAAGGTGAGGATCTTCAGATTCTTAGGAAGCTCTTGGCCGTCCTTTAGGGTCACGCGAACCTGCGCACGGGTGGCGTCGGTGACGAGGACGGGCTCAGTACCCGGGGTAGCCTGGGTTCCTTCGGGGCTTTCGGTATCCAGTTCGAAGGCTTCCCATTCGCCCCAGTTGCCGCCCTTTTCGATTCGGTATTCGGCTTTAAAGGCATCCTCGCCTAATTCTTTGGGTTCGGTCCAAGTTAGGCCGAGGATGTTCACGTCACCTTTAAGAGTGAGTTCCGCCTTATAGGTATTGGGGATCATCGGTTCAAGGACCAGCTGGCCTTCCTGCGAGGCGGTGTCCTCTACGGTCTGGGCCGGGGCCTCTACGGTCGGGGCCACGGCTTCGACGGTTTTGCCTGGGGCTTCAGTGGTTTTTTCGACTACCACGCTGGGGTTCGGGGTGGGATCATTTGGCTCAGCCTGAGCTAGGGGAGCGATAGTTCCTGCGGTTAGCGCGAGGGTGCTGACGGTTCCCATGGTTAACCATTTAGTCTTTTTCATGGTTCCTCTTTTGGTCGTTCGGGTTTGCAGGCTGATTGCCCATCCAAGCCCGATACTCTCATAGATTTGGGCCAATTTTCACTAGTCCACCCTTGATTGTTATGGTTTCTCAATTAAAAACTGGGGTTTTTGTGGCCCCTTTTACTGTCATGAGACCCTTTTGAGATAAAAACACAATTATTCTGTAATCAAAGGTGGGGATTTTTACCCTCTAGGTTGCGCAAATCGTGAAAATGAGATGAATTTACCGTTAAACAGAGGTGCTGGACGCTAGGATTAGTGTCATCATTATAGATTTGTGTTAGCTTGAGGGTTCTTTAGGTTCATTCCTAAAAGGGTAAAACCAAACCAGTTTTACCTGAGTATCCTCATAAAGATTTTGAAAGGAGGCGCCAGAATGGGACTCTTTGATCGCGTTGAACGAATCGTGGAAGATTCTGTCAATGGCGCTTTCTCAAAGGTATTCCGCTCCACCTTGAAAGCCGTTGACCTGACCGCCTCGGTTAACCGGGCCATGGATGATGGAATCCAAGAGTTTGAAGCCAACCGAATCGTCTGCCCTAACGAGTTCACGGTTCACCTCTCCCCCGCCGATTTTGAACGCTTCGAAAAAGCGGGCCTCCAGGTAATCGCCTCCGAATTGGCCTCTGCGGCCCTAGCTCACGCAGAATCTGAACAGTATGTTTTAGCGGGCAAAATCTTGGTGACCGTTACCGAAGACCAGTCGGTCGCACCCTCGGAAGTACGTACCACCGCGCGCGCCATGAACTCCGGGGCCGCCCCCGCATTCGACCGCGTAGCCAGTTCCAGCCACCCCCTACTACAAGTTGGGGATCACCTGTGGCGACTTATCAATGACGTAACCGTGATTGGCCGTGGAGCTGAAGCTGATGTCATCTTGGATGATTCTTCAGTGTCCCGTAAGCATGCGGAAATCCGCATCACCCCGGGTGCGATCCTCTTAACTGACCTTTCGTCCACGAATGGCACCTTCGTTGAAGGGCACCGGATTACGGCCTGTCAGCTGGTGGACGGTAATGAAATCACCTTTGGTCGGACGGTAGTGACCTTCTGGTCTGAATCAGAAAGTGGCACTGCATGAACGATGAACTGCTCTTAACGATCTTCCGGATTGGTTACCTAGTACTGCTTTGGTTAATGGTTTTAGGTTGCCTTTCCGTGCTTCGTCGCGATATTTTCGGCACCGTCGTTACTCCTCGAGGAAAAGGACGTGCCGCCCGAACCAGCGCCCGAGCCGTCCGGAAGGCCGAAAAGGCAGCTCAAGCAGAGGCAAAACGTCGCGCTAAAGACGCGAAACGTGAATCTACTGTCCTTCCCGGCATGCCCGGTTCATTCCCAGTTCCCGAATCTGATCAGCCGCTACGTTTGATCGTCACCGGTGGGCCGCTTGCTGGTACTTCCCTACCATTGGGATCTGCGCCGATCCTGATTGGTCGTTCGCCTTCTTGTACGTTGGTACTTGACGATAACTATGCTTCTGGGCGTCACGCACGCCTCTTCCCGGATGAGACTTCTTGGTGGCTAGAAGATCTAGACTCCACCAATGGCACGTTCATGGACGATGAACGCGTGGTTGAAGCTCGTCCCTTGCATCCTGGAGTTCGATTCCGTGTGGGTCAAACTACCATGGAGATCGGCTAGGTAGACCGTGCCCGTAGAGATTCGTTATGCCGCCCGCTCTGATGTGGGGCTGATGCGAAAGAATAACCAGGACTCTGGTTACGCCGGACAACACCTGCTGGTCCTTGCTGACGGCATGGGTGGCCCGGCCGGTGGCGATATCGCCTCTTCCATCGCGGTAGCCCACCTAGCACCCCTAGACTCTGACGCCGTACCGGGCGATCAGCTACTACCCGTCCTCACCGAGGCCCTCGAATCTGCGCACGCAGAACTCATTTCCCGTTCCGAGGCGGACCCTGACCTAGCCGGCTTGGGCACCACCTGCATTGCCATGCTCCGTTCGGGCAATAAAATCGCCATGCTGCATATTGGCGACTCCCGGGCCTACCTACTGCGCGAAAATAAGCTGATTCAAGTCACCAAGGATCACTCTTTCGTCCAGTACCTAGTTGATACCGGCCAGCTTGATCCGGAAGCGGCCGCCTCCCACCCGCAAAAAAACGTTGTTTTACGCGTCCTAGGCGACCAGGATGAAGTGCTTTATCCGGATGAATCACTACGTGAAGCGGTCCCCGGTGACCGTTGGCTTCTGTGTTCAGATGGTCTCTCTGGGGTCGTCAGTGAAGACACAATTGCCCAGGTCTTAACGGAAGAAAAAGACCTCAATGAGTGTGCAGACCTACTAATCCAGTTGGCGCTCAAAGGTGGCGGCCCCGATAACGTCACCGTGGTTTTGGCTGATGTCCAAGAATCTTCCTCTGAAGACCAACAGACCACCCCGCAGGTAGTCGGAGCAGCTGCCACCGATCGTTTAGCACAGTCACGTGCCGCTAGTTCTTCTGCTGCGAAAGCTGCTGCCCTAGGCGGTAAAGGTCTCAAGGACGGAGTCGATCCGGCGGCGGATGAGGATGAGCTTTCTGAAGCACGATCCGAACGCCGTTCAGCACTCCGGAAGCGTTTAGCTTGGACCCTGGGTAGTTTACTGTTCGTCCTTGCGATTGCCGGTGGCCTATTCGCTGGTTATCGCTGGACTCAAACCCAGTACTATGCGATCGCCGAAGGTAACCAGATCGTCGTCTATCAGGGAATTCCGCAAAAACTGGGCTTCATTGAGCTTTCACGTCCACTAGAGGTCAAACCCTACAAGCTTTCTGATCTTTCTCCGGCGGTCCGAAATCGTCTAGAAGAACCGGTTACGCGCGGCTCCCGGCAAGAACTCGATCATTACTTAGATTCGCTAGTAAACGAGGATGGTTGGCGTAATCCTAGTCAAGGCAGCTTTGATACTAAGGTAATCCTGCCGGGCCAGAAGACACCTTCTCCAACCCCGGCGCCAACTCCCGGTAAGCAGCCGGCCCCTAGTAAGCAGCTGGCCCCAAAGCCAACCCCGGCTCCCAAGCCAGCCCCCAAGCCAGCTCCCTCGCCCGCACCTAGGCCAGAATCAGCGCCGAAACCCTCCGCCGCCCCCGCTCAGAGCTCTGGAGGTGACCATCTGTGGCAACAGTGAGTGTTAAAGCTGCTCGCCCGGGTCGTCTTTCCGAACTTCTACTGATGCTGCTGGCCGTAGCTCTAGGAGTGGGCGGCTATGCCGCGACGGCCTACTCTAGGTCCGGGAGCCTACCGGAAAACTTCGCCCTCCATATTGGGGTACTAGTGGCGGTCGCCATCGCGGCCACGCTAATTGTGCGTTGGCTAGTACCCTACGCTGACCCCGTGATTCTGCCGGTAACCGTGGCTTTAAACGGGATTGGTCTGGCCATGATTTACCGCATTGACCAGTCCTATATCGCCAAGGGTGGCGGGGCCCTAAAGTTTGTGGTGGGAACCCGCCAACTCTTGTGGACCGGGCTGGGCCTGCTGACCATGATGGCCCTGCTCTTCTTTATCCCTTCACACCGGCGTTTGCGTTCAACCCCCATGCTGTGGATGCTGTTTTCACTAATTTTGCTGGTGTCTCCGGCAATTCCAGGGCTGGGCAGGTCCGTTAATGGCGCGCGCATCTGGATTGGCTTTGGGCCCATTCGAATCCAACCCGCGGAACTGGTAAAAGTTACGCTAGCTATCGCCTTTGCCGCCTACCTGGTCGCTTACCGAGATCGCCTAAAACTGGGTGGGACCAAGATCTTGGGACTACGTTTCCCGCGTGCTAAAGACATGGGTCCCCTGCTTTCAATCTGGGTCCTTTCCCTGGGCGTTTTGGTCTTCCAGCGCGACCTGGGCACCTCGCTACTATTCTTCGGCCTATTCGTTGCCATGCTGTACGTGGCCACTGATCAGGTTTCTTGGATCATCATTGGTTTTTCCCTCTTCGCTGTAGGGGCTGCCAGTGCCACCCGGATTTTCCCGCACGTACAGTACCGTTTTGATGTTTGGCTCCATACCTTTGACCCTGAGGTTTACTCCCGAGCCGCAGGCGGTTCTTGGCAGTTAGCTCAAGCGCAGTTCGGCATGGCTTTCGGAGGTCTTTTTGGTACCGGCTGGGGTAAGGGGTATCCGGCTGAGGTTTATGCCGCTAACTCTGACATGATCCTCGCTTCCCTAGGCGAAGAGCTAGGTTTGACCGGTCTTTTGGCAATCTTGTTACTGTACTTAATCTTGGTGGAGCGTGGAATTCGAGCTGCCGTTTCAGTCCGCGATGGCTTCGGCAAACTCCTAGCCACGGGTCTTTCCTTCTCGATTGCCCTACAGCTGTTCGTGGTCGGTGGCGGAATCTTCCGGATCATCCCCCTAACTGGTCTGACCGCCCCATTCCTAGCTGCCGGCGGATCCTCACTGATTTCCTCTTGGATTGTGATTGCGCTACTACTGCGCGTTTCGGATGCCGCCCGTCGGCCTGCTTCAGACCCGTCTTCGGCACTGGATTCCATGAAGGGAGGCGCAGCAGTTGAACCAGCAAATTCGTAGACTGATGAGCGCCATGGCGCTAATGGTGCTTTCCCTTCTGGTAGCGGCCACCTACCTGCAAATGTTTGCGGCTCCCAAACTGGTCGCGGACTCACGCAATCCTCGTCCGATCTTTGAATCTTGGAAACGCGATCGCGGCCCCATTATTGTGGCCGGTAATGAGATTGCCATGTCCGAAAAAGAAGACGGCGCGCAACAGATTGAATACCAGCGGGTTTACCCAGAGGGTCGCATATTTGCCCCTATTACCGGCTACGCAGCTGTTCGCCTAGGCCAATACACCGGCTTGGAACTAACTGATAGTGCTGAACTTGACGGTACTTCCGACTCCCTGTGGACCCAGCGGATTGAAGACTTACTGACCGGTCGCCAACCCCGCGGTGGTGCGATTCGACTAACGATCGACCCGAAGATCCAGCAGGCAGCCTTCGATGCCTTAGAGGGTCGCCGCGGTGCAGTTGTGGTCCTAGATGTCAACAGTGGTGAGATTAAAGCCCTGGTTTCTCAACCTACTTTTGACCCGAACCAGATTGTTCAGAAGGACGCTAAGGAAGCCCGTAAGGTACTGGCGGCACTGCAGGAAGACCCGGACCAGCCCCTCATTAACCGTGCAATTGCCGGTAACCGCTATCCCCCGGGTTCCGTTTTTAAGATCGTGACTACGGCGGCAGCGCTTAAGCAGGGCTTGGTAACACCGGATCAGAATATTGACGCCCCCGTTTCAATCCCGCTACCGGGTACCAATGTCAAACTGCAGAACTACGGTGGTGAAAGCTGCGGCAACGGGCACCCCACCTTCAAGTTTGCCTTTGCTGACTCCTGCAATACGCCGTTTGCAAAGCTAGGTATGGACCTAGGTTGGGATGCGCTTTCCGAACAGGCTAAAGCTTTCGGTTTTGAAAAAGACCTGGCCATTCCGTTAAAGGTAACCCAGTCAGTGGTCCCGGAAACTAACTCCAAAGCCCAGGTGGCACAGTCAGCGATTGGCCAGTTCAATGTCCAGGTGACGCCCCTTCAGGTGGCGATGATCTCTGCGGCGGTCGCCAATAAGGGTGTCATCATGAAGCCCTTCCTGATTGAGTCCACCTTGAACCGTGACCTGGTGGTGCAGAAAACGACCGAACCAAAGGTCTTCTCAAAGGCTATGGATGCCAAAACTGCCTCGCAGATTAAAGACATGATGGTCGAGGTCGTAAATAACGGTACCGGCACTTCTGCCCGCATTCCGGGCGTTCAGGTAGCCGGTAAGACCGGCACGGCCCAGAGTGGCCGAGGCAGTTCGCACGCGTGGTTTACCGGTTT
Source organism: Boudabousia liubingyangii (assembly GCF_001907245.1). Taxonomy (GTDB): domain Bacteria; phylum Actinomycetota; class Actinomycetes; order Actinomycetales; family Actinomycetaceae; genus Boudabousia; species Boudabousia liubingyangii. The sequence goes on from NZ_MQSU01000001.1 coordinate 513,946, forward strand.
CGCCCCGGCTGACGCCCCGCAGTTGGCAGTAGCTGTCGTCCTGGAAGCTAAAGACAACGAATACCTAACCGGTGGTCCGGATGCTGGTCCGATTGCCGCAAAGATCTTGAAAGCAGGCTTAAATGAAAATTGAGCAAGGCCGGATTTTTGGCGGTAAATACCGACTTGAGTCACTGATTGCGATCGGTGGCATGGGCGAAGTCTGGGAAGCTAGGAATCTTGAAACTAAAGAACGGGTAGCCATTAAGGTCCTACGTGATGACCTTGCCGGCCAGTCCCAATTCCTTGAGCGGCTAGAAATTGAGGCCGCTAACGCCCGCAAGATGGAACACCCGAACCTGGCTGCAGTACTTGATTCGGGCACTGACGGTCAGACCGGCTGGTTGGTCATGGAACTGGTTCCGGGCTTCCCCCTCACTGACTATCTTGAGGGCGGCCAGACCCTAGAAGTCGGCCAACTATTGCCGATCCTCTACCAGTGCGCCTTGGCTCTAACGGCCGTGCATTCAGCGAATGTGGTGCACCGGGATATTAAGCCGGGCAATATCCTGATTCGTCCTGACGGGGTTGTGAAACTTACCGATTTTGGAATTTCTAGGTCCGATTCTCAGGTGGATCTGACGGCCGCCGGAATGGTAATGGGCACGGCCCAGTACCTACCCCCGGAACAGGCTAAGGGTAATATTGCTACCCCCTCGGGGGATCTATACGGCTTGGGCATCATTGCCTATGAGGCTCTGGTGGGGAAGCGTCCCTTTACTGGTTCCACCCAGGTTGATATTGCAATTGCGCACGTGAACCAGAAGGTTCCGCCACTGCCGGATTCCATTCCGCCGCTCATGCGCACCCTGGTTATGTCACTGCTGAATAAGGAACCGGTGAACCGTCCCCCGGATGCGGCTGCTTTTGCCCGCCAGGTTGCCTACGTAGCTGACCAATTGCAGTTCCCCATTGAACCTTTGCCGCTGGGCAAGCCGCGTCCCAGTGAGTCCGCTAAGCTCACGCCTACCGATATGGTGCCCCAGGTTTCGGGGGAACCCGCCGCTAAGGCGGAGCCTACCGCTACCAGTTTGCCGATCGTGCAGGCGCAGGTGGCCGCGGCGGATGAAATCCCCAGTCGGGTTCGTCTGCGGGAAGAAGCAGAACAAAATGCGGATCCCGAAAATACCGTTGCTGAGCCGCTGACAGACGCTAGCTCCCAGTCGGAAGCTGCGGACCTTGCAGAGGCGATTAATGAGAGCCAGATTGAGGCGCTCTCGGCAGCGGCGGCAGTAGCGAACGAGGTAGAACCCGAACTTCCGATTGAAGTCTCACCTCCACCGCTACCTCCTACCGCCCAAGCCCAAACCGAGCCAACCGCAGGCGCTCCCACCCAGGCTGGTCACCCGCTAACCGAACCGGAAGTAACCGTCACCGATACTGACCCCCAGGGCCCTGTCGCGGTACCGGAATCGGCAAGCGAAGCGCCCTCGGAACCTGAAGCTGACACCCAGAAAGCCCAGCCGGTCGACCATTTCGGTCCGGCCTTGGATATTTCCCAGTGGGATAGCTATTCGGCGACCTTCACCCAGGCGATCGCCATTCCGGAAGCGAACAGCGTCGATGAAAGCGGGGCTACCTCGTATCATCAGCGTGAAAACTGGGAGTGGTCGGACCTCTTTAAACGTGCTGGGAAGCCCGAAGTTTCCCTTTTCCAGCAGGCTCCCGTCTGGGTGCTGCTAGTCTTGTTGTTAGCCTTAGTAGTGCTTTCTGTACTAATTCAGGGCGTAATCTGGAAGGCGACCGGTAGTCCGGTTACCCAAGGAATGGAAGGAACATCATGGTTGATGCAAACTCTCGTCGTCTAGCGGGCCGGTATGAGCTCCGCGGCCTGATTGGTCGTGGTGGCATGGCTGAAGTGCGACTAGGTTACGACACGCGTCTGTCTCGGGTCGTGGCAATTAAGATGCTGCGTACGGACCTGGCACGTGACCCGATCTTCCAGGAGCGTTTCCGTCGCGAAGCCCAGTCCGCGGCCTCGCTGAACCACCCCGCGATCGTTGCCGTCTATGACACTGGCGAAGAGTCCCTGACCGTACCTGATGGTTCCTCTGTCTCAGTTCCCTACATTGTCATGGAGTACGTCGAGGGCCATACCGTCCGCGACCTGCTACAAAGCGAAGAGCCCGTCCAGATTGACGAGGCCGTAGAGATCGTCGCGGGGGTACTTTCCGCCCTTGAATACTCTCACCATGAAGGTCTAGTTCACCGCGATATTAAGCCCGGTAACATCATGCTCACCAACACGGGCAAGATTAAGGTGATGGACTTTGGGATTGCGCGGGCCCTGACTGATTCGCAGGCCACCATGACTCAGACTGATGCTGTGGTCGGCACTGCCCAGTACCTTTCCCCGGAGCAGGCTCAGGGTGAGCAGGTTGATGCTCGTTCCGATCTGTACTCAACCGGTTGTGTGCTCTTTGAACTTTTGACTGGTCGCCCGCCCTTCCGGGGGGATTCGGCCGTGGCGGTCGCCTACCAGCACGTTTCTGAACCACCGCCGGTGCCCTCTTCCTTGGCCAGTGATATTCCGGCCGCGCTAGATCATGTGGTTCTGCGTTCTTTAGCGAAGCGTCGCGATGATCGTTATTCTTCCGCGGCAGAAATGCGTGCAGATTTGATGCGTGCCGTTTCTGGTGGAGATGTGCCACCGGTGCCCGCAACTGCTTTTATTTCGACTCAGCGCGTTGATCCTTCTACCCAGACCACGACCCTGCCGCCGCTTCCCCCGGTGAATACTACTTCGACTTTGCCGGTACAGAATTCGGTGCAGGGAACTGCAAGTACCGCTCAGTCTTTTGCACCGTCCACTAATACTGGGGGGCTGCCGACCATTGATACCACTGATGAGAAACATGGTGTTGGTCCTTGGATTTACTTCCTGTTCGGTTCCTTAGTGGTGATCGCGTTGAGTATCGCGGCTTTCGTTTACTTCTCGAAGCCAGCTGATACTCCCCCGCCGACGGTGGCTACTGAAGAGGTAACTAAGCCGGTTCCGGATGTGGTTGGTAAGACCCAAGCCCAGGCGCGTTCAATCCTTAAGAATGCCGGTTTTGAGATGCGCTTGAATCCAGAAAGCGTCAACTCTGATGATATTCCGTCGGATTCGGTGGTTTCGATGGAACCTAAGTCGGGTTCAGAGCTCCAGCCGGGCGCAGTGGTCATGGTGACCCTTTCTAAGGGTCCGAAGCTCTTTGCTTTGCCGAATGTGGCCGGCCAGACTGCTCAGGATGCTGCTAACCTGCTGAAGTCTCAGGGCTTGAAGGTTTCCACTAAGACCCAGGATGATCCGACCGTAGAGAAGGGCAATGTCATTGGGACGGAGCCGGCGATTGGCACAGAGCTAAAGGCTGGGGATACCGTCACCCTGCTGGTGGCTTCTGGTTATGTCACCATCCCGACCGATCTGGTTGGTCGTCCTGCTGCGGAAGCAGCTCAGATGCTGCAGGAGTTGGGACTGTCCGTTAATCAGGCTGAAGTTGAGACCGCTGACGCGCAAGCTGGAACGGTGGTTTCAGTGAATCCGGTTGGTTCGGTTCCGATTCGTTCCGGGGTCACCCTCACGGTAGCTAAGGCTCCGCCGGTGCTTGATCCCACCCCGCAGCCGGAAGAACCGCAGCCGGAAACTCCCGAGGGCGGTAACTAGGCCTTTAAGTTGTGGCCCCCAGTAGTGTTACTGGGGGCCACAACTTTTTAGTGCCTGGCTCTTGCTTCACTTAGTGTCTTTGTCCCCCGATAGAAAGTTTTCCACAGCCCTGTACACAACTGTGGAGAGTTACATGGATGTAACTTTCTTTCCAGAATAGAAAAATCCCCGTAACCACAGGTAATTCCTGTACTTACGGGGATTTCCACAAATTGTTTATAAGCGGGCGGTTCCAAAACCGTAGCTGGGCCTCAAATAATGAAGCTCTGATACATGTACCAGTGTCCAAAAATCAAGAGCGCAGTCAGGACCGTCGTGGCCGCAATCTGGTAGGTACGACGGACATTGGTTTGTTTCCATCGTGGCCACAGAACTACCGCCGTGTACAAAATGCCCGCCAGCGCCCCACCTAGGTGACCTTCCCATGAGATTCCAGGATAAATAATGCCGGAGACCACGTTAATGATCAGCAGTACTAGGATGGGTAGGACCTGGGTGTCTAGACGTCGATAAATGACCAAGAGGGCACCGAATAGGCCCATGATGGCGCCGGAGGCACCAGCGGTGTAGCTGGGTTGACTCCAGTGGTGCAACTGAGCGAATTCGACGAATACCGATGCACCTAGCGAGCAAAAGAGATAGAGCGCCAAGAAGTGGGTTGAACCCAGCATTTTTTCCAGCACGGTACCAACCAGGTAGAGGCAGTACATATTGAGCAGGATATGGGCTAACCCGAAGTGCATGAAGGCACTGGTTAATAGCCGCCAGGGTTCTAAGTAGGCCACGCCCGGGGCTAGCCAGAAAGGTTCTAGTGTATTAGGGGCAATGGCGTAAATAACCGCGAAAAAGAGGCAGATTCCCATAATGACCGTAGTCACGGGGGTCTCCCAAAGCTGGGTCAAAGCCGGGTGTCGCAGGCTATTGGGACGTCGAAAGTTCCCCTGCTGGTTAGCACCGGCAGGGGAACTTTCGTGATTAAAACTCGGATTATACGGAGTAGTCAAGATTGGTTTCAGTCTTCGACTACAACGGTCTCGATGACTACATCCTCTAGGGGACGATCGCGACCATCGGTGGGGGTGGTAGCAATCTTATCGACTACTGCCTTGGATTCTTCATCAGCTACGCGACCGAAAATCGTGTGACGACGGTTTAGGTGCGGGGTGGGTACCACGGTAATGAAGAACTGGGAACCGTTGGTGCCGGGGCCAGCGTTAGCCATGGCTAGTAGGTAGGGCTCACCGAAGGACAGTTCCGGGTGGAATTCGTCTTCGAAGCGGTATCCGGGGCCACCAATACCGACGCCTAGGGGGTCGCCGCCCTGGATCATGAAGCCGTCGATGACACGGTGGAAGATGACGCCGTCGTATAGCGGAGCGGTGGTCTTTTCACCGGTGCCCGGGTGGGTCCATTCGCGCTTGCCAGTAGCTAGTTCCGTAAAGTTACGGACGGTTACCGGAGCGTGGTTTTCGAATAGTTCGAGGTTGATGTCGCCAAAATTGGTTTTTAGTGTTGCTTTCATACCTTCCATAATGACAGTTTTATGTATTCTCTGCGCGGAAGTAAGGGAGAAAATCATGCGAAGCGAACATTTTAAAGGCACAATAGTGACATATCAGCTAAATTCAGAGCTGAATCGCAAAGGAGTGAAGATGCTGAAAGAACTTTTGAAGTCAGTACGTAAGAATGACTTGGTTAAATCTGCCGAAAAGGCCGCCAAGCAGACCGCCCAGCAAGCTAAGCAGCTAGATACTGAAGCGCTAACTGAAAATGTTTCAGCTCTTGCTTCTCAGTTTGCCTCCAAGGCTACCGAGCTAGCCAGCCAGACCCGTGACTGGGCCGCTCCTCGTGCAGAGCAGGCTTGGAAAGAAACCGTTAAGGTTGCCGCCCCGAAGATTGAAGCCGCTTCCAAGGCTGTTAAGCCCAAGGTTGATGCCGCTCATGAAAAGCTAGTCTCTGACTACCTACCTCGCGTCCAGAAGGCCATGGCTGATGCCGCTGCTGCCGCTCAGACCGACGCTCCCCTACGTGAGCGCGCTTCTGATGTTGCCGCTGCCGCTCAGAAGGCACTATCTGAGCCCGTCAAGAAGGGCCACCCGGTTCTCAAGGGCCTAGGCCTAAGCCTACTAGCTGGCCTAGTTGGCGCTGCCGGTTACGTCCTCTGGCGTCGTAGCCAGCCCGTTGAAGATCCCTGGGCTGAAGAGTACTGGGCTGACCTAGAAGCTAAGACCGAAAACGTCGACTTCGCTGCCGCAGCTGAAAAGGCTGAAGAGGCTGCCGAAGAAGCAGTTGCCAACATGGAACTTGACGATCCGAAGGAAGCTGTCAAGGACGCTGCTGAAGCTGTCGAAGACAAGGTCGAGGACGCTAAGGAAGCCGTTAAGGACGCTGTCGAAAAGTGAGTCCACACTTAGTCGACAAAAAGTAGTTACTTAAAGTTTTCCCCGCAACCAACATGGTTGCGGGGAAAACTTTTTATCAAAATAAGGGGCGCAGGCTTCCTCGTCCTAAAACCTAAGGTTTAGGGGTGGGGCCTAAAAGCTAGCGTCTAGCGCCAACGTAGGACCATCATGAAGCCGGCCATCATGAAACCTAGGGCGATGGCCATGTTCCAGTTACCAATGCCGGGGACGGGGTAGCGAGCTCCGGATAGGTAGTAGACCATTAGCCACACTAGGCCAATGAGTCCTAGGGCAACGAATACTGGGGCCCACCAAGACGGGGTGGGTTTGATTCCGTCCGTCCAATGCGGAGCGATTTCAGTATCCTTTTCATGTACGTGCTTTACTTGCTTACCGTCAATCTTGCGCTTACGGCTTTCCGGCATAGTGAAACTCCTCTATCGAGCCACGCGAAGGCAGACATGAAACTCACATGGGAACTATCCACACGCGCAGCCAAAGCATGACAAACTAAATAACGAGGAAATCTTACCAATATTGCGAATAAACTAAAAAAGGGGAATTTTTGGCACGTTCGGAAAAGCGTCGTCGTCGGCCCTCTTGGGTTTATGGCGGAACGGTAATCACCATGTTGATTGCCGGCCTGATTCTAGGTACCAGCGCCGTTAATTACGGCGGTGGCCGGCATGCCACCGACCTGCGCACCCTCATCCACAATGAAGAACGCAGCGCCCTTGAAACTAAGCAAAGTAATGAAGCTTTGCGCAAAGAAATTAACGAACTAATCAATCAGCGCACGAATTTTGCTCAGAAGAATCAGGTCCCGGGGCTTGATCCCCTGTTGCCGGTTTCCGGACCCGGCCTAGTGATCTCAATGAGTGACTCGTCGAATGTACCCGTTGGTGAAAATGTCGATCTTAATGATTACGTGGTTCACCAGCAGGATATTGAGGGTGCCATGAATGCTCTTTGGGTGGGCGGTGCTGAAGCGATGAGCGTCCAAGGCCACCGCGTGGTTTCCACCAGTCAGATCCGTTGCGTGGGTAACGTGATCTATGTGGATGGTGACGTGTATTCCCCTCCCTATGTGATTAAGGCGATTGGGGACCCGGTAGAACTTCGCAAAGCCGTAGATGAAGATGCTACGATGGAGGTCTTCAGGCAGTATGTAAAAGCCAAGCAGTTAGGTTTAACGGTAACCACTGATTTGAACCTGAAATTGCCTGGTTCTGCTAAGCCCTTAATCAACACAGATATGAAAGCGGATAATCAATGACCCCGACTCGTAGTGCTCACCGTAGGCAACGAACCGCCGGTCAAAAAATTCGTTATGCGATTTTGACGTTGATCGGTTTTATTGGCGAACTGTTAATCACCGCGTCCTTTGTGATTGGTATGTTTGCTATCTGGCAGCTTTACTGGACCACACTTGAGGTGGAAGCTGGCCGTGACCAGCAGGTCACCGTGTTCCAGGATTCCCTCCCGCCGGCTCCCAGTCATATTTCTAACGATATTCGCCATGATGCACCGCCAGAGGTTGGTAATGTTCCCGATGGCCAGGTGTTTGCAACCATGTACGTGCCACGTTGGAACATGATGCAGATTCCGATCGCTCAGGGTACCCAGCAGTACATTCTGGATCAGGCTTTTGCGGGCCACTATGATGGCAAGATTAAGACGGCCATGCCGGGCCAGTTGGGTAACTTCTCCGTGGCGGCTCACCGTCGTACTTACGGTAACTCTTTCCGTCGCATCCATGAGATCCAAGAGGGCGATCCGATCATTGTGGAAACCAAGGATGCGTACTTGGTTTATAAGGCCACGAAGCATCAGATTGTGTTACCCAGTGATTCTGCGGTGATTGCGCCCGTGCCCGGCGATTGGGGGGCGGAGCCAAAGAAACGTCTAATGACTATGACCACCTGTGATCCGGAGTTCGGCAATAGTCACCGTTATATTCAGCATTTGCAGCTTGACCACTGGGTACCGCGTGAGAGTGGTATCCCCGTAGAGATGACTCAGGAGCTTAAGTAAGTATGTATTCTTGGTTTTTCCGTAAGGTACTTCCGGGGCCGACCTGGTTGCGTATTATCGAGTCCCTGTTTTTGATCTACATGATCACCCTGGTTTTGTTCCTGTGGGTTTACCCGTGGGTTAACGACTACTTTAAGCTGCAGGGTAATACGGTCGGCTAGTTACCGTTTTATGCCACCTGTGAGCGTCTTTTGGGGTCTTCCTTAGGGAAGGCCCCAGTTTTATTTTCCGAGGACGCTGGCTGGCCTTTTTGGGCATGAAGAAACCCCCGATACTTTCTGTACCGGGGGAATCAACTCTGAAAGGAGCGAACCATGAAATTCGCTGTGGAGCCTACGGGACTCGAACCCGTAACCCCCTGCTTGCAAAGCAGGTGCGCTACCAATTGCGCCAAGGCCCCTTGGGGGTTTTAGAAATCTTTGGACGCGGTGGCGTCGTGCCAGATTTCTTTCCTCAATCCTAGGTCACGCCACAGGACAATGCCAGCGGTTGCGAGGATTGACACAAAGAGTGAGATGAAAAAGTTACGTCCAAACTTTCGCATTGAAGAACTCCTTCCTCTTTGTCCGTGGGCCTAGCTGGACTCGAACCAGCGACCTCTTCCTTATCAGGGAAGCGCTCTAACCGACTGAGCTATAGGCCCGTGACAGTAATGCCACTGTGCTTTGAGCACTCGAAAATATTAGCCTAGCAGAACCTGTTAAGCAAACTTAAGCGCTCATGGGTGATGCAATGCACTACTCGTCAATCAATTGGACGGTCACACCGCCAACCAACTTAACCACGACGTTGTAAATCAGGGCCCCAATGGTAGAGGCAACGGTCATTAGCAGGACGTTAATGACGGCGATTACTGAAGACAGTGCCATGGCTTTACCGAAGTGTAGGTATTCCAAGAGAACGTCGATTCGGGGGGAACCGAATTCTTTGGCGACGTTCTCAATTCCGGCCCAGACGTGCATGGAGTTCAGAACGGTCCACAGGATCGCGGTGGCCACAATAAAGGCGATTCCTAGCGCTACTGAGAGCAGGAAGGATAGTCGCAGCACGGACATGGGGTCCACGCTTTCTACGGTCATCCGGTAGCGGCGTGGTGCCGGGCTCTGGTTAGTGCTCATTCGTTATCCTCCGTCTCCGGGTTCTGATCCTCTTGGTCAGAAACTTGAGCTTCAGCGCTGGTTTCCTGAGCTTCAGAGCTTGCTTCCGGTGTGGTTTCACCTTCGGCTTCTGCGGCTTCGTCTTCCAGTTCTCGTTCTACGTTCAAAGCTACCGCGGTGACGCGGTCGCCCTGATCCATACGTACAAAGGTTACACCCTGGGTGGAGCGGCCGGTCTGGCTAACGTCAGAGACGGCCGAGCGGACAATCTTGCCGCCTTCCATGATGGTTAGGACTTCGTCGGTTTCGGTGACGACTAGGGCACCGACTAAGTCGCCGCGGTCTTCCACAATCTTGGCAACCTTGATACCGAAACCGCCACGTCCCTGAACGCGGTACTGGTCTAGCTGGGTGCGCTTAGCGAAGCCACCTTCGGTTACGGTGAACAGGTCAGCTTCGTCGTGGGCGACAACCATGGCTAGGAGGGCGTCACCATCGCGGAACTTCATGCCGCGAACACCAGAGGTGGCACGACCCATGGGGCGGAGGGTGTCATCGTTAGCTTCGAAACGAATCGACATGCCCTGGCGGGAAACCAGTAGTAGGTGTGAATCGTCATCGGCTAGGACCGCAGAGACTAGCTCGTCGGGCTTGCCGTCCTCGTCCTCGCGCAGGTTGATGGCAATCAAGCCAGCGGAACGCGGGGAGTCGTATTCGGAAAGTCGGGTCTTCTTGACCAGGCCGGACTTGGTAGCCAGGACCAGGTACTGGGCCTGCTCGTAGTCGCGTAGGGCCATGACCTGGGCGATTTCTTCACCGGGCTGGAAGGCCAGGACGTTAGCGACGTGCTGTCCCTTAGCGTCACGGCCACCTTCGGGTAGTTCGTAGGCCTTGACGCGGTAGACGCGGCCTAGGTTGGTGAAGAATAGCAGCCAGTGATGCGTGGTGGTGGCAAAGAAGTGCTCGACCACGTCGTCATCACGTAGGGAGGCACCGCGAACGCCCTTACCGCCACGCTTCTGCGAGCGGTAGTTGTCGGTGCGGGTGCGCTTGACGTATCCACCGTGAGTGATGGTGACGACTACGTCCTCTTCGGGGATTAGGTCTTCTTCAGACATTTCACCGTCGAAGGGCAGGATGGTGGTGCGGCGTTCATCGCCGTACTTGTCCACGATAACCTTGAGCTCTTCAGAGACGATCTGACGCTGACGCTCGGGGCGGGCCAGAATGTCGTGGTAGTCCTTAACCTTGGCTTCTAGTTCGGCGTGCTCGTCAACGATCTTCTGTCGTTCTAGGGCAGCCAAGCGGCGTAGCTGCATGGCTAGGATGGCGTCTGCTTGGACTTCGTCGATGTCCAGTAGTTCCATTAGGCCGCGCTTAGCGTCATCCGTGGTGGGTGAACGGCGAATCAAGGCGATGACTTCGTCTAGCGCATCTAGGGCCTTGAGGTAGCCGATTAGGATGTGTAGGCGCTCTTCGGCTTTCCGCAGGCGGAAGGCGGTCCGGCGAGAGATAACATCCATCTGGTGGTTGACCCAGTGGCGAATGAAGCCGTCTAGGGACAGGGTGCGGGGCACACCGTCGACTAGGGCCAGCATATTAGCCGGGAAGGAGTCCTGTAGCTGGGTGCGCTTGTAAAGGTTATTTAGCACCACCTTGGCGACGGCATCGCGCTTGAGGACGATCACTAGTCGCTGACCGGAACGGTCTGAGGATTCGTCGCGGATATCCGCGATGCCCTGGATCTGGCCGTCCTTAACTAGCTGGGCGATCTTCGCGGCTAGGTTATCGGGGTTGACCTGGTAGGGCAGTTCGGTGACTACTAGGCACTGGCGGTTGTTGATTTCTTCCACGTTGACGACGGCACGCTGCACGATGGAGCCACGGCCGGTGCGGTAGGCTTCCTCGATGCCGCGGCGGCCGAGGATGGTGGCGCCGGTGGGGAAATCGGGGCCCTTGACGCGGGCTAGGAGCGCGTCTAGTAGTTCGGTCTTGGAGGCCTCGGGGTTTTCTAGGAACCACTGCACGCCCTCGGCTACCTCACGGAGGTTGTGCGGGGGGATGCGGGTGGCCATACCAACGGCGATACCTTCGGAACCGTTAACTAGAAGGTTCGGGAAGCGGGCCGGCAGGACGGAGGGTTCGGTGGTGTGACCGTCGTAGTTGTCTACGAAGTCGACGGTTTCTTCGTCGATGTCACGGACCATTTCCATGGCCAGCGGGGCCATTTTACATTCGGTGTAACGGGGGGCCGCGGGGCCTAGGTTACCGGGGGAACCGAAGTTACCCTGTCCGGCGACTAGCGGGTAGCGCATGGACCAGGGCTGGACTAGGCGGGCTAGGGCGTCGTAGATCGCGCTATCACCGTGGGGGTGGTAGTGACCCATGACGTCACCGACGACGCGCGCACACTTGGAGAATGACGAGGACGGGCGGTAGCCGCCGTCGTACATGGCGTAGAGGACGCGACGGTGGACGGGCTTGAGGCCGTCACGTACGTCGGGGAGGGCACGGCCGACGATAACTGACATGGCGTAGTCCAAGTAGGACTTTTGCATTTCAGATTCGAGTTCAACCGGGTCGATCCGTCCGTGGTTAAACGCCTTTAGTTCTTGCGGGGCAACCTCTGGTAGGTCTTCAAAATCGCTCAACTTTTTCTTCCTTAGTTTTTAACCGGGCGGATCAGATGTCCAAGAAGCGGACGTCTTGGGCGTTACGTTGAATGAAGTGGCGGCGGGATTCGACGTCTTCACCCATGAGCACGCTGAAGATTTCGTCAGCGGCAGCGGCTTCACCTAGTTCAACGCGCTTGAGGATACGGTTTTCGGGGTCCATGGTGGTTTCCCAGAGTTCCTGGGAGTTCATTTCACCAAGACCCTTGTAGCGCTGGACGCCACCGTCTTTGGTGAGGCGGTGTCCGGCGGCTAGGCCGGCGGCTAGGCGGACGTCGCGCTCCCGGTCAGAGAACACGAACTCGTGGTCTGCGTTGGTCCACTTGAGTCGGTACAGGGGCGGCTGTGCTAGGTAGACGTAGCCCTGTTCGACTAGGGGGCGCATGTAGCGGAATAGCAGGGTGAGCAGTAGCGTGTTGATGTGCTGGCCGTCGACATCGGCGTCGGCCATGATCACGATCTTGTGGTAGCGCAGTTTGCTCATGTCGAAGTCTTCGCCAATGCCGGTACCGAAGGCGGTAATCAGGGACTGTACGGTGTCTGAGGACAGCGCGCGGTCTAGGCGGGCCTTTTCGACGTTCAGGATCTTACCGCGGATGGGCAGGATGGCCTGGTGCTTAGGATCGCGACCACCAACCGCAGAACCACCTGCGGAGTCACCCTCTACGATGAAGATTTCGCACTCTTCGGGGTTCCGAGAGTTGCAGTCCTTGAGCTTGCCCGGCATGGAGGCGCTTTCTAGCGCGGTCTTGCGGCGGGTTGCTTCGCGGGCCTTGCGGGCGGCCATGCGGGCAGCGGCGGCCTGCATGGCTTTCTGGATGATCTGTTTGGCGTCTGCCGGGTGGGCATCTAGCCAGTCACCCAGTTGGCTGTAGACGGTCTGGTGCACGAAGGTACGGGCCTCGGTGTTGCCCAGCTTGGTCTTGGTCTGGCCTTCGAACTGGGGTTCAGAGAGTTTAACGGAGATGACGGCGGTGAGGCCTTCGCGGATATCGTCACCGGTTAGGTTCGGGTCCTTATCCTTGATGATGCCCTTTTCGCGGCCGTACTTGTTAACCAGGGTGGTTAGTGCGGTACGGAAGCCTTCTTCGTGGGTACCACCTTCGATGGTGTTAATGGTGTTCGCGTAGGTGTGGATGGATTCCGTGTAGGCGGAGGTCCACTGCATGGCGATTTCGACGCTGATGGAGCGTTCACCGGTGTCTTCGGCCTCAAAATCGATGATTTCGTGGACGGTTTCGACCTTCTTGGTGGTGTTTAGGTATTTGACGTAGTCGACTAGGCCTTCTTCGTAGCAGAAGGTGACGGACTTGTTGTGTGGCTCATCGTTGGTATCGTCTTCGTCGCCAGAGATTTCGTCGCCCGCCTGGGTTTGGTTGGGGCGTTCATCCGTGAGGGTGATCTTGAGGCCCTTGTTGAGGAAGGCCATCTGCTGGAAGCGGGCCCGGAGGGTCTCATAGTTGTAGGTGGTGGTTTCGAAGATTTCCGGGTCGGCCCAGAAGATCTGGGTGGTACCGGTTTCTTCGGTGGCCTCGCCCTTTTCTAGCGAGGTCGCGGGGTGGCCACCATCTTTGAAGGTTTGGCGCCAGGTGTAACCCTGTCGTTTAACGATGGTTTCGACGCGCGTGGAGAGGGCGTTTACAACAGAGATACCCACACCGTGTAGACCACCGGAAACGGCGTAACCGCCGCCGCCGAACTTACCGCCGGCGTGCAAGATGGTCATGACGACCTCAACGGTCGGTTTCTTTTCGGTGGGGTGTAGGTCTACGGGGATACCACGGCCGTTATCGGAGACGCGGACGCCGCCGTCTTCCTGGAGGGTGACCTCAATGTGAGTACAGTAGCCAGCTAGGGCTTCATCTACTGCGTTATCAACGACTTCATAGACCAGGTGGTGCAGGCCGCGTTCACCGGTTGAGCCAATGTACATGCCTGGGCGTTTGCGAACGGCTTCTAACCCTTCGAGGACTGTAATGTCACTGGCGCCGTATTCGCGATTCTGTGCTTCCGCCACGAAAGCTACTCCTTAAACTTCACGGAATTTAACAGTGTCATTCTACCCTATTTTTTGGGGTTTCAGAGGGTATAGACGCGCGAAAACGGCCGCAAAGTGGCCTGAGAGCGATTTGAGGGTGCTATCCGTAGGTGTCCCTAGGTCCCCGTCCCGGAACCGACAGAGGGCCTTTTTTCCAATTCGGTCCCTTGGGCGGAAGAATGATTAATTGTTTAACGCCCGCTTGGGCAGCCCCAATTTTTCGCATGATATTGGGGATAAGTAGCTTTAGCTGCTGTGCCCAGGCGGTAGAAGAAGCGCGAATAATCAGCTTACCGTCTTTAAAAGACTCGATTTCGGCATGCTCAGCGATCTGCGGACCGACCATTTCTGCCCAGTTTGTCATTATGCTGGCTGCGGACAGTTCTTTTTCCCGACCGTTAAAAATCCCACTAAACATGGGACCAACTCTCTGCGGGTCGCGCGCGGACGGACCCGGTCCAGACATGACGCGCGGTAAACCCACGCCCGCGGAATAGCCCAGGATACGAGAATCGGTTTTAGCGGCCTCGGCGCGTAAAAACTCGGCGGGGCTCTGTTCCGTGTAGGTGCTGCGTTCCAGGTTGCCTTTTAGTTCCGAAAGCGGCGAACTTAGCGCTCCCCCGGCGAAGGCTTCCTGGCGTGCCCGCTGGAAGGCCTGCAGGGGGTAGTCCGAGTCTTGTGGATCGGCTTCAGTTTCACTCATGGGCCTCTCCTTCACTGGTGGTTGCATCTAGGATCAAACTACCGGCTGCTTCATCGCGACGCACGCGGATCTGATGAGCATTGAGGCACTCGGGTAGATCCTGCGGGACGGCAGCAGTGATTAGCACCTGCTGGGCCGGGAGGATCATTTGGGCTAGGGCGGCTCGACGTTTTTCGTCTAGTTCAGCAAAGACATCATCCAGAATTAGAACCGGACGCTGGGCGGCATCTTCACTATTTCCGCCCAGCACGCCATAGGCCCCAAGTCGAAGTGAAAGCGCCACTGACCAGGTTTCCCCGTGAGAGGCGTAGCCCTTTACCGGCAGGTGGTCGAGGTAGAGTTCCAGGTCGTCCCGGTGGGCGCCCACTAGGTTGACCCCGCGAATCATTTCTTCCTGGGCACGCTGGGCCATGCCTTGAAGTAGCCGGGCGGTTAGGCCTTCGAGTTCATGGTCGGCCTCGGTTTGGGCGGGAATTAGTTCATCGATTTTCGCCTGGTAACGCAGGCTTAAGTCGCGGCCTTCAGGGGCGATCTTTTCGTGGGCGAGGGCGGCTTCGGGCTCTAGCTGGGTGACGAATTCTTTGCGGGCAATGATTAGTTTTGCGGCCAGATTGGCCAGCTGTTCGTTCCACACTTGCAGGGTGGCCGCGGCCGCAGAAGAGTTAGTTGCGGATAGTCCGGCCCCGGATTTTTTGAGCTGTTTTAGTAGGGCGCCACGCTGTTTGAGGACTTTTTCGTGTTCGGTTTTTAACTGCGCTAGGCGAATATCAGATTGTCCTAGGTAGTCGTCTAGGAAGCGGCGGCGTACGGCAGGTTCGGCACGCACTAGGCTGAGGTCTTCGGGGGCAAAGACCACGGTTTTTAGTTCCGCACTTAGTTCCCGAGGGCGCACTTTGGTGCGATTTATTTTGGCGCGGTTAGCTTTTCCGTTGATGATTTCCAGTTCGAGGATGCGTTCGCGGCCCTCTTTGTTGACCTTTAGTCGAACTACTGCCCCGGCGGGAACATTCTCCCCGGGACGGGGCGCTCTAACTAGGGCACTATCTGTGCCAACCCGGTGCGAACTGAGGGTAGAGACGAAAGCGATGGCTTCGACTAGGTTGGTTTTTCCCTGTCCGTTTGGCCCGGTTAGCACGGTCACGCCCGGCTCAAAGTGGAGCAGGGCGTGACGGTAAGAACGAAAATCGTCTAGGGCGACGTCAGAGACGTACACGCTTAACTAGTTTTCTTTGGCTCAGACGCCGTAACGGATGGGCATCAAGAGGTAACGGAAGGAACGGTTGTCTTCGCCCTCGGGATCTTCCTGTCCGGTTAGGACAGCAGGCTTGGAGGGGTGAATGAAGGATAGTCGCACGTAGGGTTCGTTAATGACCGCTAGGCCTTCAGTTAGGTAGTTGGGGTTGAAGGCGGTGGCGATATCTTCACCGAAGATCTGTGCGGGCAGGCTTTCCTTTGCCTGAGCATCTTCACCGGCACCGGCGGTTAGTTCCAGGTTGCCTTCAGAGAAGCTGAGGCGGACGGGAGTGTTGCGTTCGGCCACTAGGCGCATACGACGGGTGGCGTCGATTAGTTCCTGGCGTTTAACTACCGCGTGGATGGGGGTTTCATCCGGGAAGAGGTTACGGACCGGTGGGTATTCGCCATCCATTAGGTTCGAGGTGGTCATGCGCTCACCGGCGGCAAAACCGACGATGCGGGACTGGCCGGGTACGGCTGCCTCTGAGATAGCTAGCGAAATATCACCCACGGAGGTCATGGTCTTGGCTACTTCGGTCAGGACCTTGGAGCGAATCAGGGTGGAACCCTTGAAGTTCGGATCGGTGGGGTGCCACATGATTTCACGCATGGCTAGGCGGTAACGGTCGGTGGCCATGAAGGTCATGTTGGCGCCGTCGATTTCTACCTTTACGCCGGTTAGAAGCGGTAGGGTTTCGTCCTTGGAGGCGGCGATTGCTACCTGAGAGACGGCAGTGGCTAGTTCCTGGGCGTCGATGCTGCCATCAATCTGGGGGAATTCCGGAAGGGTCGGATATTCGTCAATGTTCATGACGCTTAGGTGGTAGACCAGCGCGTCACAGCGGATGACAACCTTGTTATCTACCTGCTCGAAGGTAATGTCCTTGGGCGGTAGTAGCTTGGCGATTTCTAGGAGTAGTTTACCGAAGACTAGGACTTCACCTGGTTGTTCTACTTCCGCGGGAACTTCTGCTTTAGCACTGGTTTCGTAATCGAAAGCAGAGATTACTAGGGAACCTTGAGCAGCGGAAAGACGCACACCAGCTAGTACTGGTACCGGCGGACGCTGCGGGACTGCCCGGGAGCCCCAGGTAATTGCTTCCGCTAGGACGTCACGGTTAATTGTGAACTTCACGGGTAAAGCCTTTCGGTTGAGGTATCTGGCAATACTTTACGTTACTAGCGGGTAGACCTACAAACCTAAAAGCAAATCTGGGGATCGAAAGCGGAGTTTAGTTTTCTGATTCCGGTTGAATCGCTTTTCGGTGTTTGTTGTTAGCTAGTTTTTTAGATTTCAAATTTTTAATTAATTATCTTCATAGGGTGTGTGAATTTTGGGGAAAACCGAAATTTTTGTAGTTATTCTGCGCATTCGGTAGTGGATACGCCGGGGAAAAGTGCGGGCATAAATTACTGGGCGGCAGTGGATAAATAATTGTGGGTTTTAAACAATTAACAATTCGGGGTGTTCAATTCCCAAAGTTTGATGGTTTTCCCCAAGATTTTTGGCACTTGTCCACAGGGAACTACAAAAATGGCGAAATTTGAGCCTATTTGGAGCGTGCTGCCTGTTTAATTCTGTTAGTAAGTTCAGAGACCTGCTGGAATACCTGGCGTTTTTCGGCCATGAGCTGGCGAATCTTCTTATTGGCGTGCATGACGGTGGTGTGGTCGCGTCCACCGAATTCCTTACCGATGGCCGGTAGGGATAGGTCGGTTAGTTCACGACATAGGTACATGGCAATCTGACGGGCGTCGACTAGCATGCGGGATCGGTCAGCCGAGCAGAGCATTTCAATGGTGGTCTTAAAGTAGTCCGCGGTTTGGGACATGATCAGGGCCGCGGTGATTTCTTCATCTTCCGGGTCGGTAATGATGTCCTTGAGGACCATTTGGGCCATCTTCAGGTCAACTTCTTGGTTAGAGAGGTTAGCCATGGCGGTGACGCGAATGAGGGCACCTTCTAGTTCACGGATATTGGTGCTGATTAGTGAGGCAATGTATTCCAGGACCTCATCGGGGGCTTCGGTACCGTCAGCGATGGCTTTTTTACGCAAAATCGCAATACGGGTTTCCAAGTCCGGGGGTTGGACGTCGGTTAGTAGGCCCATTTCGAAGCGTGAACGCATGCGATCTTCGAAGCCCTCTAGTTTTTTCGGGGGTAGATCAGAGGTGATCACAACCTGTTTATTGGCGGTGTGGAGAGCGTTAAAAGTATGGAAGAACTCTTCCATGGTCTGTTCTTTACCCTGGATGAACTGAATATCGTCAATTAGGAGGACGTCTACTTCACGGTAGCGGCGCTGGAATTCTTCCGCGCGGTCGTCACGAATGGAGTTAATGAAGTCATTGGTGAACTCTTCAGAAGAGACGTATTTGACGCGTAGGTGCGGGTAGAGGGACAGGGCGTAGTGTCCAATGGCGTGCATTAGGTGGGTTTTGCCCAGTCCGGAGCCACCGTAAATAAAGAGCGGGTTGTAAGCGCGGGCCGGAGATTCAGCGACGGCCGTGGCGGCCGCATTGGCGAATCGGTTTGAGGCACCAGTAACGAAGGTTTCGAAGGTGTACTTGGGGTTTAGGCGCGCTTCGATGATGGTTTCTTTAGAGACGCCACTTTGGGGTTCTTCATTTTCGACTACTTTATGGAGGCCGTAGACCGGATTTTCTGGGTCAAAATCGGTGAAGGTACCGGTTTTGGCATCGTATTGGGCCTGGTAATCCGGGGATAGGGCGTCGAATTCTTCAGCTTCTGCGAAAGATTGGGAGGCGTCGATTTTTTCGGGGTCGAGGTGGCCGGGCGCGGTTTCGCGGGTTTGGGGGCCTTCGTTTTGGGTTTCGGGGCTTTCGACGGTGAAAGCTAACCGGACAGGTTCACCCAGTTCGGCACTGAGCGCGGCAGAGAGCGGTTCAATGAGGCGGGTTTCGATAGTGGTTTTGGTGTAGTTATCGGGGGTGGCTGCCAGGATCGTGCCGGCAACGTTACCAAGAGGCCTGACCAGAGCAATGGTGGCGCGATCCATTTGTGAGAGTGAATCTAGGTTGGCCAAAGCGCGATTCCATGCTTCGTTCAGGGCATTGGTAGTCATGCGTAGCCTCTCTGCAGTTTTGCTGGTCGGGTCAGTTAATGGTCTTACTCACTGTACATCCCGTGAGTTAGTGGTCACATTTTGCCATTATCTCAAACTTTCCACAAAGTTATACACAGGTTGGGGACAACTTTTTGCCCGTTTCCGGGTTTTTGGGGCTTTTTAAGATTCGCAGAATGATGCGGATAATTTTGGATTTCCGCGGAATCTAGCCAAATTTGTCACATCGAAAATCACATTGATGTTATTCACCTTCTTATCCACAGTTGTGAATATGGGTGTAAACTGTGAGTTCTGACGGGAGCGGCCTGTCCACATTGACGTAGCTCAAAATTGGCCGTACAGTTGGATTTCGCCTGTGTTCAATACAGGCCCCATTTTGACTAAGTCGCGAACATCTAGTTCGCAACACATTAGGAGATGAATCGTGAAGCGGACTTTCCAGCCTAACAACCGTCGCCGCGCCAAGGTGCACGGCTTCCGTAAGCGCATGAGCACCCGCGCCGGCCGCGCCATCCTGGCTGCTCGTCGCCGTAAGGGTCGCGCCAGCATCAGCGCCTGACGTGTTGCCACGTGCGCACCGCATGGTTAAACCTGCGGACTTTACGGCAACATATCGTCGTGGCGCCACCGTGGCTACCCAGCGCATTGTTTTGCACGTACAAGCCGACAAGAGCCTAAAACAACCGGCACTTGTCGGCTTCGTCGTACCCAAAAAGGCTATCCCCAAGGCCACGGGAAGGAACCTAGTCAAACGTCGACTACGACATGCGATGCAGGCCGAACTTCCCCAACTACCCGACGGGATCAGGGTGGTGGTCCGCGCTCAGGCGGCCGCCCTAGACGCCAGTTATCAGACTTTAGTGGCGGATTTACACCACAAACTGCCCCTGGGAATCAAGCGGGCCGAAGCTAAAGCTGAACGACAAAAACCTCTTGAGCAAAATCCGGGACTAAAAGAGGAGGCCCAATGAGCTTCCTCGCCAAACCCTTTATTGCGCTAATCCGCGGCTATCAAAAGCATATTTCGGCCGGCCGACCCAGGAAATGCCGCTACTACCCCACCTGTTCCGGGTACGCGGTTGAGGCGCTCCAAACCCACGGCCTACTAAAAGGTTTAACCTTGGGGACCTGGCGGATCCTACGCTGTAATCCCTGGTCTTTAGGGGGCGTGGACCCGGTACCGGAAAAGGGACGCTGGCGAGTAAAAGAGTTTCCCTCCTACTCGGAAATCCAGGAAGCCAGAAAAAATGGCACCCTCACAGAACTTTTGGCCGACTATCCGAACGGTGCTGAAATCGCGAAGGGACTGGGCGAAACTATGAGCGATACTAAACGCCAAAAACGCCCCAAACGCGGTTCGAATCAATAGAATAGGCCAGTAAAGATTTTTTTATGTTAATCAATTCTCTAGGAGTCACATGCTAGCGACGCTTCTCGCGACTGAAGGAAATGCTTCGTCGCCCTCGATGATCACCAGTTACGGCTGGTACGACACCGTGCTATACCCGTTGAAGTGGATCGTCGCCTGGGTCATGGTCATTATCCACAAGTTCCTCACCCTGATTGGGATTCCCAACGGTCCGGGCATCGGCTGGATTCTATCGATCGTGCTACTGACCGTAGCCGTTCGTTTGGCTATTTTCCCGCTGTTTACCAAGCAGATTCGCTCGCAGCGGGCTATGCAGGCGCTGGCTCCTGAGATCAAGAAGCTGCAGGCTCGCTACAAGGGCAAGAACGATACTGCTTCTAAGCAGGCTCAGCAGCAGGAACTAATGGCACTCTACAAGGAGCACGGCACCTCGCCCTTCGCTTCCTGTTTGCCGATCCTAGTTCAGATCCCGATCTTTACCGCACTATTCCGCGTGCTCGCGGCCACCGCCGGTATTGAAACTGGTGACTACACCAAGGCTTCTGGCCGGACCTCCATTGGTCCGCTAGATAAGGCCATGGCTATCGACATTAACAGCACCAAGCTTTTCGGTGCGAACATGATCGAAACCTTCTCTACCGCGGCCACCAACCAGTCCAAGATTGTGATTGGCGTGCTCATCCTGATCATGGTTTTGACTCAGTTCTTCACCATGCGTCAGATCTCCGTAAAGAACATGCCGGCTTCTGCCCTAGAGGGCCCGCAGGCCAATGTTCAGAAGACCATGATGTACATCATGCCGCTGTTCATCGGTATGACCGGTTTCTTCTTCCAGGTTGGTCTACTGCTCTACATGCTGACCACCAACTTCTTCACCCTGGGCCAGCAGCTCTGGGCCATTAGCGCCATGCCGACCCCCGGTTCGGAAGCCTACAAGAAGTGGCACGCTAAGCAGCAGGCTAAGTACGACACCTTCTTTACTCAGGTCACCGCTGAATACGACCAGAAGCTCGCTAACGTGGGCGCTGATCAGCAGGTT
The DNA here is from genome assembly GCF_001907245.1 of Boudabousia liubingyangii. Classification (GTDB taxonomy): domain Bacteria; phylum Actinomycetota; class Actinomycetes; order Actinomycetales; family Actinomycetaceae; genus Boudabousia; species Boudabousia liubingyangii. The sequence goes on from NZ_MQSU01000001.1 coordinate 535,310, forward strand.
ACCGATCTAGAAGCAGCCCGCGAAGAGCTCATCATTGAACGCGATGAAAAGCTTCGTCTAGAGCGTGTCCGCCTGGGCCTTGAAGAAAAGAACAAGAAGGTCGAAGTTCAGACTCAGACTGGCCCGCGCGTACAGCCCACTCGCAAGCCGCGTGCGGCCCGTAAGAACTCTGGCAACCCGGCAAAGAACCAGCGTTCCCAGCAGAACGCGCAGGACGATTACGATGCAGAGCTGGACGCAAACGGGCAAGATAGTGAAGAAGGACTTTCGGCAGAAGAGATTGCTCGTCGTCGTGCTGAGCGTCGCGCCGCCGAACGTGCCCGCAAGGCCGCTCAGCGTGAAGCTAAGATGAAGGCTCGCGAAGAACGTCTACGTAAGCAGGGTCGTCGCCCCGGCGACATGGAATTAGGCTGAAAAGTCACGGAAAGGTGAATAAATATGTCAACTGAAAAAACTGAGTTGATTAAGCGCCTGGAGGCCGAGGGTGATATTGCCGCGGACTACCTGGAAGAACTCCTAGACATCATTGACGTGGGCGGAGAGTTCGAAATCGACGTGGAACGCGATCGCGCTACCGTGGAAATCGTCGACGATGAAGACGAACGCGAACTACGCCGCCTCGTTGGTCGTGATGGTGCCGTCCTAGACGCACTACAGGAACTAACTCGCCTGGTAGTCCAGAATGAGACTGGCGAGCGCTCTCGCCTAATGCTAGACATTGCCGGCCACCGTAAGGCTCAGCGTCAGCGTCTAGCTGCCATCGCGGAAGAGGCTGTTACCCGCGCCCAGGCTACCGGTGAGCCGGTCCGCCTCGAGCCCATGAACCCCTTCGAACGCAAGGTTTGCCACGATGTGGTTTCCGCTGCGGGTCTTTTCTCTGACTCTGAGGGCACCCCGCCTAACCGTCGCGTGGTCATCTACCTGGAAGAACCTGAGGTTCTGGTAGACGAGGAAGACGACGAAGCGTGAGCGAAGAATTAACCGTTGATGTCCCCACGGAGGGCATGCGTGAACTGTTCGGTCCCCACTTTGGGCAGATCGAGCACTTCGCGCAGATGCTCATTGACGAGGGTGAGTTGCGTGGCCTGATTGGTCCGCGTGAGTTGCCGCGTTTGTGGGGACGCCACTTGGTTAACTCGGCGGCGATTGTGCCTTTCTTGCCGTCGCGCGGGACCGTGGCGGACGTTGGTTCCGGGGCTGGTTTCCCCGGGATTGTCGCCGCGGCTATGCGTCCAGATCTGGAGTTTCATCTGATCGAGCCCATGGAGCGTCGCATTAACTGGCTGGAGCTAGTGGTGGCGGAACTGGGCTTGGACAACGTCCAGCTGCGGCACATGCGTGCAGAAGAGTTGCACAAACGTGAAAGCTTTGATGTGGTGACCGCTCGTGCGGTGGCCGCGATGGATAAGCTGGCTCGCTTTACCGCACCTTTGATTGTTCGCGGTGGACAGCTGGTGGCCCTGAAGGGTCAGAGCGTCGAGGACGAGCTAGAAAAGGCCAAGTACGTCTTGAAGAAACTGCATCTAGTGGACGTGAGCGTTAACGAGGTAGAGGTGCCGGACGCCCCGGCTACTATCGTGGTTACCGCCAAGAAGGCCTAGGACGTAGTTTTCACGCGGTTTACTTGGTTTAAGCCCTGGCTGAGTTTTTAGCTTCTGGGTTATCCCCAATTTCGCTATCCCCATACCTTCGGGTGTGGGGATAAGTTTTTTGTGCTCAGTCCGTTAAACTTGAAACGTTAATTGTCTTTACTTTAAGACATGGTTTCAGTGCCAGTTTTAGAAAGGTGCCTAAGCGTGAGTTCAGCTGTTCCGGATACCCCTTTAGCTAATGCTTTGGCGCGCAATGCCAAGGATTTAGCGGCTTTAGCGCGGACTGAGTTTCCGCGTCCGAAACAGCCGGTGGTAATGACTTTCGCAAACCAAAAGGGTGGCGTCGGTAAGACCACCTCGGCCGTTAACGTGGCTGCGGCACTGGCCGATGCGGGCCTTGAGGTCGTGTTGATCGATATTGACCCGCAGGGTAATGCGTCCACAGCTCTGGGGGCTGAGCATCACGCGGGAACCCCCAGTATCTATGAGGTGCTTTTGGACGGGACTCCCCTGGCTGAGGTTTTGCAGCCCTGCCCGGATTTGGCCCACCTGCGCGTCTGCCCGGCCACCTTGGACCTTTCTGGGGCCGAGGTCGAGCTGGTAGATGTTCCTAATCGTGAATACCTTTTGGAACGCGCCCTACGTTCGTTCTTGCGGGCGGAACCGGAAGTTGACTACGTGATTATTGACTGCCCGCCGTCTTTGGGCATGTTGACTTTGAATGCTTTTGTGGCCGCCCGGGAGGTTTTGATTCCTATCCAGGCTGAGTACTACGCCCTTGAGGGGCTAAGTTCGCTTTTGCGTGCGATTGAGCGGATTAAGGTGAAGCTGAATCCCGAACTGCGGGTTTCCAATATCTTGGTGACCATGTTTGACGGGCGGACTAATCTATCCCGTGAGGTAATGGCAGAGGTTCAGAATCACTTCGGTAAGCAGTTGATTCATACGCCTATTCCTCGTTCGGTGCGCTTGTCAGAGGCACCTAGCTACTCACAGTCGGTGATTAGTTATGATCCACGTTCTACTGGTGCAATTGCCTATCGCAAGGCCGCGTTAGAAATTGCGATTCGTTTTGGAGGTAAGTAAAGATGGCAACTAAGAAACGTGGTGGCCTAGGACGCGGCCTTTCCGCTCTGATTCCCGATTCCCAGGTGGAAGAAGCGCCGCCCAGCGATCCCTTAGATGTCTTCTTCCCGTCGGCAAATGTTTCACGTGAAACAAATTCGGGTTCCGCAGCGAAGACGCAGCGCTCAAGCTCAGATGCTACCGAAGGTCGCGGCGCTGTCACCCGGAGCCAGTCAGTACGTGCATCACGGGCTACCTCTACTCTTGATGAACTTCTAGGCCCTGATTCAGATGCCTTGAATCCCGAAGATACTTCAAAGTACGGTGGCTTAAGTGTACTGGGTGATCCGACTGAGGATCCTACGCCAGAGGTCGAAGCAGAACAGCCAAAGCGTCGCAGCGTTCGCGATTTACTAGATGCACCAAAGGACCGCGCTCGTGCTAAGAAGACGAGTCGTGGTGCACGTGGTAGCGCTTCCCGTGATGCTGCTAAGAAGTCTGAAGCCGCTGCCAAGGAAGCAAATGTTTCACGTGAAACAATTTCTGTGGAACAGAAATCCTCGGCTAAGGCATCCCCGTCTAAAGCTGAATCGACTCGTAAGGCTCAGGTCGAAGCAAAGCAGGCAGGCACTAAAAAGGCCTCTGCGACTAAAGCAGAAGTTACTCGCAAGTCGACTGCCACTAAGGCTACTGCCACTAAGGCTACTGCCACTAAAACGGCAGGTTCATCAGCCATCGCCAGTAAGACTTCAGCCAAGTCATCTGTAAAATCTGGCAGTAATGATGTCGGAAAGACTGCTGCTTCAGTAGTTGAGGAAGCAAATGTTTCACGTGAAACAATTTCCGATTCCGTGGAACTAGCTCCCGTGCCCGGTGCCAGCTTTGGTCAGATTCCCATCTGGTCGATCATTCCTAACCGGGTACAGCCCCGTACTATCTTCGATCCGGAAGATCTACAGGAGCTGATGGATTCTATCCGCGAGGTCGGAATCCTACAGCCCATTGTGATTCGCCCCTTGCCGGAGGCCGAAGCAAAACAGATCTATCAAGACCGTCTTGCGCAAGCTGAAAGCCGGGTGGAAGTCCCAGAGATTGACGAACCGCTAAAGGCAGAAGGCGATCTTGAAGCCCTACTTACGGTTGAGCAGCTCAAGCAGGCCGGTGTACCCCGATACGAACTCATTATGGGTGAACGTCGTCTGCGCGCTTCGCGTCTAGCTGGCCTAGAAACCATCCCGGCCATTATTCGTCGTACTGAAGATTCAGACCTGCTGCGCGATGCACTACTAGAAAACCTGCACCGGGCACAGCTAAACCCCATCGAAGAAGCTGCCGCCTACCAGCAGCTAATGGAAGACTTCGGTTGTACCCAGGAACAGCTGTCGGTAAAGATTGCACGTTCTCGCCCCCAAATCGCGAACACCATGCGTTTGCTGAAGCTTCCTGGTTCAGTCCAGCGGATGCTCGCCGGTGGGACGATCAGTGCCGGTCATGCCCGTGCGCTACTGCGCCTTGAGGAAGCTGCGGATATGCAGATCTTGGCGGAACGCATTGTGGCCGAAGGCCTCTCTGTACGTACTGTAGAAGAGCTTGTGGCTATGGGTGCGGTACGTGGTGCTGCTGGGAAGGCAAAGCGGGCACCCAAGCCCCGCAACCTACCTGACCACCTACAGCGCTTCGCCACCGATCTAGGTGACCGGCTAGATACCCGCGTCAATATTCAACTAGGCAAGCACAAGTCGAAGATCATCATTGAATCAGCGGACCCGGCTGACCTAGAACGCATCATTAGCATCCTAGAAGGCAAAGCCTAAGTTTCACGTGAACCTAAGATAACCACTTAGCTTGCTAGGCATTGAAGCAAATAGTTTTGGGCCCCACCAAGAGTTACTTGGTGGGGCCCAATGCTTTACCAGCTAGCTATATTTCACCTTGTGTTCAACCAGCAAGTGTTATATCACCTGGTGTTCTGTCAGCTTGTGTTTTAAGAGCTAGCGATAGTGACTAAGGCTGCTGTTTAGAGTTCAGGATTGAGCAGCCTGGCGAACGATATTCATTAGGACCGACTCTAGCCCGGTAGCAGCCTCGGCAGCCTGCGGGAATAACGACATCTCAGTCATACCCGGGGTGACATTCGCGTCGATAAACCAAGCCCGATCCTGGTCATCCAAAATCAAGTCAATGCGCGCAAAATGACGCATCCCCAAGACCTGGCCAACCAGCTCTGCCGCCTCAGTAACCGCCTGCAACTGGGTCTCAGATAGACGTGCCGGTGCGTAGAAGATAGAACGACCGGTCTCATAGCGGGCACTGAAATCGTACTCGCCACCCTCGATCTCAATCTCTACCGGCGGCAGTGCCTTAAGGCCATCACCCTGATCAGCAAGGGAAACGGCAATCTCTTTACCGTGTACTAACTTTTCCACCATGGCGGTATCACAGTAGGCAAAAGCATCGATTAGGGCCAAACGCAGTTCCTCTACGTCCTTAACCCTAGTAACACCCAAGCTGGAGCCACCATTGGCGGGCTTTACTACCAAGGGGAAATCCAAGGTAGAGACAATCGCATCAATCAGGTTCGGAGCGCCCACCTGCTTGAACAGCGCACGCGGAAGCGCCACTGCCTCTGGGCTTAGTCCGCCCGCACGTAGCACTTCTGCCTTGGCATGCGGTTTAAAGGAAGCGATGGAAGACTCTTCCGCCGGGGTGCCCACAAAGGGCAGGGAAAGCAGTGGCGGGATGGTCTGCAGTGAACCATCTTCACCAATGCCACCGTGTACCAGGGGCCAAGCCAGATCAAAGTTTCCCTTGCGTAGGTTCGGAATCAAGGTGGAATCGAAGTCTAGAACTTCCACCTCAAAACCGGCATTACGTAGTGCTAGAGCTACGGTGTGCGCACTCTTTAGAGAAATGTCGCGTTCATGGGTGACACCACCGGTAATGACGGCAATCCGTAGTCCATCTTTGGTTGCGGCAGAGTTAGCTTCAGTGGAGGCTGCGACTGCTGCTTCAGAAATTGTTTCACGTGAAACATTTAGTTCAGTCATGGGTCTCAGTCCTTATCTTGTGCGGGATATTGTGAGCGGGGGGCATCGGGTGCATCCACCTTTAGACCCTGTACTGGAGTAAGTTCAACGCCGCCAAAAAGGTCGACGAGTTCCTTTTCGCGATTAACGACCTCGGCTAGGCGGCGAACGCCTTCCCGGATTTCATCCGGCGGTGGGAAGCAGTAGGACAGACGTAGGTGATCGCGCCCCTGTCCGTCAGCGTAGAAAGCGGTACCGGAAACATAAGCCACCAAGCCGGTAACTGCACGCGGCAGCATATCTTTAGCATCTAGACCTGCCGGAAGCTTTACCCACGTGTAGAAGCCGCCAGAGGGCTTAGTCCACTCACAGATCGGCAAGTACTGTTCCAGGGACTCCAGCATGGCGTCACGGCGTTCCTGGTACATGCCACGGTAGGTCTGTACCTGCGCAAACCAGTCAAACTCCTGCATATAGGCGTGAATGGTCATCTGCGACATCATGGACGGGGAAAGCACCGCTGATTCATTCGCCAAAACCAGCTTGTCGCGAATCGCGTGCGGGGCTAGGGCCCAGCCAACCCGGTAACCCGGGGCAAACATCTTAGAGAAAGAACCTAGGTAGACCACGCCCTCGGGGTTAAGGGACTGTAGGGCCGGAAGCGGATCGCCACTGAAACCCAGTAGGCCGTAGGGGTTATCTTCGACAATCAGGACCTGCAGGCGGTCACAAATTTCAATGATCGCGCGGCGGCGTTCCATAGTTTGGGTGACGCCCGCGGGATTGTGGAAGTTAGGGATCGTGTAGAGGAACTTTACGGCCTTGCCTTCAGCGCGAGCCTGCTTAATGGCTGCCTCAAGGGCATCGGGTAGTAAACCGTCATGATCCATGGCCACGTGCCGAATATCAGCCTGGTAGGCGCCAAAGATACCCAGGGAACCCACGTACGAGGGAGCCTCACAGAGGATGACGTCGCCGGGGTTGACGAAGATCTGGGTGATTAGGTCAACGGCCTGCTGGGAGCCAGTAGTGATGACGACGTTCTCATAGTCGCCATCAATGCCTTCTTTAGCCATGATTTCACAGACATCGCGACGGATCGGATCCCAGCCGCGTCCCTGACCGTACTGAAGGGCCTGGGCGCCGTGTTGGCGGACTAGCTCGGCAACTGAGTCAGCTAGTTTGTCTAGGGGTAGATCCTTGATATTAGGCATACCGCCGGCCAAAGAGACTACCTCTGGGCGGGAAACTACCGAGAACAGGGAGCGAACTTCTGATTCGCGCAGATTCTGGGCGCGGTCAGAATACGTATTCCACCATGGATCTCGACGATTACCTTGATTTAAGGGGCGCTGTGAACTCAAAGCTGCCTCGCTTCCTTTAAGACCTTAGTGAGTTTCCATTTTCGCATATTTATGGGCTAAACAACAGATAGAGAAGAGCGTGCCCAAAAACCCCGGGAGTAGAGGGAAAAAGTGCGCCTACCTAGGGGCAAAAAGATAGGCCTAAGGGAGCCGAAATCAGCACCCTCAAGCCTATCTGACAGTCTGTCGTAAAAACTTTCAGGAAAGAATGTACTTACGGACCTGCTTTAGGATCTCTTCCTTGGTGTGAACGCCGGTTAGACGCTCTACGACCTCGCCATCAAAGAAAACCAGGACAGCCGGAATGGAACGCACCTGGTAGGTGGCCGGGCTGGTGCGGTTTTGATCCACGTTCAGCTTCCAAACCTGAGCCTGATCGCCTAGTTCCTTAGCGACCTGATCAATGATTGGGGAAAGCTTCTTGCACGGTTCGCACCAGGGAGCCCAAAAATCAACGACCTTCAGGCCCTTATCTAGGCGGATTTCCGCGCTAAACTGGCGGTCGGTAAGAGTCTTAACTTCACTCATTCTTATCCTCCAAAGCAGCTAGGTACTTTTCGGTGTCTAGGGCCGCACGGCAACCGGAAGCCGCCGCGGTAATCGCCTGACGGTAGGTGTGGTCAACAACGTCGCCACAACCAAAGACGCCCGGTAGAGAGGTGTTGGTCTGCGGGTGAGCCACCTGCAGGTAGCCAGCCTCGTCCAGTTCCAGCTGATCCTTGAATAGTTCCACGCGCGGATCGTGACCAATGGCCACAAACAGACCGGTAGCGTCCAGTTCGCGGGTCTCACCGGTGACGGTATCGGTCAGGGTGACGCCGGTTAGCGCATCGGTGCCGTGCAGTTCAGAAACAGCGGAATTCCAGGCAAATTCGATCTTCGGGTTGTCCATGGCACGCTGCGCCATGATCTTTGAGGCGCGTAGTTCATCGCGACGGTGAATGACGGTGACCTTAGAGCCAAACTTGGACAGGAAGTTAGCTTCTTCCATGGCCGAGTCGCCGCCGCCCACCACGGCAATGTGCTGATCCTTGAAGAAGAAACCGTCGCAGGTGGCGCAGTAGGAAACGCCGCGGCCGGACAGTTCAGCCTCGTTAGGTAGGCCCAGGGTGCGGTGAGCCGAACCGGTCGCAAGGATGACGGTCTTGGCGTGGTATTCGGCCTCTTCGGTGCGCACAATCTTGACGTCACCGTCTAGTTCCATGCTGGTGGCGTCCTCGAAAAGAATCTCAGAACCAAAGCGTTCAGCCTGCTGGTAGAAGTTTTCCATGAGTTCGGGACCCATGATGCCCTCGGGGAAGCCGGGGTAGTTTTCGACCTCGGTGGTGTTCATGAGGGCGCCGCCGGCGGCTAGGGCGCCAGCTAGGACTAGGGGCTTGAGCTCGGCGCGGGCTAGGTAGATTGCGGCAGTATAACCGGCCGGACCTGAACCGACAATGATTACGTCACGTACTTCTTGATCTACGGTCTTTTCCGTATTTTCGTGAGGGGTGACTAGGCCACCAAGGTTGCCGGCGAGGTTGAAATCAGCCATTACGGGTCCTTTCGGTTATGCTTTGCGACAGTTTCGGATCCAGACTGGTCCGGGTGCGCGTTTATTCTATACCCCCAAGAGGGTGGCTTTGGTTAGTTTTTGGCCATTTTTAGGCTGCTAGCGCGAAAGTTAGCGGCTAGTTAGGCGGCTAAGAAACTAATCCTTGCTATTAGCTACTAACAATCCTAAGGAAGAGATTGTTCCAGTTGTGAGTGAGTTCCTATTGCTACCCGGGGCGTTTACCTAGGGCATTAGGGTGATGGAGCTGATCCAAGCGCGGTTCTTACCTTCTTTATCGCGCGGAAGCTCAGGGATCTGTACTAACAGCTTATCAGTCGTAATAGGATCGAACTTGATGACGGTTTCCGGCCCGAAGGTGCCGTTCGCTAGGCTCTTTTGGGCGGCCCACGGGTCTCCACCGGGTTGGGCAATCTCAATCTTGCCGCCCTGAGCGGGGGAGGTGATCTTGACGGCGCCGACCTTAGCTGGGGCCTTGAGGGTAATCAGGATCTGAATGGAACCACCAGAACGGAAGGTGGGCTGGTTGAAGTAGCGTGAACGCCAGGTGGAATCGCCGTTTCCGTCGGTGATCTTACCCAGTAGTTCCGGGTGGTCCTTACCGACGCCGTCGGGGGATTTCTGCTCTAGGTTGGTGATTTCGATGGGGGCAGCGGGCTTTTCAGCCGGGGCTGGGGCGGGCTGATCCTTCGGCTTGGCACCTTCGACGGTTTCCTGGGTGGCAGTGGCGACGGGCTGGGCACCGTCATCGTCCATGTTAAAGACGCGCTGGATCGGTGAGGCCAGGGTCTTAATGCCCCAAACCAGACCAACTAGGGACAGGACTACCAGGATGGAAAGTAGGATCCAGCGGGTGATCTGAGCCTGATCTACAGGTTCGTCTTCCGCGGAGGTAGGCTCTTTTGAGGTTGAGTTAGCTGTGCCGCTGACTGTTGCGACAACGGTTTCAGAGTCGATTTCGTTAGCGGACTTATGGGCTTGGGCGGCCTGTTGGTCATAGGCCTTAGCGGCAGCGGCCATTAGTCCAGCGGGTTTGGTGGTCGAAGCAGAGGTCGGCGCAATCGGGGCTTCGGTAGTGGAGTCTGCTACGTCGGCAGCCGGGGATGCTGCTTGGGGTGCGTCTGCGGCTACGGCTGAGGCTGCGGTGCCTTCTTCAGCGGTGTCTGCAGCGTGAGTGCGATCGTAGGCGGTTTCGGCTTCCTGAAGCTCGTGAATGGGGGCGTTCTTCGCCTCTTCACTCTTCTGGTGGACCTTTTCTTTGTACTCCTGGAAGGATTGCTTAAGAGAGCTTAGTTGCTTTTTGAAAGCGTGTTCCTTAGTGCCGGTAGCGTCAACCTGACCAACTGTTTCTGATTCGCTTTCAGGGGCTTCCTGAGGCTCAGAAACGCGCTTGGGAGCGGGAGGTGCCGGCGGGGTGGCGGGCACTGGAACGCCGGGACGCGAGGGCGCAACGGGAGTAGCCGGGGCAGGCTCCGGTTCGCTGAGTTCGCAAGTTTTGGTGGGCTCGCTGGGCTGTTCGACCTTGTCCGTTTCGGCAGGTGCTGAAGGTAGTTCGGCGGCAGTGGACTGTTCAGCTGCCATAGCTGAGCGAGTTTCGGGGGCTTCAGGGGCTAATGGGGTTTCAGAGGCTTCATGGCCCTCAGGGGTCTCTGGGGCTTGACCGAAACCTAAGCGGCTATCTGGGGCGTGGCTTTCTCCCTTAGCTTTCTGCTCAAGCGCGCGGCGGATTCCCTTGATTACTTGAGACTTCGCTATCTGCTCTGAGGAGTTCTCTTCGCTGCCCATGACTTCCTTCTTTTCTTCAACCCGTTTAGGTAATGACTCTATTGTGTCAAAAAACCTTGCTATGCCCAACTTACCTAGCTTTTATCTTCCGAGGATGTGGCCGAGGTATCCTCTTTTATGCCCAGATGGTATCGGCGAGCCTCGGCAATATCCTCAGGCGTAACGCGGCGACCTTTACGGACTCGCTTGGCAATACCAAAGATAAGGACGGCGGCGCTGATTGCGCCGACAGTTATGACGCCGGTGGTTTCCCAGTCAGCACGAACATTAATGACTAGATCGTCAAAGCGGGCCAGCTCCTGCCCCTGCAGGTTGCTGAGGATCAAAGTGGCGGGGGTGTCGCCTGATCCAACCGCATTTAGCTCCACCGGCACAGTTGCTAAAGTTGACGCTGGTAGACCTGTTTCTGTTGCCTTATATGACTGAAGTCTAGCGTGGGATGAAAGAAGTGAGAGCTTTGCATGAGCGGGCCAAGGTAGCGTATTGTCCACCCCAACCTGCAGATCAGCAACACCATAAATCATCAGCACGTTCTTCGGGGCGGTGATCCTAAAGGCTTCCAGATAGGGCTGCAGGGAGCGCTTCCAAGTGTCCAGTCCTACCTTGTTCAGATCGCTAGTGCGAGCAATCTGTAATAGCCCAGACTTAGCAATGGGGTCCAGCATTTCCATGGGACGATCGAGTGCCTGCGCAACACGGATAACCGCTGATACCGAGCTGAGGAAATCCTTAGCTACCTGCGGATCCTTTGCCTCTGCGACTGGGTCAATCAGAGTCACAGAATCGATCGGTTTAGTTAAAAGTTCAGTATTTAGCTGGTTAAAGTCGAGACTCTCAAGACGGTTATCGTTAGCGAAACCGTTGAGAAAGCGGGCGCATTTCTCGAAAGCTTCAGCGTCGCCGGGACAGCGGACCGGCAAAATCCCGGAGTGTTCATTCGCAACTGCACGGAAAGCCTGCTGGTAGGCAAAAGCGGCTCCCGGATCCTGGCTCTCACTGGCCGCCGAAAGGTAGTCACTAGCTTGCGAATCTACGACGATGGCGGGCTGCAGCTTACTGCCAAGGTTGAGGTTCAAAACGCCTGATTGCTGATCGACAACCTGGTTAGATTCAACCAAGGCTAGGTTCTGCCCATTATTAAAGTTCCGGAAAACCTGGTGTGTTTTCAAGCTGGCCACATCATCAGCAGCAAGGGGAATAATGCGCACGGTGGGATTAAAGGCGCCTACACCAATGGACTCATCCTGGGGATCAGGTAGGGGTTCAGGCGTGGAAGCCGGTTCATTCAACTGCTTAAGGATACGGTTCGTGCTGATCAGGCTGGTGTGGCTTAAAAGCTTAGTTTGCGGATTGTCAAAGGCAATTTGGGACCAGTTAGGGTTGCCCCAAGGAGTCATGGCCAGGCGGTTGGGGGCGGCCGCCTCAAGGTCTGGTAGTAGTTCAGAAAGGGAGCGTTGATAACCCTGGCTGCGTTTGGCTTCAACGTTAATGCGTTCTAGTAGCGTGGCTCGGTCAGGGGTGATGGTGCTACTAGCTTCTTGGGGCTCAGAGTCCTTCGGCTTGCCCTGATCGCCCACTGCGGGCTGCTTGCGACCATCCGACTCACCTTCGGGGGAACCTAGTTCTACCGTGGATGGGATCGCGCTATCGGCACTGGGTTCCGGGGTAGTAGTTTCTGGGCTACCGCCTTCATTGGGGTTGTCAGGGTTGACCTCTTCCAGTTTGTATTCGGCCCTAAAGTGGAGTTTAGTTAGATTAGCCGCGTAGGCAGGGTTGGGTGCTTGAATGGTATTAACCTGTAGCATTGCCGGATCTAGGACCAAGTTGATTCGCTGCTCATTAGCCAGCTGTAGAACGCGCTTGGTGCGGTTTAGGGCGGCGATTGCGGGAACTTCTTGGGAACGTTCCGACGCTTCCATGTGAAGGTTGACTAGATTGACTAACTGGATAGTATTATTGTTATTTTTCCGCGCGGTAATGCTTCTGGCCGAGGTAGAAAGGGGGCTTCCCTCGGGGGCCAGTTCGCAATCCGGGCAGCCGGCTTCAGCGCCCTGCGTGGAAGTCGGTAAAGTGCTCAGTGCCTGATACTCAAAGGTACTGCCCGATAGCTTCACGACCCGAGCGTTAATTCGACTAGCACCTGAGCTAGAACTCTGTACCTCTTTGATTAGTTTCAAGTCCCGTTGCGCCGCGGCGGAGGTCACTAGCGAGGGACGGGCAGAGAAGTTAACAATCAGACCGTAAGTGCCCGGCTCAGAGAAGGCCTGCTGCGCCAGATGCTCTGCCACATCAACGACAACCTGCGATTTTTGCCCCGGGAACATGCCCGGCAGGGTCAAACCGGAAAGGGTCTTGGTGGCGGGCTCAGGTAGATCTTTGGCATTTACGTTTAGCCACTTCGAATCTAGATCGTCCCGATTGATGCGCTCTGCGGTGCTAAGCAGGGTAAAAGTCGTTGACGGCAGATAGTTCTTGGTGTGGTTTTCGATCTCGACCGTGACTTTCAGATTGCCCTGATTGTCATAGACCCTAGGTTCCAGGTTCCGGATGGAAACCCGTAGTTCGGCTTGGGGTGCGGAAGCTGCCTCAGTGGGCGCCAATGAGGGCGTGCGGGGGGACGCTGGCGCGGGTTTGTGGGTGGTTGCCTGAGTGGGCGCCTGTACGGAGAGTAGCCCGGCCCTGTCGGTGGGTACGCTGGCTGGTTCCTGAGCGGCCACCAGGGTAGGGGCAACCAATAACGAGGGGGTCCCCGCCAGGAGGCTCGCGATTAAGACCTGTGGGAAATGTGGGAGCCTCATAGCTTAATCCCCTAGGTCCAGCAGTTCTCTGGCGATACCCACGACGCGACGCTCGTTCGGGTAGGCCAAGTGGTTGGCGACAGTTTCTAGGGGCATCCAAGCGGCATCCTCGGCCTCTTGGTCAGGATCGTTCTCTACGGTCAGGTCGTAGGATTTCGCATCCAACAGGAAGTGGTGGACGACCTTATGGATGCGGCGGCCAGAACCGGCAAACCAGTAGTCAATGGAAGCCAGGTGGGTGATGATGGTGCCCTGAATGCCGGTTTCTTCGTGAATTTCCCGGACGGCTGCGTCCATGGGGGTTTCGCCCGCTTCTAGGTGTCCCTTAGGTAGGCACCATTCAATATTTCCAAGGCGGTTACGGCGGGCAATAACGGCCACCGACGGAATGGAATCAATCAGGGCGACTACCAGGCCACCGGCACTGGTCTCTTCCACGATCGGGATGCGTGGTTTGTGATTTCGCTGCTGCCCTTGGCTAGTGTTGGCACCCAAGAGTCGTCCTAGCCGCGTTTGCGGAGGACGTGGTACGGCTCGGGAGCGCCGAGGAAGTTGGGCAGACATACTCCAATCCTAAATGTTTTCGGTAAATATCACTCTATTTAAACTCCTGTGGCACTCTATTAGTGATGAGTACGGAAATTGAAAATCAGGTTGCCCAGCTGCTATTAAACGCGCAGCGGGCTCTAGGTGAGCTACCTAAAGAGGTCCTAGAACTAGGGGAAATCTTTGAAAAAGCAGGCTTTGAGCTGGCTTTAGTAGGCGGTCCAGTGCGGGATGCGGCCCTCGGAAAAGTGCCCCACGATTTTGATTTTTGTACCAGCGCCCGTCCCGAAGAAACCCAAAAACTTCTTAATACCTGGGGTAGTACCTGGGATGTGGGTAAGGAATTTGGCACGATTGGCGCCACCAAGAACGACATTGTGGTAGAAGTCACGACCTATCGGACGGAAGCCTACGAGGTGGGTTCCCGCAAGCCCCAGGTCGCTTACGGTGACGACCTAGAAGGTGACCTAACCCGCCGCGACTTCACCGTGAACGCCATGGCGGTTCGCCTACCCCAGATGATCTGGGTAGACCCCCACCACGGCCTAGAGGACCTCGCAGAAGGAATCCTACGAACCCCGGTGACCGCCGAACAGTCCTTCGACGATGACCCCCTACGCATTATGCGGGCCGCACGCTTCTGTGCGCAGCTCGGTTTTGGGGTCAGTGAAGACGTAATGGCGGCGATGGCCGACCAGGCAGAGCGACTAAAGATAGTTTCCGCAGAACGTATTCGCGCGGAACTAGAGCGCCTGATGATCAGCGACTACCCGGTCGATGGTCTGGAGCTAATGGTGCACACCGGGGTGGCCGACCAGGTCCTGCCAGAGGTGTCCAGGTTGACGGGTACCGTTGATGAACATAAGCGCCACAAGGATGTTTACGGACACACCCTGAAAGTGCTACAGCAGGCTATCGATCTAGAAACTGACGCGGATGGACCCTGCCCGGGACCCGATTTTATCTTGCGTTTCGCGGCGCTAATGCACGACGTGGGTAAGCCGGATACTCGCGCCTTTGAGGGCAATGGTCTAGTTACTTTCCATCACCATGAGATTGTGGGCGCCAAACTAACCCGCAAGCGCATGCAGGCCCTGAAGTTCCCAAAGGATACGATTAAGGCCGTTAGTAAGCTAGTTTCGTTGCACCTACGCTTCCATGGTTATGGTGAGCAGGCGTGGACCGATTCGGCGGTTCGACGCTACGTTAACGACGCTGGCGATCAGCTAGAGCGATTGCACAGGTTGACGCGCGCCGATGTAACAACCGGCAATAAACGTAAGGCTGCCCGCCTAGCCCATGCCTACGACGATCTGGAAGAGCGCATCGCGCAGCTACGAGCACAAGAAGAACTGGATGCGATTCGACCCGACCTAGATGGCGAACAAATCATGAAGATTTTGGATCTGCCGCCCGGCCCGCAGGTCGGTCAGGCCCGCGCCTACTTGCTGGAGCGTCGTCTAGAACGCGGCCCGGTAGAGCCAGAGGTAGCCCGCGCAGAGCTGCTTTCTTGGTGGGATGCACTCAACCACTGAGTAACTCACTGCATTATTTCCGTGTGCTTAAATGCCGCGCGTGTCACTTCTATGCTTTTTTAAAGAGCGTAGAATTGCCTTAGATCGCTATTTCGTAAAAAGGGTATCTATGACTAAATCGGAAAAGTCCGCCGGCGCATCCCGTTCACGCGCTTCTAGGTCTGAAAAGCCTAATGATAAGCAGCCGTCAAAGCCGGTACCTTCCCGTCGTTCACCGGTCGAAGACCGCAAGTCCCCGCGTCGCCATACCGCCAATAATCCTAAGAAGAAGAGTTGGTTTAAGCGCGGCCTGATGGGACTCTTGTGGCTGTTCTTAATCGGTGTCATCTTGGGTGGTATTACCGTTATTGCCTCGTTTATTCTGATTGATGTCCCCAAGGTTGATGATGCCGTGCGTCAGGAACGCACCGTAGTTACCTACGCTGACGGTAAGACTGAGATGGGTTCACTGTCTAAGATCAACCGTAAGATTATTGATACTTCTAAGATTCCGGCTTATGTGGGCCAGGCAGTGGTCGCCTCTGAAGACCGCACCTTCTTTAAGAATAATGGTGTTGACCTGAAGGGCATTGTGCGTGCCTTCTGGAATAACATCCGTGGCGGTAGCCGCCAGGGTGCTTCTACTTTGACCCAGCAGTACGTAGAGAATTACTACACGGGTTCCCGCGGTGGTTATATCGGTAAGTACCGTGAAGCGATCTTGGCACTGAAGATTAATCAGTCTCAGACCAAGCAAGAAATTCTTAATAACTACCTGAATACGATTTACTTCGGTCGTTCTGCCTACGGTATTGAGGCGGCGGCTAATGCTTACTTCAATAAGTCCGCTAAGGATCTGACGGTTTCTGAGGCGGCCTTGATTGCTGGCATTATTCCTGCCCCGTCTAAGTGGGATCCGGCTAAGAACCCTGAACAGGCTAAGAAGCGCTGGGAACGCGTAATTGCTTTGATGAAGGAAGATGGCTGGATTAGTGAGCAGCAGGCGAAGGAAGCCCAATTCCCCAAGTTCGTGGAAAAGTACACTTACGTTCGCCGTTCCGGTAACTCTGGTTACTTGTTGGATCAGGCCGAGGCTGAGGCCGTGCGCCTAGCCGGTTTGAAGGAGAACGACCTTCAGACTGGTGGTTACCGCGTGGTCACCACGATTGATAAGAACCATCAGGAACAGATGGCTAAGGCTATTGCGGAAATGCCTGAGGGTGCCGCCCCGAACCTGCGCGTGGGCATGATTTCTGTTAATTCCACTACCGGTGCGATTTTGGCTGAGTTCCCCGGTAAGGATTACGGTAAGTCTCAGCGCAATATCGTGACGGAAGATATTTTGCACGCGGGCTCTACCTTTAAGCCCTTTGCTTTGATGGCAGCCTTGGAAGATGGGCGGACGCTTTACAGCAAGGTGAATGGTAATTCCCCGGCTTACTTCCCGGGTGGTTACGTGGCAAATAACTTTGGTGGCTATTCTTACGGGGTGGTTACTTTGCGTAAGGCCACCGCCATGTCGATCAACACTGCTTACCTGCGGTTGAACCGTCAGATTGGCCCAGAAAAGACCAAGGAAATGGCGATCCGCATGGGTATCCCAGCGGATACGGTCGGTTTGGATGAGAATCTTGTTAACGTTCTTGGTCCGGCTTCTGTGCACCTAGCGGATTTGGCTCAAGCTTATTCCACGCTGGGTAACTATGGTGCGGAAAATCCGGTTCATATTGTGGCCGAGATCCGTGACTCTAAGGGCCAGGTGGTCTATAAGGCGCCGCAGCCTAATAAGCAGGTGCTGCCCGCTAACACCGCAAAGCAGACGTTGAAGGCTATGCAGGATGTAGTTGCCTATGGTTCTGGCGAGGATGCTCGCATCCGCGGTTGGAAGCCGGCTGGTAAGACTGGTACTTCCCAAGAAAATAAGTCGGCTTTGTTTGTGGGCTTGGTTCCTGGGGTTACGACCGTGATTGGCATGTTCCAGGAGGGACCTGGCGGTGCGGAAGAGACGATTACGCCCTTTGGTGGTTTCCGTGAAATCACTGGTGGTTCTGTACCTACGCGGGTTTGGAAGGCGTATATGGAGCAGGCTTTGGAAGGTGTGGAACCAACTGAGTTTGAAGAGCCGGAACGTCCGATTAAGGTGCGTCGCGAGCCGGTAGCTCCGCAGCCGGAAGAGCAGGAAGAAGAAACACCTGAGGAAACTAAGGAAGCTCCAAAGGAAGAGCCAGCTCCGGCTCAGCCGGAGCAGCCGGCTCCGGCACCTAGTGAGCCCGCTCAGCCCGAACAGCCTAAGCCGCAGCCGGAAGAGCCCAAGCAGCCGGCGCCGGGCGATCAGAAGCAACCTGAAAAACCTCAGAATCAAAAGCAGGGGCAATTAAAGCCGGGTAAGCCAGGTAAGGTTGGCAAAAACGGATAGTTCCTCCCCGGGATTGCAAGCGATTCTCACCGATCGAAGGTAACAGTTTGACATCAAAATAGCCCTAGTGTTATTATTTTGTTACATCTTCATTGGAGTCTCCTTTCCTAGGTGTGGTGGCCTGGGATAGCTAAAACCCCCGTTCTACTAAGTAGAACGGGGGTTTTTAGTTTGCCTAGTTAGTTAAGCTCAGGCGTGGGCGACCTGTACCTGTACCTTGGCGTTAACGTCCTTTAGTAGGTTAACGGTAACGTCGGTAGCACCGGTGGTCTTGATCGGGTGTTCGATGACGATCTTGCGACGGTCAACGGACTGGCCTAGCTGTTCCTTGATTGCGGCAGCAATTTCTTCAGTGGAAACTGCACCGAATAGGCGACCGGCTTCGGTAGCCGGGCGGGCTAGACGAACGATCTTACCCTGTAGCGCATCGCGTACGGCGCGGGCATCGTCTAGGTTGGCGATTTCGCGCTTGCGACGGGCAGCGGCCATCTGTTCTAGCTGCTGTCCAGCGCCCTTGGTCCACTTGACGGCTAGTTTGCGGGGGATTAGGTAGTTACGACCGTAACCGTCCTTCACCTCAACAATGGAGCCAGCCTGTCCTAGGTTTGCAACGTCGTGAGTCAGAATGAGTTTCATGTTGTCTGATTCCTTTCTGCTCAGCGGCCGGTGGTGGAGTAGGGCAGCAGAGCCATTTCGCGCGCATTCTTGATGGCGCGGGCTAGCTTGCGCTGTTCCTGAACGGAGACACCGGTAACGCGACGAGCGCGAATCTTACCGCGGTCAGAGATGAACTTACGCAGTAGGGCAGTGTCTTTGTAGTCGATGTTTTCGATCTTAGCCGACTTGAGGGGGTTAGCCTTCTTCTTGATCGGCTTATTGCGAAGTGGCTGCTTCGCCATAGTGGTTCTCCTTAGAGGTAGTGCCTTGGCGTTGAGGACGGGTTTTGTCCTGGTTGTTAACGCTTAGGCTGACATGAGTTTAGAAGGGCGGTTCGTCATCAAAGTTGGTGCCGGGGGCTGCTGCCCACGGATCATCAGCGGGAGCGGACTGGGCAGGCTGCTGATAGCCGCCGCCGTTACCGTAGTTCCCACCGCCAGCGTTGTTGCCACCGCCGTTGTAGCCATTGTTGTTGCCGTAGTTGCCGCGGCCACCACCGTTGTTGTCCCGCTGATTACGGGTAACGCTGGCGGTTGCGTAACGTAGCGAGGGGCCGATTTCGTCAACCTGCAGTTCAATGCTGGTGCGCTGTTCCCCTTCGCGAGTCTTATAAGTGTTGGAACCAAGGCGACCGGTGACGATCACGCGGGTTCCCTTACGTAGAGACTCGACAACATTTTCTGCTGCGTCGCGCCAGATGGAGCAGCGCATGAAGAGGGTCTCTCCATCGCGCCATTCGTTGGCTTGACGGTCAAAGGTGCGCGGGGTCGACGCGACCGTGAAGGATGCTACGGCTGCACCTGAGGGGGTGAATCGTAGTTCCGGATCATTGGTCAGGTTACCGATTAGGGTAATTGGGGTTTCGCCGGCCATTTGGACTCCTTTGACTAGCTAGTGGCTGGATTTCACGCTTCGGGGCGCATCAACTTGGTGCGCATAACCGTTTCGTTTAGGTTGAGCTGACGGTCTAGTTCGGCCGCGTGCTCGGGGGTGGTGGTCATGTCGATGACGACGTAGATGCCTTCCGTCTTCTTGAGGATCGGGTAGGCCAGACGGCGCTTGCCCCAAACATCAAGGTTTTCGACGCTGCCGCCGTTGCTGGTAACAACGGTCAGTAGTTTCTCCATGGACGGGGCGACGGTACGTTCGTCGACCTCGGGGTCTAGGATCACCATTAGTTCGTAGTGACGCATACTTAAACCCACCTCCTTTGGTCTTAGCGGTCACGGTCCATCCGTGACAGGAGGGTTGTATGTCTGTGCCGCTGTTTTTACACCGGGTGGTGTAGCCACAAACAGCACGGGTCTAAGCATATCAGGTATGCAGGTTTCCGGCTAGGCCCTTTTAAGCGAGGTTTACCTCATGTTTTAGCCAAAAAGCCCACGTTTCCACAAGCCGCAAAAAGTGGGGTTGAACGGGTGTCTTCCCGGGGACGTTACTTGGCTAGTTCGCGGGCTGCACTACGGTCGGGTTTGCCGTTTGCGTTTACGGGGATCTGGTCGACCAAAATTAGTCGCCGAGGCAGCTTAAACCGGGCAATCTTTCCGTCCAGGTATGCCTGGATTTCCTTAAGGGTGGGCGGGGTGCTGGGGTCGGCTGGTACGGCCAGTAGGGTGATGAGTTCACCCCAATGTTGGTCCGGGGTCGCGGTGATTAGGGCCCCGTTGAGAGCGGGGTAGTCAGCTAGTGAGTTCTCAATTTCTAGTGGGTGGATATTTTCGCCACCACTGATAATAGTGTCAGCTTTTCGGCCCACAATGGTGAAGACACCGTCAACCCGGGTAACCATGTCGCCGGTCAATAACCAGCCGTCAATGAAGCTTTCCGGAGCGGCGTTGTTTAGATATTGGGTGACTACGCCGGGGCCGCGTACGGCCAGCATGCCGGGGGTGCCTTCGGGGACCTCGTGATTAGGGTCCGGGTTTTCAGTGTCTAGGACGCGCGCATCTACCCAGGGGAAGGGGTGGCCGACGCTGCCGGGGTGGCTGGTGGCGATCTCTGGGCTGGCGCAGATTCCGGCGCCGGCAGTTTCAGTCATGCCGTAGACATTGATGGGGTGTAGGCCCTTATGGTGTAGTGCGGTCATGAGCTCCACGGTGGGGGCAGAGCCGCCAATTAGTGGGCACCGGAAGTTGCTCAAGTTGACGGTTTCCCAGTTTTCTTGTCGTCGCATAGCGTCATACATGGTGGGTACGGCGAACATGATGCTAACCCGATATTCGGCTAGTGCGTCTAGTAGGTTGGCGGGGTGGAAGTCGGGGGCAATGATCAGGGTGCCACCGTTTGAGTACAGGTCATTGGTGGTGCCGTTGAAGCCGCCAATGTGACTGAAGGGGGCTACGGCCATTCCGGTGTCGTGATTACCGTATTCGAAAGAGTGGCGGAAGTTTTGCCAGCCCCACCAGAGTTGCTGTTGCGTTAGTGCGACAGCCTTTGGGGTGTCGGTGGTGCCAGAGGTGAAGATGATCGCCGCTTCAAACCCGCGGTTTGTCGCTTCAGAGTAGTTGTCTGAGTTGACGCTTATTTGATATTCATAGCTGTCAATTCGGGCTTCTAGCTCGTTTAGTCCGATAATGATAGGTTGCGTTTGGGAGTCGTTGAAGATTTCCCTTAGTTCAGTTTCCCGTTCACTGTCGCATAGCAAAACCTGAGCCTGGGCATGCTGAGTTAGGCTCTTGATTTCCCGGGCGGTCAAACGCCAGTTGATCGGGATGATGGTGGCATTCAGTAGGGCGGTGGCCGTGTAGGTGAGCATGTGCCAGGCGGAGTTGTGGGCACAAACCATGACCCTACCCCCGGCTTCGATTCCGCATTCGGTCTGCAGGTAGTGCGCCAGTTTCTGAGTATCGGTCAGCGCCTGGGGGACGGTCCAGGTGCGGCGGACCCCACCAAGTCCCCGGGTTAGTTCCACTAGGCTGGGTCGCTCTGGGTGGCGGGCGGCAGCCCTAGCTAGGGTGCGCGCCGGGTTTAAGATGTTAGCGGCTAAAACTGTCATCTCTTATTGTTGTCTGGAACGGTTAGTTTATTCAGCACCCGCAGCGGTTGCTGCCAGAAGTGCCGCAGCAGCCAGCACCAGCCGTAGTTCCAGCTGCGACCGCACCGGCCGTCGCCGGCGTGCCAGCAGCAGCGGCATTATCGCCCGCGTTTGCTACCGGGATGGAGTGTCCACCGCGCAGGTGCGGGTGGTTCATTAGTAGGCTGGCAGCTTCCTGGCGGGTGGTGCCCGCATTAGCTAGGTGTGACAGGCCTTCAGGGATTTCGCGTCCCAGCGCGACCATTGCTTCACCCCAGAGCTTGCCGGCACGGTAAGAGGAACGCACCATGGGGCCGGCCATAACACCCAGGAAGCCCATTTCCTTGGCGGTTTCTGAGAGGGCAATGAACTCTTCGGGGTGGACCCAGCGGTCAATGGGGTGGTGTAGGGGAGAGGGGCGCAGGTACTGGGTCAGGGTCAGTAGGTGGCAGCCGGACTCAGCTAGGTCGAACATGGCGTCTTCGATCTCGGCCCGAGTCTCACCCATGCCCAGGATCAGGTTGGACTTGGTGATTAGCCCGGCCTCGTTCGCGGCGTTAATGACCTCTAGGGAACGCTCGTAACGGAAGGCGGGGCGGATCTTCTTGAAGATACGGGGGACGGTTTCTAGGTTGTGACCAAAGACTTCGGGGCGCGAGCTGAAGACCTCTTCAAGGGCCGAGTCGTGGGCCTTCATGTCGTCGACTAGTAGTTCCACGCCGGTTTCGGGGCACTTTTCGTGGATGAGTCGGCAGGTTTCGGCGTACAACCAGGCGGCACCGTCGGGTAGGTCGTCGCGGGCCACACCGGTGATGGTGGCGTACTTGAGGCCTAGTTCCTTGACGGAGTCGGAGACGCGGGCGGGTTCGTCCTTGTCGTATTCGGTGGGCTTGCCGGTGGCAATGTCGCAGAAGTCGCAGCGGCGAGTACAGAAGGCGCCACCAATTAGGAAGGTTGCTTCACGGTCTTCCCAGCATTCGTAGATGTTGGGGCAGCCGGCCTCGGCACAGACGGTGTGTAGTCCGCGGCCAATGGATAGGGAGCGCATGTCCTCATATTCTTTGCCGGCTTTGGCGGTGGTGCGGATCCATTCGGGTTTGCGCTCGATGGGGCTTTGCGCGTTTTTGGCTTCTACGCGTAGTAGTTTGCGTCCTTCGCGATCTGGAATGGTGCTCACGCTTGGTGTCCTTCCTGGGTGTTGCTGGCGGCAGTTTCTGCTTGGGTTGCGTCTGCCTGGGTTGCCGTGGCTTCTGCGCTTTCAGCTTGGCTCTGCTTTTCGGCGAGGGCGCGGGCGGCCTGTTCCAGCATACTTTCGGTCTGGGTGATGGGAGTTTCGGTAATTCCGGCCAGGCGGTCGGGTTCCCGTAGGGGTTGTAGGTCTTCGACGATCTGCGGGATTAGGTGTTGGGCGGCTTGGGCCAGGGCGCCTTGTTCAGGTAGTTCAATCCCTTCGCCTTGGAGGGAGGCAACGCCCGCATCAGAGATGCCACAGGGGATGATCTCTTCGAACTTAGAGAGGTCGGTGGTGACGTTTAGGGCGATCCCGTGCAGGGTGGTGGCCTGGGCGAACTTGACGCCAATGGCGCAGATCTTACGTTCGGGCTTGGTGTCGGTGGCGGTTAGCCAGACGCCGGAGCGACCCTCAACGGTGGTGGTTTCTAGTCCGTAGCCTTCGCGTAGGGCGGCGATGATGGATTGTTCTAGGCCGCGCACGTACTTGACGACGTCGACAGGTTCGGCGGCTTTGAAGATGGGGTAGAGGACTAGCTGGCCGGGGCCGTGGTAGGTGATGCGGCCGCCTCGGTCCACGTTGTGGACGGGGATGTGCGGGTTTTTGGCGTCGCCGGGTTGGGTGCGGCGACCGGCAGTGTAGGTGTCTTCATGCTCTAGGGCGATGATCGTGTCGGGCGCAATGCCGGCTACTACGTCTGCGTGGATCTGGTGTTGGAGCTGGTTAACCAGCTGATACTCCAGTGGGCCTTGAGGTAAGAGGTTAATAATTCGCACGTTTTCTATGATAGTTCGCTTGCCTTAACTATGGGACTTATGGCCGGTCGCTTATTGGATTTTTCACCTTATATACGCATTTGGGAATAAAACCGAAATTGGGTCATGGGGTGGGTAGTTGATTGGTCAGAGTGTTTATGTGAGTCGGGTATGTATCCTCAGAGACTTCACTGTGATTAAGATCTGCAGAATCGGTTGACAAAATGACTTTTTCAATTTTTATCGAGTGTGATTTGTGTTGACTTCTATCTGACAGAAACTCCTCCTTTTCCTTAATCTGTTCAATTTGAGCGAATTTATCGCGCAATAATATTTTGTTTTGAACATATCGAAACTAATTTGCTAACTGCATCTCAATTTCGTCACTAGTCTTTTTCGTAAATAAGCCTTATGGTTGATGTCTTGTTACCAAAGTCCTAAGGATGCTGGATCGAAAAAGATGTTTTTGAAAAACCTCTTCAACCAGACGACCCAATGGGACTGAGGAACGTCATCCCCTCAACACAGAACTAAGCCATTGGATGGTTGAATTGATTAACTTCAGAACTTCGGTTTCTGGGATCCGCAAAACTGCAATCCCGGTAACGCTAGCGCTGGTCGCCTCAATTGGCGTCCTAGGGCTACCTGAAAGCGTTCCCGTGTCGCAGGCGTTCGTCCCTGAGAAGCTGGAAGCCGCTATCCCTGCTGACCAGCAGGTAAAGGTTGACACCTCAGCGGTCCTAGACCTAGGTGCAAAGGAAGCCGCACCCGGCGTCCAGTTCACCTACAAGTACCGCGTCGCAATACCGAAGCTGTCAGCAGATACCAGCAATCGTGAATTGAAAGTTACGGTTGACTCTGATCCGCTGGCACCCTTCGCAACTGCACTAAGCAAGTCAGACCTTAAGTGTGACGGTGGTACTGTCAGCGGCTTTGACGTAAAGACCAATACCTTCACCGTAACCGGTTTCGACAAAGCGGCGGCTCTGAACTGCTCAATCGAAAAAACCGCCACCCTATCTGCCGACGCCCCCAAGGGCTACACCGTTTCCGGACTGGTGGACGCTAAGTACACCGATAACCCCGGTCTGAAACTACAGGAAATTAGCTCCGGCCCGCGTGACCCGCAGCTGAGCTGTTCACCGACCCTACGCTTCGAAAGTGAAGTTAAGGGTGGTGGCTACCTAGTAGATATCAAGATGGCCGACCAGCAGGGTAAGGGCCTAGTTGTCCCTACCCCTTGGGAAGACCCGGCAAACTCCATTACCATTCAGGAACCCGGCAAGCCAGCCGAAAAGATTGACCTGAACGGGCAGTACCCGGTTGTCCTAAATAAGGATTCCTCGCAGCCCTACTACGGCTCCACCGAAGGTATCCAGGGTGTTACCAAGTGGCTAGACTCCGTTAACTGGAAATATGACCCGGCGGTTTTCACCGGTGACAAGTACCTGCCCGCAGGTACCCGCATCATTGTGAATCGTAAGGTCAACTACCAGAACTGTGTGGAACCCGGTATTGCCACGGACGCCAACACGAACCGGAAGATGATCATTAACTTCACCACCGGTCGCCCTTCCCTGCCCGTAGACTCGATTGCCTCTGACGCTTTCCGTCTACCCGGTGGCGAAGAAGGTCAGGCTCCTAAGGCCTGGTGTGATGCCATTTATATTACGGACCTGAAGTCTTCTGGCGCTAAGAGCACCCCGATCTACAAGCTAGACCCAAAGAACCCGTTGCTAAGCCCCGGACAGGTAAAGCCGATTCCGGAAGAGTCTGCCTACGGTGTTCTAAACATCTCCCCCAAGTTCGAGGGCTGGGTTTACTACATTGCTTCTGACAAGCTGACCCTCAAGCGCTTTAACCTAGCGACTGGTGAAAACGTCGTGGTACCGGTTTCCGGTGAGTGGCGTACTACTCGCTTTGCGTTGACTCCGTCAGCTTTCTCTCCGTCAAATGAACTATTCATTACTTCTGGCCCTGGTAGTGCCCTATATAAACTGTCTTTTAACGAGGACGGTTCGGCTGCTACCGCAAAGAAGATGGGTATTTTCCTTAGCCAAAACCCATGGATGATCAATGACTTCACCTTCGACTATGACGGTGGTTTGATCGTTACTTACGGTAACGCTCAGGAACGTCGCATGATTGTCCGCAAGTACTCACCGGAACAGTTTGCCGCTGGAGCACCCAGAATGTCTGTAGACAACGGCACCCCGGTAGCTGACGTACCCTACCCGAACGGAGCCTCTTCCCTAGTTTACGGTTCCGCCTGGGGCCCGGATAACACCCTGTACTTCACCGTTGGTCTAACTACCACCAAAACCGATCGGGAAATCTACACCCTTAAGGACGGTAAGGTCACCAAGCTGAACTACAGCCCGCGCGTCACCGGTGGTGTCATCGATATGTCCTCCTGTGGCTTCGGTGGCGTACCCCCGAAGGTCGAAAGTGGCTTCCAAGCCCGCAAGCTAGCCATTGACCCGGTAACTGCAAAGCCGGTTGAAGGCAATGCCACTGGCAAGGTCATTTTGTCCGCTAACGGCACCGCCACTGTTAAGTACCTTATTCAGGTTACTAACCTAGGTGCGGAAGCCGCCCCCATGCCGGCCGACATCACCGACCAGGTGCAGGCCCCCGCCGGCTTCGACATCACCAATATCAAGGTAGACGGTACCTCGAAGGGCACCGGTCCCACCGTGAAGCTACCCGTCCCGGCAGAACCGATTCCCGCTGGTAAGGTTAAGAGCTTCCTAGTGACCGTAGGCCTAAAGGCAAAGAATGGTCTAGCTGGTCTGCCCACCCAGGGCGTCTGTGAAAACACCACCCCCGGTGCTAATAACGCTGGTTTCTTCAACCGCGTTAACTACCAGGACGATCAGGACGGCACTAAGAACAATCAGGCCTGTATCCCCTTCGAAACCCCCAAGCGGGCTCACCTCGAACTGGTAAAGCAGATTGAAGGCCCCCAGGGTTACACGAACGCAGATCAGGATCGCCAGCTCTTCACCCTAGTAGCCGGCGCCGTAAACAGCCCGGTCACCACCGTCAGCGGCACCGCTGACACCGGCCGCGTAGAGGTCGCCGCTGATAGCGAGGGCGTTGTTTACCGCCTAGGCGAACAGCAGAACGCTGCGCCTGCGGGCGACTATGGCTTCACCATGAAGCGCGACTGGGTATGTACCGGTAACTCTGTACCGCTACGTGACGGCAACCTGCTGACCATCAAGCCTGGGGAAGATGTTTCCTGCTCGATCGTCAACCAGCCCGACCCGAAGTTCAGTGTGAAGAAGGAAGCCGCTAACCCCGCCGGTGAAAACAACCAGCTGGGACAGCCCGTTCAGCCTGATGACCAGGGCAAGCTAAAGCTTGAATACCTAGTCAAGGTTCACAATGACTCTGCTTTCGCTGGCAACTCTGGCACCATCTATGACCACTTTGTAGTCCCGGCAGGTCTGCAGTGGGACGGTTCTGAAGCCGCTCAGGTTACCGTAGTGAATAACGGTGGGGGACAGGTTCAGTCTGCTGCTACCACTGTCACCAATGAACAGCTAGCTGCTGATCCCGGTGCGGTCCTAGCCAGCTCCGTGAACAACCTACCTGGTGGCGCCACCGCCGTCTTCAAGATTGTTATCCCCGCACAGGTGGATAACACCCTGGTTGATGGTCGGACCGTCTTCGAAACCCACCTCAACGATTTGTTGTGTGAAAAGAATACGGAAGAAGGTTCCTCCGCAAACTACTTCAAGGGTAACCGTGGCGCGCAGAACCTAGTGGCGCTAGAGGCAGAAAACTCGACCTCTAATAATGGTCAGCCCGTCAAGGACAATAACGCCTGTATCCCGGTCCTACCAAAGTCCAACTGGAAGGTTGAAAAGTCCCCCGCGGATAAGAACCTAGAAGGTGGCTTTGGAGCCGCGGGCGGAAATGGTGCCCTAGTGGATGCCCAGAAGGGAGCCGATGGTACCTACACCGCAACCGTTAAGTACCGCGTTCGCGTGACCAACCTAGGCCCGACCGCCGGTCAGCACCCGCAGATCGTGGATGCGCTGACTCTGCCGGAGCCGTGGCAGGCCACCTCCGTGAAGTGGAGTACCTCCGTGGATATGTCTCAGGCCGTGGATAACGGAAAGAACCTACAGTTCACTATTCCGCAGTCTGAGGGCATGGTTTCCCCGATCGCTGACCAGGGTAAGAACGTCAAGAACTACGTTGATTACTACGTTGAGGTCACCGCGCAGGGGCAGCCGACCGCCGAACAGTGGCAGCAGGCTCAGACCTGTGAAACTGAGGGTGCCGGTAAGCCTGGTAAAGGCTTCTTTAACCGTGTGACCATGGATGGCGACCAGGATGGCGACCACAATAACGATGCTTGCGTGCCGGTCCGTCCGGAACCTCCGGCAGAGGTCAACCTGCTAGTTCGTAAGACGGACGCCAGCGGCAACCTAGCCCTGCCGGGTGCAGAGTTCAAAGTCTGTGACGTGAACCCGTACGCCACTTCCGGTGACCCGGTCCGAGTCCTAGCCGACCCGAACCACTGCCGTCCGGTTCAGCCCATGCCGGCTGCTGACCAGTGCGCGTCAGCACCTGCGGGTGAGCCCCGCCAGGCCTGTGAGGCGATGGCAGCAGGTGACCAGGCGCTGATGAAGTCGACCGGTTCGGTTAAGGTCCGCCCGGACGTCCCGCACTGGTTGGTGGAAACGAAGGCTCCGGCTTGCTCCCCGGACAATGCCGGTGGCGAGTACTGTGCTTCGCTTCTACCGCAACCTTTGAAGTTCACCGTAAGTGCGGACCGGGTGCTGGATGCCCCGGGTGCCGTCGCGGTGGGTTCAGGTCAGGCCTGTGATCCGCTAAGTGATCAGGGCTGTTCGTCTGAGGCCGCGTTTAAGCAGGTCGACGACACCTTCTACTTCTACCAAGGCCTAGTTAAGGTGCATGACCCGCGTCGTGGAACCTTGCCGGTCTCTGGTGGTACAGGTCCTCTACCGTTCGTCGTGGCAGCCGCTGCGTTGCTATTGACGAGCTTGGGGTGGGCTTTCCGGAACGCTAAAACAGCACCGGTTTCATCTGGGCGTAAACGCTCACGGGCTTAGGTTCCCCGCTTAGAACCTTGTCCGGCTTGTTTACCTGCTCCGGGGATTTCCCCAGCTTCTGCTGGCCCCGGGGTGGGTAGTCCGGAAAATCCCGCTCGATCTGGTATCCACCAGGGTCGATCAAGTTTTATTAAGAAAATAGGAGATAACTATGTCCAAAAACATTCGTAAAGCTGCTGCTGGCTTCACCGTGGCTGCAGTTGCTCTAACCGGCTTCAGCACTCAGATGGCTATGGCTGCCCCCGGCGACGAGGTCGCACAGGCCGCTCCCGCCAGCACCATCACCAAGGAAACTGGCTCCATCAAGATCACTAAGCTAACCCCTTCTTCTGCAGCGCAGACCAATGGTGACGGCACCAAGCTAGCTGAAAACCCGACCGGCTCCCAGCCGATTCAGGGCGTTACCTTCACCGCTTACATGCTAGAAGGCCTAGACCTAAAGACCAACGAGGGATGGGCCAAGGCTGCTGAACTTGCCAAGACCAAGCCGGCGATTGTTAAGGCTAAAGATGGTTCCATGACTGTTGGTGGCTACAAGCTAGTCCAGAAGGGCACCGGTAAGACCGGTGCTGCGGGTACCCTAGACCTAGCTAGCCTACCCGTGGGCCTATACGTGGTCGTTGAAGACGTTACCGGCAAGGTAGTTATTAAGGGTGATACTGAGGCTAAGGATAAGACCGTTGAAGCTTCCCAGGTTCTAAAGGCTGATCCCTTCTTTGTTTCGGTCCCCATGACCAACCCGGCTAACCGCACCGAGTGGATGTACGACATCCACGTTTACCCGAAGAACACCACCACCAAGGCTCCGGTCAAGTCCTTGAACGACAACGACAAGGCTAAGGGTTCCGGTAACGACGCTGCTAAGTCCGAAATTCTTTACACTCTATCCGCTGAGGTTCCGGCCGCTAAGCTAAACCAGTTCATGCTAGTTGACCGTTACAAGGACGCTCAGCTTGACTGGGTTGGCGCTGACACCGACACCGTAAAGATTGGTGACACCAAGCTTGATGCAGATGATTTCAAGCTCACCCAGTCCACCGCTGCCGTGGGCGAGTACCGTTTCGTCACCATGGAACTTACCGCTTCCGGTCTAGCCAAGCTAGAAGGCAAGACCGGCCAGAACGTAACCTGGGAGTTCCACGCTAAGGTCAAGCAGACCGCCGCTGGCGAAGAAATCCCCAACAAGGTCTTCGAAATTGCTAACCCGGATAACGAAGGCTTTAACCAGTGGAACCCTGAGGATCCCACCAACCCGAAGCCGAATCTGCCCGAGCTCCCGGTAGACCCGGAGAACCCTGACGGCCCGAAGAAGCCCAACAAGCCTTTCGTACCGGTAAACCCGAAGGATCCTGAAGGCCCCACCCCCGGTGGCTCCACCCCCGGTAACGAGGTCAAGTCCTATTACGGCAAGGTAGTAATCAACAAGAAGGGCTCTGACAACGTTGCCAAGCTAAACGGCGCAGAGTTCGAACTGTACCAGTGCAACCCGGCAAACGGCTACGAACTGGGCGAAAAGATCTCCGTTAACGGTAAGGAAAAGTGGATCTCCGGTACTGACGGTGAAGAAGGTCAGATTACCATCTCTGGTCTACTAGTTAACGACTTCCGTAACAACTCTGAGTTCGTTAACGGTAAGAATGGCGCCAAGTGGGCCGAGCAGACCGCATACTGCCTAAAGGAAACCAAGGCTCCTGAGGGTTACGAACTACTACCTAACCCGATCCACTTCCAGGTGAAGAAGGATCAGGCTACCGCTGAAGGCAAGGTTGAACTAGACGTCACCAACGTTAAGAAGAACGGTGGCTTCAACCTACCCGTTACCGGTGGCGCTGGTATTGCCACCCTAGTTACCGCTGGTGTCCTGCTACTAGCTGGCTCCGGTGCTTATGTTCTTGCTGCTTCTCGTAAGCGCGAGCAGGCCTGATAAAGGTCTGAAGCTTGCTGGTGGGCCCGGTTCCTTTTGGTCGGGGTTTCCCGGGCCCCCAACAAGTTCATAACTGGCGGTAGCTGCAGCTGCCTCCAACTCCAAAAGCTAACGTTTAATCCCGTGGATTGTTAACTCCTTGTCGTTAGTTCTGGTGATTCCCGGTCCGTGCCCTTTGATTCTGTTTTTGAGTCATTGAGCGCGGACCGGTTTTTTAATGGTCAACTTATGGGGTTTTAAGTATTTCAGCCCTTAATCCTCCAAATTGTGATAGAACTCTCAATGATATGACTGGTCAGATTGACAAGTGCCATTCGATTTCATGCAAAAATTCGTGCAAAATTACCCTATTTTAATTGTTTTGCCCAAATTTTGACTCTAGAGAAGTAAATTTGGAATCGCTAGACTGGAGGTGAAGAAGTTCGCATCTATGGATCCTGGAGGGGGAACTAGATGATCAGAAATCAATCACCACAAAGTCCGGAAAGACGAAGTGCTATTCCAATAGCAGTCGCCTTAGCGGCCTCGTTGGGGGTGACGGTGTTACCGGCTTTAGCTCCCACGGCAAACGCGTATGTTCCGGACAATATTCCGGGACCATCTGTGGAAACAAGTCCGACTGTCAAAGCAACGATGCTTCATGACTTTTCCCCTAGCCCTTTCCCCAAGGCGGGACAAGAGTTTAAATATATTGGCAAGCTTCGATTTTCTGGTTTAGCTGGTAGTAATCTGAATAATGTTTTTACTATCCACGTCAACCAGGATCCAAACGCTCCTTTCAACGCCGCGCCCACAGCGGATTCGATCCGATTCGTAAATGATCAAGGGGAGTCGGTGACTCCAGAATCGATTCAGATCGATCCGGATGGTCAGGATAGTTGGAAAATCGTAGTTAAAGGCCTGTCGGGTGATATTAAAGCCACCTTCGAAACTCAGGCCACGGTGAAAAAGGATCTAAGCCCGGGAAGTCTTGTAGCAGCCTCGATCTCTGGTGAAGTAACTTCTACACCGACGATCAACATGGAAATCGGTAAGAGTACGATCGTTTCTGCCGAAACCGGAAAAACCGCCAATGACTTTACAGAGAACGCAGGGTGTCGGGGGTATGTTCAAACTAGTTGGACAGCTAAACCCGGTACTTGGCTATTGGATTTAAAGGCCTTCGACGGTGCCGGAAACGGGAAAGTCAAAGTTGACAAAGGACCCTTTAATAATGCTTCAACAAACCCGGTCAACTGGAAGGACCCCAGTACCTTTAACTCTATAAAGGTAATTGCGGGTGGGGAAGATATTACCGAGCGGGTCCTAAAGGCTTCCACCTACGTCTCGCCAGACCCATCAGGAACCACCTTCCCGGTAACTAATGTCGATGCCGCAAAAGCAAAGTGGCTAGATTCGACAAACTGGGATTGGAATAGTGCTAACTGGACAGGCAATACCTGGCTGCCAGAAGGGGCAGAAATTACTGCTACTAAGGGTTTTACCTTCGAGAACTGTAGAGAGCCGGGTGTCCCCACCGATGGCGATACCGAACGTAAAGTGGGGATGGTACTAGAGATCACCCGTCCGGTAATGACTGCAGAGGAAAGTGCAGAAGATTTATTCATTACCACGGACGAAAAAGGTGAAAAACCGCCGCTCCCTGACACTGCTTGGTGTGAAGACATTTTTGTTACGTTGGGTACGTTAAAAACACTAACGAATATTCAACAATTTGACGGAAAAGATCTATTTGGGGCAATCCCTTATCCAAAACCATCTCCTTATAACGGCACAATCGCAGTGTCGCCTTTGAGGAAAAATCGGATTATTTACTTAGATAAACAAGGCACCCTTTACGAGACGAAATTTAAAAATGAAGACAATGCCTTGATTAGTAATCCTGTTGGGCAAAGCCTAGGTTTGCCTAGTTTGCCGGCCTCCAAATACGGATTTGCCTTGGGAGTTGATCCTGAAGGTGTGATCTGGGCTTTTGATATTTCTACTCGAATCCTTCGATCGATTAAACCCACACCACTTAACCCGAAGGAAGGAGAGGAATCATCGGACAGTTCCAACCAAAAAACGGGTTGGATTGTACATGGCACCTTAGATAATCCTCGAGTAAAAACTAGAGAAGCATTTTATGATCTAGCCTTTACAAGCAACGGTGATCTTCTAGTGTTTGGTGAGGCTAATGCTCGAGAGAGCAGAAATTATAAAGGTTTATTTACCTTTACTAAGGATTCAATCTCAAAAGAGAGAAGTGAAGCCGAATTAATTAAACCGTCTTCGATCATCGACTACGAGATGATACCGGGCCACGAATTGTCTCAAGTTAATGGTTTTGCGATTG
Source organism: Boudabousia liubingyangii (assembly GCF_001907245.1). Classification (GTDB taxonomy): domain Bacteria; phylum Actinomycetota; class Actinomycetes; order Actinomycetales; family Actinomycetaceae; genus Boudabousia; species Boudabousia liubingyangii. Next base: position 567,973 of record NZ_MQSU01000001.1, read on the forward strand.
CTAAAGATGGAAAAATGTACATGGGTGGTACCCCTGTTTCCAACGCTGTAGGCAGAGAGATTTACTATCTACCTCCTAAAGGTGGAGAGGTAACAATCGCAACAAATATTGGGAGACCTTATATAGCGGATATGGGCTCCTGTAGCTTTGCTGACTTGCCGCTCACACCGCAGCCGCCCGCGGGCCCGAAGTTCCAGGTGCAGAAGTCCGCAATCGACCCGGTAACCGGGGCGGTAGCCAAAGCGGGCACTACCACGCTGAATCCGGTTCAAATTTCTGCCGAGGGAGCGACTACCGTTGACTATCTAGTTACCGTAGCTAATACGGGTACAGTCGCCGGTAATCCGGGCATAATCCGTGACCAGTTTGTGGCCCCAGAGGGTTTTGAGATTACTGACGTTTTGGTTGATGGCGAATCGGTTGGTAAAGACCCTAATCAGCAGTTCACGCCGGGAATTATTCAACCTACTGATCTGGTCTCATACCGCATGACCATCCAGCTTCAGGCGCAGAATTTGGCCGTTCTAGAGAATTTAAATGGCCAGTGCACTACCGAAGGGCCGGGTCAATCTGGTGGTGGTTTCTTCAACTCTGTCACCATGGATCGGGATTCTGACGGACCGGATAATAATGATGCTTGTGTTCCGGTTAAGCCCCGCCCGAAGGCTCACTTGAAGTTGGTTAAGCAGATTGTGGACCAGGATGGGCGGATCCTACCCAACCAAGCAGACGCCACCAAGTTCCTGCTATCTGCTGGTTCAGGAGACCCGGCCCAAACCCTGACCGCACTAAATGGCACCACCGGTAGCCCCCAGGTTGATAAAGACGTGATTGCTGGTAAGTACCAGCTGCGTGAACAACCAGCCGCTGGTCAGCCTGCTGGTCAGTATTTCAAACTTGGTGACTGGAGCTGTGATTCTGGTAAGCAGGTTGAGAACGGTAAGGTTCAGATCAACGAAAACGATAATGTTACCTGTACGGTAAAGAACACTCGTATGCCGCTGGTTCACGTGGTGAAGACCCCGGTTGTGGCCAGTACTGTTGAGGCGCCAGGTGTACCTAACCCGCAGATTGGGCAGGCGGTTAAGCCTGAGCCGGTAGCGGGCACGGATCCATTAAAGTATCGGGTTGATTTTAAGTACCAGGTGACGGTATTTAATGATTCTAATTTTGAGGCTTCGACTGGCCCGGTGAAGGACTTCTTTAAGGTTCCGGCAGGTTTGAAGTGGGATGATGAGCTGGTTAGTCCGGCGGTATTGAAACCCGCGACGGTGACTTTCGCTGCCGGAGACCCGGCGGCTACACCTGTGGAGCTTAAATCTGAGGTGTCGAAGGAAGCACTTGAGGGCCCGCAGGGAGCTACTTTGGCTCAAGACCTGAAGATTCCGGCAAATAGTTCAGCTTCGTTTACGGTTTCTATTCCGCTGGTGTTGGATATGACTCCGTCAGGGGATTCGACGGTTTATGCGCAGCATGCTGAACAGTTGGGTAAGTGTGAAAGCCTCAATGTTCGTGGAGAGCAGGTTACTACCAGCAAGTTTGGTGTTAGCAACCGGGTCGCGATCCAGAATGAGAATCTGGATTACAACAAGGTTCCGATCCTGGACAACATTGCTTGTATTCCGGTTAAGCCGGGCTCGAAGTGGAATGTAGAAAAGGTCGCGGTCAATATTACCCAAGCTGATAATCAGGAAACTTTCACGGTAGGTAGCCCCGAAGGCACCCCGGTCAGGGTCACCCAAGCCGGTGAAGGCAAACTACAAGCTACCGCCAGGTACCTAGTGACGGTCACTAATACTGGCCAGACGCCCTCGAACCAGCCGCAGGTAACCGACATGGTGACCCTACCTGAAGGGTGGACAGTCACAGATACCAAGCTCTATCGGGTAACCAAGAAAGTTCAGCAGAACGCCACTTTCACGAATGCTGAACTGACCGAAATGCCGGCGCAGCTCAACGATGGTCGCCTAGAAATACCGGCCGGAACCGAAGAGGTAGCCGCGGAAGGTAAGGTCCACTACCTAGTGCAGGTGACCGGCCAAGCCCAGGAAGCAGACGTGAAATGGGAGACCGCCGGAAAGTGTGAAACCGCCGATGGCGGCACCCCCGGTAAGGGCTTCTTCAACCAGGTCTCGATCCCCGGCGATGAGGGTACGGACGGCAATAACGATGCTTGCGTGCCCGTCGGCCCGGGCGAGGTCGAGCTGATGATCCGCAAGACCGACCAGGACGGTTCGCACCCGCTGAAGGGCGCCCAGTTTGTGGTCTGTGAGCAGAGCCAGCTAAATGATCGTTCCACGTGCCAGGCCGCGCAAGTCGCAACTGAGGCAAAGCCCGATGCGATCACCGATAAGGACCTGGCCCAGGCAACTTTCTTCGCGAAGTTGAAGCCGGGCACGGACTACTGGCTGGTGGAAACGAAGGCCCCCCTTTGCCAGACCCCGAACAAGTCGGAAGAGTACTGTGCGGCGCTACTTCCGGAGCCCTTGCGTTTCCAGATTGATGCCGCCGGGCGGGTTACTTCCGGGAAGGTTACTTCCGGGCCGGTGGGCGAAGACTGTAACTACCTGACGGATAACAGCTGTGTTGATCGGGGTTCGGTCAATAACGTCGATGGCACCTTCTACCTTTACGACGGGGTGGTTAATGTCCGCGATCCTCGTAATGGCACCCTGCCGATTTCGGGTGGGACTGGGCCTTTGCCTTACGCTCTGGCGGCAGGTTTACTGCTGCTGTTGAGCTTGGGTTATGGCTTTAGATCCTCACTTCGTACGATTCCTTCTTCGCGTAGCTAGTAGGCCTAAGTCTTTAGGTTTCTAGTGGTCACCTTTTAGGTATTGCCGGCCTTTCGGGCACTGGTTTTAACAGTGACGGGGCTGGTTGACAGTTATCAAAACAGACTTTAATGACAAAAATCGGGAACAATTTTAGGAGAGTAACCATGACCCGCAAGATTCGTACTACCACCGCTGGATTTACCGTCGCTGCGGTAGCTCTAATGGGCTTGGGTTCAACGGTAGCTTTTGCCGAGGACGCCGCCCCCACTCCCGCCCCACTTTCCGGGATTACCGGCACTCAGGGCAGTATTAAGGTCACCAAGTTGACCCCGGCTACTGGTCAGACCACCACTCCGGACGGTACTGCTTTGAAATCGACTCCGGAGGGGGCCGAGCCAATTGAGGGGGTAACCTTTACTGCCTACCGGATCGGGGACGATAAGACTCTTGATCTGAGGACTAATGCGGGCTGGCAGGCAGCTCAGGCAATCCAAAAGACTAAGCTGACTACGGAAGATGGTCAGGTGCCCGCAGAGATTGGTGGCTTTAAGGTCACCAAGGTGGGGGATGGGGTCACTACTGACGCTACCGGTAACGCTAATCTATCCGCCTTGCCGGTGGGCCTATACCTAGTTGTTGAGTCGATTAACCAGGATGAGGTAACCATTCATCCAACGACCGGCAAGGAAAAGAAGGTTAAGGCCAGCATGATCCGTAAGGCTGAACCCTTCGTCATCTCAGTTCCCATGACTAATCCGGGTAACCAGAGTGAATGGATGTATGACATTCACGTGTACCCGAAGAACACGCCCATTACTTCCCCAATTAAGACCCTGAATGATGATGCTAAGGGTAAGGGTGCCGGTAATGACGCGGCACAGTCAGAGATTCTGTATACCCTTTCGGCAGAGATTCCGGCTACTTCGCTGAACCAGTTCATGCTGATTGACCGTTTCTTGGATGAGCAGTTGGAGTGGGTTGGGAAAACGACCGATACGGTTCGGATTGGGAAGCAGGAACTAGAGAGTGGTGACTTCACGGTCACTATTTCGGATAAGCCGGTTGGCAAGTACCGTTATGTGACCATGGAGCTCACTAAGTCTGGTTTGGCGAAGCTGAAGTATTCCGCAGAGGAGAATTCAGCAAAGGTTGGCCAGATGAAGGTTGACCAGAAGGTTTTCTGGGATTTCCACACTAGGGTGAAGGCCACGACGGCAGGGGAGAGGATCCCGAACAAGGTCTTTGAGATCACCAACCCGGATAATGAGGGCTTTAACCAGTGGAACCCGAATGAGCCTAACAATCCCCGGCCGAACCTACCGAAGAACCCGGAAAAGCCTAAGCCGCACGTGCCTACGACCCCGGATTCCCCGGAGCCGGGCGGTTCTACCCCTGGTAATGAGGTTGAGTCTTACTACGGTAAGGTCCTGATTAATAAGAAGGGCAGTGATGGCACTAAGCTGAACGGCGCTAAGTTCCAACTGTTCCAGTGCGACCCGTCTAATGGCTACAAGTTGGGCGAGCAGATCTCGGTAAACGGTAAGTCTGAGTGGATTTCCGGTACCGACGCTGAGGGCGAGGAAGACAAGGTCGGAAAGATTGTTATTTCAGGCTTGCTGGTGAACGATTACCGTAATGGTGGTCTGACCTTTGAGAAGGATGAGAAGCCGGTGGCTTGGAAGAGCGTGACTGCGTACTGCTTGAAGGAAGTTCAGGCGCCTGCGGGTTATGAGCTGTTGCCGCAGCCGATTAACTTCCAGGTGTTGAAGGAGAATGCTTCTGCTACAGGTCAGGTGACGCTAGATGTCACTGACGTGAAGAAGAATGCTAACTTCCCGATGCCCGCAACTGGTGGTGCAGGTATTGCGACTTTGGTGGTAGCTGGTTCGTTGCTGTTGCTTGGTTCTGGTGCTTATGCGTTGGCTGCGGTACGGAAGCGCAAGCAGGACTGACGGGTTTGCTGTGATCATTTAGTAGCGGTTTTCGGGTGGTGGCCCGGTTCCTCTTTGGGGGACCGGGCCACCACCTTTATTTGTTGATATTTCGGGGGTTTTGGTGTTTGTGGCGGGAGGTTATGAACTTGTAATTAATATGTTATTCAGGCATTTTTAGGCAATTTGGTCGTTTTGAATAAATAACGTTGCATTAGTTCTGCAATTTAAGCATTTTGTGTCACTTGGTGGCGATATGAAAAAATTATGTCAACTCTGAAAAAATTGTGAGAAATTAGTCGTAGTGATTCTCATTTAATTTTGTCGATTAGTATGCAGGTTTTATTTGATAAAACGGGCAATTTTGAGCTTTTTATTCATTCTTAGTGAGTTTTTATTCGTATTTTTTGGGGGGAAATCGTTTTCATAAAATTTCTGACAAGACGGTGGTGTTGTAAGTCGATATAGTCAGGCTTAAGAGACCTACTGAAGTCTCCATTTCCCAGATGATGGGGTCTGGGGGAGCTTGAGTGGGACTGATTAGAAATGACCAAAATTACGAATCTGGATGGCCATGATGAGAACGAATAAGACAGAGAGAAGATTCTCCCGCAGTGCGGTGATTCCCCTTTCTATGGCGCTTGCTGCTTCCCTTGGGGTGGTGACGCTTCCTTTCGTGACCCCAGAAGCGCAGGCGTATACGGCTGCGAATATCCCCGGCCCTAAGCTTGATGTCAACCCGGTTGCTAAGGCGACGATGGAGCATACTTTCGCTGACGGGGTTAAGCCCGCAGCTGGCGCTAAGCTTACCTACACTGGTACCGTCGTTTTTAGTAAACTCGAAGATGCAAAAGGTAAGACTAAATTTGGGGTTACTGTAACTCCTTCACCCAATGCTCCCTTCTCATCTGATCCGACGAAGGATAATATTCGGTTTGAAAGACTAGATGGTACTCCGGTTACGCCCACTTCTTTAACTGTTGAAAAGGATGAGAGTGGTAACTGGAACTATGTAGCTGAGGGGATCCAGGGTGAGGTTAAGGCAATCTTTACCGCCGAGGCTACACTAGCTGATACTTTGAAGCCGGGAGATTTTGCCAGCGCAAGTATCGCCGGACAAGTTATTTCTAGAATTTTGCCTGACATGACTCAGGGGCCTGGCCTGCTGGTATCAGCTAAAGATGGCTCGATTTCTGATGGACAGACCCAGCCGCTTAATGCCTGTCGTGGTTATGTTGAGAACCACTGGACTAATAAGGTTGGCGGCTGGCTTCTGGATGTAAAGGCTGGTGATCAGGCCGGTCTGGGGAAGGTCAAGATCGATAAGGCTGATTTGAAACATGTGTCCCCCAACTGGGCGGATGCAAGCACCTTTAACAGTATTAAGGTGGTTTCGAATGGTGTTGATATCACTGATCAGATCTTGAAGGGGTCTACTTATGTGTCCCCGGATCCGTCGGTTCCCCAGTACACTTCTAGTGTTGGGAACGTAAGTGTTAACCAAGTTAAGTGGCTAGATTCCACTAACTGGGAATGGAACCCTGCTAACTGGACTGGCAAGACTTGGCTTCCTGCTGGGGCTGAAGTTACGGTAACCCGTGGTTTTACTTTTGAAAACTGTGTAAAAGACGGTGTTTCAACAGATGGTGATAGTGATCGTAAGATCGCCATGTCTTTGCAGGTAGCGCGTCCGGAAGTTAGTGCAGAGGATTACGCTCAAACTCTAGTGATCGTTCCAGATGAAAACGGAAAGATTCCACCTAAGCCCGACACGAAATGGTGTGAGAATATCTATATTCATGAAGGGTTATCACATACAAATCAAAAGGGAATTGTGAAGTTTAACGGTACGAGTTTTGACCCGGCTCGAGATAACTTCAATCCGCAGGCTACCTCTGGAGCATTTGCCATTTCGCCCTTGCATTCTGAAAAGTTATTTTATCTGGTAGGAAAAAAAGTTTATGAAACTTCAACTACTCCAGGAAGCGTAGGTACAGATTCTAAGCTACCCGCAATCCCTGTGCAGTCTGATGATATTGCATTCGGGATCGATCCTTTTGGTGTTTATTGGGTGATTGATAAGTCGAATTTAAACGCGTTATATTCGTTGAATAGTAAGGATCTGGAAGCTGGATGGGTAAGTCATGGAAGATTGCAGAATCCTGAAGCAACAAACACTCAGTTTAACGATATTACTTTTACAGCGTCTGGCGACTTAGTTGTAATTTCTAAGGGAGCATCATCAGGTGATGCCGCTAAAAAAGCTAAAGCAGTTTTAACCTTCAGCAAAAAGACGATTAACGAAAAACGTGATGAGAATGTAAGTGTAGATCCGACCACGACGGATCTATACTACAGCAGTATGGCAATCATTAGTATCAATGGTTTTGCGGTTGGGAATGATGGGAAACTGTATTTTGGCTCTGTCGATTCAAGTAGTAAGAATATTCTTTACCGTTTAAACGCTTCAACAAAATCGATTGAAAAGGTTCCTGATAGCATCATCAAAAATGGAGTTATCGATATGGGATCTTGCTCTTACTTGCCCCCAGTAAGCCCTATGCCGACACCTGAACCTAGTTCACCGAAGTTCAAGCTTCAGAAATCCGCCATTGACCCTGTGACCGGTGCTCCTGCTGTACCGGGTTCAACCACAGAAAACTCCGCTCAGATTTCCGCTGACGGTGCAACCACGATTCAATACTTGGTTACCGTAGCTAACACTGGTGGTGGCGCTGGCGATCCTGGTGCCGTCACCGATACTATCGCTCCGCCTAAGGGCTTTACTATCATGGACGTCCTCGTCGATGGTAAGTCTGAGAGTGCTAACAACGTGTTGACTTTGCGTCCTGGTAACTTGGAGGCAGGTGCTTACAAGAGCTACAAGATTACGGTCAAGCTACAGGCCGACAGTTTTGAAGCCGGTAATAATGCGGTAGGCGACTGCAATACTGAGGGACCGGGTCAAGCTGGTGGTGGTTTCTTCAACTCCGTCACCATGAATAATGATTCTGACGGCGCTGATAACAACGATGCCTGTGTGCCGGTTAAGCCGCGCCCGAAGGCTCACTTGAAGCTGGTTAAGCAGATTGTGGATCAGGATGGCCAGCTGATTTCGGATCAGAGTGATGCTCAGAAGTTCCAACTTTCTGCTGGTTCCGCCGATCCGTCTCAGACTCTTACTTCGCTGAACGGTATTACTGGTTCAGCTGCGGTTGATAAAGATGTTGTGACTGGTAACTACCAGCTCTTCGAGCAGCCTTCTGCCGATCAGTCTGCTGGTCAGTATTTCAAACTTGGTGACTGGAGCTGTGATTCTGGTAAGCAGGTTGAGAACGGTAAGGTTCAGATCAACGAGAACGATAATGTTACCTGTACGGTAAAGAACACTCGTATGCCGCTGGTTCACGTAGAAAAGGTCGCTGCCGATCCGTCCGCGGGCAATTCTCACGTAGGCAAGGAAGTTACTCCGGTGGCCGTACCTGGTACAAACCCGGTGCAGTACCGCACTGACTTCGAGTACATCGTGAAGGTTGTTAATGACTCGAATTTCAAGGCTGCTACCGGTCCGGTGAAGGACTTCTTCATCGTCCCGGCAGGCATGAAATGGGAAGAAAACGCTACTGCCAAGGTCGAGTTCCAACCTGGAGAATCTGGCTTAAAAGCTCAAACCCAGACTCTGGATGAAAAGCAGATGACCGCAAAGGGCGGAGCTATTCTAAGCAATAACCTATTGCTACCGGCTAATGCCTCTGTGTCCTTCAAGATCACCATCCCGCTACGACTAAATCTAACGGTTGATCCGGAAACCGGAACTAGCCCTTATGCAAAGCAGTTCGCCAAGCTAGGTGAATGTGAAAACATTGATATGCGTGGCGACAAGGTCACCACTACCGCTAAGGGTGTTGGTAACCGCACCGAGGTTCAAAACGAAAACTTGGATTACAACAAGGTTCCGATCCTAGACAACATTGCCTGTATTCCGGTCAAACCGATCGAAAAGTGGAATGTTGAAAAGGTCGCGGTGAACAACAACGTTGCTGGTGCGGCTAACGGTGACCCGGTAGTGGCCACTAAGGTGGGCGAAAACTACCAGGGGACCGTCAAGTACCTTGTGACTGTTACTAACACTGGTCTTACTCCTTCACGCCAGCCGGCTATTGCTGACTCGATCACTCTGCCTGAAAACTGGACTATCGTAGATATCAAGGTCGGTAAGGCAGTAAACGGTGAGATCGCTAAGGCGCAGCTAGCTTCTCAGGGTACGGATGCTGCCTTTGAGATTCCGGCTGGGGCAGAAAATGAGCTTGTCGCCGTTAACGGTAAGGTTCAGTACGTTGTCGAGGTAACTGGTCAGGTTCCGGCAACTAAGATTGATTGGGAGAAAGCTGGCGAATGTAAGGTCGAGGAAGCTGGCACCGCTGGTACTGGTTTCTTTAACAAGGTCTCTATTCCTGGAGATGAAGGTACCGACAATAATAACGATGCTTGTGTGCCCGTAACTCCTGGCTCGGTCAAGGTTCTGATTCGTAAGACTGACGATACCGGTAAGTTGTACTTGCCTGGTGCTAAGTTCAAGGTTTGTGACGCAAACCCGAACGCTAAGGCTAACGCGAACTGTGTGCCGCTAGATTCGGAAAAGGACCGACTAGTTAACGAATGCAAGGCTAAGTTTGATCCTCAAACCAAGAAGCTAGAGTTTGAAACTTGTGTCTACAACGCAAACCTACCGGGTTCGTTGACCGAGTCAACCTTCCAGGCAAAGGATCTTGTACCCAATAAGGTCTACTGGTTGGTAGAAACCCAAGCTCCCCAGTGCTACACCGAGAATAAAGATGGGGCAAAGGAATACTGTGCTTCGCTGCTTCCTCAGCCTCTACAGTTCAAGGTGTCGGCGAACGGTGTAATCACTGCATACGACACTAACGGAGCGGTCGTAGAAGGTAAAGCAACAGAGACTACTGGTTCTAGCGCAGTTACCTGTAACCCGCTAACAGATGAGAACTGTAACCCGGAGACCTGCCTGAAGCAGGTTGACAATACCTTCTACATCTACAACGGTTTGATCAAGGTTCACGACCCGCGTCGTGGCGAGCTCCCCATCTCTGGTGGTACTGGCCCGATGCCCTACGCCTTAGCTGCAGG
>NZ_MQSU01000010.1 GCF_001907245.1 Boudabousia liubingyangii
GGCTCTGTTGCAAAGATTGGCGGCAGTCAGAGGTAGGCTGTCGCTCTGCGCCGATCAGGCGGCTGCTGCGAAATGGTGGTTGAGCATGCCCATGGCCTCCGTCAGCGCCGAGGGCCCAATGCCAAAAGCTCTCTCCACAAGGCGCACCTCGCCCCTGATGCCGGGCTGCAGGCACCAGGGGCGAGCCTGTCCTTTGCGCAGGGCTCGCATGACTTCGAATCCCTTGATCGTGGCATAGGCCGTGGGGATCGATTTGAAACCGCGCACCGGCTTGATCAGTATCTTGAGCTTTCCGTGATCGGCCTCGATCACGTTATTGAGATACTTCACCTGCCGGTGGGCCGTCTCCCGGTCCAGCTTTCCTTCGCGCTTCAATTCGGTGATCGCTGCACCATAGCTCGGCGCTTTGTCGGTATTGAGCGTGGCAGGCTTTTCCCAGTGCTTCAGGCCTCGCAGGGCCTTGCCCAGGAACCGCTTCGCTGCCTTGGCGCTGCGGGTCGGCGACAGGTAGAAATCGATCGTGTCGCCCCGCTTGTCGACTGCCCGGTACAGGTAGGTCCACTTGCCCCGCACCTTGACGTAGGTTTCATCCAGGCGCCAGCTCGGATCAAAGCCACGCCGCCAGAACCAGCGCAGCCGCTTCTCCATCTCCGGGGCGTAGCACTGGACCCAGCGATAGATCGTCGTATGGTCGACCGAAATGCCGCGTTCCGCCAGCATTTCCTCAAGGTCGCGATAGCTGATCGGATAGCGACAATACCAGCGCACCGCCCACAGGATCACATCACCCTGGAAATGGCGCCACTTGAAATCCGTCATCGTTCCGTCCGTCCAATCTCCGCCAAGCATGCTCAAGCTTCACGATTTTTGCAACAGAGCCC
>NZ_MQSU01000002.1 GCF_001907245.1 Boudabousia liubingyangii
ACCACCCCGCACACACTGTGGGAGAAAATATTTAAGCCAAATAATTGAATAAACACCACCAACAAAAACGATTAACCGTTATGGTTACGTTCTTTGGATGGCACTCCACAAAGACTTGTGGCGGTCATAGCGGTGGGGAAACGCCCGGTCCCATCCCGAACCCGGAAGCTAAGCCCACCAGCGCCGATGGTACTGCACTCGCCAGGGTGTGGGAGAGTAGGACACCGCCACTTAAAAACAACAAAAGAGGGGCCCGGAACCAAACAGTGTTTGGCACCGGGCCCCAAAACAATTCAAGATATTGCGTATTACTTCTCTCTAGTCCTAATCCGAATCACTGATCCTCAGGCTAGGGAGGATTCCAGGATTAAGGGCTAACGGCCCAGATTCTCATTAAAGTTAAATTTGCCGCGTTTTCACCGTTGAAACAGCCAATCACTCCAGAACATGACAAACTATACAATCGTGAATACTGAAATTAATCCTGCAGAACATCCATTTCTGTCCGCCCATCCTCAGGTCGCCCAGATGGACCCGCACCAACGTCTTGCGAAGCAATCTGGTGTAGTTATGCGGTTCGGGCGGCTCCTACTCTCAGCCGGCGCTAGCTCTTACCGCGTAAAGGCCTCAATGGCACGCATGGCGCGTGCCGTTGGGATTGAAGAACACCGTGCCTCGGTTTCCTTCTCAGATATCGCGACCACAGCCTACGCAAACGGCACGTTCCGTACCGAACTTTATGAAAACCGCACCTTCGGTGTTAACGCTAATCGTATTGACCAGCTCAAAGAACTCTCCCACAACCTTCACGACGACATGGCCGCCGAAGACTTGGAAGAAGAGCTCGATAAGATCGAATCCCAGGGTCCCCTCTACGGGCCCGTAGTCAACGCTCTGGCATCCGGTATTGCCTGTGCAGGCTTCTGCTTCCTAAACAAGGGCGGCCTCTACGAGTGCCTAGCCGTACTCATCGCTGCCACCTTTGGCCAAGCTCTACGCCGTATTACCCTTCACCGAAAGTTCAACCACTTTGCGGTTTGGCTACTATGCGGTGTTCTAGCATCATCCATCTACATTGGCGCTATCGAAGCCATGGGGGCAATGGGTATTCTTAACGTTGCCCAGAACCAGGCCGGTCTGATCTCCGCGATCCTCTTCCTGATTCCCGGTTTCCCCATGACTACAGCCATATTGGACCTAGTGCGTATGGACTTCCCGTCCGCACTCACTAGAACCTCATATGTGCTTGCCGTGATGGCCTCCGCCGGCGTGGCAGTATGGGGTGTAACCTACGCTTCCGGCTGGGACCTCAACGTACAGGTAAACCACCCAATGCCTTGGTGGCTACTAATTACCCTACGATTCTTCTGCTCCTTCATCGCAGCCTGGGGATTCGCAATTCTATTCAACACTCCATGGAAGGTCTGTGCGGTAGCCGCGACCATCGGCGCTAGCGTCAATACCCTACGCACCATTGCGGTTGATAACCACTTCCCGTGGCACGCCGCTGTCGGTGCCGCTGCGCTAGCCATCGGTCTACTTGCTGCCGCGGTAGCTGCTAAGACCTACTACTCTCGCGTCTCCTTGTCGGTACCTGCCGTAGTTATCATGATCCCTGGCGTGCCCTTCTACCGTGCCGTCACCGCCATGAACAACGGTCTAGTCACCGACGCAATCGCTCAGGTCGTACAGGTCTTCTTCGTGATTACCGCCATCGGTTTCGGTCTAGCCATCGCTCGTATGGTTACCGATACCCGCTGGATCGTTGACACCCCGACCGACAAGCTACCGACTCTAGAAAGCTCTTCCCGGAAGTACATTCGCTGATCTAGAGTTTGAACTTATTCAAAGTAGAGAACCACGCTGATTAGTTTGGGCCCCAACCGTACTGGTTGGGGCCCAAACTAATTACCTCAATTGAGGGTTAAACAAACAGCGCTCATGCCTACATGCCACCGAAGATCTGTCCCAGCATAATCTTCAAAACCATCGCCACCGGGTAAACCATCGCGTAGCCCAAAGCTACTCGAGGATCAGCTGACGTACGGTTATTAGCAAAGGCCAGTACCGCAGGTTGGGTTTGGGTACCACCAATGACACCAGATAGTCGAGTGCCGCCCATGTGGAAGAGTGCGCGCATCAAAATGAACAATAGGGCACCCACGGTGGTAGTCACTACGACGCCCAAGACGGCCATCTTCCACCAGACACCGCCGGTGAACGCATTGGCAATCTGGCCACCCGCATTGGTCCCAGCTTGCGCGAGGAAGATCAGTAGACCGAATTCAGAAAGCACCATACAGGTGGTGTAGGGGATAGCAGTGACCACCCGTCCAATGCGGCCTAGGCGGCCAAATACCAAACCAACTAGCAAAGTTCCCGCAGCAGAACCAATGGAGAAGGTGGCCCCGGTCGGGGTCAAGATCGGGGCTTCACCAATCAAAATGCCGAAGGCCATCCCCAGACCAAGCGCAATCGGATTAAGATCAGTCAAACCTCTCGAAGAGTCACCAAAGAACTTAGAAACTTCCTTCATCTGTCCCGTGGGCGCAACGACACGGACACGGTCACCCTGCTGCAGGATCAATTTCGGGTTAGCCACCATATCTACGTCACCGCGACGAACACGAGAAATGGAGGCAGAGAAAAGCTCATTAAGATTCAAAGATCCAATGGTCCGGCCCGCCACCTTCGGATCAGAAACTGTGATTCGACGGAAATCCAGCCAACGACGATCAGCGATCAAAGAAAGCGAAGAGTCATGACCAAGTTTCTGGGTAATCAGGTTGATATCCTCTAATGGGCCCACCACGGTGACCAGGTCGCCCGCAAACACTCGGTCATCGAGTTTAGGACGCATAATCGGTCCCACCTCACCACGACGGATACGCGAGAAAGTAACCCGGCCATCAACCAATTTATAGAGCTCTTCCAAGGCTGGCTCATCCTGTCGCTCAACACGCACCGTTCGGTTGCCAATAGCGGACGGCTTATCCTTATCGCCGGCTGAAACTCGTAGTGCCAGAAGCGTGAAAGCTAGCATGCCAATCACACCAAAGAGGTAAGTAATCGAGTAACCAACGGTTGCGTTTGCAGCGTCACCAGAAGCCTTACCAACGGCGGCTAGGGTAGGGGTGTTAGTGGTGGCACCCGCGAAGACACCCATGGCCTGTGCAGTAGTCAGGTTAAATACATATTTGCCGCCATAGAAAGCCACTAGAGCACCAGCAGTCAAAGCAACCATCATCGCGGCTACCGGACCACCAGCGGACTTGAACGTATTAAAGAAGTTCGGTCCTGAATAAATACCAATCGCAAAAGTAAAGACTGCCAAGCCGAAGATACCTAGTTCGTGGGGAACACGAATATGAATCCCGTAGGCCTCACCCCAGGCAGAAAGCGCGATTGCTACGAACAAAACCGCTGCTGCACCAAGACTGACGCTCTTGACTTTTACATGTCCAAAAGCCATACCAATGCCAATTAGCAAGAACAGGACTAAGACAGGTGACGAAGCTAAGAAACTTAGCGTAGTCTGAATCATTGCCGCTCCTCGTTGAGTGTGAACAAACTATGGGATAATTTTCTCATATTGTGGGAATCTTGACTCCCTAAAAGTCGAAAAGCGGCATAATTGGGCCTTAGTGCCCAAGCCTGTGGGCCGCCTAAATACGGAAAGAAGATAAAGTGTCACCAGAAATTCGATTCGAGGAAGCTGCGAAACTACCTTTAGGCTCAGCCGCAGAACTGGCAGAGTACTTTCCCGGCGGCGAATACCGCCCCAAACCAGCCTCTGAAGTAAGCGACCTGATCGCCAACTCTGTGTTCGGCACGAACTTCTCAAACCACATGGCCTCAGCAGAATACGAACCAGAGACCGGCTGGACCAACCAGGCGCTCCTGCCTTACGGCCCGCTACAAATGGACCCGGCTACCTCCGTCCTACACTACGGCCAAGAAATCTTTGAAGGAATGAAAGCCTACCGCTTCCCAGACGGCAGTATCTGGACCTTCCGTCCGGCTTATAACGCGGCTCGATTTAACGCCTCTGCAGAGCGCATGGCCATGCCAACCATTCCCGTTGAACAGTTCATTGGGTCCCTAGCCGCCCTAGTCCGAACCGACCGTGACTGGGTGCCCTCAATGCCCGGCGCCAGCCTCTACCTACGCCCTATGATGATCGGAACTGAAGCCCGCATCGGCGTTAGCCCGTCTCGTTCTTACCGATACCTGTGTATCGCTACCCCGGTAGGGCCCTACTTCTCTGGGGATTTCTCACCAGTCAGCATCTGGGTCACCCAGAAGTACCACCGAGTCGGCCCCGGCTGCACCGGCACCGCCAAAACCGGTGGCAACTACGCTGCCAGCATGCTGCCGCAAAAGGAAGCCGCTGCCCTAGGCTACCAGCAGGTCTGCTACCTAGACGCCAAGACCGGCAAGAACCTTGAAGAACTAGGTGGCATGAATGTGTTCGTTGTCCACCAAGACGGACGCGTTCGTACCCCCGCTTTGACCGGTACGATCCTCGCGGGAGGAACCCGCTCATCGATCATCACCCTCCTAGAAAAACAGGGACACCAGGTTGAAGAAACCCAAATCAACCTTGAAGAACTAGTCGCCCAAATCGAAAGTGGCGAGGTAGTTGAAATCTTCGCCTGTGGCACCGCTGCGGTGGTCGCCCCCATCGGCAGACTAGCCGGGACCGAATTCGAAGTCGAGCTTCCCGTCGGTCCGGTAACCATGCAAACCTACAAGTCCCTAACCGATATTCAGTTCGGCCTCGCCCCCGATACGGAAGGCTGGATGTATCAGCTAGTGGGGGCTGACGGAGAGTAACCGGATAACCGGCTGCCCGGCCTCATCAGAAGCTGCTAAATCAACCAGGGCCCAGATAGCCCAATCCAGATCCCCCTCGGGGTCAAGCAAGGTCTGTTTAACCAGCCAAGCGCCCGAGGTGGGGAAGGGGACCGGCAAGTCCGGCGCGGGTGCGAATGGGGCCGGGACCATCGCGAAGTCGGCGTCGGTTGGTTCCGTCCAAGTCTGCAGGTACTGCGCAGAACGCGCTTCGGTGCCGGTCTCAAGGAAGTCGTATTCGGCCCAATAGCGGTCCAAACATTCGTCAAAGGCGTCCTCGTCCCAACCCGGGAAACCCAACTTCGCCAAATTCTCCGGGCGATCAGCCGCTAGCAGCTCAACGACCTTAAACAGGTCCTTCGCCACCAAATTCCGGAACACATAAGGATTGGCACTCAGGGAGATCCGCCCGTCAGCATCCGCCCCAAAAGGCAGTTCAGCGGCTTCTGGAGTGCTTTCAGAGCCAGTCTGATTTTGATGCTTAGCGACCAACTCGGCAACCTCCGCCGGGTCGTGTTCAGCTTCCTCGAAGGACTCCCACTCATCAAGCAAGGAAGAGTCCACCAAACGGATCAGGTTACCCAACCAAGAAACAATGTTCTCGAACTCTTCATTCGCCGCCTGGGGTGGAATGACCTGGCGTAAAGCCCGATAAGCATCCGTCAAATATCGCAAGACCGAGCCCTCGGCGGCGCCTAGGTCAAAGCGAGCAATCAGATCCGAATAAGTCATGGCATTTTCAACCATAAAACGGACCACCGACTTAGGCTTTAGCTCTTCCCCGGCCACCCAAGGATTCGCCTTTGCAAACATGGTGAAGGCCGGTTCCAAAAGCTCAGCAAGCGGCTTGGGCCAGGTAACCTCCTCCAAGGCCTCCATGCGGGCGTCATAGTCCATCCCCTGCGCTTTCATTGCCGCAATCGCGTGGCCGCGTTCAGCATGCTGCTGGGCCACCAGTAATAATCGAGGATCTTCCAAGGTGGCTTCCACCAAAGAAATCAAATCCAAGGCATAGGTAGGATCCTCTGGATTCAACAAGTCCAAAGCTGCAAACACAAAGGTAGAAAGCGGAGCATTCAACGCAAACTCATCGGGCAGCTCACGGTTAATACTGATCTTCCCATCCTTTGCCACCTTCAAAACCTCCGCGGTCAGAAGGGAACGGTAAATCTGGCCCAGCTGACGTAAATGCAAGTTCCGCGGTGAAACCGGATCGTGGTTTTCAGTAGCTAAACGAACCAAACGGTCGGGAGCTTCCTCGCCAAAACCAGAAAGCACATTCATAACCATTGCCGGAGTAATCAAAAAGTTGGAAGTCAAAGGTTCCGGGGGAGCGGCGACTAACCGGTCAAAGGTCGCCTCCGTCCAGTTCACGCGGCCCTCTGGGGCTGACTTACGGGTAATCTTCTTGACCTTCTTCGGGTCGCCCTCAGCTTTGGCCAAGGCCCGCGCATTTTCAATCACATGCTCTGGAGCCTGCACCTCGACATAACCAATAGTGTCAAAACCGGCGCGACCGGCCCGTCCCGCCACCTGATGGAACTCACGAGCAGAAAGATGACGCTCTTTAGAACCATCAAACTTCGTCAAAGCCGTAAAGACCACCGAGGTGATCGGGACGTTAATACCCACGCCCAAGGTATCCGTCCCACACACCACGGCCAGCACTCCCGCTTGGGCCAGGCGCTCAACTAGGCGGCGATAACGGGGCAACATGCCTGCATGGTGTAATCCCACCCCATGACGTAAAAGTTTTGAGAGGGTCCGGCCAAACTTAGTGTTAAATCGAAAATCACCAATCGCTTCCGCAATCCGAGCCTTATGCTCCTTGGAGAGCAAATTGGCTGAAAGCAGGGCCTGAGCTGAAGCCAAAGCGGAACGCTGAGAAAAATGCACCAGATAGATAGGGTAGCGGCCTTGCTGAATCAGACGCTCAAGTAACTCATGCGTAGGCTCTAGGGTGTATTCCATTTCGAGGGGGACCGGGCGGGTTTCCGCCTCCACCAGGACCGCTTCCCGTCCGCTGCGTTCCTTAAGATCCTTCAGGAAAAAACTGACATCGCCCAAGGTGGCGCTCATCAAGACCTGTTGCGCCTGCGGCAGTGTTAACAGTGGAACCTGCCAGGCCCAGCCTCGTTCGGGATCCCCATAAAAGTGGAACTCATCCATGACTACTAGCCCGACATCTAGCCCCTCAGCTTCGCGCAGGGCCTGATTAGCCAGAATTTCAGCGGTACAGCAGATGATGGGAGCAAGGGGATTAAGACTGACATCGCCGGTAATCATCCCAACGTTTTGCGCCCCAAAAATGGCCACCAGGTCGAAGAACTTCTCGCTCACCAAAGCCTTAAGCGGTGCCGTGTAATAGGAACGTTCCCCAGCGGCCAAGGCTTTAAAATGTCCCGCTAGGGCGATCATGCTCTTTCCCGAACCCGTCGGTGTCGCAACAATGACATGCTCCTGCGCAAAAATCGCTAGGATCGCTTCCTCTTGATGAGGGTAGAGGGGGCGACCAGTCTCTTCAGCCCAGGTAGAAAAAGCAGAGAAAAGTGCGTCGGCGTCCTCGAGCTGATTGCGATCTTCAAGATCATCAAGAATAAGGTTCAGCTCTGGAGTGCTCATAAAATCTTCCTGTGGATTAAAAAGCCTAAACTATTAAGTCTAAGTTAGTTGGTTAATCGGACTACTACCCTCAAGAATAGACGAGGTGACTGCCACGCAGCGACTAGAAGAGCGCCGGCCGGTTCGGACGATTGTGCCCTAGGCCTTAATCTAAGACTTAGAAGGTATCGAGCCAAGCAAATAGGGATATACTGAACCCATGCGCGTAGTGAGATTTGAAATCAATAACCAAATCATGTTTGGAGCCGCAGAAGCAGACTCTGACCAGATTGTGGCCCTCAAAGGTGACCCGCTTTTCGACCAGGTTCAGCCCGCTGGCCCAATCTACTCTTTCGAGGAAGTTCACCTCCTCTCTCCAGTACTCCCACGTTCGAAGGTGTTAGGCGCCGCGGACAGCTACGGACCTAAAGGATCCGGCGGAGCAATCCCCTTCTTTATCAAGCCAAACACTTCGGTAATCGGTCCTGATGACCCGATTCTTTTCCCCGGATATGCAGAGGTCCTGAGGGGAGAGGTTGAACTAGGTGTGGTCATGAAAACCATGGCAAAGAACCTGACCCCGGAAGAAGCCAAGCACGCAATTATGGGTTACACCATTATCAATGATGTAACCGCAGCTGGTCCCAACGTAGCTCCATTGACGGTAGCTGCGAAGGGCTTTGATACCGCCTGTGTGATCGGCCCGTGGATTACTGTTGACCCCGAATTGGATGTTGACAATCTAGAACTCTCGTCCTCAGTTGATGGTGAAACCACTCAGCAGGGAAGTACTTCGGGGATGCGCCGCACCGTATTCGAGCTCGTAGCCGAGGCCTCTAGCATTACCACGCTGCTACCGGGTGACGTGATCGCCACTGGCTCCCTAGCGGGCGCACCAGAACTGGCCGCTGGCAAACAGATGGAATGCGCGATTGCCGGTTTGGGTTCATTCCGTAATCCGGTATTGAGCCGTTAAAAATCTTCGCTAAAGTACAGACTTATAGAGATATCTAGTTAAGGAAACTCATGACAGAAAAAAGTGATATCCGCGTGCGTTTTTGCCCGTCCCCGACGGGTATGCCTCACGTGGGAATGGTTCGTACCTGCCTATTTAACTGGGCTTACGCGCGTCACACCAACGGTACTTTCGTGTTCCGTATCGAAGATACTGACGCCGCTCGCGACTCTCAGGAATCTTTCGACCTGATTCTAGACTCGCTTCGTTGGCTGGGTTTGGATTGGGACGAGGGCGTAGGTAAGCCTGGCCCGCACGAGCCTTACCGCCAATCAGAGCGTATGGACATCTACGCGGGTGTCGTCGAAAAGCTCGTTGAAGGTGGTTACGCCTACGAGTCCTTCTCTACCCCCGAGGAAGTAGAAGCCCGTCACCGCGCTGCTGGCCGCGATCCGAAACTCGGCTACGACGGCTTTGATCGAGACCTGACCGAAGAGCAGAAGGCTGCTTACCGCGCCGAAGGTCGTCAGCCGGTGTTGCGCCTGCGGATGCCCGATGAGGATATTACTTTTACCGACCTAGTTCGTGGCGAGATCACCTTCAAGGCTGGGTCGGTCCCGGACTACGTGATCGTCCGCGGTAACGGTCACCCACTCTACACCCTGGTAAACCCGGTCGATGACGCTTTGATGGGCATTACTCACGTCCTGCGCGGTGAAGATCTACTTTCTTCCACTCCGCGTCAGATCGTGCTCTACCGGGCTCTTGAAGAACTGGGCATTGCGAAGTTCACCCCGCAGTTCGGTCACCTTCCCTACGTGATGGGTGAAGGCAATAAGAAGCTTTCTAAGCGTGACCCTGAATCCAACCTATTGCTTCACCGTGCCAAGGGTATGCTGCCCGAGGGTCTGCTGAACTACCTAGCCTTGCTGGGTTGGTCCATCAGCCCGACCAATGATCTGTTTAGTGCCGATGAAATGGTGGAAGCCTTTGATGTGCACGATGTGAACCCGAACCCGGCGCGCTTTGATGCGAAGAAGTGCATTGCTATTAATGCCGAGCATATTCGTATGCTGGAGCCGCAGGACTTCCGGGATCGCTTAGTTCCTTACCTAGCTGATATTTACGCTGTTGAGGGTGACCCGCAGCCGATGGTTTCAGCGGCAACTTTTGCTGATCTTACCGATCGGGAGAAGGAAATTATTGACGAGGCTGCTCCGTTGATTCAAACCCGCATTCAGGTACTAGGGGAGGCTCGCGATATGCTTGGCTTCTTCTTCGTTCCTGCCGATCAGCTGGAATACGATGAAAAGGCCATGAAGAAGCTCAAGGAAGGCACCAAGGAGGTGCTAGAGGCGGCCATCGCAGAGATCGAAGCACTTGAGAACTTCGAACTTGAAGCTATCGAGCATGCGCTTCGTGCCAAGATGATTGAAGAGATGGGTCTCAAGCCGCGCTTGGCCTTCTCTCCGTTGCGTGTAGCTGTGACTGGTAAGTTGATTTCTCCGCCACTGTTTGAATCCATGGTGATTCTGGGTAAGGAAGAGTCTTTGTTGCGTCTTCGTCAGCTTGCTGCGCAGGTTGACTAATAGCAAGTAGGCTTATAAGTGGGCGAGTCAAGGGAACCCTTGACTCGCCCACTTAGTTTTAATGCTTGACTAGGGGAGTGGCGCTAATCGTTTTGCGGCAAGCAAAGGGCGCAGGGTTTTAAATCTGCTTTTAGTGGGCATTGAAGGTGGCGCAAAGCTTCAGATGGGGTTAGCAGAATTGCAGATTTACTTGTAAATCGGGGGAAGTAGATCAGTTTGTGAAGAATGACACCGCTGTCAAGTTGTCTACTGTTTTTCCCTAATGTATAGTATTTCAAGTCTTAACAAGGCGTATGACGTTTTGTTAGCCAACCTTTGGGGTATGGTGTAATGGTAACACGGCTGATTCTGGTTCAGTTGTTCTAGGTTCGAGTCCTGGTACCCCAGCGAGTAAAAGTCCATCTTTTATCTTAGGCTCCCGTCGTCTAGCGGCCTAGGACACCGCCCTCTCAAGGCGGCGGCGCCGGTTCGAATCCGGTCGGGAGTACCAAAACATTTCTCCGGCAGATGCCGGATTTTTTTATGCCTATTTTTGGGTAGGAGGCAGGTCCTATAACTCTGCAGGTGCCTGAATGCATTGCTTTATAGTTTCGTTATGTATATCCAAATTAAAAGTAGATTCCTTTTGGGTTGAACAAAATGTTCAAATATGTTGGTGCTTTTTAATAAACTGGCTCGTAATAATGTGTTAGTACTCTCAAAATACCTTTTCAACCTCTTGTCGCTACCAAAAAGCGGTTAAGGTTTTGCACAAGCATATTTTTTATGTTCCCCTCAACACCGTATTATTGGAGGACCCATGAAGAAGCAACTATTCGTTGCCACAGCTGTTGGTCTAGTTAGCTCACTAGCGCTAGCTGGCTGTTCAAGCTCTGACTCAGGTACTGCGCAAGGTAACTCAAGCGCCAAGAGTAGCTCGACTGCTACCGCTGACTCGGCCGCAAATTCAGGCGGCATTGTCTCTTTCCGTGCCTGCGAGCCCCAGACTGCAATGATTCCCGGCATGATCACGGAAGCCTGCGGCGTGCAGATTCTTGGTCAGGTAGCCGCGACGCTGGTCACCTATGATTCGAAGGGTGAACTAGTAAATGATCTAGCAGAATCTATCAGCTCAGACGATAAGCAGACCTGGACCGTAAAGGTTAAGGCTGGTCGCAAGTTCTCTGATGGTACTCCGGTCACCGCGAAGAGCTTCGTGGATGCATGGAACCTAATCGTGCGCGAAAAGCAGCCCCAGGCATACTTCTTTGATGATGTTGAAGGTTATGCAGAAGGCAAGGATCTACCGGGCCTAAAGGTAGTTGATGACAACACCTTCACCGTGAAGCTAAATCAGCCCGAATCCGACTGGCCTGTTCGTCTAGGTCACGTTACCTTCGTCCCGCTTCCTGAAGTCGCTCTCAAGGACATTAAGGCCTTCGGTGAAAAGCCAGTCTCCTCTGGTCCGTACCTGCTTGATAGCTGGGAGCACCGCAAGCAGATTAAACTTTCGGTCAACCCGAACTACGACGGTCCTCGTAAAGCTCACAATGGTGGTCTAAATGGTCTCATGTACACCTCCACCGATGCCTCTTACAATGACCTGCTAGCCGGTAACCTTGATATTTCAGATACTATTCCGGAATCCGCCCTACAGGGATTCAAGGACGAGCTAAATGGTCGCGCAGCCTCTAAGCCCTACGCTGGTATCGCCACCTTCACCATCCCGAACCGCCTAAAGCACTTCGAAGGGGAAGAAGGTAAGCTGCGTCGTAAGGCTATCTCCTTGGCAATCAACCGCGAAGAAGTAACCAAGGTTATCTTCAACGGTACCAAGGAACCGGCTCGTGACTTCACTGCTCCTTCCATCGCCGGTTGGAACGACAAGCTTCCGGGTAGCGAAAACCTAAACTTCAACCCGGAAAAGGCCAAGGAGCTTTGGGCCCAGGCTGATGCCATTTCTAAGTGGGATGGCACCTTCAAGATTGCCTACAACTCCGACTCAGGTCACCAGGCATGGGTTGACGCCGTTTGTAACCAGGTTAAGAACAACCTAGGTATCGACGCTCAGGGCGACGCTTACCCGGATCTTAAGTCACTGCGTGACAAGGTCGAAAACAAGACCATCGAAACTGCTTTCCGTGCTGGTTGGTCCGCTGACTACCCGTCAGCTTACAACTTCCTAGGCCCCCTATACGGCACCGGAGCATTCGGTAACGATTCCGGTTACTCGAACCCTGAAGTTGATAAACTGCTGAAGGAAGCCCTAGGCGCGAAGACCGAGGATGAAGCCAAGGCAAAGTATGATGAAGCACAGAAGATCCTGCTTCAGGACCTGCCGGCCATTCCACTCTGGTATTCTTCAGTTAACGGTGGTTGGTCTGCCAACGTCGAGAATGTCGACTTTGGTTGGGACTCGCTACCCATTCTCTTCGCCGTAACCAAAAACTAATCGGCAAGTGATTTAAACTTAGGTTTCCCCCTTCCTGAACTAGGGGAGGGGGAAACCAACCCAGAAACACAGAGTGGTGGTCTTGGAGACAAGATCATCACGTTTTCTGTTTTACCCAACAAACCCGGCTCCGCTAACCCCGGTGGAGTCAGTTAAGGAAACTATATGTTGCGCTATATTGGTCGTCGCATCCTGCAAATGGTGCCAGTATTTTTCGGGGCGACTTTTCTGATTTACCTGCTTGTCTTCCTCATGCCCGGTGACCCGATTGCGGCACTGGGCGGTGACAAGAATCTGCCCCCCGAACTAGCTGCTCAGCTACGAGCACAGTTCAATCTTGATAAACCCCTGCTAGTTCAGTACCTCCTTTACATCAAGGGAATCCTAACTCTTGATTTCGGTACTACTTTCTCGGGACAGCCCGTTTCCTCCGTTATGGCAAACGCTTTCCCGGTAACCATCAAGCTAGCTTTCATGGCCATCGCATTCGAGGCCATCTTTGGCATTATCTTCGGTGTGATCTCCGGTGTTAAGCGCGGTGGTATCTTTGACTCCACCGTCTTGGTCGTCTCCATGATGATCATTTCTGTTCCCACCTTCGTTATCGGCTTCGTCATGCAGTTCTTCCTTGGGGTTAGATGGAAACTGCTCCCCGTAACCGTGGGACCAAATGAAACCTTCTTAGCTTTGTTGATGCCGGCGATCGTACTGGGCGCAGTTTCCTTCGCCTACGTTATTCGTCTAACTCGTCAGTCAATCTCTGAGAACCTGACCGCTGACTACGTCACCACAGCACGCGCTAAGGGAGTCCATCCCAGCGGTGTGCTCATGCGTCACATCCTACGTAACTCCTTGATTCCCGTAGTCACCTTCCTAGGTGCCGACCTAGGTGGCCTAATGGGTGGCGCTATCGTGACCGAGGGTATTTTCTCTGTAAAGGGCGTCGGTGGGGTAATGTTCGACGCCATTCTTAAGGGTGAACCGGCCACCGTAGTTTCTTTCACTACCGTCCTGGTCATGGTCTACCTAATCGCAAACCTATTAGTTGACCTGCTCTACGCGGCTCTAGATCCGAGGATTCGTTATGCCTGAGATGCCTGAAAATATTGACCCGAATCAGTTTGAGCCCTTTACCTCAAATCCGCTAGAACCGGATGATGCTTACGGCGATCCGCGGGAAGTGGGTATCCTAGCTGGTCAGCTTCGTTACGTTTCCGAGGTCGACGAGACCGGTCTAGGTGCAGTTGACGCGATCAGTGACAGCTCTGCCCCGGTATCCGTCTGGCGTCAAGCATGGCGCTCGCTACGAGTACGTCCCCTATTCTGGATTGCCTTCGCGATCATTATTCTGATGGTTACCATGGCCGCGGTGCCGTGGTTGTTCACCTCTCAGGATCCGGCATTCTGTGACCTAGGAAATTCCCAGAAACCGCCGAGCACAGGACACTTCTTTGGTTTTGACCGTCAAGGTTGTGACGTCTATGCCCGCGTGATCTACGGTGCACGCGCCTCACTACTAGTCGGTTTGATTGCTACCACGCTTTCTGTGCTAGTCGGTGCGACCATTGGTGCACTTGCTGGTTACCTAGGCGGTTGGCTAGATGCGATTCTTTCTCGCATTACCGATATCTTCTTCGCTCTACCCTTCGTGCTGGCAGCAATCGTCGCCATGCAGATGTTCAAAGAACACCGCGATGTATTCCTACTATCTGCCGTCTTGGCAGCTTTCGGTTGGACGCAGATTGCCCGTATCACCCGTGGTGCCGTAATGAGCCTGAAGAACGAAGAATACGTAACCGCCTCCATCGCCTTGGGACGCTCAAAGGGTGCCACCCTACTGAAGCACATCATTCCCAATGCACTCGCTCCGGTCATCGTCTACGCGACCGTATCACTGGGCGCATTCATCGTTTCTGAAGCTACGCTCTCCTTCATGGGTATTGGTCTACCTCCCACGGTTGTTTCCTGGGGTGGAGATATCGCCCGTGCGCAGTCTTCACTACGTACCAACCCGACCCTTCTGTTCTACCCGGCCACGGCGCTAGCACTAACCGTGTTGGCATTCACCATGATGGGTGACGTTGTCCGTGACGCCCTAAACCCGAAGTCAAACAAGCGGTGAGGCACATGGAAAACAAAGAAAAAGTCATTCAGAAAGATACTGACATGGAAACCAATAACTCCTCCTCGTCAGCAAATACTCAGCCGCTGTTGGAGATCCAGGACTTGGATATCGAATTCAAGTCCACCACCGGTATTGTGAAAGCCGTCCGCGGCGCCAATATCACCATCTACCCGGGACAAACTGTCGCCATCGTAGGTGAATCCGGCTCCGGTAAGTCCACCACTGCCTCGGCAATCAATGGTCTACTACCTAAAAACGGCCGTGTGACCGGTGGTACCATCAAGTTCGAAGGCCGGGATATTACCAACCTAACCGAGAAACAGTACCTAGACCTGCGCGGTAACCTAATCGGTAAGATCCCGCAGGACCCGATGAGTAACCTGAACCCGGTTTGGAACATCGGTTACCAGGTTAAGGAAGCCCTGAAGGCTAATAACGTTGCTCTAGAGCCGGGACAGTCTCTAAATGACAAGGTTGCCCAGCTCCTAAGTGAAGCTGGTCTTCCGGACCCGGCCCGCCGTGCCAAGCAGTACCCGCACGAATTCTCTGGCGGCATGCGTCAGCGTGCACTAATCGCTATTGCACTAGCAGCCGGCCCGAAGCTACTGATAGCTGACGAGCCCACCTCGGCGCTAGACGTGACCGTACAGCGCACCATCCTGGACCACCTAGAAACCCTAAGCCGTGAACACAATGCTGCGCTATTGCTCATTACCCACGACCTTGGCCTAGCTGCCCAGCGTGCCGAGCACCTAGTAGTAATGCACCGTGGACGCGTAGTTGAATCTGGGCCGTCTCTTGAAATCCTCAAGAACCCCCAGCACCCCTACACCAAGCGTCTAGTTGCTGCTGCCCCGTCCTTGGCCTCTCGTCGTATTGAATCCTCACAGGAGCGCGTCCATGGGGAAGTTCCTGAAGAACAGGCAAAACGCGGCGAAAACATTATCGAGATCAAGAACCTCAACAAGATCTTCGATATTCGTGGCGCTAAGGGCAAAGCCAAGAAGCTTCACGCCGTTAACGACGCTTCCCTAAACGTACGTCGCGGTACCACCCTAGCGGTGGTAGGCGAATCCGGTTCCGGTAAGTCCACCCTAGCCAATATGGTGCTGGGCCTACTAGAACCGACTAGCGGCACCATCCTCTTCGACGGGGCTGACACCTCTAAGATGAGCCGCAAGGATCGCTTCGAGATGCGTCGCCGGATGCAGGTCGTCTTCCAGAATCCATACGGATCCCTAGACCCCATGTACTCCATCTACCGATGCATCGAAGAACCGCTAGCAGTCCACCAGCCCAAGAGCACCAAGGCAGAACGCGAAGCCCGCGTCGCTGAGCTCCTTGAGCGCGTGGCCCTACCGGCTTCCACCATGCGACGTTACCCCGGCGAACTCTCCGGTGGTCAGCGTCAGCGTGTAGCGATTGCTCGTGCCCTAGCCCTACAGCCGGAACTGATCATCCTTGATGAGGCAGTCTCCGCGCTAGACGTGCTAGTTCAGGACCAGATCCTGCAGATTCTAAACGACCTGCAGGCCCGCTACGGTCTGTCCTACCTATTCATTACTCACGACCTAGCAGTCGTTCGCCAGTGTGCAGATGACATCGTGGTAATGGAAAGTGGCAAGATCGTCGAACAGGGTAGTGCTGATGACATCTTCGAGCATCCGACTCAGGACTACACTAAGAAGCTTCTAGACGCTGTTCCTGGTAAGGGACTACTCTAAGAATCTGAAAAATCGCAGGTTCAGCACGCGCAAACTTCTGCCAGCAGTGCTGAACCTGCGATACTATTAAAGCCAGTTTTAACGACGCAGTTGGAAGGCAAAGCATGAACAACGTACTTCGGGTCGAAGGTGGCCGCCCACTTCAAGGTGAAATCACTGTTCGAGGGGCTAAAAACTTCGTTCCTAAAGCGATGGTGGCGGCTTTGCTGGGTACCAGCGAGTCAGTTCTGGCTAACGTCCCGCTCATCCGCGACGTTGACGTGGTCTCTGGCCTCTTGCGCCTACACGGGATCAAGGTCGACTTTGACCAAAGTCACGGCGTGCTAAAAATGGACCCAAGCTCAGTCGAGTCCGCACACGTAGCGGATATCGACGCCCACGCCGGCTCTTCCCGCATCCCGATCCTTTTATGCGGTCCGCTATTACACCGACTGGGTGAGGCCTTCATTCCTGACCTCGGTGGTTGTAATATTGGCGGTCGCCCAATTGACTTCCACCTAGCTTCCCTGCGTTCCTTCGGTGCTACCGTAGAAAAACGCCCCGGCGGTATTCACATCACCGCCCCAGACGGTCTTCATGGAACTCAAATCGAGCTTCCCTACCCCTCTGTAGGAGCTACCGAACAGACCCTGCTAACGGCTGTCATGGCTCGTGGTCTAACCGAACTGCGCGGTGCCGCGGTTGAACCCGAAATCATGGACTTGGTTTCAGTGCTTCAGAAGATGGGCGCGATTATCTCGGTAGACACCGACCGGACTATCCGGATTGAAGGTGTTGAAGAACTAACCGGATACCGACATACGGCCATGCCCGACCGTATCGAGGCGGCGTCCTGGGGATCAGCTGCCCTAGCGACCCGTGGTGACATCATTGTTCGCGGAGCCAACCAGCCCGATATGACCACCTTCCTAAATACCTTCCGCAAGGTCGGAGGAGCCTTCGACGTCCTCGACGACGGCATCCGCTTCTGGCATCCGGGCGGGGACCTGAAATCTGTTGCTATCGAAACCAACGTGCACCCGGGCCTAATGACGGACTGGCAGCAGCCCCTAGTGGTGGCCTTGACCCAGGCGAGGGGCCTGTCAATCGTGCACGAAACAGTTTACGAAAACCGTTTTGGTTTCACCGAAGCTCTCAACAAGATGGGTGCCCAAATCCAGCTTTACCGCGAATGCCTAGGATCCCTGCCCTGTAGATTCAAGCAGGCCAACTTTGTCCACTCTGCAGCTATTTCTGGTCCCACCCCACTGCATGGTGCCGACATTGAAGTACCAGATCTACGAGGCGGATTCAGCCACCTAATCGCCGCTCTAGCAGCCGAGGGCGTCTCTCACGTTTCCGGCGTACAAGTAATCTCCCGCGGCTATGAACACTTTACTTCCAAACTGAAGTCCCTAAACGCTAATATCCAGGGACTCTAATGGAAGCTAGACCATGGGAGCCTAGACGGGCCACTAAGATTGCCGGCGCTATCCTAGGTCCCGTCTATCGATTAGTTACCCGAGCTCAATTTGAGGGCTATGAAAATCTACCTAAAAAGGGTGGATATTTAGTGGTCTCAAATCACTCTGCTTCCTTCGATGCCGTGACCATGGTCTTCTTCTTCCTTAAAGGACATAAAGGCATTAGATTCGCAGCTAAGCACACTCTGTTTAGCGCTCCAATCCTGGGTCCGATTCTAAAGGCCATGGGACACGTCCCGGTATATCGCCAAACCAAACGCGCGGCAAATATTATCAGCCAGTGCAGTGACGCCATTAATCATGGGGCAATTATTGGGATTTACCCAGAAGGTACTACCACCCGAGAAGCCCAGTACTGGCCCATGACCGCTAAAACTGGTGCCGCAAAGATAGCGTTAAATACTGGCTGTCCAATCATCCCCGTGATAGCTTGGGGAAACCAACAATTCTTGCCGCGTTACTCGCTAATTCCAAGATTCTGGCGTCGCCCGCGCATCCAAGTAAAAGCGCTGCCGCCTTTAAACTATGAAGACCTGCTTTCTGCCTACACTAGCGGGGATGACCAAGCTCCCAGGGCTCTCTCTGACCGCATCATGGCTGTGATAACTGAAGAACTAGCCACCATGCGCGGCGAGGAAGCTCCAGAACGGCCCTACGATATGCGTATCGATGGGGACCCCTGGGGGAAAGTGGCTCGGGCGGAGCTTGCCAAGGCTGACCTTCCTGAGATTAGACGCCAACGTCGGCTGTCCGCTAAGCAAAGACGCGCTCAGAAAAAGCAATCACGATAAGTATTAAAAATAGTAGAAAGCTCCAATCATGAAAGAATTCTCCCCCTTCTATCGGCGAATTTCGAAGACCGCCTCGAAGATCCTCAACGGCCAAGTAAAAATGGACGTGCGCGGCCTCGAAAATCTACCCAAAGACCAAGGGTGCGTGATTGCTGCTAACCACTACAGCGAATTCGATGCTTTAGTCGTGATGAAGGCGCTCATCGATGCTGATATCCCCGTCCGAGTGCTAGCCAAAGCCCCGCTCTTTAAAGTGCCGCTTCTAGGTTGGGTAATGAAAAAGACCGAACAGGTGCCGGTTTACCGAGGAACCGGTCAGGCCCGAGACGCTCTAGGTCACGCTAAATCAGCTCTCGATAATGGTGAGACGGTTATGATTTTCCCTGAGGGGACTCTGACTCGCCAGCCTGACTACTGGCCCATGAAGCCAAAAACTGGCGTTGGTCGACTAGCTTTAGCCGGCTATCCGGTAGTGCCCTGTGCACAGTGGGGAGCACTTGAAATCATGGGGCGCTACGACCGCCACCTACACCTAGGTCGTAAAAAGGAAATGAGCGTAAGTTTCGGCGCTCCCATCGATTTCTCAGACCTACATGATCATGAGGATGCAAACGCGGCAGCGAGGCAGGCCTCTGACCGCGTGATTGACCACGTCACGGCTCTACTAGAGGAACTTCGCGGAGAAGAAGCTCCTGAAGTTCGGTATGACACTAAAGTCTACGGCGATCCGGGAAAGAAGGCGCTTGGCCAATTTGAACGTAAACGTCGTAAAGCAGCCAAGAAAGCTAACTGAACAAGAGACTAAAAACTTTGCCCGCGACGCTCTTTAAGAGCTCACGGGCAAAGTCGTATTTAGGTTTATCTGGGGCTACTTGGTATTCGTGGCCGCTGTAATTGGATGGTCAATATCCATCACCACACGGGCCGGATTATCCAAGGTGAAGACACGATACTGACGCGGGGTAGTAGTGTTGATGACTAGGTGGGTATTGCCCTCGTAGAAGCCATCAAAATAGACCCAAACGCCCTCGATCTTGCCCTGCTTGGGAATATCGTTGTAAGCCTCAAGCTCTTTCTCTGAGGTGGGGTAGTCCGTGTGAGAAATATTCAGGTCGATCAAGATCTTACCGAAGTCGCCCTTGATCTCTTCTCCACGCCCCATCTCGAAGGCTTCTTTCACAGACTTAGTGGTGTAGCCTAAGGCCTTCCCATTGTCTCCACTGAAGGTCACCACTAGTCGGGTGAAGTCAGGGTGCTTGGCGATCTGCCAAGAAATGACCGAGCCAGGATTGTCTTTCGGGGCTTCAGGCTTTTGCTCGAGGTCCTTATCAGAGAAAGTATCTGGACCGGGAGGACTGCCGGGACGTTCCACACTGGGAGCCGGGGTAGCGGAACCCGGGGCAGGTTCAGGAGAACTAATCGTATTCTCGGTTGTCGGTGTGGGATTTGGTGCCGCGGAAGCTGCCGGAGTAGGTTCAGCACTGACGCTTTCTGATGGGCTGGAAGTGCTTGCACACGAAGCTAGAAGTAGCGGCATTGCTAAGCCCGCGGCAATTGAGATTCGGTTCATTCGTTTCATACTTGCCTCCTTGGGTTTAGTGTCTAGTTTATCAAAATTCAACGTGTGTTGTGTCATGGGATACACTTTTAGGCCAGTTAACCTTGAAGCTATGGAAACACAAAGCGCTAGAATTATCGTCCTTGGTGCCGGTGCTTGGGGTACCACTTTTGCCCAGGTTCTTGCGGATGTCGGAAACTATGTGACCCTCTGGGCACGTGACGAGCGGACCGCGGGCGCGATTAACGAATTCCATACCTCAAAATACCTACCCGGGGTGGTACTGCCTCGAAAAGTTAGTGCTACTACCACAGTCGAACCGCTCTTATCAGAAGCTGACGGGATCGTCGTGGCCCTGCCTTCTGATGCTTTGCAAGAAGCCCTACCGAAATTTCTAGGATTGATCACTGAGGACCAAGAGGTAATTTCTCTGACCAAGGGTCTATTCCACGGTCAGTTCACTTCCCAGATCATCGCTGAGGCTTGGGATCGTCCACGGGACACCATCACGGTGATTTCGGGCCCGAATCTAGCCAATGAAATCATTGTCCGCCAGCCTGCCGCTACGGTAGTTGCTTGCCCCCAAGCGGAACGTGCGAAACGAGTAGGGAAGTGGTGCGATGCGGGCTACTTCCGACCCTATTATTCAGTGGACTCGCTGGGTTGCGAGGTTGCGGGAGTGGTCAAAAACGTCATCGCGCTGGCAGTGGGTGCTGCCGCTGGGATGGGCCTCGGAAAGAACACTAGCTCGACGTTGATTACCCGTGGACTGGCTGAGATGACGCGGTTGGGGTTGGCGTTGGGGGCCAATGGTGAGACCTTCTTAGGCCTAGCCGGGATTGGCGACCTTTCCACTACCTGCACCTCTGAGCTTTCAAGAAACTACTCTTTCGGTTTTAACATCGGTCGGGGACTCACAGTTCCCCAGGCGCTTGCGGCTTCAAAGGGGCCCTGTGAGGGTGTCAAGAGTTGCCAGTCTGTGCTTGAGCTAGCAAACCAAGCTGGTGTGGAAATGCCCATTACGGAGTCGGTAGTGGATGTGATTAAACACGGTCATACGGCCGCGCAGATGGGGGAGCGTTTGCTCGGGAGAGCCCGCAAGCGTGATGGTGTCTCAATCGAACTCGTCTAAGCGGCGTGCCCTCGGGCGATTTGCCTATCGGACTAGTAACCTGAAACGAGAGTACAAGAGAAGGTGACCTCAGTGAGTGATTCAGTGGTTGAAAGAAAAATTCGTGTAATGCTGGTATTCGGTGGTCGCAGTGGCGAACACCCGATCTCCTGCGCTACCGCCGCAGGTGTCTTATCCGCAATTGATCGTGATCGTTTCGAGGTTATCCCGGTAGGTATTACCCCCGATGGTCGTTGGTTGCGAGTTCCCGATGACCCCTCGCTGTACGAGCTGGACGGTGACACCGGTGCAACCATCGAACCTGGTCCGCGACAACTAGCAGTTGTCCCCGGCGATAGTGCCTTCTTTGAGTTTGATTCTGTTGCCACAGCAGAGATCTCGGCCCTTGATTTGGGCATGGTTGATGTGGTCTTCCCCTTGTTACACGGACCCTATGGCGAAGACGGTACCTTCCAGGGGTTAATGGAAATGGCTGACCTGCACTATGTAGGTTGTGGCGTCAGTGCCTCCGCGCTTTCCATGGGTAAGCACCTGACCAAGACCGTCCTAGCCGGACGTGGTTTGCCTGTCGGCCAGTGGAAGTTTATTCCCCCTCGTCAGTGGGTAGAGGACCGCGAAGGTGTCCTAGAGCAGTGTGAAGCTCTTGGGCTACCGCTGTTCGTTAAGCCTACGCGCGCCGGTTCTTCCCTTGGTATTTCTAAGGTGGAACGCTTTGAAGATCTAGGCGAAGCCATTGATCAGGCTCGTTTGGTCGACCCGCGCGTGATCGTAGAAGCTATGAACCCGGGTCGAGAGATCGAATGCGCGGTTCTAGGTGGGCGCAATGGCTCCGAACCACGCGTGGCTCCACTTGGCGAAATTGTGTTGCAGGCCGGTGATTTCTATGATTATGAAACCAAGTACGTGGATCATGATTCCGTGAGCTTGCAGTGCCCGGCGGATCTTCCTGAGGGCGTGGCCGCTCGCATGCAAGAGGCGGCTATTGATGCTTTTGAAACCCTGGAATGTGAAGGGCTGGCGCGCGTCGACTTCTTCTACAACCCGGATGCCGAAAGCTTTATAATCAACGAGGTAAATACGCTTCCGGGCTTTACGCCGTTCTCGATGTACCCGATGATGTGGTCTCGTGCGGGTGTTGAGTACCGTGACTTGGTAACTGAGCTGATTGAGCTAGCACTAGAGCGTCCCCTTGGATTGCGCTAAATAGCCGGGCGTCTTTTTCCCGAGGGCGCTGACTTTCTTTCCTTGCCTGACAGGTTCTGTCAGGCAAGGTTTTATTTGCCCTCTTCTTTTCGGAGGCGTTCGATTTCGGCTAGACGAGCACGGTCCTTTTTGGAGAGTTGATCGTAGTTGAGCTGCTTGGATGAGGTGTCTTGGACGAAATCATCTTCTGGAGCTGCTTCTTTGATGGTGCTCCAAGAGGAAATCTTGCCTTGATCATTAAATAGGGTGCCAGCTTGGTAGGCGCGGGAAAGTCGTTTGTATGAGAGCCAGGCTGCGCCAATAATGAGGAAGAGTACGACAGTTCCCAGAGTTTTATTGACAAAGTGAATGAGGGCACCACCGATGAATCCGCCCAAGACGGTGGCAAGCAGCGCAATCAGAATTACGAGCTTCCAAAACTTACGGCGATAGTCCATGATTCCTCCAATACTATGTCTTGCAAAACACAGTTTAACGTACACTTTCAAAAACTGGAGCAATAGAAGGTAATTAGCAACCAATTGGCAGCTAATTTAGCGCGCGCTAGAGGGCAAAATGAGGTACGGTAAAGTGGTGATTAAGCCTCTTGTATATCTGGTAACTTCAGTAAATCATCCGCAGTTGGATGCTGACAATCAAGTGCTGATTAGCGCCCTTGAAGAGCGTGGCATGGAACCACGCGTGGTGGTTTGGAATGATCCCTCAGTTGATTGGGAAGCTGCCAACTTGGTGATTGTCCGGTCAGTAGATGACTACGCCCAACATCGAGATGAGTTCTTAGAATGGGCGCATTCGGTCCGTCGCCTCTTGAACCACCCCGATATTCTGACTTGGAATACTGATAAGCACTACCTGCAGGAGCTTGCTGATCGAGGCTTGCAGACTATTCCGACCACTTGGTTGGAGCCGGCACAGAATCTAAATAAGCACCAGATTCACTCCCGTTTCCCGGCGCTTGGTGACTTCGTGGTAAAGCCGGCGGTTTCCTCTGGTGGCCGCGATGCTGGACGATACACCGCTAACCTTGCTTCTTCCCGCCAAGAAGCGATTATGCACGCTGTTGAGCTGCTTGCGGAAGGTCGCACTGTGATGGTGCAGCGATACCTAGAAGAAATCGATACCCACGGTGAGCTTTCGCTAATCTACGTAAATGGCTTGATCTCTCACGTAGTAGAAAAACGTCCCATGCTGCACTCTTCCATTACTGGACCTGATGCGATTAGCCAGCCAGTTGAGGAAGTCACGGTAGTTCGTGAAGCCACCGCTGAAGAATGGCACTGGGGTGAAGAAATTCGCTCCGTCCTTCATGGATACGTTAAGGAACGTATGGGACGTGATGAACTCTTCCTCTTCAACCGGATCGATCTGGTTCGTAAGAACGGTGGGGGATACTACGTGATGGAAGTTTCCATGGTGGATGCTTCGCTCTACTTAAGCTCATCTGAGACCGCGTTGAGCAACTTCGCCGACGCGATCTCTCAGCGAGCCTTCTGGTAAAGTGACTTTTGTCTCTTTGGTACTTTCTACCTTAGATTCGATTTCGCGACTACTAACTTAATAAGGTATAGTTATCCGTCGTTGCAATGCGACACTGGTGGCCATAGCTCAGTAGGTAGAGCATCTGGTTGTGGTCCAGAAGGTCGCGGGTTCAAGCCCCGTTGGCCACCCCAGTAAAAACCCCCAAGTCTTTGGACTTGGGGGTTTTGTTCTACCTGCCGCTCAGCGCTCCGATCGGATAGTTAGTTGAGCTCAGATCGCCATTCCGTAACTTCGCGGGCTACTTCCTGACAGGTGGGGGTATCTGGTCCTTCACCCTGGGGGAATAGCAACTTGCGGTAGTAGCGCAACTCCATCAGGGAGTCTTGAATATCGCCTAGTGCTCGGTGTCCGCCGTGCTTCTGAGGGGATTGGAAGAAGGTTCGGGGGTACCAGCGGCGGGCTAGTTCTTTCACCGAGGAAACGTCGATGACTCGATAGTGCAAGAAGTCAATCAAAGCTGGCATATAGCGGGAGAGAAACGCTTTATCAGTACCAATCGAGTTACCGGCTAGTAGGGCTTTGCCGGGCTCTACAAACTTTGAAATATAGTCCAGAACTTCTGCTTCGGCCGCAGCAAGGTCATCAGGAGCCTCTTCTAGTTCTTTCAATAAGCCCGAAGAGGAGTGCATTTCGCGGACGAAGTCATTCATGTTTTCAAGTTTTTCGGGTGCCGGCTTAATCAGTAGGTCGATACCTTCACCTAGAGGATTGAGGTCAGCATCAGTAACGATGACGGCTACCTCGATAAGGGCATCGTTTTCTACATCCAGCCCGGTCATTTCGCAATCGATCCAGACCAAACCATCTTTTAATTTTTCACTCATGCTTCTAGCATAGGCAGTTCTAGGTGTACATGGCTCGATGAACGGTTATTATTGTTAAGCAATTTATCCTTGCCTCCATAGCTCAGCGGATAGAGCAGCGGGTTTCTACCCCGCGTGTCGTGGGTTCGAGTCCTACTGGGGGCGCAGTTAGCCGGCCCCTCAGGGGCCGGTTTTCACATTTGCAACTTTCCACATTTTTCTGTTTCCAACTTCGATTCTTTGACCAGTTTTAGTGATGCTGTAAAGGTCAATAAGAAATGACCAGGATCCTTTCTCGTAATCAAGAAACGGAGTTAGCGGTCCTGCTCTCACTAGAAAAGGAAGCAAAAATGAGTTCGCACACCGTCCTTCGCGGATATGTAGGTTCCGCACCAGAAGCGATCACCAAAAAGGAATCAGATGATCAATTAGGGAGTCGCTTTCGCCTAGCTGTCAGTGATAGTTATCGTGACCGAGAAGGGAACTGGGTAGAACGGGACCCGCAATGGTTCAGCGTTAAATGCTGGGGGCGCCTCGGGGTTAATGTTTACCACTCAGTCAAAAAAGGAGATCCCATTGTCGTAGTGGGGAAAGTCGGAGCGGAGGAATGGGTAGATACCGCTACCGGACAGGTACGGACCAGTTTGAGCTTAGTGGCATCTGCCGTCGGGCTGGACCTAAACCACTGCATGACTTTCAAGACCCGATCCTTCGAACAGCAGTTAGAGAGCGCATTAGAAGACCGGGAACTGACAGGAAAACAAAAAACGGTGGCGGAGCTTGAAGCCGCGGTAGCTAGTGATTCGTTTGAGGTGGTCGAAGGGCTTGAGCATCTTGACGAAGCTGTACAGGGTGCCCCGTTCTGAGCTAGCACTATTACCGGGAGCTTTTGTCACATTAGAGGGGAGGAAGCTAACAGGACTTTTGGTGGCGTTAGGGGCCGATCGCAGCTCCTAGCGCCACCAAGCCCGTTACAATAGGCGTAAAAGCATTTCTACAAACCATGGGAGAATCGTGGCAGAGTATATTTATTCGATGGTGCGGGCACGGAAGGCCCACGGCGACAAGGTAATCCTTGATGACGTAACAATGGCCTTCCTCCCCGGCGCAAAGATCGGTATGGTCGGCCCTAACGGCGCCGGTAAATCCTCCATTCTTAAGATCATGGCGGGTCTTGACACACCCTCAAACGGTGAAGCACGACTTACCCCCGGTTACACTGTGGGAATCCTAATGCAGGAGCCACCTCTGAACGAGGAGAAAACCGTATTGGGGAACGTCGAGGAAGGCGTTGCTGAGATCAAGGCAAAAGTTGATCGTTACAACGAAATCTCCGCGCTAATGTGCGAGCCGGATGCTGACTTCGATGCTCTCATGGAAGAGATGGGCAAACTGCAGGAAGAAATCGATGCCGCCAATGCTTGGGATCTGGACTCTCAGCTCGAACAGGCTATGGACGCACTTCGTTGCCCGCCCCCGGATGCTGACGTCAAGGTACTCTCCGGTGGTGAACGCCGTCGTGTAGCACTCTGCAAGTTGCTACTTGAACAGCCTGATCTGCTACTGCTAGACGAACCTACTAACCACCTAGATGCAGAGTCAGTTCTCTGGCTAGAACAGCACCTCGAAAGCTACCCCGGTGCCGTTATCGCGGTTACCCACGACCGCTACTTCCTCGACCACGTAGCTGAATGGATCGCGGAAGTAGACCGCGGTCGCCTGTACCCCTACGAAGGCAACTACTCAACTTACCTTGAAAAGAAAGAAGCTCGTCTTCAGGTTCAGGGTAAGAAGGACGCTAAGCTTGCAAAGCGACTCAAGGAAGAACTCGAATGGGTTCGATCGAATGCTAAGGGCCGCCAGGCTAAGTCGAAGGCTCGTCTAGCTCGCTACGAAGAAATGGCAGCCGAGGCTGAGCGTACTCGAAAGCTAGATTTCGAAGAAATCCAGATTCCGCCAGGCCCCCGTTTGGGCACTGTCGTTCTAGAAGCCAAAGACCTCAAGAAGGGCTTCGACGACCGGGTCCTAATTGACGGCTTGTCCTTCTCTCTACCCCGAAACGGTATCGTCGGTATCATCGGTCCAAACGGTGTGGGTAAAACGACCCTATTCAAGACTCTGGTGGGTCTTGAACCGCTAGACGCAGGCGATCTCACCATTGGTGAGACAGTCAAGATTTCCTACGTGGATCAGACCCGCGCAGGTATCGATCCTGAAAAGACCGTCTGGGAAGTTGTCTCTGACGGACTCGACTATATCCAGGTTGGAAACGTTGAGATGCCCTCCCGCGCTTATGTTTCCGCCTTCGGATTCAAGGGCCCTGATCAGCAAAAGCCTGCCGGCGTGCTATCTGGTGGTGAACGAAACCGTCTAAACTTGGCCCTGACCCTAAAACAGGGTGGCAACCTATTGCTACTAGACGAACCGACTAACGACCTGGATGTCGAGACCCTAGGATCGCTTGAAAATGCGCTCCTAAACTTCCCTGGTTGTGCCGTGGTCATCACCCACGACCGCTGGTTCCTAGACCGCGTTGCTACCCACATTCTGGCCTACGAAGGCACCGATGAGAACCCGGCTGCTTGGCACTGGTTCGAAGGTAACTTCGAAGCCTACGAGAAGAACAAGATCGAACGTCTAGGGGTAGAAGCAGCGCGTCCTCACCGCGTCACGCACCGTAAACTAACCCGTGACTGAGATCTAGGTAGATTCGCCTTTTAAACGCTTGGTGGGCTGAGAATAGTATATTCTCAGCCCACCAAGCGTTTTCATATGCTTAAAAGGTATAACCCCTTAGTGAAGCGGCTCGAAAATAGTGCCTTTAGTCAGGCCTTCTCAGAGTTCGGGATTCCCCGTCCATCAAAAGCCCAGCGGCCACCGTCATTGATGATTCGGATCATGGCCTGTTGTGTCGCTGAAGCCAAGAGATCTCCAGAACGGTTAAAGATTTCCACTTGGCTTAGTCCTAATGCTCCTGAAGAGTGTGGAGAGCTAAAGACCAGCAGATGCCAGTCGTTAATATCGAGGTTTTCATGGAACCACATGGCATGATCTAAAGAAGCGAGGGCCAAACCATCCGTTGCCCAAGATAAACGATGCTTCCGCAACATTGGTTCCATCATCAGCTGGTCTAAGACATAAGCAAGCATTGCCCGATGAACTACTTGCCGCATTACTGGAAGCGCGGTACGTGGTCTAATCCAGATACGGTGATCATTACCGGGGCGTGGGTTGCCATAGAGGTCACCGTCCACATGGCGAACCTCAAAGGCGCTAGTTCGACCCAAGAACTTAGCCACGGGGTTATCGATCAGTGCGAAAATCTCAAGGTTAGAAGTCAACCCTTCTGGACCTGGAACCTCTGGCGGGGTAGCACCAGGGAACTCCAAGCCTTTTTCTGGGACCTGGAAGCTCGCATTCAATTGCATCAGGTGGCGTTCATTTTGCCAAGCATTAGCCTGTACGGTGCTAAAAGAACGGCCTTGAT
Source organism: Boudabousia liubingyangii (assembly GCF_001907245.1). GTDB lineage: Bacteria > Actinomycetota > Actinomycetes > Actinomycetales > Actinomycetaceae > Boudabousia > Boudabousia liubingyangii. The sequence goes on from NZ_MQSU01000002.1 coordinate 28,256, forward strand.
GAAGCAGACTAGGGCGCAGTTCGATCGGCGCTTCAGTGCTGCCTGCACGCAAAAATGACGTGTGTAGTGAATAGAGGTTATCTTGTCGATCCTCGTCGATTAAGGCAGCTGCTGCCAAAGCGCCTTGGGCCAGAAGCTGGCCGCCATAGATATGGGAAAAAACCTGCGGTAGGCTCTCGCCAGAAAGTGAATTATCCTCAAGGGGCCTTAGCCGTAAAGCATTTAAAACTCCAGCTAGGGGTTCAGTGTAGAACTCTGGTACGGGAATTGGTGCAAATGAATTATTCACAATGGATATTGTCCCATTAATTGCCGACTTTGGTCCTTCCAGGTTGCCAAGGGCTCTATGATACGCCACACTAAGAATAGAGAGGAATATGAGGGAGAGTATCATGACCCATGAAGAACTATTAGTGCTTCAAATTATTGAAGGCGTTGGTGGCATTACCAACCTTGCCAAAATGGACGCCATTGGAAAACGATTGCGTCTCGAAGTGCGTGATCGCAGCCTTGTAAATCCTGACTTCTTACGGCAGCTGGAAACTATTGCCGTGGTTGTTAAGGATGAGTGCGTGCAGATTATCGCTCCTCGAGAGGTTGACGAAATCTGTAAAAAGCTAGCGTCCCAGCATGAGGATCTTTGGGCCTAATCTAGAGCTCAAAAACCTGCTTTGGTGGGGTGTAGATGGTTATAATAATGGCCGAACCACTGCCGATTAGGAAATCACCTGATGACAACCTACAACCCCACTGAAGAACAAGCTGCGCTGCTAAGGGAACTAGCTGACGAATACGGTGTATCGACCCATTTCTGGGACTATCACGGTCAATATCGTCAAGTTGACGCTCAGACCATTGTAAAAGTCCTAGTAGCGCTAGGTGTCGAGCTCAGTGATGCTCCAGAATTGCCAGAGTTAACTCAGGCACTTACAGATGCCAAGCAACGCGAGTGGTCACGGGTGCTACCAGCAACTACGATTTTGCGTTCAGGCCATGAAAGCCGGCTCCCGGTTCACGTGCCACACGGCACTAAAGTCTGGGTTCATGTTGATCTTGAAGATGGATCACGCTGGGAACTATCTCAAGCAGACGTCTATGTTGAACCTCGCGAAGTTAACGGACAGCTCACCGGACGCGCAACTTTCACCCTTCCCGCTAACCTGCCGGAGGGCTATCACACGGTCGTTTCCGATCATGAAGATGGAAGCTGGCATAAAGCTCACCTGATTGTCGTTCCAGAAGCATTAGAAAATGAGCTTTTTGAACATGGGAAAGCTTGGGGTGTTGCCGCACAGCTCTATTCGGTCATGTCTGAATGGGGTTGGGGCGAAGGCGATGCCGCAGACCTAGCAGATCTGCTCACTCTGTGTGCAGAGCAGGGTGCCGATTTCCTACTGATCAACCCACTCCATGCTGCCGAGCCGAAAGCTCCGATTTCAGATTCACCATATTTGCCGGTAACTCGTAGATTTACTAATCCGGCATATATTCGCCCAGAATGGATCCCGGAGGTTGCGTCGCTTAGCGAAAAGCAGCTTGGTCAGCTGCGTGCAATGGCTCGAAAAGCGCGCCGTAAAGTAAGCAGCGGGGTAGACCTGATTGACCGAGAAGACTCTTGGGCGCTAAAACGCCAAGCTTTAGAAATTATTTATCGCGCCCCACGTTCGATTGCTCGCCAGGGCGAGTTTGAGCGGTTTGTAGGCCGAGGAGGTCAGACTCTCAAGGATTACGCCTTCTGGTGCGCTTTACAGGAGAATAAAGATACGCCTGGGTTGCGTCTTTCTTTTGAGCTTCAGAGCGAATACTCCGAAAAGCTGCGTGAAGAACTACAGGATCAGATTAACTTTCACTGCTGGTTACAGTGGATTGTTTCCTCGCAGCTAAAAGCCGCACAGCAGCAGGCCAAGGACGCAGGTATGCGCATTGGTGTAATGCACGATTTAGCTGTCGGTGTCCATCCATTCGGTGCCGCACGTTGGTGCAATCCAGAGTTCTTCGCTAGCCATATGTCAGTCGGCGCCCCGCCTGACATGTACAACCAACAGGGCCAAAACTGGTCTCAGCCGCCGTGGAGCCCCACTGCGCTAGAAGAATGTGGCTACCAGCCCATGAAACAGATGCTGAGGGCAGTGCTAGCGCATGCTGGTGGTATCCGTATTGACCACATCCTTGGTCTTTTCCGGCTTTGGTGGATCCCCTCAGGACACGGTGCCGGGCAGGGAACCTACGTTCGATATGACCACGAAGCAATGGTTGGCGTTCTGCTACTAGAAGCTAAACGTGCTGGAGTTACGGTGATTGGTGAAGACCTAGGAACCGTAGAACCTTGGGTACGTGATTATCTTGCCGATCGCGGAGTTCTAGGAACCTCGGTCCTATGGTTCGAACGCGGTCATGACGGCCAGCTCCTATACCCGGATCAGTACCGACGTCTATGTCTAGCGACGGTGAACACGCACGATCTGCCACCCACCCTAGGCTATCTACGAGGTGAACACACCAAGCTACGGGCAGAACTGGGACTTCTAGAAGAACCCTTAGAAGAGGTCCAAGCTGCCGATCAGGCAGAACTCAACCAGGTCCTTGATCGCTTGAAGCAATTGGGATTACTACCCGTTGACAGCGATTTTGATGAGGAAGAGATCATCGTCGCTCTGCATCAGTACATTGCCCGTACCCCGGCATTGCTAACGGCCGTATCCCTAACCGACGCGGTTGGAGAGGTGCGAGCTCAAAACCAGCCTGGCACGTACCGGGAGTACCCTAACTGGCGGATGCCGCTTTCTGATCAGTTCGGTAAGTTGGTTAAAGTTCAGGATCTAAAAGGTAATGAACGGTTCCAGCGTTTGCTTTCTGCAATGAATGCTGCTGTTGAATAAGCCTTACAAATAGTTTTTGGGGCGGGAAAGAAGATTTCTTTCCCGCCCCAAAACTTTGAAGTTTATTCTTCGACTATTTAGTTAACTCGAAGAAGTGGAGCTCCAGCTTCAACTTGAGCACCCGGTTCAACCAAGAGCTCCAAGTTCTGGGCTTTGGCCTCGAGGGCGATAACCGGAACGATCGGGTTACGACCGCCAGCTTCGATTTCCTTGGGGTTCCAAGTGATCATCTGGTCACCGTCAGAGACTACAGCCTTGTTTTCTTGGTGAAGGGTGAATCCCTCACCGGCCAAAGCTACCGTGTCTAGTCCCAAGTGAACCAAAGCGCCGGTACCGTCTTCCGCTAGGATGACAAAAGCATGGGGATGGATCTTAATGATCTTCCCACTGACCGGTGCGGTGACCGTGACGTCTGCTTCTGCATCAGGCTGGATAGCAATACCAGGTCCAACGATTTCGCCAGCGAAGACAGGGTCTGGAACGTCAGCTAGAGCCACTACAGTGCCGCTTAGCGGCGCACTGAAAGTGACACTCACCGTAGGTCCTCCATGTCTTCAGCAATGGTGTCGGCATTGGGGCCCACAACTACCTGGATGGCGTTACCAACGTGGACAACACCGAAGGCGCCGGCTGCCTTTAGGGCAGGTTCATCGACTAGGGATTCGTCGTTTAGTTCGACGCGTAGTCGGGTAATGCAGGGTTCGAGATCTTCAATGTTGTCCCAACCGCCTAGGGCGGCCAAGAGGTCTTCAGCTTGGCTCATGTTTTTCTCCTTTGAAATAGGTCAGCAGCGTTAAAATCGACTTTAGCGTTGACAAGTCCTAAGTGGACTAGACCAGCACTGGTTTAAAAATAGCACGTTTTCAGAATTATGTCCTAGCGCACGACTCTGTGTTTTCTAGCAGTGAGTTGGTTAGTGCTTATTTCATTGACCGTCAGATTCGATTTCACTGCCCCAGATTAGCTCACTGAGTTCTTCTGCAATGAGCTCAGCTTGGGGGCCCACCACTACTTGGATGCCATTGCCATGGTTCATGATGCCATGGCATCCAGAATCTCGAAGAGTTTCTAGATCGAGGGCTTTTGGATCCTCAACTTCAATGCGTAGTCGAGTAATACAGGGTTCAAGCTCGACAATATTTTCAGGACCACCTAGGCCCGCAATCATTTGTTCTAGTTTAGTCATGGTGGTTCTTTCAGGATTGATTTCGTCGGTTGGGGGACATTACTGGGCTGGGGGAGGAGACCGGTACCCAGAGGGAGTAGCGGTCATGGCGATAAAGCGTCTTCGTGTACAGGACTGCTCGTTCCCCGCTGAATGAACGACGGGTGACGTACAGGCCCGCTTCGGGGGTTTCGATCTCTAGGAGTTCGGCTTCCTCTTCACTGACCAAGTGTGCGGTGATAGTGTCTTCACCCCACTGGGCTGGGAAGCCGGCTTTCCTAAGGCTGGTATAGAGGCTAGAGGGCATGCCGCCTTCAAACAGGTCGGGGACGAGGTCGCAAGGCATCCAGTCTTCTTGGATGGAGATGGGGAGATCGGAACCGCATCGGATACGTTTGAGGTGGAAAACCGGCGCGCCGATTTTTATCTCGAGTGCGGCAGCGGTTACTTCGTCTGCTTTGCTGGTTTCACTAAAAAGGAAGCGAGAGGAGGGCATAAGTCCTCGTTTATTCATTTCTTCCGCGAATGAGGTCAACCGAAGCTGCAAATCAATCTTCGGTCGTGCGACGAAAGTCCCTCTACCTTGAATGCGTTCAAGTAGGCCTTCATTTACCAGGGCGTCGGTGGCTTGCCGCACGGTCATGCGGGAAACTCCGAATTCTTTGCAAAGTTCCCGTTCTGATGGCAGGGGTGTTCCCACCGGTAAACCCGTGTCGATGAGTGAGCGCAAATGGTTGCGCACTCTGTCGTGTTTCACTGGAAAAGCTCCTTCATTGGCGCGATTTTCAGATCTAGCATAGCTTGAATTGTTACAAAATGGTCTTTTTTCGCATATCTAGTTGACATTCGTCACTATTCAGACAAAACTAGTGCCAGTGGTCCAGACAACTGTTCTGGTCATCGCGGATTCCTCAACGGATGATGCTGGGTGCAGCTATGGGGCTGCACTAACGAATAACTCAGGAGAAAAACATGGCTAAAAAGGATAGCTCGGCTTTTGCCCTTGCTCAGCGACTCGGTCGCTCCCTAATGCTGCCTATCGCAACCCTGCCCGCAGCTGGCTTGCTGCTCCGTCTAGGACAAGCAGACGTCCTTGGTAGTGACGGACTATCAGCACATGTCGGTTGGGTGCAGTACATTGCAGACGTATTCGCTGCCGCTGGTGGTGCAGTATTCGGTAACCTACCGCTACTATTCGCCGTTGGTGTAGCTGTTGGCTTCGCCCGTAAGTCTGATGGTTCCACTGGTGTGGCCGCCGTTTTCGGTTACCTGATCTACCAGGAAATCGAAAAGGTTATGTCCCCGATGATCTTCGGCACCAAGAAGAGCTACGAACTAAGTGAGCAGGCCCAGGCACTTTGTGGCGAAGGCACTAAAGAAGCTCTCTGTGGCGCCGTTAAGGATGTCCCGGTAACCACCGTTAACTACGGTGTACTAGGCGGTATCTTGGTCGGTATTATCGCTGCTCTACTATGGCAGAAGTACTACCGCGTGAAGCTACCCGACTGGTTGGCCTTCTTCGGTGGTCGTCGCTTCGTTCCGATCATCACCTCTGTTGCCACCCTCTTCTTGGGTGTCTTCATGTCCTTCCTATACATGCCCTTCAACTGGTTGATTAACCAGAAGCTAGGTGGCTGGCTAATGGAAGCTGGCGCCCCCGGCGCCTCTGCCGCTAGCAAGGCATTCGTTGGTTTCGTCTACGGCGTTATCAACCGTCTACTCATCCCCTTCGGTCTACACCACCTATGGAACTCCCTACCTTGGTTCCAGCTAGGTACCTGTAAGTCCGCTAAGGATGGCTCTGAACTACACGGTGACCTCACCTGCTTCTTCTCCGGCGACCCGAACACCAACGCTTGGACCGGTAACTTCACCTCCGGCTTCTTCCCGATCATGATGTTCGCTCTACCGGCTGCTGCTTTCGCTATGGCTCACGTGGCCAAGGTCGAAAAGCGTAAGGCTACCACCGCTCTAATGTTCTCGGTTGCATTCACCGCCTTCCTAACCGGTGTTACCGAACCGCTAGAATTCGCCTTCGCTTACGTAGCATTCCCGCTATACGCCGTACACGCTGTACTAACCGGTTCTGCTCTAGCCGTTACCAACGCAGTTGGGGCGAAGGACTCGTTCAGCTTCTCGGCTGGTGCGATTGACTACATCATCAACTTCGGTAAGTCCGCTCAGATGTCCGGTGGTTACCTACGAGGCCCGATTGCTCTAATCATCATCGGCCTCATCTACGCCGTCATCTACTACGTAGTCTTCCGCTTCATGATCGTGAAGTTCGACTACAAGACCCCCGGTCGTGAAGATGATGAAACCGACGCTTTCGCAGCTGCTCAGGCAACCGCTGCCGAAGCAACCGGTAAGAACGCAGAAGCTGCTCGTAAGTAGCAGAAACTGAGTTCACTCCCTCTAGGGAAAACTAAACATCAGTTGTGGGCCCCAGCCATTCCGGCTGGGGCCCACAATCTTATAGCTCGATGTAGGAGCACTAATAGTTCTGCTCCAGTCAAATAGGAACCAATAGGAGTTCCCAGAAGATACTTTGAGGGGCACAGGAAAACCTGTGCCCCTCAAACAAGAACTCTTAAAAACTAAAGATCCTACTATTTTGAGATCCTAGGTTTCAGAGGTCCCCTTATTTAAGCCTCACCAGATAGAGACGCGATCTTCAGGATCTAGCCAAAGGTGGTCGCCTTCTTTGACATTAAAGACTCGTGCGAACTCATCCAAGTTTGCCGCAATGGTATTGCAACGGAACTCTGAAGGGGAGTGCGGGTCAATCGTCAAAAGCTGCTTAGCTAGTTCATCGCGCTGCTTCCCCCGCCAAATCCGAGCCCATGAGTAGAAGAAGGCCTTTGCAGCCGGAACGCCTTCGATATCCTCAGCGGCTTCAGGAGACTCAACACCACGCTGCTTAAGCGCCAGTAGCCAAGCTTTCCAGGCAATGGAAAGGCCACCCAAGTCGCCAATGTTCTCACCAATGGTCAGTTCACCATTGACATGGAAGGTATCGTCCAGTTGACGCGGAGAGCAGTTCTCGAACTGGTCGATTAGCTTCTTAGTGCGAGCTTCAAACTCCTTACGGTCAGTCTCAGTCCACCAGTCCTTCAAAGCACCAGTGCCATCGTACTGCGAGCCCTGATCGTCAAAACCGTGGCCGATTTCGTGACCAATAACGGCACCAATCGCGGCGTAGTTAATAGCGTCAGCACCCTCGGGATCGAAGAATGGCGGCTGTAGAATCGCTGCGGGGAAGACAATCTCATTGGAGGTCGGTAGATAGTAGGCATTAACCGTCTGCGGGGTCATAAGCCACTCATCACGGTCAACCTTCTTTCCGGCTTTCCCAAACTGGTAATCAACCTCAACCTTGGTTGCCTGGCGGCCCATCTCTAGCAGGTTCGGGACATCCAGATTCATAGCTGAGTAATCCCGCCACTTATTCGGGTAACCAATCTTGGGATAGAAAGTGCCAAGCTTCTCTAGTGCTCGTTGGCGGGTATCCGGTCCCATCCATTCCAAATCGGAAATCGAATCATGGTAAGCCGCAATAAGATTCTCAACCAGCTTTTCCATCTTGGCCTTATTCGCTGGCGGGAAGTGACGCTGCACGTAGAGGCGACCAACGGCCTCACCCAAAGCGGACTCAACATGAGAAACGCCGCGCTTCCAGCGTTCACGTTGAGTGGGCGAACCAGTCAAGGTGCGACCCCAGAAGTCAAAGTGCTCAGCACTAACGGCGTCGCAAAGATCAGAGGCGTAATCGATCATCTGATGCCACTGCATCCAGAGCTGCAGAGTCTCCAGGTCGGTCTGCGCCCAAAGCTTCGCACCATCTTCATAGAAGGAAGGCTGGGACACAATGAACTCATTGAGCAGTTCTGCCGGCGCATCCAAGGCTTCACGCCATTCGGTCCACGGGAAGTCCGGAGCCAAGGCAACTAGCTCTTCGAAAGTCATGGGGTTATTCGTCGCCTGGCTATCGCGGCAACGAACCCGATCCCAGTGCAGCTTCGCCACCTCGGTTTCGAAAGCCATGATCTTTTGTGCTGCTTGAGCAGCATCAATGTTAGGCAGAATCAGCTTAAACATGCGTTCAATATGAGCGACGTACTTTTCGCGGATTTCAGCCTTGTCCTCGTCTTGGTAGTAAGACTCGTCAGGAAGGGCGATGCCTGCCTGCATGAAGTAAACGCTGTAGCGTTCCGGGTTGTTCTTATCAATACGAACCTTGAAACCAAAAAGCCCGTCGTAACCGAACCAAGCCTCGCGAGCCATGAAACGTACCAGATCAGTCTTTGAAGTGGTCTCACGAATTCGGGCAAGGTGTGGCTGGATTGGCTCAACACCTAGTGCCTCGACGGTTTCAGTATCCATAAAGGCCCGGTAGTACTTGCCGATACGCTCGGCATCGGCATCGTCAATCTTGCCGTCGGCGCAGTCTTCAATGATCTGGCGGACTGCTAGTTCGGCCTGATCGTAAAGATCATAGAAGGAACCAGAGGCGGCGCGGTCTTCCGGGATCTCTGAGTCCTTTAGCCACTGGCCATTGACGTAACCAAAAAGGTCATCTTGGGGACGGATATCGGGATCGACACCATCCAGAAGTAACGATTTTTCGTTCAATTGATTATTTTCCATGTTTCGATATTACGGGGTGAGTCGACATAAGGCACAATCTAACTATGAGAATTCATCTAGGAACTGACCATGCAGGTTTTGAATTGAAAAACGAGGTCGCTCGGCACCTTTCCGAGGCCGGCCACGAAGTTATTGACCACGGGGCTCACGTCTATGATCCCCAAGATGATTACCCCGCCTTTTGTATTGCCGCCGCCGAGGCCGTAGTGGCAGACCCCGGCTCATTAGGGATCGTCATTGGTGGTTCTGGCAATGGGGAACAGATCGCCGCCAATAAAGTTAAGGGTGCCCGCTGTGCACTCGCTTGGAGTGAAGAAACTGCTCGTCTAGGCCGCGAGCACAATAACGCTAACCTAATGGGGATTGGTGGTCGCATGCACAGCCTAGAAGACGCCCTAAAGATTATCGACGCTTTCGTGGCCACCCCATTTAGCGAGGATGCGCGTCACGAACGTCGTATCCAGCAACTTGCCGACTATGAGGCCAAGTAGAACTACCTCGGCATCGTGAGTAATGCTGGAAGCTAGCCTGATGAAGCTGGTAACCAGAGGCTCAAAGTCAGGTAACTAAAACCTATACGGAAACGAAAAGCGGGTCGCGCCCTCGGAAAAAAGAGGGAACGACCCGCTTTAGTTTTGCCCAAACTGGGCCAAAGCAGGTGCGATCAGATAAAAATAGTCGGATCGACGCTGAGCTCGGCGGCCTTGCTTTCTTCACAGAGACTATTTATCTTCGCGGGGACCCCAATCGCTGAGCAGTTCTCAGGGACATCCTTAACGACTACTGCATTGGCACCAATCTTGCTATGAGAACCAACGGTGATCGGCCCCAGCACTTTGGCCCCACAGCCGATCATGACGTGATCGCCGATAGTGGGGTGGCGTTTGCCTTTGCGCATCGCTACGCCGCCAAGGGTTACCCCATGGAAGATCACGCAGTCGGTACCAATCTCAGTAGTTTGCCCAATGACCACCCCAGTGGCGTGATCGATGAACAGGCGACGGCCAATCTTTGCCGCGGGGTGGATATCAACCAGCGTAAAGGTGCGCGTAATCGCGGAAACTAGCCGGGCGGCCATTCGGCCTCCACAGTAGGCAAAGCGTGAATGCCAGAGCCGGTGGGCTACCCGGTAACCCCAAATGGCGTGCACACCCGGATAGGTCAGGGCCACTTCGAGCCGATAACGGGCGGCCGGATCACAGGCCAGGGCTGTGTTCAGGTCTTCCCGCATCATGGCCCAGAGGCCTAAGCGTTCTTCGCTCATCTAAGTTTCCTTGATCTATGATTCCTGCGGTCGCAAGGTTGCTGAGGCATTTGCCGGACTCGCAGACCACGCTGATGTGGTCTCTGTGTCGAGGGCGGCGGCTCAGTCGGTTAGACCTTCGAACAGCTTGGTGGAAAGGTAACGCTCGCCAGTGTCAGGTAGCAGCACAACAATGTTCTTACCCTCATTTTCGGGGCGCTGAGCGACCTGCTTGGCGGCAGCTAGGGCAGCGCCGGCAGAGATGCCCACCAGGAGGCCGGCCTTAGCAGCAGCTTCACGAGAGGCAGCAATTGCATCGGGACCTTCCACCGTGATGACCTCGTCTACGACGCTGGCGTCATAGTTTTCCGGAATGAAGTTGGCGCCAAGGCCCTGAATGAGGTGAGGGCCGGCCTGTCCGCCGCTTAGGAGAGGGGATTCGGCAGGTTCTACGGCAATGATCTGGACGGGGCGGCCGGTCTCCTTGAGGCGCTGACCAACACCGCTGATGGTGCCGCCAGTGCCCACGCCGGCGATGAAGATATCGACTTCACCTTCGGTGTCTTCGAGGATTTCTTCTGCCGTGGTGGCCTTGTGAATGGCGGGGTTGGCCGGGTTGGCAAACTGGGAAGCTAGGACTGCGCCTTCACGTTCGGCCACGATTTCTTCGGCCTTCGCGACGGCTGCCTTCATACCGCCTGCGGGATCGGTTAGAACTAGTTCTGCGCCGAGGAAGCGCATTAGGGCTTTTCGTTCTGCTGACATAGAGGAGGGCATGGCGATAACTACTTGGTAGCCGCGCGCTGCGCCAACTAGGGCAAGGGCGACGCCGGTATTGCCGCTGGTGGCTTCTACGATCGTGCCGCCAGGAGGGAGCTGACCGGACTCTTCAGCTGCATCTACGATGGCTTTTCCGATGCGGTCTTTAACGGCAGAGCCGGGGTTGAAGAACTCTAGTTTGGCAAATACGTTAGCTTTGGCTGCTTCGCCGAAGTGGCTAATGGCGACTAGGGGAGTGGACCCGATTAGTTCGGTGACATTGCTGGCAGCGTTAATCATTATTTTCCTTTGGCTCTTTAGCTGATGGGTGATTAGGAATGAACGGGGCTCTCCCCGATTTGCGTACCTATTTTAACTGGCGTGACTTCCCCTTGGGAGAGGGCTAGTAGATTCTCACATAAAGTTTCCTGAGCGCTAATTTCGCTTAGTACTTGGAATACGGCTTCTTGCTGGTATTGGGTGTCGATGACTTCGTAGCCCTGACTGAGCATCCAGGCGCTGATTTTGCCGGCGATTGCGTGCGGGGCTTTGACTTCGAATAGGGCAAGGGGACGCAGTTCCATTTTGGGGCTGGCATTGATAGCTTGGTTAGCGGCGTCGGTATAAGCCCGGACGAGGCCGCCGGTTCCAAGGAGGATCCCACCGAAGTAGCGAGTTACGACTACTGTCACCTCGGTTAGTTCGGCACCTTTTAAGGTTTCGAGTAGGGGAGCGCCGGCGGTGCCGGAAGGCTCGCCATCGTCTGACGAGCGTTCGATATCGTGGGCATCCGGGTTGCGTACAATAAAGGCGGTGCAGTGGTGACGGGCGTCTGGGTAGCGGCTCCGGATCTGATCGATGAACTCCCGCGCCTCGCTTTCCGAGGGGGTTCGGGCTAGGTTGGTGATGAAACGCGAACGTTTAATTTCGAGTTCTGTTTCGATTTGGAAGTTTTGGGGGAGCGTACGCATACCTTTAATAATGCCATGAAGTGCTTAATTGCTTAAGAATTAAGGGAGCTTCTTAAGCATTAAAGGTGCTTGGGCGGCTTCTGTATCGAGCAGAGAAAGTTGCTTGGTTTGGGGGAAGCGCAGCAAAACAAGGTGTGCTAAACTATTCGGGTTGCCTGAACGTGACTGATTCCGCATCACTTTTTTGGCTTTTCGGTTCGCCGTTTAGTGAAAATAGTGGCACAGTTATTGATGGTAACTTTCGTCGTTAAAAGATTATGGAAAGGAGCGGCAGGGCTCATGGCAGTACCAAAGCGTAAAATGTCTCGCAGCAACACCCGCTCTCGCCGGTCCCAGTGGAAGGCCCAGCTAACCGAGCTGGTCAACGTCCGCGTGGGTGGCCGCGAGGTTTCAATCCCGCGTCGGTTCGCAAAGGCGTACCAGGCTGGTTTGATTGACTGAGGCTGTGTAAAGCATCTCTGATCTCCCCGTTCTGTTAGTCAGGTCGGGGAGATTTTTTAAATTCGGACAAAAGTCTGATGTTTTTTTGTTCGAGAACTGATATTCTTCCCGATAGTTTTAATTCTGTCTGACTATTTACTGTATTGAAAGCGATTAATCATGCGTAATAGCCGTAATCCCGGCGCCGGGCGTCGACTGCTTATCAAAGCAGCCGTGCTAGGCCTTGGCGCAAGTGCCTGGGCGTTCAATGTTCCCGCTGCCTCGGCGCTTGTTTCTGGCACTCCCAGTGCCGAGGACGACCCGGTAGCTGCTGCTTCAGTACTACTAGTCAATGGGAAATCCTCCTGTACTGGCGTACTGGTCGCTCCCGAATGGGTCCTAACCGCTCGTCACTGCTCCCGACAAAAGAACCAGGTACTTCGCAACGCACGTGCCTTTATCGGTCGTCAGATGGAGCCTGACTTCAAGCCAGTCACGGTTGATTACTTTGCTGCCGCCCCCGGTGGCGATGTCGCACTTGCCCACCTAGCTGATGCAGTCTATGACGTCACCCCTATTGATATCCGTCGTGAACCAGTCCCGGTAGGAGCTGAAGTTCGAACCTACGGTTGGGGTAAAGGCACTCCTCGTGGTTTCGGGCAGCCGATTTGGTACGGTACCGGAAAGGTCATTACCTATCTAAAACAGCAGCGTCCGGATGAACGCAGCACCGTTGCGCAACTGGATCTTGGTAACCAGCGTCTAGGTAATGGCGACTCTGGTGGTCCGGTTGTTTATGAAGGCAAGGTAGCCTTTGTTAACAGTGGCTCCCTGACTCAGTCTGCGGCCGCTTTTGCGGTAGATTTCCGTCGCGATATGGAATTCCTAGACCGTTACTTGGCTAGCCCCAGTGAACGTCGTAAGTTCTCTAGGGTTTACCTTGATGAATACCCCCGTGAGGCATACCGCGAGGGGGAACCGGTCGTAGTTTCTGCCAAGGTAGATCCGATCGTTGAGGGTACGGTTAGCTTTTTTGCTAACGGTGAGCTGCTGACTACCGTGCCGGTGCAACCGGACGGTACTGCAAAAGCCACGATCAGAGTCCGTGGAGTCAGTAAGTACTACCTTGACGTCCGTTTTAATCCTACTGATGATCGTCAATACTGGCCGGGAAACAATGTGGCAGTCCCGGTCTATATGACGCCCAACCCGGATCTTGAGCCCGAGCCCTCACTTCCGGTGGTGCCGGTTCCGGTAACTCCTAAGGCCCCGGAAACCCCGGAGGCTCCTTCGACTCCTGAAACTGGTGTAACCACACCTGAGGCTGGAACCCCTGAAGCGCAGCCGGGTAAGTCCACTCCGGAGGGAACCGTCGGTGCCGAGACCGTCGAGGTCCCGGTAGAGATTGTACCGGTTGTTACCCCCGAACCTGCTAAACCGGTAGTGCCGGCAACGCCTGAAACTGTTGATCCGGTAGTTCCGACCCCAGAAGCTCCTAAACCGGTTAAACCGACTCCGGAAGCACCCAAACCGCCGGTCAAGCCGACTCCTGAAGTGCCAGCTAAGCCTGCTGCTCCCACCCCGGAGTTGCCCGCCCAGCCGGTAGCGCCCAGCCCGGAGGCACCTAGCCCTGAAGCTCCGAAGCCGGTAGTTCCCACGGAACCAGAAAAGCCTGAGCCAGCACCTAAGCCTGAGCCCCCGGTGGAAGAACCCACTACTCCGGCTACGCCCGAAGGCCCGGATACTCCTGAGCTTCCCCTAGGCCCGACCGATTCAGATCCCGATTCGTCTAAACCGGTTGCCCCTAAGCCTCAGGATCCTACCGCTCCGGAAGGAACAAAGCCTGAAATCCCGGCCGCTCCGGAAAAGCCAGAACCAGGTCCCAAGCCTGAGGACCCGAAACCGGAACCGGCAAAGCCGGTTGTGCCTTCAGAGCCGGTAACTCCTAAGCCGGTTCCTCCCTCGGAGCCTGCTAAGCCGGAACCGGCACCTAAGCCTGAGCCAGCAGCGCCCGTTGCTCCCGCGCCCAAGCCGGTTGATGAACCTGAAATGCCTGCTCGTCCTAAGCCGCTGCCTCTACCTGCTCCTACCGAGCCTGAAGCTAAGCCTGCGCCGAAGCCCCAACCGCTCAAGCCGGTTGCGGACAAGCCGGCTCCCAAGCCTCAGGTGGCTAAGCCTGCGGTAGAGAAGCCTGCGCCGAAGCCCCAAGTGACTAAGCCGGCGGTAGAAAACCCGGCATCTGCTCCGGTCAGTGCTGTGCAGCCCGCTGTCTCACTACCGCCCGTAGCTGAGCCGGCCTCCCCGGTATTTTCCATTCCGCAACGGCCGCGACAGTACAGTGCGGCTCCTTATCGGACGCTAATTCCATCAGCGCTGCCGGCTACGTCCGCGCCGCTAATCCAGGAAGTTGCAAAACCGGCCGTTCCGACTGAGGCACAACCGGCTCCTGCTACTCCTGAGGCAATCCTGCCTGCTGCTGCAGCGACTGCTCCCGCGAATGACGATCCTCAGCCAATGCCGAATTCCCAGAATAACGGTCCCACCGTTAATGAGGCTGCCGCTGTAACTAGCCCACATCCGGAAGCTAATGATCCGAATGGAGCTACGAATGAGGTTTGGTACGCTGTTGGTGGCGCTGCAGCTTTGGTAGTTGCAGGCGGAGCATTGATCCTAGCTGGTCTAGCCAAGCCGTAAGCGCAGAAAAGTGTAAATAAAAAGGTTTCGCCCCGACTAAACAGTCGGGGCGAAACCTTTTAAATGAAATGTCGGGCTGACAGGATTTGAACCTGCGACATCCTGCTCCCAAAGCAGGCGCGCTACCAAGCTGCGCCACAGCCCGTGCCGAGTTGCTGATGTTGCGCAACAACTTGCGACAATGTATTCTATCTTAGTCTTTTGAAATAGAGAAATCGAAAATCTATGAATAAAGCCATTGCGGGCGTAGCTTAATGGTAAAGCCTCTGCCTTCCAAGCAGATTACGCGGGTTCGATTCCCGTCGCCCGCTCCACTAGTTGAATCCCATTCAGATTTAGTGATTCCTTCAAAGAATCGAACGAAAATCTGGGTGGGTTTTTTGTTTTCCTTTTTCTAGTAGGTGATGCATCCCGGCCCTAGCTTGGTTTCCTAGTAGGGTGGGGGAGAGTCGCGGTAGTTGTATTGATATTTCGCATGGTGAGCCAGCTACTCTTTGAACTCTGATATGTGAACCCTTGTTAGGAAATTAGTCCTACTGCTTTTTCTCATTTCGTGTCTGCAATCGCATATTCTTTTGGTCGATCTGAAAAATTAGGTTAGTTTTCTTTGTAAATACAGAAGTAATCGAGCTTTTTGTAAGTCATCCTGATTCTTTATGGTCTGGAGCACAATTGGGTGTCTGCCATTGCGGGTTGTTTCTTTAAGCGATTAGATTGTTTCTGTCAAAGAAACGTGAGTTTCTCACACTGAACCAAAAGAGGTAATGATGCCTTCATCTAACAAGGGCGCAAAGGTCAGCGCTGCTGAGATTCAATCCCGTAAGATCGTCCCGGTCGTAGTTGTTGATGATGCAGCAACTGCAAGCGAACTTGGCGATGCAATGGTCCGTGGCAATCTGCCCGTTGCTGAAGTAACCTTCCGCACCGCAGCTGCCCCCAAGGCCATGGAAATCATGTCTTCCAACCCCGAACTAATCGTGGGTGCAGGTACCGTGATTACCGCTGAACAGGTTGATCAGGCCATTGACTGTGGTGCACAGTTCATTGTTAGCCCTGGTACCAACATTGAAGTTATCGAACGTGCTTTGGAACTAGACGTTCCGGTCTTCCCGGGTGCAGTAACCCCCTCGGAAATTATGACCGTACTTTCCCTTGGTCTAAAGACCGTTAAGTTCTTCCCCGCCTCCACCTTCGGTGGTGCTGCCGCGATCAAGTCGCTCAGCGCTCCTTTCGTGGGGGTTAACTTTATGCCTACCGGCGGTGTTTCCCTAAACAACATGGCCGACTACCTATCGCTATCCTGCATCCCTGCAGTGGGCGGTTCCTGGATGGTACCCGCCGCTGCAGTTAATGCTGGTGAATTCGAAAAGATCGAACGCCTCTGCTCCGAGGCCGTTGCCGCTGCGGCAGCACTCTGAACCTTACAAGGAAGGTAAAACTCATGGCACTAAAGCTCCGTCCTGCTGAGGAATGCGCTTACCAAGCTGCTTCCCTAGGCGAAGTTATGCTCCGTCTAGATCCGGGTGACGGCCGCGTCCGTACCACCCGTAAGTTCAACGCTTGGGAAGGTGGCGGCGAATACAACGTCGTACGTGGCCTACGTCGCGTCTTCGGACTGCGCACCGCTGTTCTAACCTCCCTCGTTGACAACGAAGTTGGCCGCCTAATTGAAGACTTTATGCTTCAGGGTGGCGTCGACACCTCCCAGGTAGTCTGGCGCGAATCCGATGGTATCGGACGCACCGTCCGTAACGGCCTAAACTTCACTGAACGTGGTTTCGGTATCCGTGGCGCCGTCGGCTGCTCTGACCGTGGCAACACTGCCATCGCTCAGCTTTCCCCGGAAGACATTGACTTCGACTACATCTTCGGTGAGCTTGGCGTTCGCTGGCTACACACCGGTGGCATCTACGCCGCTCTTTCCGAGCAGTCCTCAGAAACCCTGCTAGCTGCCGTCAAGGCCGCTAAGAAGCATGGCACCATCGTTTCCTACGACCTGAACTACCGTCCTAGCCTCTGGAAGTCCATTGGTGGACAGGCTCGCGCTCAGGAAGTAAACAAGGAAATCGCAAAGTATGTCGACGTTATGATCGGCAACGAAGAAGACTTTACCGCCTCCCTCGGTTTCGAGGTAGAGGGGGTTGACGCTGACCTATCGAATCTTGAAGCGGACTCTTTTGCTCGCATGATTGAAAAGGTAGCCGAAGCGTACCCGAACTTCCAGGTCATCGCCACCACGATGCGTGGAGTTCGTAGTGCATCAATCAACGATTGGGGCGCTATTGCTTGGTCTCGCGACGAAGGGTTTGCCCAGGCAACTCAGCGTAACGAGCTCGAGATTTTCGACCGTGTAGGTGGCGGCGATTCCTTCGCTTCCGGTCTGATCTACGGTCTTATCACTGGTGAAAGCATTGCCACGGCCGTCGAATACGGCGCAGCCCACGGCGCCCTAGCAATGACCACCCCCGGTGATACTTCAATGGCCAATAAGGCTGAAGTACTTAAGGTCGCAGGCGGCGGAAACGCTCGCGTCGATCGCTAAACTCCTAAAACACAGAAAACCTAACGGCCCCGGGCGTGAAACCAGCAAACTGCTGCGCCCGGGTGCCGCGAGCAAGGAGGCTCAATAAATGGAAATCTTCCTAGAAATCGTCCGTAAGCCGGCGATTATTATTGCCATCGTGACCTTGATTGGTCTACTGGCTACCCGTCAGAAGATGACCAAGGTCATCAGCGGTACCATCATCGCCTTCGTGGGCTTCACCATGATTAAGCTTGGTTCCCACATCCTGAGCGACGTGCTCCGAGTCTTCGGTGCCGTCTTCAAGAAGGCCTTCCAGCTAGAAGGCGTCGTTCCCAGTAACGAAGCCGTTATGTCTGGCCTACTGTCGACACTTGGCTCAACCGCTTCGCTAGTGCTGGTTGTTGGTTTGGTTGCAAATATTGTGATCGCTCGCTTCACCCCCTTCAAGACGGTTTACCTGTCTCTACACCTAGCGCTGTTCACCGCTTTCGCAATCACCGCGGTCTTCGCTCTAACCAACCTACCGGTATGGGTTGTCATCGTTGTCGGTGGTCTACTACTAGGCCTCTACATGGCAATCAGCCCCTGGATGATCTCCCACTACACCAAGGACGTCGTCAACTCTGAGGACTACACCATTGCCCACTCCGGTTCAATGGCATACTACTTCGGTGCATTCCTAGCCAAGAAGTTTGGCAACAAGGATAACGACGCTGAAAACATCACCGTTAACGACCGCATCCTATTCCTAAAGGATCCGAACGTGGCCACCATGCTGACCATGTTCATCCTCTTCCTAGTCTCCGCAATCGTTGCCGGTTCCGGAACCCTAAACGAAGTACTAACCGAACTAGCTGGCGGCAAGGCAACCCACGCTAACATGGTTATCTTCTCCATGGAAGAAGGCGCTAAGTTCGCCGGTGGTCTATTCATCGTTAAGGCCGGCATTAAGCTATTCATCGACGAACTAGTACCCGCATTCAAGGGCTTCGCCAAGATCTTCGCACCTGGTGCAATCCCCGGCGTCGACGTCCTAGTTCTATTCGAACACTCCCCGAACACCGCTCTAATCGGCTTCCTAACCTCCTTCGCCACCGGCGTGGTCATGATCTTCGTACTACCGCTATTCGGTTACGCAGTTATCATCCCGGGTCTAATGGCTTGCTTCATCACCGGTGGTGCTGCCGCAATCCTCGGTAACTCCGAAGGTGGTCTACGAGGCGCGATTATTGCCTCCGTTGTTGACGGTCTAATGCTGGCAGTGCTACCCGCAGTTGCACTACCCATGTTCCAGCCCGTCTTCGACAAGTACAAGATCGAGCACACCATGTTCGCAGATCCCGATATGATTGCTACAGCAGTACTACTAGCAATCTTCGTGGTCTTCATCCCGATGCTCTTCGGTGTAAAGTCCTTGCTATCCGCTAAGGCTGCTGCCGCTGCAAAGACCGCAGCTGCTGCTGGCACCGCTGCCTGATTCAGCAAAGACCGCTGAAATCAAAACACAATAGAAAACAAGAAATAGGAGAAAGACATGCTGTTCTTCACCAAGTCCGAACTACCCGTCGACCACGTCGACGACAACACCGACCGCATCGTCATGGCCCGTGGTGGCTCCATGATGTACGCCCACATCTTCTTCAAGAAGGCTGAGCCGGAAGACGCAACCATCCCGTTGCACAACCACGTGCACGAGCAGATTACCTACGTCCTCAAGGGCTCCTTCAAGTTCGAAATCAACGACGAAGATGGCAAGCACGTCCAGGTTGTTCGCGAAGGCGACTCCCTCTACATGCCTTCCGATTCTCGTCACGGCTGCATCCCGCTAGAGGATGACTCCCAGCTAATCGACTGCTTCACCCCGCAGCGTGAAGACTTCCTGAAGTAAGTGGAATCAAGGTATTAGAAATACCTTAAACCTCAGGTCCTAGTGGCGGGAAGGACACCGTCCTTCCCGCCACAAAACCACATCACAGATCACTATCAAGCAGGAGTTATTAATGCAAAAGCTAACCTACCGTCACGCCCATGGTCCGGCGGACATTGCCCACTGGGATACCCAGCAGCTTCGCGATGAGTTCCTAATCGAACCCGTGTTCACCCCCGGTGACATCAACATCACCTACAGCTTCCACGACCGTATGCTAGTGGCCGGCGTGACCCCCACTACCGAGGCTCTTGAAGTTGTCCTCGACAAAGATCTAGGCACCGATTTCTTCCTGCAGGAACGCGAACTCGGCGTCATCAACATTGGTGGCCCCGGCTCCATCGACATCGATGGTCGCGTTGAAAAGATGGCCACCCAGGATGGCTTCTACATCTCCCGTGGCACCCGCCACGTAACCTACAGCAGTGACGACCCGAGCAACCCCGCAAAGTTCTACCTAGCATCTGCTCCGGCTCACACTGAATACCCCACCACCCGCATCTCCATTGACGACATCAAGCCCCTAGAAATGGGCGACGGCATGTCCCTCAATGAACGCAAGATCTACCAGTACGTGCACCCGAACGTATGCCAGTCCGCACAGCTACAGATGGGCCTAACCAAGCTAGCTCCCGGATCAGCCTGGAACACCATGCCGGCACACACCCACGCACGTCGCATGGAAGTTTACCTATACTTCGATGTTCCGGAAGATGCTCGCGTATTCCACCTAATGGGTGAACCCGAAGCCACCAAGCACCTAGCAGTTGGCAATGAGCAGGCAGTAATCAGCCCCTCATGGTCCATCCACAGTGGCGTCGGCACCTCAAACTACACCTTCATCTGGTCCATGTGTGGCGAAAACAAGGCCTACACCGACATGGACATTGTCCAGCCCAACGAAATTCTCTAAGGAAACAAAATGGCAAACAACGCATTTGAACTAGACGGCAAGATTGCACTTGTCACCGGTGCCGTTTACGGTATTGGCTTCGAAATTGCTAAGGCCCTAGCAGGCGCCGGCGCAACCATCGTCTTCAACGACCGCACCCAGGAAGGCGTCGACAAGGGCCTAGCCAACTACAAGGAACTAGGCATTGAAGCTCACGGATACGTCTTCGACGTTACCGACGAAGATGCCGCTAACGCTGCGATCGAAAAGATCAAGGAAGAAGTTGGCATCATCGACATCCTCGTCAACAACGCCGGTATCATCAAGCGTGTTCCGATGATCGAAATGCCCGCCTCCGAATGGCGTCAGGTCATTGACGTTGACCTAACCGGCCCCTTCATCATGGCCAAGGCTGTACTGCCCGGCATGATTGAAAAGCAGGGTGGCAAGATCATCAACATCTGCTCCATGATGAGCGAACTCGGCCGCGAAACCGTATCCGCATACGCCGCTGCCAAGGGTGGCCTAAAGATGCTAACCCGCAACATTGCCTCCGAATACGGTGAATACAACATTCAGTGTAACGGCATTGGCCCGGGCTACATTGCAACCCCGCAGACCGCTCCGCTACGTGAGAAGCAGGCTGACGGCTCCCGTCACCCCTTCGACCAGTTCATCATCGCCAAGACCCCGGCCGCACGTTGGGGCACCCCCGAAGACTTGGCCGGCCCGGCCGTCTTCCTATCTTCCTCTGCTTCCGACTTCGTTAACGGACACGTCCTTTACGTTGACGGTGGCATCCTAGCTTACATCGGCAAGCAGCCTCAGTGAGTTTAGCCTAGGAAGGTAGTTTCTCTCCTGAAACTGTCAACCTGGTAGAAGGCCACCAGCAGGTACTAAAGGTTTTACCTACTTGGTGGCCTTCTGCCATGTATAGGACTTCTTTACCGCACAGTCGCGAAAGAAGCCACTATACTCAATTAGTCGTTAATAAATAAACAAGCTTTCCACAATGAAGGGGATTGGCTGTGCCCATACTACCCACTCCGGTGGAAGCGATCGATCGTGCCCTAGTGATCATGCAAGCCTTGGCCGAAGCTGGCCCACAAGGCTTATCGATTGCCCAAATCACCGAAGCGTTAAAACTTAATAAATCAACGGTTTATCGCGCCCTCAGCACCCTAAAGGGGCGAGGGTTCGCGCTCCAAGACGGTGAGAGCGGTAAATACACTCTGGGGGCAAACGCCATCCGCCTAGGTGATGTCTTCTTCGCCCAATCCAACCTAGCGTTAGTGCTACACCCGGTACTGGAAGCACTTTCAGAACGCACCGACGAGCTCGTCCACCTCGGACTCCCATTCGGTGTGGAAGTCATGTACGTTGACAAAGTTGAACCTGCACGTGCTATTCGCGTCTGGTCTGCGATCGGACAAACCGTGCCCACCGCGTGGTCAGCCCTAGGCCGCTCACTACTAGCGTTTGGTTCAGTAACCTCTGATCAACTATCCCTCTACCTTTCGGCAGGTCAGGATAGCACCCGTCAGCTGATCGACCTCTCAGATGCGCAACTATGGAAGAAAATCCAAGAGGCCAGAGCACAGGGATACTCCACCGAAATCGAAGAAAATGAACCAGGTATCGCCTGTCTGGGCGTAGCGCTCATGCGGGGTAAGAACCCGATCGCAGCAATTTCCATCACCGCTCAGGCCGACCGCATGACCGAAGCACGAATGCAAGAGCTCTATCAAACCATTACCGAAGTAGTTCCCCCGCTACTGCCGCCAGGCGTTACCCTAGCGGCCAATAGCGCCGAATAATCTAGCTTCAGCCTTAACAGTTTAATGCACAGCCAGAATTGGCTTGGCCCCTAGCGGTAAACGCTAGGGGCCAAGCCAATTCTGGAAGCTTTTAAGCAATCTTTGGATTCAAAGATTACTTCTTTGCCTTACGCTCAGTGGGATCCTCGAAAGGCTGAGGGTAAGCGCGGGGGTAAGCATTCTCAACGCGCGGCTGAGCGTAAGCTTCTTCTACCGGAGCATCTTCAGGAACAACCTGCTGAGTGTACGGAGCTACACGCACATCTTCGATTTCCGGGATTTCCTTAGAATCTACGTTTAGATTTTCTTTTTCGGTCATTGGATCCTCCTAATAGTTTCAATCCACTAAGAATAGTAATACATATCGTCCGTCGAAGAAATGCTTTAATGTGCAAATTCGACATCAAAGTAATGTGATTATGGCAATGAGTTCAGTACGGATTGAACTATAGTCCTATTCTTGGCAGATTTTTTGGGCTGTTGTACAAAATAACCAAGAGCTGTAAGGATTTATTCCCAGTGCGCGCCTGCAAGATTTGCCAATATAGACATCAATGATGATTCTTTGCTGCCCCTCGCCTAAGTGCCAACCCTCGCCAGTTTCATTGCCTGTCAAAAAACGGTATATTTGAACTAAGCAGGGGTTGAGTCTCTCCTTCTAAAGGAGGTGGCAAATGTTCCATTATTTGAGTACTCGAGTGATAAGACACCCCATGCGCTTCCTTGCGGCTTGGATCGTCCTCTTAGCAGCCAGTCTATTTGCGATTTTCGGGGGCTACGGAACCGACGGGCTCTTCGATCGCCTAACCAGCAAAATCACGCCCACCCAAGGTACCCAATCGGCAAAGTTCGTAGAACTGATCAATGAAGACTCAGAAAATGAACAGCTAATCTTGCTCTTTAGCGGAATCGCAATTCCACAAGACCTGCCCCAAATTCAGCCAAAGGTTACCCAAGCTGCTGAAGAAATCCAAAAAATTCCCGGCGTAAAACAGATAACTAACCCCCTAGAAAATCTCCAAGACCCACGGAACCAGGCATTGCTGGCAAAGAACCAGGAGGGATTCGCCCTCTTAGTAGTGGTTTCTGGAGCCACCGGAAACGAAACTCTAGCCAGCCTTCATAAGGTAGAAGACTATGCCCAACAGTGGGTAAAAGACCAAAAACTTCCCAATCTAAAAGTTAATAGTCTTTCTGAAAAACTAATCGGTGAAGAAATCAACGACCTGAGCCGCGAAGATCTAGCAAAAGGTGAGTTAATCTCCCTGCCAGTCGCGCTACTACTGCTAGTCGTAATCTTCGGCGGGGTCATAGCTGCGGGACTCCCGCTGGCGGGTGCAGTTGCCGCAATCGTGGTCAGCCTGGCAGGCGTCTGGACCATCACCTTCCTGATGGACGTAAATAGCTTCGTCATAAACATCATCACCATCATTGGTTTGGCCCTCTCAATCGATTACGGTCTGCTAATTGTGAGCCGTTTTAGAGAAGAAATCCTCCGTCAAACCCAGCCACTGGACGAAAAACGGTTCCCCCGGCGCCCTCGTCAACCAAATGTCGCAAAAGCCGTCCAAGTGACAATCCAAACCGCCGGGCGCACCGTTTTCTACTCCGCGGTCACAATCGCGGCAGCCATTAGTGGACTCTTCGTCTTCCCCAACGCCGTATTCAAAATGATCGGCTACGGAGGCGTCCTAGCCACCCTAATTGCCGTGGCTGCCGCACTCACCCTAGTACCAGCCCTAATCCTACTAAGCGCTCGCTACCTAATCCGCCCCGGAATCCTAAGCCGAATCCCCGGGCTCAGGAAACTCTCTCAAGGGGTCGGGGACCAAAGCGATGACCACGGGATCTTTTCCAAACTTGCCAAGGACATCCAGAAGCGCCCCATCATCACCACCTTGATAATTACCGGGATTCTGATTGTCATGAGTGTGCCCGTAGGGCAGCTAAAAGTGCGCACGGATATGCACGATTACCTACCGCAAGAATCACAGCAAAAGGTTGCCTATGAGCAGGTCCAAACCCAGTATCCAGCCCTTGCGACCGCCCAGATCCAAGCGCTCTATCCGGCGAAATCTGGAAATGTAGAAGCCCTAAAAGAAAAACTGGAAAGCTATCCCGGGGTGACCCTAGTAACCGCGCAGCCGGTAAGTGAAAACCCTGACTATCTGAAACTGGATATTCACATGGGAGAGCAAGATCCGCTCAGTGATCAGGTGCTAAGCGATGTCCGGCAGATTCGTACCGAGTACCCAGAAATGGTCGTAGGTGGTCCAGCTGCAGTCCAAGAAGACCTAAACCAGAGTCTAAAAGACCACGCCCTAGCGGCTTCCGGGATCGTGATCGGGGCGGTGTTTATCCTGCTCTTCGCCATGACCGGATCCCTGATAGTGCCGCTAAAGGCATTAATTCTAAACTGCTTCTCGCTGGTTGCCTCCCTAGGCGCAACCACGTGGCTATTCCAAGGCGGGCACCTTGGGCTGCCGCAGGTAGTGGGGCTAGAGACCTTCATCGTGGCCTGCGTGCTAGCCTTCGGCTTTGGCCTGTCAATGGACTACGAGGTTTTCTTGGTGGCGCGCATCAAAGAATACTGGGATCAGACCGAAGATAATGACCGTGCGGTCCAGATTGGTTTGCAGCGCTCAGGGCGAATCGTGACCTCGGCAGCGGTGATCATCGTAGCGGTATTCTTCGGTTTTGTTGCTGGCGAGCTAGTACCGATCAAAGAAATCGGCATTGCGCTTGCTTTGACCGTCATTACCGATGCGACCTTGGTGCGGATGCTGCTAGTACCCGCCACCATGACGATTATGGGACGTTGGAACTGGTGGGCTCCAAAGCCGCTACGGAAACTGCACGAAAAAATCGAGATTAAGCATTAGGGCTCAAAATCTGATTACTGAATCGCATTTTTTCTGTTAATTTGTAGCCAGTAAAAGCACGTCGTTGTGAGGAGTTCCCATGTCCGCCCTAAAGACCCCAAAGCCCAGTGAGCACACGCCCTCGGGAACGGAAATAGCGGACGCCCCCGTATACGATACGGCCTTCCATGATCCCTATGGGCGCTGGTCGGCAAAGTGGGATCTGGCGCGCGCTAACGGGGAGCCGGACGCCCTCGCGCTAAATATTGCTGACCTCGAATTTTCCACCCCCGAGGTCGTAAAAGCAGCTCTGCGTAAGGCAGTCGAGGACGGTCGCTACAGTTATACCGAGCTCTTCCCAGATTTTTACGAGGCTGCGCGCAACTGGCAGCAGCAACACCACGACTGGACTCCAGAGGCTGACCTAGCGGTCTTCTTCCCGCGCATCATCCTAGCCGTCGCGGCCCTAGCTAAATACGAGCTAGGGGAGGGCGCCAAGGTGGTCACCTATACGCCCGCCTACGAACCCATCGTTGAAGTCCTGGAAGCTAATGGCTGTGAGATGGAGTATCTGCCCTTAGAACCGGGGGAGGGGGATGTTTACCCGCTGGACTTTGAGGCGCTGGAGGCGGCTCTTCGGGACGCGGACGCGTTCTTGCTTACGAACCCACATAATCCCACCGGAAAGGTTTTTAATCAGGCAGAACTGGAAGGGATCGCCAGGGTAGTTGCTAACTGCCCGCAGGTCTTGGTGCTGTGCGACGATATTCATGCCGACTTTGTTTGGGATCAAAACCGCTACCAGCCTTTGGCGAAGGTAGCGCCCGAATTGTTTGTCGCAGGACGAATTATTCAGTTCCAATCTCCCGGTAAGACCTTCTCATTAGCGGGGGCGGAAGCGGCTGTCGCCTTTACCGGGAATGCGCAGCTAAAAGCGCGGCTGGAACAGATCAAGCGTGCCAGTGGCATCCATAATCCGAACTACTTCGCCATTCCCGCCGCAATTGCAGCTTGGACTCAGGGAAGTCCGTGGCTGGCCCACATTAAGGCTCTGATTAGAAATAATCTAGAACAGGGCGCCGAGATATTGAATGCAGTCCCGGGAGTCCATACCTACGTGCCGCAAGGGACCTTCCTGCAGTGGGTGCATGTGCCCGGCTATGAGACCGAGGCGGATTTCCAAAAGTTGGCTCGCGCAGCGGGGATCAGATTTAGTAACGGTTTAGGTTTTGGGGATCATCCTGGCTATCTGCGTCTGAATGCGGCGATTAGCCCTGAGGTCTATCTGCCGGCCATTGAGCGACTAGCAGAGGTTTTGAAAGACCAAGGACAGAGAAAATAGTTAACAGTTGAAATGTCCGGTGGAATCGGTATGGCGATTCTGGGCGACGTATCTGTGGCCTACTAGTTGAAGGGGGGATGCGATAGCGCATCCTCCTTTTGCTATGTTTGACCAGAGGACAGTGTTCGTCTGCTTGTCCAAATTGTGCACTTAGATGACTTAAGGCCCAAAAATTGCATATCTTTTTAATGCATAAATGAGAAAACCCGGAACGAAACGCGATATAGTACACAAAATGCCTATTTCAAGAAGACAAATTGCAAGAATTGGATATTATTTCTGCCATGAGTAACGCAAACCTGATTATTAGCGGGCACGCAAGGATTTCCTAGCGACCCGTTCTCCTTGCGTGCTATCCCGAGACTAAATGGTCCGGGATTTTTTTATATTCCAAAACAAATAGTTAGAGGTAAAACTATGGAAAACAAACCTAGAGAAACCTGGTCCTCCAGGCCAATGTTCTTAGCCGCCGCCATCGGCTCTGCAATTGGTCTGGGAAACATTTGGCGTTTTCCATACATTGCTTACGAGAACGGTGGCGGATCCTTCCTGATCCCTTACGTCATCGCTCTGGTCACCGGCGGTGTAGCCATGCTGTTTTTCGACTACGCGATCGGGCACCGCTTCCGCGCCGCCCCGCCGCTAGCCTTCCGTCGCATTGCCCGCTGGGCAGAACCGCTAGGTTGGGTACAGACCCTAATTACCTTCTTCATCGCGGTCTACTACATGGCCATCTTGGCTTGGGCGGCCTTCTACACCTACTACTCATTCACTCTGGCATGGGGCGACAAGCCCAATGACTTCTTCTTCAAAGACTTCCTCCAGATGGATGGCTCTTCCACCTACAGTGGCAAGTATCTGGGCGTACTGACAGTTGTACTAATCGTCATCTGGTTGGCGCTATTGCTAGTTATGTCCTTCGGTGTGGAACGTGGTGTTGGCCAGGTCTCCAAGTTCGCGGTTCCGACGCTGATCGTGCTATTCATCGCGATCACCGCCCGTGCGCTCACCCTAGAAGGCGCATCTGCCGGCCTAAACGCACTCTTCACCCCGAACTGGGAAGCCCTTACCAAGCCTGGTGTTTGGATGGCTGGCTACGGTCAGATCTTCTACTCCTTGGCTGTTGGCTTCGGCATCATGCTGACCCAGGCCTCCTACCTCAAGCGTCGCACTGACGTCACCACCACCGCTTGGACCGTTGCTTTCGCAAACTCATCCTTCGAAGTTCTAGCTGGCATCGGCGTCTTCTCGGCCCTAGGATTCATGGCCACCCAGTCCGGTCAGGAAATCGGTGACGTAGTGACCAATGGTATCGGTCTAGCCTTCATCGCCTTCCCGCAGATCATCTCCACTATGCCCGGTGGTCCCATCTTCGGCGTTCTGTTCTTTGGCTCCCTACTGCTGGCTGGCTTTACTTCAATGTTCTCGATCATCGAGGTACCGATCAGTGCCTGCATGGACAAGTTCAACCTCTCCCGCCGTCCGGCAGTAATCCTAGTTGGTGGCCTAGCTGCAGTTATCTCCGTCGTACTACTACCGACCACCTCTGGTCTACCGGCTCTAGACATCATGGATGCCTTCATCAACGTAATGGGCATCGTGCTAATCGCTGCGGTTACCTTGGTAGCCGTCGGTTGGGGAGCAGGTATGTTCCCGGTCCTACGCGATCACCTAGATGCGGTCTCAACCCTACCTACCAAGGTCTGGTGGATTGCTTGCGTTGGCGTTCTAACCCCCGTGGTTCTAACCGTTACCTTCGTCGGTAACTTCTGGGATCTAGTTCAGAGCCCCTATGGTGGCTACACCGGCACGCAGCTATTGGTATACGGCTGGTTGTTGTCCCTAGTGATCTACCTAGGCTCCATTTTGCTCAGTGCGGTGGCCTGGCCTAAGGGGACCAGCTTTGACGTACCGAAAGAATTCCAGCTTTCTGCTAAAGCAGCCCTACGTGAACAGGCAGCTAGCAAGCCGATGACTCAAGAAGGAGAAAAGTGATGACCGGACAAGCAATCGCAATGATGGTGGTCTATCTGCTAATCGTTTGGGGCGGCCTGCTCTTTGGTGTAGTGCTGATGGCAACCCACAGTGATGAAACCAGTGGTGTGCTTGGTCGCACCGAAGAAGGGGATGCTGTCGAACTGTCTGAGACAGTTGAAGAGCGTCACTAAATGCTGAGTGTCAGGTTTATTTGGGTTCTTATGGATTCTTAAACCTGGTGCAGCATCTGCGGTGAGGGAGTGAGCTTTAGGGCTTGCTCCCTCACCGTTTTTTAATTTGGAAAGCGTGAGGGGTCCTTAGCGGCTTTGTGACATTGTGTCATAAAGTGGTGAAATAGACAGCGGGGGTAGTTGTTTGTTCTGACAGTGTGTCATAAACTTGGTTTATCGTATTGGAGGAATAAATGGAAACTAAAACTAAACCCACAAACGTGGTAGATAAGTCGCAAGACCCAAATCGTTTTAAGTCGCTAGGCGTTCTAGCGCTAGCTGTCTCACTAATCGTCATCGATGGCACGATCGTGAATGTCGCTCTGCCGACTATGATTGCCGACCTGCCGCTCACCTTTACTGAAGCGCAGTGGGTTACAACGGTCTACAACCTAATCTTTGCCGCCTTACTGATTACAACCGGCCGCCTAGGGGATACCTATGGTCGCCGCAATATGCTCTACATTGGCATTACTCTTTTCGCGTTAGGATCTGTCGCTGCCGGCTTAGCGGGTGGCGCGGACTCGCTCATTGCGGCACGATTCTTGCAGGGAATCGGTGGTGCCTTTGTCTTACCTGCCACGCTCTCAACCGTTAACGCCACTTTCCGAGGACGTGAACGAGCCATGGCCTTCGGGATCTGGGGTGCCACGATCTCTGGTGCGGCAGCGTTAGGTCCACTATTGGGCGGATGGCTCACCGGTAGTTTCTCATGGCGCTGGATTTTCGGGATCAACATCCCGTTAGCCGCCCTAATCGCCCTAGGCGCCTTCCTCTGGGTGCCGCAAACCAAGGAAATAGATGAGCTAAACGAAGCAGAATTGGCAAACTACCAAAAGCTCAGCTTTGCCAACTTTGACTACCTAGGATTTATTTTCTCTGGCATTGGCATGGGAGCCACCGTCTTTGGACTGGTTGAAGGTCGTTCACTGGGCTGGTGGTCTGCCAAGGCAGGTACTTGGGCGGAAGGCTGGAGCATCTCTCCGGCGGCACTAGGGCTAATTATTGGGGTAATCTCTTTGATCGCCTTCGTAAACCTAGAAGCACAGCGCGTCGCCCATGGACGTAACGTTCTGCTAGATGTAACTCTCTTTAAACTAACGACTTTTACCTGGGGCAATATTGCCGCCATGGTCGTGGCCATGGGCGAGTTCGGTTTGCTGTTCGTACTTCCGCTCTACCTGCAAAATGTCCTAGGGCTAACCCCGATTCGGGCTGGTTGGGTGCTGGCTGTGATGGCCATCGGAGCCTTCATTTCCGGCGGCTTAGCAGGCCCTCTGGCACGTAAAATTACAGCGGCAAAAACGGCCATGCTAGGTCTAGTTCTGGAAGCCATTGGAATTGCCCTAGTGGCAGTCATAATCACCCCTGAAACTGCGACCTGGCTGATCGATCTGCCGCTGGTTATCTACGGTGCGGGCCTAGGACTCGCTTCGGCCCAGCTAACCTCAACCATCCTAGTGGATGTGCCGGCTGCCAAATCCGGTCAAGGTTCCGCAACTCAGTCTACGGTTCGTCAGCTGGGATCGGCTTTAGGCGTTGCGGTAATCGCCACCATCATGGCCAGCTCCGTGGGGGCTCACGCAGAAGGTGCCCTCAGCGAAGTTACCAACCTACCCCCGCAAGCTAAGACGATGATGGAAAAGAGCCTCGCACCCTCGGCCGGGTCAATCCTGATGTCCCTGCGTGAAGGTAACGGTCGCGCCGCGCAACTAGACCCCCAAACCCGTGAACTAGTCACCCAAAAGCTATCGGAAGCTTTCGTGAGTGGCTCTACCGTTCCCCTGTGGGTTGGTGCCGGCTTTATGCTGCTTGGTGTCGGAGCGACCTCGCAACTGGTACGCGCTAACCGGAAGCGAACAGAAAAATAATCGGTGAAAGAAGAATGCGCCACTCCTGAAAACAGGGGAGGCGCATTCTTAATATTTATGATCTGGTTAGGAAAGATCCTTAAAAGCTTTATAGCCGAGCTCTCTATCGATCTCGTTCCGGCGACGCTCAAGAGTTCGCCAAGCAGAAATCGCAAAGGCGATGGTGGCGGCAAAACCAACAACCAGCAGCACATTAGCCACGTGATAGGCACGAACCGAAAGATAATAACTAGAGGTGGGATCGCCAATCGCCGCAAAAATATACCACTGAGCCAGGATGCAAACGATCGCTAAAACCATAAAAAACCACCCGGGCTTGGTTAAGTCTTTATACCAAGGGCGTTGGAAACGGGGATTGATCGGTTTACGATTCAAGAAAGCAGCCTCCTAGAATGCGGATTTTTCAGCTAGATTAAAGAATACCCTACCTTCTACGGAACCTGCGCTTGCGCTGTGTGAGAACCCATAATCCCATTACCGCTCACAGTTTGTCGGAAGATAGTAGGATTGATGGGTATGACTGGGCGCCAAATGCGCCGTAACTACTAGCTATTAATATTGGAGCATTCGCGTGAAGAGCACCGTCAAGAACCTCGAACCGACTAAGGTTAAGCTCACGGTTGAGGTCCCCGCTGAAGAACTAGACCAGCCCATGAAGGCTGCCTACAAGGAAATCTCAGAGCAGGTCAGCATTCCTGGCTTCCGTAAGGGCAAGGTTCCTGCTCGTATCATCGACCAGCGGATTGGCCGTTCCTACGTCATCCAGACCGCTATTGACAAGTCCCTAGGCGGCTTCTACCGTGACGCCCTAGTTGAAAACAACATCCAGCCGCTAGCCCAGCCGGAAGTTACCATCGAAGAGATCCCCGCTGAAAGCGGCGCCTTCGAAGGCAAACTAGTCTTCACCGCCGAGGTAGAGCGCGTTCCCGAATTCGACCTACCCGAACTAGGCGACATTGAAATCACCGTTGATCAGGTCAAGGTCGAAAAGGCTGACGTTGACGCTGAACTAGAAAACCTACGTAAGCGCTTCGGCACCCTAAAGGCTGCCGACCGCCCCGTCAAGGACGGCGATTTCGTCTCCATCGACCTAACCGCCACCATCGATGACGAAGAAATCGACTCCATGGCCGGTGTCTCCTACGAGGTTGGCTCCCACACCATGATCGACGGACTAGACGAATCCCTAATCGGCCTAGACGTTGACGAAGACGCCACCTTCGAATCCACCCTAGCCGGCGGCGAGCACGCTGGTGAAAAGGCCGTCATCAAGGCCGTCGTTCGCTCCGTCAAGGTCCGCGAACTACCCGAGGTAGATGAAGACTTCGTCCAGCTAGCCTCCGAATTCGACACCGTCGAAGAACTAACCGAAGACCTAGAAAAGCAGATCGGTGACCAGAAGCGCGCTGAACAGGCCGTTGAAGCTCGTGACCGCCTAGTTGAGGTCCTAGTCGAAAAGGTAGAACTACCGCTACCCGCCGGTGTCATCAACGAAGCCATCGAAGGCCGCGAAGGTGACGAAAAGGAACTTCGCGCCCAGGCCGAAGAATCCCTCCGCAAGGAAATCCTACTTGACCGCCTAGTCGAAGAAACTGGCGCTCAGGTAGACCAGCAGGACCTACTACAGTTCGTCTTCCAGGCCTCCCAGACCTACGGCATCGAACCGCAGCAGCTCCTCTCTGACCAGCAGCAGATGGCCGCCGTCTACGCCGAACTAGCCCGCACCAAGGCTGTGGCCCTCTCCCTAGCTAAGGTTACCGTCAAGGACTCCGATGGCAACGCTGTCGACATGAGCGAATTCACCAAGGACGCCCTAGGCGAAGAAGCAGCTGAAGAAGAAAAGCCCGCTGCTAAGAAGACCGCTGCTAAGAAGCCTGCCGCTAAGAAGGCTCCGGCCAAGAAGACCGCCGCCAAGAAGGAAGCTGAAGGCGAAGAAAAGCCGGCCGCTAAGAAGACCGCTGCTAAGAAGCCTGCCGCTAAGAAGGCTCCGGCCAAGAAGACCGCCGCCAAGAAGGAAGCTGAAGGCGAAGAAAAGCCGGCCGCTAAGAAGACCGCTGCTAAGAAGCCTGCCGCTAAGAAGGCTCCGGCCAAGAAGACCGCCGCCAAGAAGGAAACCGAAGGCGATAAGTGAGTCTAAACCCTGAGGGCTAACCTCAAGGAAAAACTTAAAGTCTCCCCGAAGTTCAGTTATGAACTTCGGGGAGACTTTTCTCTACCTGCGCTGAAAGTGAAAGGAGCGCCCTCGGGAAAGCAAAAAGTGCGTCCACGCGTTAGTTTAATAATCTACGGCCATAAAACCTTGCGCCAGAAAACAGAAATAAGGAGAGTCTGTGAACTACCCGATGACCATGAATGATGCCAACAGCGTGGCTGCCCAGGGCATCAGCCAGCATGTGTACTCCCGACTGATGAAAGAACGTATCATCTGGCTAGGTGAAGAAGTTCGTGACGACAATGCGAACCTCATTTGCGCCCAGATGATGCTGCTAGCTGCGGAAGATCCCGACCGCGACATCTACCTCTACATCAACAGCCCCGGCGGTTCTGTTACCGCCGGTATGGCAATCTACGACACCATGCAGTTCATCAAGCCTGACGTCGCCACTGTGGCCATGGGTATGGCAGCCTCTATGGGGCAGCATCTACTAACTTCCGGAGCTCCAGGTAAGCGCTACGCTACCCCCAATACTCGCATTCTGATGCACCAGCCTTCTGGTGGTGCTGGTGGTACTGCTGCAGATATTCGCATTAATGCCGATCTCATTATTCAGATGAAGCGAACCCTGGCCCAAATCACCGCGGATCGTACCGGCAAGTCTCTAGAGCAGATCCTGGCAGATTCTGATCGCGACCGCTGGTTCACTGCTGAAGAAGCCCTAGAATACGGCTTCATCGATCACGTGGTCTCAGGTTCAGACGCCGTTTCTGGCGGCGGGGGAGTGAGCTAAGCTCACCCAGCAGATAGCTTTTATTACGATTAAAGGAAAAAGATGACTATTTACACCCCGCAGGGACTAGTGAAACCAGATATGCAAGCCCGCTACGTTCTACCTCAATTCGAGGAGCGTACCGCCTACGGCATTAAGCGCCAAGATCCCTACGCCAAACTCTTCGAAGACCGAATCGTCTTCCTAGGCGTACAGGTAGACGACGCTTCTGCGGATGATGTGATGGCGCAGCTGCTGGTGCTCGAATCTCAGGATCCCGACGCCATGATCACCATGTACATTAACAGCCCCGGTGGTTCCTTTACTGCTTTGACTGCTATTTACGACACCATGATGTACATTCGCCCAGAGATTCAGACTGTCTGCTTGGGGCAGGCAGCCTCTGCGGCCGCTGTGCTGCTGGCTGCTGGTTCTCCTGGAAAGCGTCTGGCACTACCCAACGCTCGCGTCTTGATTCACCAGCCGGCTATGGAAGGCATGCGCGGCCAGGCCTCGGACATTGAGATCATGGCTGACGAAATGGACCGTATGCGTGCGTGGCTAGAAAATACCCTAGCTGAACACTCCGGGCGTAGCGCCGAGCAGGTCTCCCGCGATATTGATCGTGACAAGATCCTGACCGCTCAGCAGGCCCTCGAATACGGCCTGATCGACCAGGTACTAGAGTCGCGGAAAGCCCCGCGCTGAGTAGGGTTCATCTAAATAACTCAAAGTTTTGGGGTGGGTTTAGGAAGTTTTAAAACTTCCTAAACCCACCCCAAAACAATTCCAGAAACCAAATAGTTTATGGGATAAACAATTATTTAGAGCCAGCGTTCAGGTTCAGTTAAGAAGTGGTCAAAAACTTGGAATGCCGCACCTAGAGAAGGTAAATCGACATCGGAAGAACCCGCCAGTACTTGGTTGGGTGCATAGTTACTGGAAAGTACTCTTTGATTGAGCTCTTGCTGGATTGTAGGTCGCAAGGCTTCCGTTAATTCTGCTAGGTGACCGCCCAGCACGATGGTGTGGATATCTAGAACATTTACTACGCCTGCTAGGGCTTGGCCTAAGGCTCGCCCAGCTCTAGCTACCGCCTTCTGGGCTAGATGATCACCGTCGGCAATCGCCTTCAACAGGTCTGCACCGGGGGTGGTAACTGGACGACCGGCATTATTCATTAGGGCGCGCCTACCGGTGACCGTTTCCAAACAACCACGGGCGCCACAAGTACACAGAGCCCCGTTAGGATCAATGCAAACGTGGCCGATTTCGCCGGCCCAGCCATTAGCGCCATTAAGGATTTGGCCGTCCAAAACCGCGGTCATACCAATGCCAATCTCACCCGAGATAAAGATGAATGAATCATGCTTGACGACGCCGCCGGGGCGCTTGGCCCTAACCACCTGGGAGGTGACGTTAGATTCGTTGGCTACCTGCAGGTAGGTCTGGCCTGTTACAAAACCTTGTAAGTACTCCGTAAAATCTCGGTCATTCCAGCCGAGGTTAGGGGCGCGCAAAAGGTAGCGGGCGTCCTCGTCCACTAGGCCGGGGAGGGAAAGGCAAGCGCCCAATAGGCGTCCCTGAGGATACTTTTTAAGGGCCTGTAGGCAGTTAAGGGCTAAGCCGCGTAATCTTTCTAGGACTTCTTCTGGATCTCTGTACCTTAGGTCCTGGTCGACGCTTTCGAGGGCGACTGTGGCACCACTTAAAGAGACTAATCGGGCCGAAAGTCCTGAAACGTTAACAGCTAATCCTAGCGCGAAAAGTGCTTCCGGATTGATTTCCATGGGGATGCCGGGGCGTCCGGGTCCCTTATCGAGTTCTTGGTCTAAATCCTTGGCAGGGCGCAGAAAACCAGCATTTAGAAACTCTTCGGTCAATTTGGAGACCGTCGCTCGAGTAATGCCCGCTCTTTGGGCAATTTGGGCGCGAGAAACGGGTCCGTCGGCCTCGAGGAAGATTTTTAAAACGGTTTGTAGGTTTAGTTCTCTGAGGTTTCCGGGGATAAAACCACGTTTTTTGTCGGATTTCGTCTTTGGAATTTGATCCGTACCACTATTTTTCGTGCTTTCCATAGTTTGACTATACCGCAAAAAAGGATTAGTTTAGTTTCTATCCAAATAAAAACTCAAAGATGAGGAGCAGAAATGCGCAAACCACAACCTTCGGATAAATTCTCTTTCGGCCTCTGGACTGTGGGCTGGACTGCTGGTGACCCCTTCGGTGAACCGACCCGTCCCGCACTTGATCCCTGGGCCTACGCCGAAAAGCTCGCTGAACTAGGCGCTTGGGGCTTTACCTTCCACGATAACGACGTCTGGGCCTTCGACGCCTCTGACGCCGAACGTGCCGCCCGCGTCGAAAAGCTAGCCGAAGCTGCTAAGGCACACGACCTAACCATCGAAATGGTTACCACCAACACCTTCAGCCACCCGATCTTCAAGGATGGCGGTCTCACCAACAACGATCGCAACATCCGCCGCTTCGGCCTCAAGAAGATCCTGCGCAACGTTGACCTAGCCGCTGAACTAGGCGCCACCACCTTCGTCATGTGGGGCGGCCGTGAAGGCTCTGAATACGATTCCTCCAAGGATCTAAACGCAGCTTTCGATCGTTACAAGGAAGGCCTAGACACCGTCGCTGGCTACATCAAGGAAAAGGGCTACAACCTACGCATCGGCCTAGAACCCAAGCCGAACGAACCCCGTGGCGATATCTTCCTACCCACCGTTGGTCACGCCCTAGCCTTAATCGCTGAACTAGAAAACGGCGACGTTGTGGGTCTAAACCCCGAAACTGGTCACGAGCAGATGGCAGGCCTAAACTACACCCACGCTCTAGCTCAGGGTCTAAACGCCGGCAAGCTATTCCACATCGACCTAAACGGCCAGTCCGGCATCAAGTACGACCAGGACAAGGTCTTCGGCCACGGCGACCTAATCTCCGCCTTCTTCACCGTCGACCTACTAGTCAACGGCTTCCCCAACGGTGGCCCCAAGTACGAAGGCCCCATCCACTTCGACTACAAGCCGGCTCGTACCGATGGCATGGACAGCGTCTGGGAAACCGCCGCTGCCAACATGGAAATGTACCTAATGCTGGCTGAAAAGGCTAAGGCCTTCCGTGAGGATCCTCGTACCCAGGAACTCATGCGTCAGTCCGGTGTCTTCGAACTAGCTGAACCGACCCTAGCCGCCGGCGAAAGCTACGACGATTTCATGAATGCCAACGAAGATGTAGACGTTGATGCCCTAGCCGCACGCGACTACCACTTCGTAGAGCTACACCAGCAGGCAATGCGTCACCTAATCGGCTGACCCATTAACTAGCTACTAGGGCTTTTCGGGGCCCGCAATCACAGTGGGCCCCGAAAAGCCACCAATCGGTTCAACGACGAACCAGCCCCCTCGCATCACCAAAGACGGTAGATCAGCGTAAAGGACAAAAATGACAAAGTATGTAGCCGGAATCGACTCATCCACCCAATCTGTAAAAGTACTAGTCTGCGACCCCAACAGTGGCAAGATCGTACGTCAAGCTTCGGCCAAACACCCCGACGGAACAGAAGTTGATCCGCAAGCTTGGCTAGACGCCCTTGAACAGGCCCTCTCAGAGGTTGGCGGCCTCGATGACTGCCTAGCAGTCAGCGTCGCAGGCCAGCAACATGGCATGGTCCTGCTAGACGAAAAGGGTGAAGTAATCCGTCCCGCCCTCCTCTGGAACGATACTCGCTCCGCGAAGGCTGCAGAAGACCTCATTGAAGAACTCGGAAACGGTGACGTCGAAGCAGGTAAAGAAGCCTGGGCCAAAGCTACCGGTAGCGTCCCCGTTGCCTCCTTCACGGCCACTAAACTACGTTGGGTAGCCGACAATGAGCCGGAAAACGCCGCTCGTATCCGCGCGATCTGCCTCCCACACGACTGGTTGAGCTGGAAGCTATCCGGTTCAGAAGATCTGAACACGCTAACCACAGATCGTTCCGATGCCTCCGGTACCGCCTACTTTGACCTAAGTGGCGACCACTACCGTTATGACCTCCTGGCACTAGCCCTAAAGATCGACGAGGAAGCGGCAAAAGAAATCATCCTGCCGCGCGTCCTCGCCCCCTCAGAGAGCACCCAGACCGTTAGCGAAAAATACACCAAGTCCGAAGTTAAAATCGGCCCCGGCTGCGGTGACAATGCCGGCGCCGCCCTCGGCCTAGGCCTAGAACCCGGCGTCGCTTCCGTCTCTCTAGGCACTTCTGGTGTGGTCGCGGCAGTCTCTAGCCAGCCGGTCTCTGACCCCTCAGGGCTAGTCGCTGGTTTCCAAGATGCCACCGGCAACTGGTTACCTCTGGCCTGCACCCTTAACGCTTCTCGAATCGTTGACGTAGTCGCCCGCATGATGCAGGTGGACTACCGAACCTTCGATGAACTGGCCCTCAAAGCCGAA
Organism: Boudabousia liubingyangii; assembly: GCF_001907245.1. Lineage (GTDB taxonomy): Bacteria > Actinomycetota > Actinomycetes > Actinomycetales > Actinomycetaceae > Boudabousia > Boudabousia liubingyangii. Next base: position 65,839 of record NZ_MQSU01000002.1, read on the forward strand.
CCGGGCGCCGGCGGTATTACTCTGACCCCGTACTTCGCGGGCGAGAGGACCCCGAACCTGCCAGAGGCCACTGCCAGCTTTACCGGTATGAACATGGAAAATACCACTCCTGAAAACCTAGCTCGAGCAACCTGCGAAGGCCTTTGCGCCCTCATGCGTTACGCCCTCGACGCCATGAACGAAGTGGGAGCCGGCATTGAACAGGCCGTACTAATCGGTGGGGGAGCAAAGTCCACCGCCGTTACCGAATTCATTAGTCCCATCCTGGGCGTTCCCGTAACCGCCCCGGAACCCGGCGAATACGTGGCTCTCGGTGCCGCACGCCAAGCAGCATGGGTAGCCCTTGGGGAACTACCTGAATGGACCACCGATGCTGCTGAACTGCCCCGCAAGGGCGACTACACCGAAACCCTAGAACGAGCCCGCAACCGTGCGCTCGACTACTAAAAGAATCAAAGGAGAACCCAAGATGGCTTCACTCAAGAAGATTAGCGCCGTCCTCGCCTGCGCCGCCCTAGCACTAGGCACCGCCGCCTGCTCGGATACCCGCAGCTCGGACAGCAAGTCCGGTAGCTCAGCTGAAAGCACCAACGCATCCGACCAGCTAGTCGGTATTTCCATGCCCACCAAGTCCCTAGAACGCTGGAACCGCGACGGTGCCCACCTGCAGGAACTACTGGATAAGCAGGGCTACAAGACCGACCTCCAGTACGCTGACAACAAGGTTGGCGACCAGATTTCCCAGATCGAAAACATGGTCAACAAGGGCGCCAAGATCCTAGTCGTAGCCTCCATTGATGGCTCCGCACTTGCTCCCACCCTCGATAAGGCTCACGCTAAGGGCGTCAAGGTCATCGCTTATGACCGCCTGATCCGTGATACCGAATCCGTTGACTTCTACGCCACCTTCGATAACTACAAGGTCGGCAAGATGCAGGGTGAATACCTAGTCAAGGCTCTAGGCCTAGACCAGGGTAAGACCGGCATTAACTTCGAACCCTTCGCCGGCTCTCCCGATGACAACAACGCTAGCTTCTTCTTCGCTGGCGCTTGGGACGTGCTAAACCCCTACGTTGAAAAGGGCGCCCTAGTGGTTCCTTCCGGCAAGGCTCCCAAGACCAATGATCAGTGGCAGTCCATCGGTATTAAGGAATGGTCGCTAAAGTCCGCACAGGACGAAATGCAGACCCGTCTAAACACCTTCTACAAGGATAAGAAGGTACAGGCTGTCCTATCTCCGAACGACTCTATCGCTCTAGGTATTACCCAGGCTCTAGTTGCCGCTGGCTACCAGGCTGGCCCCGAATACCCGCAGCTAACCGGTCAGGATGCTGACGAAGCAAACGTCAAGAACATCATTGCTGGTCTACAGTCGATGACCGTTTGGAAGGATACCCGTACCCTAGGTGAGGTTGTCGCCAAGATGGTTGACGAGGTCGCACAAGGTAAGGACGTCACCGTTAACGACAAGGAAACTTACGATAACGGCAAGAAGGTTGTTCCGGCTTACCTAATTGACCCGGTCACCATCACCAAGGAAAACATCAACGAAAAGCTCGTTGACTCCGGTTTCTACAGCAAGTCTGACCTAGGCCTCTGAGTCTAGAAAATAGAAACTAAACTAAGAAGACAGCGATAAGAAAGAAAAAGGGGGAAGAATGCTCACAGATGAAGTCATCTTGCAGATGAAGTCCATTACCAAGGCATTCGGTGGCATTAAAGCCCTCAGTGACGTAAACCTAACCGTAAAACGCGGTGAAGTACACGCCATCTGTGGGGAAAACGGTGCCGGTAAATCCACCCTCATGAACGTCCTGTCCGGGGTCTACCCGTACGGCAGCTATGAGGGAGACATTGAATACCTAGGTGAGGTTTGCAAGTTCAAGTCGGTGCGCGACTCTGAGAAAGTCGGGATCGCGATCATCCACCAGGAACTTGCCCTGAGCCCCTACCTCTCTGTCGCAGAAAACATCTTCTTAGGAAACGAAAACCGCAAAGGTTTCTTGATCGATTGGGACACCACCCGGGCCAACGCCCGCAAGCTACTAACCCGGGTGGGTCTCGACGTCAACGTTGATACCCCGGTCGGCGAACTCGGCGTCGGCAAACAGCAACTCATCGAAATCGCCAAGGCCCTATCTAAAGAAGTAAAGCTACTGATTCTAGATGAGCCCACCGCCGCTCTAAACGATGAGGACTCGGCACACTTGCTGGACCTGATGCGCTCACTGCGTGATGAGGGCGTCTCAATGATTATCATCAGTCACAAGCTGAATGAAATCGCAGCTATCGCTGATTCCACCACCATCATCCGTGATGGTCAAACCATCACCACTTTGGACATGCACTCTAAAGAAGGCGTGACCGAAGACCAGATTATTAAGCACATGGTGGGTCGTGATCTTTCAAACCGTTATCCCGAACACCAAGCCAGTGTAGGCAGTGACGTCTTCAAGATCGAAGACTGGACGGTTTCCCATCCGGAAGATCCTTCCCGCTTGGTACTTGATAAAGCCAACCTCGAAATCAAGGCTGGAGAAATCGTCGGGCTAGCAGGCCTAATGGGCGCTGGACGAACCGAGCTGGCAATGAGTATCTTCGGACGCAGCTATGGCAACTACCTAGGCGGTAAAGTTACCAAGAACGGCCAAGAACTAAATACCAAAACCGTGCGCCAGGCGATTGCTTCATCCCTAGCCTACGTGCCTGAAGACCGCAAGAGTCTAGGTCTTAACCTAATCGAATCGATTCGACGTAATACCACTGCGGCTGCTCTTGGAAAGACCTCCCATAATGGCGTAGTCAACCAGCACAATGAGCGAAAGATCGTCTCTGACTTTATTCGTGATCTGCGAATTAAAGTCTCTTCAATGGATAATGAAGTCTCTTCGCTCTCTGGTGGTAACCAGCAGAAGGTCGTACTTTCGAAGTGGATCTACACTGATCCGGAACTGCTGATTCTAGACGAACCTACCCGCGGTATTGACGTGGGCGCAAAGTTCGAAATCTACCAGATTATTGACCGCCTAGCCGATGACGGCAAAGCAGTCCTAATGATTTCTTCCGAACTACCGGAACTCCTAGGTGTATGCGATCGCATTTACACCATGGCATACGGCCGAATCACCGGCTGCCTAAATAAGGGCGATGCCACCCAAGAAAGCTTGATGCAACTTATGACCCTGGAAAAGGATGGAAAATAAACATGTCTAACCTAAGTAAAAAATTAGGGATTAACGTCCGGGAATACGGTATTCTGGGCGCCCTTGTTATCATCATTATTTTCTTCCAAGCGATTTCTAAGGGCAGTCTGCTAGACCCCAACAACGTGGCTTCACTTATTCAGCAGAACGCTTACGTGATGATCCTGGCCATTGGTATGACCATGGTGATTATCGCTCGACACATCGACCTATCCGTCGGCTCTACCGTAGGTCTAGTTGGTGGTATCGTCGCCTACACGATCAGTCAATGGGCACTATCTTGGCCGTTAGCGATCCTCCTCGGCCTAGTAGTCGGTGCAGTTATTGGAGCTTGGCAAGGCTTCTGGGTAGCCTACGTGGGAGTTCCCGCCTTCATCGTGACCCTAGGTGGCATGCTGATCTTCCGCGGCCTCACAATCCTTTTGGTAGCCCGCACTATTTCCAGCCTTCCCACTGGCTTCAATGCGATCGCCAATGGTTCAGTTCCGAACTGGCTAGGCTTTGCCGGCGACCTAGACGTCGTCACCCTGATCCTAGGTGCAGTTACCATCCTGGCCTTCGTCTACAGTTCCTTCCGCAGCCGCCAGAAGAAGGCTGCACACGCTGAAGAAACCATCTCCATGGGATTGTGGATCGGCCAGATCGTACTAGTATCACTAGGTATTGGTTACCTAACCTACCTGCTCGCCCTATCTGCCGGTGGTACCCCAATCGTGCTAGTCATCATCGGCGTGCTGGTCGTGCTCTACAGCCTCCTAATGGGACGCACGGTATTCGGCCGTCACATCTACGCCGTAGGTGGCAACCTAAAAGCCGCACAGCTAAGCGGTGTTAACACCAAACGCGTTGACTTCATGGTCTTCGTAAACATGGGCATCCTAGCAGCACTAGCCGGTGTCGTAACCACCGCCCGCTCCGGTGCCGCAGTTTCCAACGCCGGTAACATGTTCGAACTAGACGCCATCGCCGCCGCCTTCATTGGTGGTACCGCAGTCTCTGGCGGTAAGGGTAAGATCTCCGGCGCGATTATCGGTGCGCTAATCATGGGTGTGCTGAACATGGGCCTCTCCATCCTCAGCGTCGACCCGGCTTGGCAGCAGGTCATCAAGGGCCTAGTCGTCATCTTGGCAGTTGCCGTCGACATCGTCAGCAGCCGTCGCAACAACTGAGGCCAGTAAGTAGTAGAAACGCTACTTTACTCACAAAAACCTAAGATTTCGGCGAATGGGAGCTTCCCATTCGCCGAAATCTGTGTGTCCGCCAGAAAATCAGCGATAATAAACGTATTCTAGGAAGACCCTATACACGCCCAAACCTGGGAGGGCTAATGGCTCGCATTACTGACACGACGGAATTGCTCAAATGCTCTTTCTGCGGAAAGAGTCAAAAACAAGTCCGTAAACTCATCGGTGGACCCGGTGTGTACATCTGTAATGAATGTGTGGAACTCTGTAACGAAATCCTCGCCGAAGAAGCCTCCAATACGGCTGCTCCCATTACGCTACGCGAACTACCGAAACCCAAGGAAATCTTCGCTTTCCTCGAACGTTTCGTCATCGGCCAAGAACGCGCCAAGCGGGCCCTCTCCATTGCCGTCTACAACCACTACAAACGGGTTAATGCGGGCGCCCCGGAAGGCGCCGACAACTCCATGGGGATGACCAAATCAAATATCCTCATGCTAGGCCCCACCGGCGTTGGTAAAACCCACCTAGCCCGCTCCCTAGCTCAGCTACTTGAAGTTCCCTTCGTGATCGTGGACGCCACCGCTCTAACCGAAGCCGGCTACGTTGGTGAAGACGTAGAAAATATCCTACTCAAACTCATTCAAGCGGCTGACGGTGATGTTTCACGCGCAGAACGCGGCATTATCTACATTGATGAAATCGACAAGATCGCCCGCAAGGCCGAAAATGCCTCCATTACCCGAGACGTCTCTGGTGAAGGCGTACAGCAGGCCCTTCTAAAGATTATCGAAGGCACCAAAGCCTCCGTTCCGCCCAGCCCGGGACGTAAACACCCGCACCAAGAATTCATCGAGATCGATACTTCCTCGATTCTCTTCATTGCCGCGGGAGCCTTTGCTGGTGTCGACGACATCGTCAAGGCGCGCCTAGGTAAGCGTTCCACTGGTTTCGGCTCTGACCTTAAATCGAATGCTGAGCACGGTGACCTCTTCGCGCAGGTAACCACCGAAGATCTACACAAGTTCGGAATGATCCCTGAATTCATCGGTCGTCTACCCGTGGTGACCACCGTAAGTGAACTATCCGTAGCTGACCTAGCCAGGGTTCTAACTGAGCCCAAGAACGCCCTGGTCAAGCAATACCAGCACCTATTCGCCCTAGATAACGTGGAACTAGAGTTCACTCCCGAAGCCATTACCGCCATGGCCCAAATCGCCGCAGACCGGCAGACTGGTGCGCGCGCTCTCTCCTCGATTATTGAGAATGTCTTGGCTGAAACCATGTTCGAACTGCCCTCAGTTCCCGGCATCGCGAAGGTCACCATCACCGAAGAGGTCGTTACCGAAGGGGCCGACCCCGTGCTAACCACCATTGCTGATATGCCAAAGCGAAAGAGCGCCTAGTATGACCTCAAACCACGACGATCAGGAATACTATCTAGCCCAGCTAGAGCAAGAACGACACACCATCGACAACCTCGATGCTGTCCTAGTGCACACGCTGGCAGAACGATTCCGTTGCACCCAACGAGTTGGACGTCTAAAAGCTGAAGCAAAGCTGCCACCCGCAGACCCCCAGCGGGAAGCCCGTCAGGTCCAACGTCTGCGTGCTAAAGCAGAAGAGTCCGGGCTTGATCCCGAGTTCGCAGAAAAATTCCTTAACTTCATCATCAAAGAAGTCATTCATCACCACGAAGCGATTCGAAAAGAACAACAGAACTAAAACATTTCCCTCCCCAGCAAAGCTGAGGAGGGAAAATCAGTCTTAGGGCCTTACGGGTCAGAACCTAATAAGAGGGGAGACCCAGCAGTGACCTAGCAGGCGGTTAATACACTCAGTGACCGCGTTCTACCGGGCCACCATAGATCTCATCGATCTCAGCCTTAAAGGTTGCCAAAACATTTGGTCGTTTAACCTTCATCGACGGCGTTAACAGGCCGTTATCTTCCGTAAAGTCAGTTACCAAGACCTTGATTTTACGGATTGATTCTGCCCTAGAAACCTGCGCATTGGCCCGATCTACCGCACGGTCAAGAGCCTCGAGCACCTCAGGGTGTCGGGCCGCTTGCGCGACGTCCATATTAGGCAATCCGTGATTCTGTAGCCACATAGGTAGCATTTCCGAATCCAAGGTAATTAGCGCCGCAATAAACGGACGCTTGTCGCCAACCACTACGACCTGAGAAATCAACGGGTGACCACGCAGGGGATCTTCCAAGACTGCCGGAGCCACGTTCTTACCACCGGCGGTCACGATCAGTTCCTTAGCACGACCAGTAATTCGTACATAGCCGTCAACATCAAGGGAACCAATATCGCCGGTGCGGAACCAACCGTCTTCAGTGAAGGCCTCTTCGTTAGCCTTATCGTTATTACGGTAAGCACGCATGACGGATGGGCCCTTAATTAGGATCTCACCCTCGTCAGAAATCTTGAAAGCCACCGTAGAGATGGGCGGACCGATGGTGCCAATCTTAGACAGGCGCGTGGTATTTACCGAAGCGATCAGGCACTCGGTCAGACCGTAGCCTTCAAGGACCTGCAGGCCGGCACCACGGTAGAAGTGTCCCAGACGCAAACCCAGGGGACCGCCACCAGAGATAACCATTTTGACGTTCCCACCCAGAAGGTGTCGAATCTTTGAATACAGTAGACGATCAGCTAAGAGGTGCTGCGACACTAGGGTCTTCGAGGGGCCCTCTTCAGTGTCCAGAGCCTGCGAATAAGCGATCGCAGTACGTACTGCCCAGCGGAAGATACGGCTCTTAGTGCCAGAAGCGGCGGCTTGGGCCTCTGCCGAGTTGTAAATCTTCTCGAGGACGCGGGGTACCGCCAACAGGTAAGAGGGCCGGAAAGAGGCCAGATCATCCAAGAGGCTCTTCACGTTCGGGGTATGACCCAAAACGCCACCACCAGAGATCTGGAAAATCTGCAGGAAGCGAGCGTACACGTGCGCCAAAGGTAAGAACAAGAGTAGGCGCGAGTCGCGGCCCTTGGCCACATCAGGCATCCACTCGTGGCCATTCATCGCCAGGATGGTGAAATTACCGTGAGTAAGCTCAGCCCCCTTGGGGCGACCAGTGGTGCCAGAGGTGTAAATAATCGTCGCTAGTGAATCAGTATTCAGCGCGGCGCTGCGTTCCTCCACGACCGCTTGGGCTACCTCGCGGCCGGCTTCCTTAATGCGGACGATACCGGAATCGTCAAGAGCAAGGACGTCGATCAGTTGATCCTTTTCAACCGAAGCGCGCACTAGGCGACGCATGGTGGCATTTTCAGTGATCACCATCCGCACATTAGCATCAGAGACAATCCAAGAAATCTGTTCCGAGGAAGAGGTCTCATAGATCGGCACCGGGACTAGCCCGGCTGACCAAGCAGCAAAATCTAGCAGGGTCCACTCATAGGAAGTGTGCGCCATGATGCCCACCGAATCACCCGGCTGCAGGCCCAAGCCCACCAAACCACGCGCAGTGCTCATCACGTCAGCGGCAAAATCCTTGGCCGAGACACGACGCCACCCACGACCCAGGGAGTTGCGAACCTCGATCAGTGTCCCATGCGGGGTACGCTCGACGCGGTCTGCCAGAATCCACGGCAGGGTCATAGAAGAATCAGTCTTGGCCATGACCGGGCCATGCCATTCAAATACTTCGGTCTGACCGGCACTTTCAGGATCGTTTTGAGCTAGCTGATCTTCAGGTTGCTCTGCTAACGGGTCGGGGGCTTTATCACCAAACATTGGATCACTTTCGCTTCGCCGGCGGTTCACCGAGTTCGTGTTCAGCCATCTCAACCGCCTCAACAGAGGCAGCTTCGAAGACTAGGTCACCGGTAACGACGGCAGCCTTTTCAAGGTCAGTGCGGATTACTTCAAGATCAGCGACGGAAGCTTCCGGCACGGAAAGCACAGCCTTCAGGATCGGAGTCTTCGGGGAAACCTTGGCCTCCGACTTGATCTTTCGAAGTGCCATCAGAGCCTGAGCGGCTACCTCTAGCAGTTCGGCACCAGCGGGGGCTTCACCAAACTCGTCGACGGTCGGCCAAGCGGCCAAGTGGACGGAACCTTCACGGTACCAGGACCAGACTTCCTCCGCGCTGTAGGGCAGGAAGGGAGCCAAGAGGCGAACCACGGTGTTAACGACTAGGGCCAGGGCGGCGCGAGCGGAGGCGGCTTCCTCCTCGGGCCAGATACCGTCACGGTTGTAGGCGCGTTCCTTTACGAGCTCTAAGTAGTCGTCGGTGAAGTGCCAGAAGAAGGTTTCGGTAATCTCTAGGGCACGAGTATGGTCGAAGGCTTCGAAGGCCTCGGTCGCACTGGTGACGACCTTTGCTAGCTGGGCGAGGACCGCGCGGTCCACAGCCTGGGTAACTAGCTTAGGATCTAGGGCCACCTGGTGGGTTTCCGCATCCATGGTCAGGGCGAACTTAGAGGCGTTCAGCAGCTTAATCGCCAAGCGACGGCCAACCTTCATCTGAGCCTCGTCGAAGGTGGCGTCAGTGCCTAGGCGTGCCGAGGCTGCCCAGTAACGAACGGCGTCCGAACCGTGCTTTTCTAGGAGCCCCATGGGGGTCACCACATTGCCCTTAGACTTGGACATCTTCTTACGGTCGGGGTCTAGGATCCAGCCGGAGATGGTGGCGTGCTGCCAGGGGAGGCAGTTGAACTCTAGGTGGGAACGGACCACGGTAGAGAATAGCCAAGTACGAATGATGTCCTGACCCTGCGGGCGGACGGTCATGGGGAAGAGCTTCTTGAAGAGGTTCTCATCGCGCAACCAGCCAGTGGCTAGTAGGGGAGTTAGGGACGAGGTTGCCCAAGTGTCCATGATGTCGATTTCGGCGGTGAAACCACCGGGGACATCACGCTGGTCTTCAGAGAATCCGGGCGGGCAGTCGACCGAGGGGTCAACCGGAAGCTGGGCGAGCTCGGGGGTGAGGACCTGCTGGTAGTCCACGTCACCAGATTCGGTGATGCGGTACCACAGCGGTAGGGAAACGCCGAAGAAGCGCTGACGGGAGATCAACCAGTCGGTGTTTAGACCCTTAACCCAGTTTTCGTAGCGGACGCGCATGAAATCGGGGTGGAAGGCTAGTTCCTGACCGCGGGAGACTAGCTCTTCACGGAGGTCAGTCTGGCTGCCATCGCGAGTAAATTCGCGACCACCGTTGCGGATGTACCACTGACGAGAGGTTACGATTTCTAGGGGCTTGTCACCCTTTTCGAAGAAGTTGGTCATACGCTGGGTGGGCTTGGGCTCACCGAGCATTAGTTCAGCGGCCTGGAGGGCCTCGACGATTTCCTTACGAGCACTGAAGGTGGTCTTACCGGCACAACGTTCGTAGAGCTCGCGGCCAGCTTCATCGGTGATCCACTCAGGAACTTCAGCTAGCAGGCGGCCGTCCTTGCGAAGGACGGAGCGCATGGGCAGTTCTAGTTCACGCCACCACTGCACGTCGGTGATATCACCGAAGGTACAACACATGGCGATACCGGCACCCTTGTCCTTTTCGGCGGCCGGGTGGGCTAGAACCGGGACGGAAACATTAAAGACCGGGGAGGTTACGGAGGTGCCGAAGAGGTGCTGGTAGCGCTCATCATCCGGGTGGGCGATTAGCGCCACACAAGCGGGCAGCAATTCCGGGCGAGTAGTTTCAATGACTACATCTTTGCCGTCTTCGGTGCGGAAGACTAGTGAGTGGTAGTGGCCCGGGTATTCGCGAGCTTCCAGCTCTGCCTGTGCTACCGCGGTCTGGAAGGTAACGTCCCAAAGGCCGGGGGCTTCGGCCTGGTAGGCTTCACCGCGCTCTAGGTTACCTAGGAAAGCTGCCTGGGCGACCTTACGGGCGTTATCACCAATGGTCTGGTAGGTGAAGTTCCAGTCCACGGATAGGCCCAAGTGACGCCAGAGGGATTCGAACTGCTGCTCGTCATCCGCGGTTAGTCGCTGGCAGAGTTCAATGAAGTTCTTACGACTGATCGGCTTCTGGTCAGCGGCCTTAATGGACTTGCCTTCGCCACCCTCGTGAGGGGGGATGAAGTTTTCCTCGTAGGGGAGGGTGGGGTCGCAGCGGACGCCAAAGTAGTTCTGGACGCGGCGTTCGGTGGGGAGACCGTTATCGTCCCAACCCATGGGGTAGAAGACGGCCTTACCGTTCATGCGCTGGAAGCGAGCTAGAACGTCAGTGTGAGTGTATGAGAAGACGTGGCCGACGTGTAGGGAACCGGAGACGGTGGGCGGCGGGGTATCGATGGAGAAAACGTCCTCGCGCGGGGCGTCTTTTTCGAAGGTGAAGGTGCCAGTCTCTTCCCAGTGCTGGCCCCATTTAGCTTCTAGACCATCAGCGCTGACCCGATCTGGGGCATCAGCGGTGGGGAATTTTTCCGGCAAGGGGGCTAAACGGTCTAAACTCATACTTTTAGTCTTTCCTTCAAGTTAACGAATGGTGCCCTTCGACAGCCACAACTAATACAGTATTTTAGGCTAATCGCGACTAATTTTTGCATCGGCAGTCAAAGCGGCAAAAAATGCGTCCTGCCACACTTTTCGAAGCCCGCTAGATTCAGCCGCTAGGAGGCCGGCGACGGTCGAGCCACCCGGGGAACAAACCCGGTCTACTAGCTGCGCCGGCACCTGCTCTGATTCGGCTAGCTCTTGGATTAGCTGCCCGGTTCCCAACAGGGACTGGGCAGCCGCGAAAACCGCCTGCTGCTTGGTCAAACCCGCTGCTACGCCCGCCTGGGCGAGGGCGTCGACCGAGGCTGCGAACCAGGCTGGTGAACAGGCCGCGACGGCAGTGAAAGCCGCTAGCTTTGCTTCCGGGATTACCTGAACCTGCCCAAAGGTAGCCATGATCTCTTCAGCTAGCGCTAGTTCCGTTTCAGTTACCTCAGCTCCAGCTACTAGCGCAGTCATTGATTGCCCAACCTGGGCGGCAACGTTCGGCATGGCCCGGATAAGGTGCACCCCCTCGGGCAGATCATTTTGAATCTGCGCTAGAGAGCGTCCGGCGGCGAGGGAAATAGCTAGTGGTTTGGACCTGGCTAGGACCTCCTGCTGTGCCTGTAGCGCTGATGCTTGATCGGCAGGCTTCATCCCGAGGATCAGGACTTCTGCCGTGGACAGTAGTTCGGCATGATCAGCGACGTAGTTAACGCCGGTTTCTTCAGCCAGTTTGGGGGCCCGGGTGCCAGAGCGATCCGTTACGTAAATCAGTTTCGGATCAACTCCAGCAGCTACGAGTCCAGAAACAATCGCGCCCCCGAGGGCACCTGCTCCCCAAAAAGCAATTCTCTTTTCGATGGCCACTTAGCGCCTCCGCGTACCGAATAGGGTACGGGTAATTTCACGGCCCAACTGAGTGCCAATAGAACGCGCCAGGGAACCGAAAGCCTTATCTGCAGTTGACTGAGTCGTACGGGAAGTTCCCCGAGTAGAGTAGGTGCGTCCGGCTGCCCGGGCCCGCTCCCGCTCCAAACGATCGAGTTCCTTCTCCCGCTCGCGACGAAGACGTTCAGCTTCCTTTTCCTGTTCCGCGCGCTGTGCGGCGGCCTCAGCTTCCCGCTGCGCCTGCTCAGCCTGGGCCTGAGCTTGGGCCGCTTGCTGAGTCAAAACCTCATAGGCGGATTCGTCATCGATGCGGGTCTTGTACTTCGTGACCAGCTCAGAACTGGCCAGAATCTGGTCACGCACCGCGTCATCGGCCGCACCCATGACAGAACGCGGAGCCCAGAGGCGAGTCGGGGCTACCGGCGAGGGGGCGCCCTCCTCGTTCAGGAAGGTCACCACGGCCTGACCGGTACCAAGCACGGTTAGGAGCTCTTCGAGGTCGTAGTCAGACTTCGGGAAGGTCGACACGGTAGCCTTGAGGGCTTTCGCATCGTTGGGGGTGAAGGCGCGTAGGGCGTGCTGAACGCGACCTGCCAACTGGCCTAGGACGTCCTCGGGAATATCCTTCGGGGTCTGGGTTACGAAGAAAACGCCAACCCCCTTAGAACGGATCAAACGGACGGTCTGAACGATCTGACGCAGGAATTCCTTGGTGGCGTCCTTGAATAGCAGGTGCGCTTCATCGAAGAAGAAGATCAGCTTCGGGGCCGCCTTATCGCCCACTTCCGGCAGGGTGTTGAATAGGTCTGCTAGCACCCACATGAGGAAGGTTGAAACTAGGGCAGGACGCTGAGAGAGGTCCTGCATGCGCAGAACGTTGATGACGCCCTCACCATCAGCGCGGTGCTTGAGTAGGTCTGCGGTGTCGAAGGCGGGTTCGCCAAAGAACTTGTCGCCGCCCTGGGATTCGAGGGCAGAGACGGCACGTAGGATTACGCCGGCGGTGGCGGTAGAAATACCACCAATATTCTTTAGTTCTTCCTTGCCTTCATCTCCGGTCAGGTAGGAGACGACCGCTTTAAGGTCCTTTAGGTCGTCGAGTAGGAGGCCTCGCTGGTCAGCCCAAGAGAAAACCAGCTGGAGGGCCTGTTCCTGAGTTTCGTTCAGATCAAGGGTACGGGCCAGCAGTAGGGGACCCATATCTGAGACTCGGGTGCGTAGCGAGACGCCGGGAGCGTCCGGAGTGGCATCACCGATGGTCATAAACTCAGTGGCGAACGCGTGGCCATCCCAGTCCTGACCGTTGGAACGGGTACGGGCGATTAGTTTTTCCGAGGCGGTACCTGCCTGTGCAACGCCCGTCAGGTCACCCTTAACGTCAGAAAGTAGGACCGGTACGCCGTTGGCGCTCAGGGCCTCAGCTAGGAGCTGTAGGGTACGGGTCTTACCGGTACCGGTAGCGCCGGCGACTAGGCCGTGACGGTTAAACATCGAAAGGGGAACTTTAATTAGCGTTGAGGGGTCGGCATCGCCATCATCCTTACGCAAGGCACCTAGAGTAACGTGGGGGCCGGAAGGATTGTAGGCATCTCGAATCTCTGGCTTCGTGGAATCTGCCGGGTCTCCCGCGGCAGAGGCCGGGGCTTCAGAGCTAGTGCCTGCGCCGGTTGCGGGGGCTTCAGGAGTCGGGGCGGCAGCGGGGGCCGGAGTGGCTTGAGCTGCTGATGCTGGGGGTACCTCGGCCGGGTCTGCGGCAGCTTCCGGAGCTGCCTCTGGAGCGGGGGCAGGGGCCCCTCCTTCTGCCTGGGCGGCTTTTAACTGTGCTTGTAGGGCGGCGGCTTTAGCAGCGGCAGCTTTGGCGGCGGCTTCAGCGGCGGCGGCCTCGGCGGCAGCTTGGGCAGCAGCGGCTTCGGCTTGTAAACGTTCCAATTCGGTGCTCATAGTCACCATCTTAGGGAAAACGTGAGCACCTGTCAGACTTAAATCCCATTTTCCACAAAATTGAAATCCACAATTATCAATCTTGCGCCCCAAAGCACTAGGATTCAGCAGTCATATTGGCTCCATGAGCACACCCCAGTTTCAAGAAGCCAGACAAATTCTAAAATCCGTCTACCAAAAGCAACTTCGCCAGCCCACGGAGACCAAGGCAAGCAAAAAGCTAGGCCTCTGGGGAGACCCGGGAAAACGCCCCTGGTTGCCCGTAGGTATTGCCCTAAGCCTCATCGTCCTCTTGTTCTTCTACCTGACAGCCATGCCCAAAGCTGATGAGGAAGCCCCTTTAATTGGCGAACCGACAGTTAGCGCTACTTCTCACCAGGGGCGGGAGCAAGACCAGAGTACCGGGGAAGAAGCAGTCAGCAGTGAAGAGACTAAAGAAAGCGATCAGGTAGTAAGCTCCAACCCGAAAACCGTCGTTTACCTAAGCGGAGCAGTTAAACATCCAGGGGTCTACGAAATAGCCACCAATGACAGGGTCATTGATGTCCTTGAAAAAGCTGGGGGAGCGAAGGAAGCTGCAGACCTCAGTGCCGTAAACCTAGCCGCCCCACTAACGGATGGTGAACAGGTTGATATCCCAACCCGTATAGGAGATCAACAAGAGCTGCCACAGAAAGCTCAGGGCTCAAAATCCACCTCAGCGAAAACCAAGCAAACACGGACCAGAGCAGCCATAAAGCGCAAGCTCCGGATCAACCATGCTAATGCCCAGCAACTCCAGGAACTCCCAGGTATCGGACCTGCCTTGGCCCAAAGAATTCTGGAATACCGAAAAACTCACGGCCCTTTCAAACGCCTTTCGGAACTGAGCCAAGTAAAAGGAATCTCAGTCCGCACGCTAGAGCGTCTCACCCCACTGATAGCGCTTCCCTAAAGCGACGGTAAACCGATGTAAGAACCCCCAAAGCGAGGAATCTAGTGGAAGTAGAAGAAGAAAATGGATCGCCAGACCCAAAGCAAGTATCAAGCTACCCTGCCCATCATGACCGGACCATGGGCAGCGGTACTACTTGCCAATCAGCAGGTAACGGCTGCCAGCGCGATACCGCTTGTGTTCACCATCCTGATGCTGAGCTACCTACCAACAATACTGAAACTGACAAAAAACGCCCCGACTGAGCACACCGGCCCGTGGCTAAAAAGCGCCTGCGGAAGATTCCTAGTTGTACTGGTAATTAGCCTCTTACTTTTTGGAAAACAGCAAAGCCAACACCACGCCGTCATCGACCTCATGCAGGGGACTCGGAAGGGGAGCGCGTCGGGAACGACCATGCCTAAAAACCCCGCTGAGACACAACAAGTCCGGGAGCTAAGGATCCGCTGGTACCAGGCTCCAAGGTTTTCCATGACGCGACACCAATGGGTTAGTGCAGGCCAAATAATCACCAAAGACCAAACCTACCGGGCAGAGATTCTTTGGCCCTCCCAACTTCCGCCTCTTCCCAGTGGGACGCAAGTAGTTCAAGCCCGGCTCCAGCAGGTAACTAAACTTGGAAAGCCCTACCTGAAGGTTCAAGTCAAACAGGTGCACCAAACTACCACCACGCCCATAAACCGATTCCTAGCCGCAGGCGCTTTCGTTAGAACTAAGTATTTGAAACAGGTAGCCCGGAGCCCCGGAGAACCCAATGCCCGCAAACTCCTAGCGGCCATGGTCCTAGGAGAAAAAGATCTCCCAAAGACGGTCAAGAATCAGTTACAACGCAGCGGGATCAGTCACCTAACAGCATTATCCGGCTTGCACCTGAGCATCGTCACCATGCTCTTTATCTACACTTACGGCTGGTTAAAGAGAAAGGACTTAAGGGGGCATCGAAAAGGTAGCGCCCTTTGCGCCATTTTTGGGATCCTCATCTATCTCTGGCTTGTTGGACCTAGCCCTTCACTGATACGTGCCGCCCTGATGGCCACCCTAGTTACCTTCAGTGTCGTACTAGGAATCAGCGTGAGAGGAAAACAGGTACTAGCGTTGAGTGTTCCGGTAGCCCTCTACTATTGGCCAGAGCTAGCCGGCTCAGCCGGGTATGGACTCTCAGTCCTGGCTACCGGAGCAATCTGCGCCTATGCCAAACCGATGAGTGAAGTACTACCGTCCTTCTTGCCGCAGAAGGTCCGACAGGTTGTCTCTGCCAGCCTATTAGCCCAGATTGCGACGCTGCCGCTCATACTTGCTCTAGGCTGGCAGCCCAGCCTTTATGCACTTCCCATGAACCTGCTACTTGCGCCGGTTATCCCCGTAATTTTGATTCTGGTTTTACTGGCCGTAGCCCTAAACCTCTGCTGCCCGCCCCTAGCAATGGTAATTACCTATCCAGCCTTAAAACTCGGACAACTCATCTTGTACCTCAGCGAGCTAATTAGTGGCCTGCCGGGAAGTGCGCTTCCCCTTCCGCCCGGTCCAGTAATACCTATTTTGCTTTCCCTTACGGGAGGGGTGATTTATTTGCAGTTGGAACGCATCAGAGGGACGATCTTCAGGATTAAAAACCTAAAACAAGGTAAACTCCTAAGGGACCGCAGAAACTGAAATTCTGGTTCTGAGGATTTAGAGATTCATCAAGGAAATCGAGGAAATGGCAAAAGGAACTAGCGCGCACGCCACCACCTGGGATCGCGTAAAGATCGCCCCCATTGTGGTCCTCAGTGGCGCAGAAGAGCTATTCGCACAACGCGCGATCGCGCAGCTTCGTGAGCAGTTCCAAAAGCAATTTTCTGAATACGAAAAAACCACCCTAGATGCCTCAAACTACAAAGAAGGGGAACTGGCCACCGTCACTTCGCCGTCCCTGTTCGCCGAACCGCGACTAGTGATCGTTGAAAACGCCGGCAGCGGGGATCGAAAGTTCTACCAAGAACTCGAAAAATACGCCCAATACCCAGCCGATGATGTGTGCCTAGTGCTAAATCGGGGAGTGGGACGCTCTGCCCCCAATACTTTTAAGAAACTAGCAGCAGACTACCCAGAAGTTCAGTGCCCCAAACTGAAATATGCCAATGAACTCAATCAGTTCGTCAACCAAGAACTACGACGAGCCCGACGCAGTGCCACCGGCGGCGCAATCCAAAAACTGGTCCAAGCAGCCGGAACCAACCTCGCCGAATTAGCCTCAGCGATCACGCAACTGATTTCCGATAACCAGGGTGAAATTTCCGAAGCAGACGTCGATCGACATTTTGCCGGGCGGGTAGAAACCACTCACTTCGAAGTTGCCGATGCGGTAATCGAAGGAAAAATGCCCACCGCCTTGATTAAGTTCCGACAGGCCCTAGACACCGGCGGTAACCATCTAGGGATTCTCACCATGCTCGCGAAAAAACTACGGGAAGTGGCCCTTTATCAAGAGGATCCCAGCCTCGTTGCTGTTCCCCGCTTCGCGCTTCCCCAACTGCGAGAAGCTGCGCGAACTTGGAGTCCGCGGGCTCTGGCCGGTGCAATCTGCGCGGTGGCGCGGGCTGATGAAGAAGCTAAAGGCGCCTCGAAAGATCCCGAGCATGCCATCGAAAAATGCTTGATTGTCTGCTGTCGCCTAAAAGCCGGAAAAATTTAAACCATCAGTTAAAGAACTGCCGGCTCAGCCAGATTACCTAAGCAGAGGCCTCAAACTAGCGGATAAGTGAAAGATCCGAACTAAAAGAGGCAGCAAAAACGGGCCATCCGCTACTTCTCTAGATCTACCTAGAGGGGAGTAGGGAATGGCCCGTAACGCTTTAAGCGTTAGCTACCAGCGGTAAAGCTCAGAGAGCTGCAACCTGCTTAGCTAGCTTGGACTTGCGGTTAGCAGCCTGGTTCTTGTGGATAACACCCTTGGAGACGGCCTTATCCAGCTTGCGGGATGCAAGACGCAGAGCAGACTCAGCTGCTTCGCGATCGCCGGATTCAATAGCCTCACGGGTCTTACGCACAAAGGTACGCAGTTCAGACTTGTAAGCCTGGTTACGTACACGGCGCTTTTCGTTAGTCTTAATACGCTTCTTCTGGGACTTAATATTTGCCACGGTTGCTCTTTCGTGCCTTAGTTCTGACAGGGTCGGTGAGGGCTGTGTCGCATCCGGGACTGGGGCGTGGGGACACCCGTGGAGTGGATAACGACCGGTCATGCCCTCCGACCGAAAGGCATGTCCAAATGAACACTCTACCATACTGGCAATAGGTCGCCAGTGGTCTTAACTATGAGTTTAGTGACTAAAAAGTGGGCACTACACTACAGAAAGCCGATGTTTAACCCCAAAAGTCATGCAGTGCGGCAGCTGCCGCAGAGAACTGACCCTGGGAAACTTTACCGCCAATCCGGCGAACCTGATCCATAGGAACCACCAATAGTCGATCCAAACGCATTTCTGAAGTTCGGTGCTGAGAATCCCAATCGCCCTGGCCTACTTCATGCCAGTAGCGGCCCCAACGTGCCTCCTGATCCGCATCAACATCATGATCCTTACTGGTCAACTGCGAAACAATCAAAGAGGAACGGTAACGAGCCAAGACCAAGACCGGACGATCCTTGCCCTGAGTGTCGTCCTCCTCGTAAGGAACCCACGTCCAAACCACTTCACCCGGATCAGGCAAGTTATCGCGGTGCGGTTCATAGGTAAGTTCTGGTAAACCTAAACGCTCGGTATCCCAAACCGCAATCCGGGAAGCCAACTCAGCCGCCTCGGAGGCAGAAGGATGGCCAGAGGTAGAAGGTGCGCTGGACCTAGAAGTAGAACGGGACGAAGAACGCTTCGAAGATCCAGCGGGACGAGTAGTCCGGCGAGGCCCACGAGAAGTCCCCTTAGTGGCATCACGCAACATATCGTTAGCAGTGCGTCCCAAAGCGCGCATCAAAATATTAAAAAGTGAACGTAGGAAATCCACCTGCAGGCCTCCAAAACCAGATCAAAAGTGCCCCTAAGTGCCAAAGCTAACAGCGCTCCAAGGGGCTTAGTGCGCATAACTACAAAGAACTATAGCGAAATGGGAGGAAAATAGCAGTACTCATTTAGGCCTCGGCCGGCAGAACATGAGATAATAGCCCCCGATAAGCACCTAAAAGAGAGAGGTAAACGTGGCCCCGATCCCAAGCCCGCAACAGCTTGCCCAGATCCAACCTGCCCAAACCCCGGCAAACCTGATCCGCAACTTCTCAATCATTGCGCACATCGACCACGGAAAATCCACCCTCGCGGACCGCATGCTTCAAGCCACCGGCGTCGTCCAACCCCGTGACATGCGTGCCCAGTACCTAGACCGCATGGATATCGAACGCGAACGCGGCATCACCATCAAATCCCAAGCTGTTCGCATGCCCTGGGAAGTAGACGGTCAAGCCTACTCGCTAAACATGATCGACACTCCTGGACACGTGGACTTCAGCTACGAAGTTTCCCGCTCCCTAGCCGCCTGTGAAGGTGCTCTTCTGCTAGTAGATGCTGCTCAGGGAATCGAAGCACAAACCCTAGCGAACCTCTACTTGGCCATGGAAAACGACATGGTCATCATCCCCGTACTAAACAAAATCGACCTGCCGGCCGCCCAGCCTGAAAAATACGCCGAAGAAATGGCCAACCTGATTGGTTGCGACCCCGAAGACTGCCTAGCGGTCTCAGGTAAAACCGGGCAGGGCGTCCCCGAACTACTAGATCGAATCGTCAAGGAAATCCCCGCCCCCTCAGGCCAAGTTGATGCCCCCGCACGCGCCATGATTTTCGACTCCGTATACGACACCTACCGCGGCGTGGTCACCTACGTGCGTGTCGTTGACGGACAACTCAAGCCCCGCGAACGAATCCAAATGATGTCCACCGGGGCCCTACACGAACTACTAGAAATCGGTGTGATCAGCCCCGAACCCAACCCCTCAAAGGGCCTAGGGGTGGGCGAAGTAGGCTACCTGATTACCGGCGTAAAAGACGTCCGCCAATCCAAGGTCGGTGACACCGTCACCGGAGCCACCAACCCAGCCGATGAAGCACTAGCTGGCTACCAAGACCCCAAGCCCATGGTGTTCTCTGGTATCTACCCGATCGACGGCTCAGACTTCCCGAACCTTCGCGAAGCCCTAGACAAGCTCAAACTAAACGACGCCGCCCTGACCTACGAACCGGAAACCTCGGCCGCGCTAGGCTTCGGCTTCCGCTGCGGCTTCCTAGGCCTACTACACCTAGAAATCGTCCGTGAACGCCTAGAGCGCGAGTTCAACCTTGAACTGATCGCCACCGCACCCTCGGTAATCTACGACGTCACCATGGAAGACCGCAGCGTCGTCACCGTGACAAACCCGTCCGAGTTCCCCTCCGGTAAGGTCAAAGAGATTCGCGAACCCGTCGTCCGCTGTACGATCCTGTCGCCCTCTGACTACGTCGGCCAGATTATGGAACTGTGCCAAGACCGTCGCGGCACCATGCACGGCATGGACTACATCACCCCTGACCGGGTAGAAATGCACTACACCCTACCGCTGGCAGAAATCGTCTTCGACTTCTTCGACCAGCTCAAGTCCCGCACCCGCGGTTATGCCTCTATGGACTATGAGCCCGAGGGGGACCAGGCAGCAGACCTAGTAAAGGTCGATATCCTGCTAAACGGCGACCAGGTCGACGCTTTCTCTGCCATCGTCCATAAGGACGCCGCCTACGCCTACGGCGTGCGCATGACCGCCAAGCTCAAGGAACTAATCCCAAGGCAGCAGTTTGAAGTGCCCGTCCAAGCTGCGGTAGGCTCTCGCGTGATTGCCCGCGAAACCATCCGGGCACTACGTAAGGACATGCTAGCCAAGTGCTACGGCGGTGACATTACCCGTAAGCGCAAACTGCTAGAAAAGCAGAAGGAAGGCAAGAAACGTATGAAGGCCATCGGTCGCGTGGAAGTCCCCCAAGATGCCTTCATCGCCGCCCTCACCTCTGATGCCCCAACCGGCAAGGAAAAGAAATGAGCACCCGCGCCTACGGTTCGCACGACATTATTGACCTTAAAGGTGAACAGCTACCCGATGGTCGCTTCCGGGCCCGCACGAAATCCTTCGTTCGACGTGGCACCCGCATGGCGGCCTCGCTAGAAAACACCTGGCAAGAACACGGACCCAAGTACCTAATCGAAGTACCTCGGGCGATCGGACACACGTCCGTCGACCCCAATATCACGCTGGACTTTAAAGAGGTATTTGGTAATGACCACCCGGTGATTCTAGAAGTTGGCATGGGTGCTGGCGATCAGATCGTCAACGCGGCCAAGAACCACCCAGAAAATAACTACCTGGGCCTAGAAGTATGGCGACCTGGAGCTGCTAAAACCATCTCCAAAGCTGCTAATGCCCAGCTAGAAAACCTACGGATCCTAGAAGCCGATGCGGTACAGGTTCTGCAGACGTTAGTGCCTGCCGAATGCCTAGCTGAAGTCTGGACTTTCTTCCCTGACCCCTGGCGGAAAGCTAGGCACCACAAGCGCCGCATTGTCCAGGTCGAATTCGCGCAGCTGGTTGCTAAAGCCCTAGTCCCGGGCGGAATCTGGCGACTGGCCACCGACTGGGACGACTACGCCTGGCACATGCGAGACGTGCTGGCGCAAACTCCGGAACTAGTTAACCTCTACGAGGGTGCAAACCCCCGGGAAGACGATCCTGCCGGCCCGACCGTAGGTGGCTTTGCTCCCCGTTGGGAAGAACGCGTTCTAACCCGCTTTGAAAACCGCGGGCGAAAAGCTGGACGAATCATCATGGACTTCCAAGCGCAAAAACCGCTGACGGAAGTCAACCACTGAGGCCATGCCGCAGCAACCGACTGGAGAAGTATTCGACCAGAGTCGGGGATTGCCACCCGCCCCTTCGGACCCGGCACCTCTAAGTGCCTACCTGCACATTCCGTTTTGCCGGATTCGCTGTGGGTACTGCGACTTCAACACCTATACCTCTGAGTTCGGTCCCGGTGCTGACCACGGAAGTTTCCACCAGAGCCTAATCGAAGAAATTCGCCAGGCCTCACGCTTCCTTGAGGCCAGCGGATACCCCCAGCGTCCCCTAAAAACGGTCTTCTTTGGTGGTGGTACCCCCACCATGCTGGAACCAAGGATCCTGAACCAGGTACTGCAGGCGCTGCGCGATGAGATTGGGATTACCACGGATGCTGAAATCACCCTAGAAGCTAATCCCGATACCGTCACCGAACAGAGCCTAGCCGAACTAAAAGCCGGCGGTTTCAACCGGGTCTCCTTTGGTGTTCAATCATTCGTCCCGCATGTTCTGCAAACCCTAGATCGAACCCACCGCCCGCAAGCCGTCCCGGAAGTGATCGCGGCAGCCAAAAAAGTGGGTTTCTCTACCTCTCTAGATCTGATCTACGGCACTCCCGCGGAATCTGTTAAAGACTGGGAAGAGAGTTTAAAACAGGGTATCGCATTAGAACCAGACCATATTTCAGCCTACTCCCTGATTATTGAACCAGGCACTAAACTTCATGCCCGGATGGAGCGGGGGGAAATACCCTGGCCCGAGGATGATGACCAAGGAGAAAAATACGAGGTCGCGGACCGCCTCCTAGCCGAAGCTGGCTACCAGTGGTACGAAATCTCAAACTGGGCGCGCAAAAGCGGCGAAAACCTACCCGACGGCTACCCCCGGCACGCCTCGAGGCACAACTTGGCCTACTGGCAAAACCACGACTGGTGGGGATTCGGGCCCGGTGCGCACTCACATATCAACGGGCAACGCTGGTGGAACGTCAAGCACCCCCTCGCATACGCACAGAATCTACAGACCGGTAAGTTACCTGTCGCCGGGACCGAGATCCTGTCCGCAGCAGACCGAAGCCTAGAAAATCTCATGCTAATGATCCGCACCCTAGAGGGCTACCCGCGCGAACTCTTAATCTCGGGCACGGAAAGTGCCCAAAAAATCGCTGACCTGATTAGAGACGGGCTGATTGATGCCCCCTCGGCCCTGAAAGGTCAACTAAAACTCACCCTCAGTGGACGTCTATTGGCCGATTATGTAGTTCGCACGCTCTCGGATGAACTGAACGTATCAGAATAGGGAAGAAAAACCGCAAACAGGCGCGGAAAAGCGAACTAATTGCCGCATCTGCCGCTAAGATTTAGGTATGACTTACAAACCGCCAAAAAGCCTTCCCCGCTCCCGGGGGACAGTCTTGTTGGCGGTGGCTGCTGCACTTACGCTAGCCAGTGCCTGTTCCGCGCCCAGCTCTACCACTAAAACAGTTGAGCCCAAAGCCCCGGCCAATGAACAAAAAACGGTTGAGCCACAGTTAGCGCGTGAAACCCCAGAACCGACACTAGAGAGTCCCACCAAAGTTCCTGAACCGAAGCTAGCTGATTGGGATTACTTCCGCGATATCACCAATCTTGGTGGGGCCGGTAATCTACCCGCAGCCGCCGTAATCACCCAGCAGCAGGAAGTGAAACTTGCGGCTCCCAAATGGCAGTTAAAGGGCACTGGTGCCGTCCCCTTCCTGCCTCTAGAGGATGACACGGTCTTTGGCCGTGCGAGCTCCAATCCGGCCTATTGGGACAGTTTTGTTCCGGCCCTTTTCCATCCCGATTCCGTAGCGGTCATCGAAAAAGCTAACCCGGCAGACTATTACCTGCCCGTCGGTGGAAGCCGCTATCAACAAGTGGTGGTCTGGGCCGAAAAGCGCCTCACCCATGAAGATCTAGATCCTAAAAAATCTAAGCAGATACTAGCTAATCACAAAGGCGCACTAATGCCTTGGCGGTTACGTGCCTACGACTTGAATACTAGGCAGGTAACGGAGCTAGGTAGCTACCAAGACCTCAATAAGCAACTCACACCGCATGTGCAAGAACCGCTCGCACAGCCAGTTAGCGACGGAAAAACTGTTTACTACTGCACGGAAAGTCCCAAGGAAGCGGGACATGCGGTCATCGTCTCCCAATCATTAGAGCCTGGCTCGGCACTTACTGAATACAGTGAAGGATGCTTCCCCGCTTTCGACGGTAAGCGGCTACTAGCCCTGCGCACAGAAGGCCAAGGGGAGCGGGTGGTCGACACGGCAAACGGACAAACAATCTGGGAGCTTAAGCATCCTAACTGGCATATGAACGGACTCTGGGCAGATCCAGAAGTAATTGTTATTTCAGTTAGTTGGCGACCGGCCGTGAAGGCCGAAGATAACGTGCCTTTTGCGGCGCCCTCGTACCTATTGCTGATTGAACCGCGAGGGACGAAGTACGCTTGGGTCCCGGCCTGGAGCAGCCGCCCCATGGTGAATATTTCCGGTCCCTTGGTAGCTTTTGGAGGTGCGAACAGCGCCAAGGCGAGCGTGCCTGCATGGACCCGTATTGACGCGACCGCAGTTAATATCCTGCCTGGACTGAACGGTGACTGGATGCCCCTATTGGGGGACCGGGGACGTAGTCTTTTAGTCCCGAAGATGGACGGTAATCAGGTTAATTGGGACGTTTTTGAGGTTCCTTCACCTAAATCTCCAGCAAAATAGGACCAAAAACCGCTACGAAAATAAAAAATGTGAGATAAACTACCGTCAGGCTGTTTCTATTAGCAAGGAGGCTAATAATGAGAATTGCACTAGGCGGCGTGACCTCATCAATGGGCACCGAGATCCTTGCGGGTCTAAGCGAACTATCGCAACCACACGGAGGTGCAGAGCAGCTACATTTACGACTGCTAACCAGACACCCCGAAGCGCTCCCAGCACTTGCTGAAGGCTATGAAGTGGCCAGCGGAAACTACTCTGATTCGGCAGCCATGGAACAGTCTCTACGTGACTGCGACGTTTTCCTACTAGCCCCAGCAGTTCGCGATCCACAGCGAGTAGAGCTACACCGAAATGCGATCAGAGCAGCCCGAGAAGCAGGCGTCCAACACATTGTGTACCTATCCTTCCTGGGAGCCAAAGAAGATACCCTCTTGGGCTACGGTAAGGACCATCTGGCCACCGAAGAAGAACTGCGACACAGTGGCATGGACTTTACTATCATCCGTGCGGCCTTCCTGATGGATTACCTAGTGCAGTTAAGGGACGAACGCGGCATCATCTGCGGTCCGAAAGGAACGGGGACCTGCCCCTTTATTGCCCAACGAGACGTCTCAGATACCGTGGTAGGGGTCTTGATTGATATTGCCGCCGGTGGCGGAGGCGGCCACAGTGGCAAGACATATACCTTGACTGGCCCCGAAGACCTAACAGTTGCAGACGCCGTTTCGGCACTGAACCGGGGGATTGGTGAGGCACGGTATAGCTACCGTGGCCTGACCCGAGAAGAAGCAATGCAGTTATTGCAAAAACAGCGTCCCAATACTCACCGGGAGCTAATCGAACAGGCGACAGAGACCTTTGCCGCTGTCGAAGCTGGTGAACTATCGGTTACTTCCAAAGACCTGCGTAAGCTTCTAGGATATGACGGCCTAACTGTGGAACAGTGGGCAAAGTTTGTACTTCAGTCTAACTGAATAGCTGGTGGTTTTTGATACTGCTCGGGCCGAAACTCAAGAGAGAGAATGATGCTTTATTGTTTGAACGAACGCGATCTAGTTCAGCGGGCTTGCCAGCATAAAGGACTGATTCCTAAACCCCAATCACAAGTGATCAGGGGTGGTGAAAGTGAGTTCTATGCATTTTGGCCCGAGGGTGTTGGAGCGCAGGAATTCGTTCAAGGAATGACGCTTTTGGGGGACCAAACTTTGGTGCGTGCTGATGGCACCCGGGTTGAGCTGCAAGAAACCTCGCTGCTTTCTTCGGAAGGTTACCGCCTAGAGATCGAACCTCAGGGCATTCGGGTTCAGATTGGTGGGAAATCTGGCGCTTTCTATGCCGGTGTCACGCTTGCGCAGCTTTTGCAACAAGGCGGCCGACATGTTGCTTCCCAGGTAATCACCGATGAACCTAGTTTCGAATATCGCGGATTTATGCTGGATGTAGCGCGCAGTTTTGTCCCGCTTGCCGAAATTCTTGCGCTGGTCGACACCCTCGCCGTTCATAAACTGAATCGTTTGCACCTTCATTTGGTCGATGACCAAGCTTGGCGTTTTGAAATGACCAATGAGGGTAAAGCCTGTCAAGACCCGATTGATTACACTATGCTTCACCGTCGAGGTGGCCTTGGGGCCTGCGCGAGTGGAGACAATCCCGGTTTTGATGATCCACAGTTGGCAGCCAGTGAAGTAGTAGGGGATAACCTAAAGTTTGCTGGTATTCCTTCCGGACGAACCGGCTACTACACCCAGGCGGAACTTCGCTACTTGGTTGATTACGCGGCTCGTCGACAGATTCAAGTAATTCCTGAATTTGAGTTTCCGGGGCATAACCATGTGGTCCTGCATGCCTTGCCAGAACTGGTAGGAAAAGGAAGCTCCGCCGCGGGGACCCCGGGGCGTCCTGAAGTTTGGGACTCATGGCAGGTAGGACATTCCTATCTAGATTTTGACCTGCCTGAAACTTGGCGCTTTATTGAGCATCTTTTAAGTCAGGCCGCAAATGTATTCGGACGGTCGCGTATCCATCTGGGTGGTGATGAAGCACATGAGCTGCTTAAGAACTATGGCCCGCAAAAGTATCAGCAAATTCTGCAACGAGTAGTGGCCAGTGCACGAGTTCATGGCTTCGAACAGGTGACCCTCTGGCAGGAGGCCGCTGGCATCTACCTGCAAGAAAATGATTACTTACAGTTCTGGACAGATCAGCCCAGCGCGGGTGGACGTGATGCGATCAAGCGGGCAGCTAATCAGGGCAGTTTTAAGATCATTAACTCTGACGCGCACTATGTTTATCTGGATCAGAAGCTTAAGCGCGATGAGCTCTTGGGGCTTAACTGGGCTTGTCCAGACGGTTTGCCGGTCGAGCAGTGTTACCGCTTTGACCCGTTAGCAACTTTTGGGCCTGAACTAGCCGAACGAGTGATCGGTTTTGAAGCCCCGCTTTGGTCCGAAACGGTTAGATCCATTCGGGATATCTTCCACCTAGTATTTCCTAGACTTACGGCCCTAGCTGAAGTTGGCTGGAGTAATCCGAAGGATCGCGACTGGCAGGAATTTAAGGCCCGCTTGGGCACAGATGCTGGAATCTGGAGCTAGGTACTCACTAGCGTTGACCAGCTAGCTCAGTCACCTAGCGTTCTAGAGGCGTTTTAGAGTTGAGGGTCAACAGCAAAAGCCTTGCGACGGCGACGCTGGAGCATGACGTAAAGCGCGATTAAAACGATTAGCCCAATCAGGGCTAGGAGCGCCCACAGGGAACCGGCGATAGTGCCTAGCAGGGAGATCCAGAGCGCCAAGAAGCCTAGACCGTAGAGAGTTCCCCAAGCTAAGCAACCGGGCAGCATGGCGATAGTGTACTTTCCCCAGTTCATGCGTAGTAGACCCGCCCCGGCATTAACTGCGGTTTGGACTCCCACGGTGAGGAAACAGAGAGGAATGATGATAAGTCCCCATTTTTCTAAGGCTTGAGCGCCCTTTTGCGGGGTGGGGCCATTAAACCATCGGGACATAGCCACAAAGAAGCGATTGTGGGTAAAGGCCTGTAGAAGGGGATTTTTAAAATCGTGTTCTGCTGATCCGGTGATTAGTCGACCTAACCAATAAGTTCCTTGGGCGCGGAAGAAAACAATGACGGTTAGAGCTAGGATCATCCAGCCGGTTGGTAGGGCTTGGAGTCTATCGAGCACGGTTCTCCTTTAGTCGGTTTCGTTTTTTCACGGCTAAAAGTAGGGCTTGTCCAAGGGCGCTGAGACCATAGATGGCAATAGCCAGAACCACAATGGTAGCGCCTGGAGAGAGATTGTAAAAGTAGGTGATGGTCAGACCGGTCAAACAGATAGCTGCTCCTAGGAACATTGCTAGGTGCATGGTTTGCTTAAAGGAGTTCACATAGATCTGTGCGATTGCGACCGGCACGATCATCAGGGCTGAAACCAGCAATGCTCCCACGACCCGCATGGACACGGAAACAGTGAGTGCCGAGGCTGCGGCGATCAGAATACTGAGCAGGTTAACTGGCAATCCGCTGGCGGTGGCAAAATCTGCGTCGTTACAGGCCGAGAATAGGGCTGGACGAAGACCAATTCCCACCAGTAAAACCAGGGCGGTGAGCGCCCCGGAGATCCACAGGTCATTCCACGTTACGGTGGCAATCGAACCGAAAAGATAAGAGTTCAGCTGCGCGCTGGTGCCGCCCGCAAGGGAGATGAGGAGGACGCCGCCGGCAATTCCGCCATAGAACAACATCGCGAGCGCTACGTCACCAGAAGTCTTTCCCCGTGAACGAATTACTTCGATAAGAACTGCACCTGCTATTGATACCACTACTGCGAAGGGGAAGGCTAGGGTGTCTTTGGGGTTTAGCTGTAGGGCTGAGCCGACGAACCAGCCAAGGGCCACGCCGGTTAGGGCGACGTGCCCAATACCGTCACCGAGCATCGCGAGCTTACGATGTACTAGGTAGGTGCCCATTACCGGGGCGCTAATACCAATGAGTAGGGCCGCTAGGAGGGAGCGCTGCATTAGCGGGGAAGAGACCATAATGGCCAACTGGGACCAGAGGCTAGCGTCGCTCATAGGTGTCCTCCCGGTAGATGTGAAGCTTCAGTTTCCCCGCATAGAGCGTGAGCGTGCGCGGTGATTTGCTGCTTACGATCGGCGAAGTCAGCTAGGGGTCCGGACTCGACTACTTGACCGGCTTCTAGGATTAGGAGCTGATCGATGATTGATTCTAGGCAGCCTAAGTCGTGCAGGACTAGGATGATGCCGGTTCCGGCGGCTTTTTGCTTCTCTAGAATTTGCGCCAGCTGGTGTGCAGAGGCGGAATCGATCCCGGCTAGGGGCTCATCCATGACTAAAAGTTTTGGCTCGCGGACTAGCGCCCGAGCGATCAGCACACGTTGATGTTGCCCACCTGAAAGTTTCGTGACGGGGCGGTGATAGTGCTCTGCCATGCCTACTTGCTCGAGCGCGGCGAGGGCGCGTGTGCGGCGACCTCGCTGGCCCCATAGGCCCGGTCCGGCCAGTCCGGATTCGACTACCTCGAGGGCGGTGGCACTAATGCCCGCGCCTTGGGTTAAGCGTTGCGGTACGTAACCTACCTGCTTAGCAGTCCGAGGACGCCACTTTTGGTCTCCGAAATAGGTCACCTGACCGTGGTCCTTAGCGAGGATCCCCAGTAGTACCTTCAGTAGGGTTGATTTTCCGCAGCCGTTTGGCCCCAGGATCGCAAGGACTTCAGATTCGTGTAAATCAAAACTGATGTCTTTAAGGATTTGGGTGGTTTCGTAGCTGGCAGAAACACTGCGCGCCGAGACCAGAGGGGCTCGGCGCGCAGAATCGGAAGATTTTTGAATCACTGGCACTCTAGCGCTTTAGAAAGTTGGTCGATGTCTTTGGTAAACATCGTAGCGTAGTTTTCTTTTTCTTCGCTTTGAGTTTCAATGGGGGAGAGGACCTCCGTCTTGATGCCTAGATCCTTCGATAGGGTTTCAGCTACCTTCGGAGATACCAGTTCTTCGGTGAAGATGGTGTTTAGGCCGCGTTCTTTCACCAGTTTGGAGATCTC
Organism: Boudabousia liubingyangii; assembly: GCF_001907245.1. Taxonomy (GTDB): domain Bacteria; phylum Actinomycetota; class Actinomycetes; order Actinomycetales; family Actinomycetaceae; genus Boudabousia; species Boudabousia liubingyangii. The sequence goes on from NZ_MQSU01000002.1 coordinate 95,071, forward strand.
GGCTAGGCGGGCCGGGCTGGGAGCAGCTTCGGGATCTAGGCCAGAGAGACCTTCCTGTTCTAGATTTGTGAGCTTAGCCAAGTAGCCAAAAGCTTCGTGGGTGGTGACGAAGGTGCGGTGCTTGCAGTTTTTGGTTTTGTCGATGGCTAGGGTGGAAAGATCCTTCATCTGCGCTTCTAGCTTCTGTAGGTTCTTCTGGTAGTAGTCTTGGTTCTGCGGATCGATCTTGACTAGTTCTTCGGTAATGCTCTTGGCGACCGAGGACATATTGTTCGGGTTTAGCCAGAAGTGCGGGTCGAAGCCCAAGTTATCGTGGTCGTGGTGGTGACCCTCGTGCTCGTGCTCTTCGGCAGTGCCCTCGTGCTCGTGGCCTTCGTGCTCGTGGCCTTCGGCAGTGCCTTCGTGGTCGTGGCCCTCGTGCTCGTGCTCTTCAGCGGTACCTTCATGATCATGACCTTCATGTTCATGTTCGTCATGATCGGCGTCGACTAGGTTGGCTGAAGGAGCAATATCTAGCAGGTGCTTGGGAGGATTCTGATCAGCTGCCTTGTCAACGGCGCTTTGGAAGCCCTTGAGGTAAACCAAAAGGTCAGCTTGCGGAAGGGTTGCTACCTGCTGAGGAGAAAGTTCAAGATCGTGGGGTTCAACGCCGGCGGGGGCTAGCGAGTTGATCTTGACCTTGTCGCCGCCAATCTCTTGGACCAGGTATTCAACCGGGTAGAGAGAAGTAAAAACGCTAACGGTCTTGGCGGAGTTGCCGCTGCCTTCAGCGGTGCCTTTGGCACCCTCGGAAGGGGTGTTGCTGGCGCAGGCGGTGAGGAAGAATAGGGATGCTACGACGGGAATAAGTTTTTTACGCATGCCAAAAACTATACGCTTAATGAAAATCATGCGCAACAAGCTTTAATGTCTAGTAGCTCATGGTGGGGAAGGTGACGAAATCAATTAACTCTTCAACCCGGCCTAAAAAGGCGGCTTCTAGGTCGCGATAATCGCGAACCGAACGCAGTATTCGAACCCAAGCAGAAGCCACATCGGAATAATCTTCATAGGGCCATCCCAGAGCTTGGAGCGTACCCACCTTGAAATCAGTCCCGCGGGGAACTTCCGGCCAGGCTCGCAAACCTAAGCGGGCGGGTTTAACCGCCTGCCAAACGTCAATGAAGGGATGGCCGGTGATTAGGACAGCTTCTTCGCCCCACTGCTGCATAATCTCTTGCGCAATGCGGGTTTCCTTTGAGCCGGGAACTAGGTGGTCTAAAAGAATGCCCGCCCGGGCTTCCTCGTGAGGTTGAAACTCAGCTAAAACCTCGGAGAGATTATCGGCACCATCTAGTAAACAAACAACAATGCCTTCGGCCCTCAGGTCATCACCCCAAACGTGCTCGACCAGTTCGGCGTCATGTTTACCTTCAACCCAGATTCGGGACGGTTTAGCTACCTTAGCGCGCTGCTGTGGGAGGGCCCGCGAACCCGAATTGGTACGGTTCGGTCCCAAGCTAGTCGCGCTCAAAGGATCGCTACCAGGGGTAGAAGCCTGGGAGCTACGTTGCGGGTGTTGGCGGTTAACTGGCCTAGCAGGAGCTGGAGTGAGAATGACCGGTTCGCCCTCGTAAAGAAAACCGGGCCCCAGTTCGAACGTGCGGGTCCGACCGTGGCGATCTTCAAGGACCACCACCTGTAGGCCGCCTGATTTTTCCGTACGGATAACGGCTCCACACCAACCGGTTTCAATTTCCTCTACCACCAATCCAGGTTTCGCCGGCAGAGGCTTGGAGTGGCCATAGCGTGCGAACTCCCCGTGTTCGTGGGGGTTGGAAGATAAAATATCGTGTCCGTAGCGATCCATGGTTCCCTATTTTAGGGTAGGTATTTGTGGTTTTCGGGGATTGCTGTTCGCGTAGGGTGAGAGGTGTCGGAAAAAGCGGTTTAGATTTAGCAGTCGACGCTAGAGAGTGCTATTTTGGGGTACTAGGAATAAGTAGGTCTAAAAGCGCTGCCACTTTCTCTGACCAAGCGAAAGCCCCAGGCAGTCTGGAAGCAAACCGAGGAAAGATGCACGAAGTCGCCCCCAGTGGAATCAACCACCCGCGTCGGCGGGCGGTACTGTGTGCCCTGGTCCAAGACTATATTCGGACCCGCGAACCAGTTTCCTCCAAAGCCCTAGTCTCTGGGTACCAACTCAACGTCTCTTCCGCCACGGTACGAAACGACCTCGCCGCCCTAGAAGATGCTGGCTACATCTACCAACCGCATACCTCCGGTGGGCGAGTCCCCACCGAACGCGGTTACCGCGAATTCGTCAATCAGATCAGTCAAGTCCGCTACCTATCTGGAGCCCAGCGACGAGCCATCCAAACCTTCCTCACTGAACCCCTAGGGGTTGAGGAAGTCCTACAGCGAACCGCGCAACTGCTGGCTCGACTCACACACCACGCGGCCGTAGTTCAATACCCATCCATTACCCGGCAGGCACTTCGGCATATCGAAATCGTCCAGTTGAGTCCCACGCGCCTACTGCTGGTCATTATTTCCGAGGCAGGCGACGTCACCCAGCGCACCCTCGACCTACCCGCGCCCATCGCGGCCGAGGACGTGCAAAACCTACGGGTAGCACTAAACGCCAGTCTCTCTGGACTAGAACCCTCACACTTTGCCGAACAGGCCTCCGACCTAGGTCGGGACCTTTCCGCAGCGGCTCGCCCCGCAGCAGACAGCATTATCACCGAACTCAGCACCACCCTTGAACCGGTGTACCAAGAAAAGCTCCTAGTAGCCGGAATCTCAAACCTTGCGCGCGCAGGAAATGAACTATCTTCCGGACTGAGCGAAATCATCGAAGCCCTAGAGGAACACGCCGCCCTACTGCGCCTCTTCAAGGAATCAGCAGCGCCGGGACACGTGCACGTCTCCATCGGTTCAGAAAATCACGACCAGGCCCTAGCGGAAGTATCCGTAGTCGCCTCCGCCTACGGCAGTGGTCAATCCGGACCACACCTAGGGGTTATCGGGCCCAAGCGCATGGACTACCCGGCTGCCATGTCGGCCGTCCGGACCGTGGCCTCCTATCTGACCAAGAGCCTCGAAATCTAAAACGCTAGTTAGTAGCGCCCAAAGCAAACTAAAATCAAGAAACCATTAATACAGTAGGAAAGAAAGAACGTGGCTGATTATTACGAAATCCTAGGCGTAGAACGCGATGCCAGTGCAGAAGAAATCAAACGCGCCTATCGGAAGCTCGCCCGCAAACTGCACCCGGATGTAGCCGGGCCCGACGCAGAAGACCGCTTCAAGGAAGTCACGGTCGCCTACGAGATCCTTTCCGACCCCCAAAAACGCCAGCAGTACGACCTCGGCGGTGAAGGCGGCGACTTCTTCGGTGGCATGGGCTTCGACGCCGCCGACCTCTTCTCCACCTTCTTCGGTGGGGCAGCAGCCCAGCGTGGTCCCGTGCCGCGTGGCCGCCGCGGCCAAGACTCCCTAGCCACCCTAGATGTCACCCTTGAGGAAGTCACCTTCGGAGCAGAAAAAGAAGTCAAAATCAATACGGCCATCAAGTGCTCCAAGTGTGAAGGAAGCTGCTGCGAACCCGGCACCTCACTGCGCACCTGTGGCACCTGTGGCGGTTCCGGCTCACAGATGCGTCAGGCCCGCACCCTACTGGGAATGGTGCAAACCTCCGTTCCCTGTTCCACCTGTGCGGGACACGGCACCATCATTGAAACCCCCTGTGGCGAGTGCGCCGGTGAAGGCCGCGTCCGCTCTAGCCGCACCCTCAAGGTGGACGTCCCCGCAGGCGTTGAACACGGCACCCGACTACGCCTCTCCGGACAGGGTGAAGCCGGCCCCGGCGGAGGCCCCAACGGTGACCTCTACATCGAATTCCACGAACTACGTCACCCGACCCTACGTCGCCGCGGCGACGACGTGCACACCCAAATCACCGTGCCGATGACCGCCGCCGCCCTAGGAACGGTAGTGGAAATCGAAACCCTAGACGGCATGAAGGAAGTAAACATCAACGCCGGCACCCAACCCGGCGCTAGTATCCGCCTATCCGGCCTAGGCGTCACCCACCTGAACCGTCGAGGCCGCGGCGACCTACACGTCCTCGTTGACGTTGCCGTCCCCACCGGCCTAAACGAAGAACAGCGTGAACTACTAGAAAAACTAGCGGAAGTTCGCGGTGAAGAACGAAAAGCCCCGGCTGACCACCCCGGGATCTTCAGTAAGCTCCGCGACAAACTAGCGGGAAACTAAGACACCTAGCGGGAAACTAAGACGCCATGACCAGTCCCGTCTTCTACCTCGAAAATCCAGCCCAAGTCGCACCCGGAAGCACCCTAGTGCTAACCGGGGCGGAAGCTAAGCATGCCCATGTTATGCGAATCCAAGCTGGAGACCAGATCGACCTAGTCGACGGTAAGGGCCTACGCCACCAAGTGACGGTCAGCGGCTGGCACGGTAATGACCTGCAAGCCACCGTGGATAATGTAGAGACCGAAACGCCCTCAGTTCGCTTCGTGCTGGTTCAGGGGCTAGCCAAGGGCGGACGTGATGAGCAGGCTTTAGAAACGGCTACCGAAGTGGGCGTTCACCGGGTCATTCCCTGGGAATCCCAACGCAGCATCGTTAAAGCTGTAGCCCAAAAAGCCCAAAAACTACAACAAAAATGGACCGAGGTAACCAAGGCTGCGATGAAACAATCGCGACGTTCCTACTGGCCTGAAGTGGACCTACCCGTCAACTCAAAACAGCTGATCAAACAGGTTCAGGAAGCAACCGCCGCAGGCGCCACCGTCTACGTACTGCACGAAAGTGCCACGGAAACCCTTACCGCAAAACTGCGCCCAGCCGCCTCGGAACCTAAACCGGTCTCAACTGAAGCGGCCCCCACCGGCCCCACAGAATCAGAAATCTGGTTCCTAGTGGGCCCCGAAGGCGGCATCACGGATGATGAACTCGATGCCCTCACGCAAGCCGGAGCCCAAACTGTCAGGCTGGGACCGACTGTTTTGCGGGCGGCCACGGCCGGCACGGTAGCGCTCACCCTCATTCAAGGATTCGCTGGGCACTGGGACTAATCGGCGCAGTGTTTACAAGGTGCTGCGGGCTTAAAGTGCCGAGGCAAAACGGCCCGGGGACTAAAAGCAAGCCCAAGACTAATCGCAATCGGGGAACAAAAAGCGGCAAAACCCTCGCACATAAACCGGGCATAAGCCTGCTGCGCACCCTAAAATAGAGTCAAAACCGGTGAAAGAAAAGATCGTTAATGACACAAACGCCACAGAGTAAACCGCAAGCTCAACTCCACCCTACGGAAACCTGGCACCACAGCTCAACTATCACTATTCCTGAGGGGCTAGACCCGGTCCTGATCTACGGGTTAAACGATCAAATCCTGAAGATTATTGAGGGTGGTTTCCCGCAGGTTAAGTTTGTGACCCGCGGACCGGAAATCCGCCTCTCGGGGCCCTCGGCGCAGATCGAGGTGATCGAAGAGCTATTCCAAGAACTCTTTACCGTGGCCCGTAGTGGCACCCCGCTGGGAGCCGCTGCTGTCTCACACGCGGTCTCTTTGCTGACCGCCGCCGCCCAAGCTAACGCCTCAGAAGCGCTGAGCGACGATGTGCTCTCTATCCGCGGCAAGCGCATTCGCCCCAAGTCCAACGGACAGGCCCGCTATGTCGAGGCGATTGACGAACATACCGTAGTCTTCGGGATCGGCCCCGCCGGTACCGGTAAAACCTACCTAGCGATGGCCAAAGCCGTACGCGCCCTCTTAGGTGGTCAGGTGCGCCGGATCGTCCTGACCCGACCTGCCGTCGAGGCGGGGGAGTCCCTAGGCTTCCTACCGGGTTCTCTAACCGAAAAGATCGACCCTTACCTCCGCCCCCTCTACGACGCCCTCCACGACATGCTGGACGAGGAAGCACTACCAAAACTCATGGCCGCCGGCACTATCGAGGTCGCCCCCTTGGCCTACATGCGTGGTCGAACCCTTAACGACAGTTTCATCATTTTGGATGAAGCCCAGAACACCACCCCGCAGCAGATGAAAATGTTCCTGACCCGCCTGGGATTCAACTCCAAGGTTGTGGTCACCGGTGACACCTCTCAGGTGGACTTGCCCAAAGGGGTTCGTTCCGGTCTGCAGGTCGTTCAGGAAGTCCTAGAAGGTGTTGACGGCATTGAGTTCGTCCGCCTAGGCAGTGGTGACGTGGTCCGGCACGAACTAGTCTCACAGATTATCGATGCCTATGATCGTTGGGATCAGGCAGAAGCCCAGCACCACCAACGTGGTGGCCACAAGGAAGGTAAAGGCAAACGATGAGCATTGAAGTCCTAAACGAAAGCTCGGTAGAAGTAGAACTCGAAGAGTTCGTCGACTGCGCGGAATATGTTTTCAAACGCATGCACCTCTCAGATGCGGTGGAACTAGCAGTCTCATTCGTAGACCCCGAACCCATGGAAAAACTGCACCTGCAGTGGCTGGACCTACCCGGCCCCACCGACGTGATGAGCTTCCCCATGGATGAGCTGCGTCCCGGCACCCAGACCAGCCCGGTCGCCGAAGGCACCCTGGGTGATATCGTAATCTGCCCCCAGGTGGCCGCAGAACAGGCCCTAGCTGCCGGTCACGCCCAGATTGAAGAAATGCTGCTGCTAGAGGTACATGGCATTTTGCACCTGCTGGGTTACGATCATGCCGAACCCGAAGATGAAAAGGTCATGTTTGGCCTCCAGCGCCGCCTCCTCTTGGAATACCTAGCCAGCCGGGAGTCCTGATCAGTTTTGTTCAGCGTTACTGACCGGGCTGCTGATATTCCCGGAATCCTCCTTACGATTTTCGCCCTCGTCTTCTATCTATTCGCAGGTGCGCTAAACGCGGTCGAAACCGCCCTAGAACGGCTCTCGCGCGCCAGCGCCGAAGATCTAGTTGATGCCGGGCGAAAGGGCGCGGAAGTTGTTGTCGAACAGGTTACTGACCGCGACCGGACCGACCGTTCGGTACGCTCTGTCCGTCTTGTCCTGCAGACGCTTTCCACGATCTTCCTGACCCTGGTGTACATCCAGACCACTTGGTCTTGGTGGTTAGTGACCCTAGCTGCGCTGGTTACCAACTGGGCCTTGCTGATGATCATGGTTTCTGCGATCCCGCGGCAGTTCTCCATGCGACGCCCCGGTGGGGTTATGCTGAGCATGCGTCACCTAACGGAAACCTGCCGGACCATCATGGGCTACTTCGATCCTGCCGCGACCGCCCTAGCCCGCCTGCGCCCGGCCTCTGGTCAGACCGAAGCCGAAGCGCGTCATGAAATGGCTGATGACCTACGGGAAATGGTCGATCAAGTCGGTGAAGCTGAGCTATTTGAAGACGAGGACCGGCAGATGCTGCGTTCCGTTTTCGAACTAGGGCAGACGCTAGTTCGTGAAGTCATGGTTCCGCGAACCGACATGATTACCGTTAATGAAGAAAAATCCCTGAATGCGGCCGAGCATCTGTTTGTTCGTTCGGGCTTTTCTAGGATCCCGGTCAGTGGCGAAGACTCTGACGATATTAAGGGCGTGCTCTACTTTAAAGACTGCACCCGCCGAATGCTTTCGGATCCTGAAAGTAGGACCCTGCCGGTTACGTCGGTCATGCGTGAAGCGCACTTTATTCCCGAAACGCTCTATGCGGACGACCTACTTAGGGCCATGCAGCGGGAATCCTTCCACCTGGCCCTAGTGGTTGATGAGTGGGGCGGTATTGCCGGCTTGGTTACCCTAGAAGATCTACTTGAAGAGGTTGTGGGCGAGCTGCGCGACGAACACGACAATAAAGAATTCGAGCCTCGTGAGCTTCCTGACGGCGGATGGGAAGTACCTTCTCGTTTGCCGGTAGACGAACTAGGGGAGCTTTTCGGCATGGAACTAGACGACGAGGATGTAGACTCGGTGGGCGGTTTAGTGGCGAAGACCTTAAATAAGGTGCCGCTGCCTGGGGCCCGCGTTGAAATTGCAGGCCTAGAGTTGATAGCCGGGCAGGCCGTTGGGCGCCGGAAACAGGTGGCAACCTACCAGGTTCGCGCCACCGAAACTGAAACAACCGTGTAGGCTGGATTTAACTTGGCTAATAGAGAGATACAGGAGCCCAAGCAGATGAGCGAAACCACCGAAGACTTCAGCGGACTAATTACGGACTACGACCCGAACTTCCGCGCTGGTTTTGCTGCCCTAGTGGGCCGTCCTAATGCCGGTAAATCGACTCTTACTAACGCTTTAGTGGGAACCAAGATTGCGATTATGTCTGATCGCCCAGAAACCACCCGCCACACGATTCGCGGTATCGTGCACCGCCCCGAGGGGCAGATCATTCTGCTGGATACTCCCGGATATCACCGTCCCCGGACACTTTTGGGTAAGCGCCTAAATGAAATGGTTCGCGAAAGCCTCTCAGAGGTTGACGTGGTCCTGTTCTGCCTACCTTCAGATCAACGTATTGGTCCCGGTGACCGTTTCATCTGCGCACAGTTGATGGAAACTAAGCGTCCCGTCATCGCTGTGGCCACCAAGTCCGATAAGGTCTCACGCGAACGCCTAGCTGAACACCTTATGCAGATCAACCAGCTGGGGGACTTCAAAGCCATCATCCCCACCTCGGGCCTAAAGGGCACGCAGGTTGAAGAACTAATCAACCTAGTACTAGCTGAACTGCCGCTTTCCCCGCCGCTCTACCCAGAGGGTGACATCACTGATGAACCCGAAATGGTACTGATCGCAGAGCTAATCCGCGAGGCCGCTCTTGAAGGTGTCCGTGATGAACTCCCGCACTCACTAGCTGTGCAAGTGGAAGAAATCATTGAACGCGAACCTCATAATGAGGCGCAGCGTAACGGTACGGAACCGACGATGGTCGATATTCACGTCAATCTCTTCGTGGAACGAGATAGCCAAAAAGGCATCATCATCGGTAAGGGCGGTAAGCGCCTGCGCGAAGTAGGGTCAAAAGCCCGCAAGCAGATCACGGCCCTGCTAGGGCGTCGCGTCTTCCTTGACCTGCACGTGCGAACCGCTAAGGATTGGCAGTCAGACCCGAAGATGCTAGGCCGCCTCGGTTTCTAAGGAATCAGCTTGGCTGGCAAACTCTATCGAGATCGGGGCATCGTCTTACGTACCCACAAACTAGGCGAGGCCGATCGTATTGTCACCTTGCTCACCCGCGAACGGGGATTATTGCGGGTAGTTGCCAAAGGCATCCGGCGGACCTCCTCGAAATTTGGGGCCCGCCTAGAGCCCTTTGGAGTGGTTGATGTCCAATTACACGAGGGCCGTAGCCTAGATATTTTGACGCAGGCGGAACTAGTAAATGCCTACGGGGCGCTGATTGCCGCTGATTACGACCTTTACACCGCTGGGGCCCTACTGCTGGAATGCTCTGAGAAACTAAATGAAGCCGGGCAACCAAACCCGGAGCAGTTCCACCTTTTGCTTGGAGCCCTAAACGCTTTGGCTCGCCGGCGTTATCCACCCGATCTAGTGGTTGCCGCCTACCTGCTACGCGCCTTCAGTTTGGAAGGCTGGGAGCCTAGTCTGCACTACTGCGCCAACTGCGGGGAAACCGATTTGCGTTTCTTCTCGGCCGAGGGCGGCGGGGGACTATGTGCAAACTGTGCGTCCACCGCTGCCTGTCGTGCCCTTGCCCCTGAAGCCTTTGAGCTCTTACAGGCGCTGCTGGCCAGCGATTGGGAACGCGCCCTGCAAGCGCCCACTGGGCTCGCCGCACCCTCGCTCCAGCTACTTACCGGTTACGCTCAATGGCAACTAGAACATCACCTAAAATCAGTTCGAATTCGGGAACGGAGCTACGAAATCCTATGAACCCAGAAACGATTCCTCCCTTCCAAAGCTCCCTAAAAATGCCGGCGCAGTTTAAAACCGGCAGCGTTGAGCATGTGGCTATCATCATGGACGGCAATGGGCGCTGGGCTAACCAGCAGGGCCTGCCGCGAGTAGCGGGGCATCAAGCGGGCGAGTACGCGCTAATGGATACCATTGCCGGTGCTATTGAAGCGGGCGTGAAGGTGCTTTCGGTCTATGCCTTCTCAACCGAGAACTGGCGTCGATCCCCCTCGGAGGTCAGGTTCCTGATGGGCTACTCACGTAATGTACTGCGAGCCCGACGAGACCAGCTTGATGAATGGAATGTTCGCGTCCGCTGGTCGGGACGAAAACCGCGCCTGTGGAAGTCAGTGCTTAAAGAACTGATGGCGGCAGAAGAACAAACCAAAGACAATACGGGACTCACCCTAGTGATGAATCTGAACTACGGTGGGCGGGCGGAACTAGCCGATGCTACCCGCTTGATCGCGGAACGGGTCGCTAGGGGAGAGCTAAAGCCAGAGGGAATCACGGAGGACACGCTGGCACGAAGCTTGTACCTACCCGACCTGCCAGATGTTGACCTGCTGGTTCGCACCTCTGGTGAACAACGGCTGAGTAACTACTTGCTGTGGCAGTGCGCCTATGCGGAGATGATGTTCGTCCCAGAAGCCTGGCCTGACTTCGGCCGGCAGTCCCTGTGGCGCGTCCTTGATGAGTTTACGCACCGGGAACGTCGCTTCGGGGGAGCGGTGGACCGGGTTGAAGAGAACCAGTAGAAAAGAAAAACTGACCCGGTTGGCACCGGATCAGTTTTAGAGTTTAAAGCTGTTTGAAGACGGACTACTTAGAACAGTCTTGGCATAGACCAGTTAGGTCAGCAATATGTTCTACGTCAGTGTATCCATAGTGGTCAGCGACGGAACGCACCCACTGCTCGATTTCTTCCGATGCAATCTCAACCGTCTTATTGCAGTTACGGCAGATTAGGTGGTGGTGATGTTCAAAAGCGATGCAACGACGGTACATGGCTTCGCCATCATCATTGCGGGCAACGTCAACTTCCTTATCGTTGGCCATGGACTGCAAAGTACGGTAAACCGTAGCTAAACCAATAACGTGGCCAGCGTCGCGGAGGTCGTCGTGCAATTGTTGGGCAGAGCGAAACTGATCAGTTTCGGAAAGCTGCTTTTCGATGGCGGCACGTTGCCGGGTCATGCGCTGCACGGTAGCTCCTTAAAATAAGCCTAAAATTTGCTGGTCCTTTTAGCTTAACTGGTGGTTGACGATTTAGACTACGAATTGCATAGTGACTTTAGTTAAGCGGCTGCGCTGTAGATTGCCTTACAACCAAATCGGGGGAGAAGGTCAGATGGTTACTTTGCGCCTGGGCATTATCGATTTGTTCCTCTAAAAGCTGGACCGCAGCGTTGGCCATGGCGACTACTGGCTGGCGCAGAGTACTGAGCGCCGGACTAGTGTGGTTCATCAGCGCGGAATCATCAAATCCAATCACTGAAATCTGTTCGGGAACGCGATAGCCTAGATCTTCTAGTCCCGAAATTACGCCTAATGCCTGTAGATCTGAGCCTGCAATAACTGCCGTGGCTTCGGCAAGTTTGACCGAAGCAGCCGCTGATTCGCCACCGCTAAAGGTGTAGAAAGTCGGGATGATCGGGCAGGTTTCAAGCTCTTCGTCGGCGGTGGTGAGTTCCGTGAAAGCATTTTCAAGCAGTTGTGCCGGGATCGCATTATCACGCCCACAAACCAGGGCAATCCGCCGATGCCCTAGAGACTTCAGGTGGGCTAGGGCCTGGGCGACTCCCTGACGGTAATTGACTGTCACGCTGGGGAAGTCTAGTTCTTCACGGGGCCCATTTATCAGTACTGCCGGCGTCCCCTTCTTTTTGAGTGCCTGGTACTGACTTAGGTCAGCCTGTAGATCTGCGTGTCGACCGCAAACAAAGATTATTCCGGCTACCCCGGCGTTATCGCAGAGGGTTTCAACTAGTTCTGCCTCAGTAGAACCACCCGGTGCTTGGGAACAAATGAGGGTTGGGTGGCCGCGGTGAGCTAGTTCTAGTTGCAGGGTGTGGGCGAACTCGGCAAAGATTGGGTTGATCAGTTCCGGCACTACTAGGCCAATGGCGGTCTGTGCTGGGTTTGTCAAAAATCCTGGTCGGTCATAACCCAAGGTATCGATGGCAGTGAGAACTGCTTGGGCAGTTTCTTTTCGGACTTGGGAGGAACCATTGATAACGCGAGAAACGGTGGCAGTAGAGACCCCTGCCAACTTTGCCACGTCATCCAGTCGCACTCTTGTAGCCATATTTGCTCCCTTGCAAAACTATTTGAAGATAAACGAAGTTTAGCAGGATTTTCTGAAACAAATGTAATTTTCTGAAACTTGTTGCATTTGTTTTCAATCGGTACTAAAGTGTGGTCTACGACGTACTTAGCGCTCGGTATCGAAGCCGATCTGAGTGCGTAAACACCAAAAGATTTCACAGGAGAAACCATGCGACGTGGCATAGCAATGACAACCGTTGGCGCCCTAGCGCTAACCCTAGCCGCCTGTGGCGGCACCGAAACCAAGCCCGCAGATAACCAGACCGCTACCTCGACCGCCGAAGCTGGCGGCGAAGCCGTAGCCGGCGAACTAACCATCTGGGCTGACGATACTCGCTCCAGCCAGGTTAAGGAACTAGCCGCCGACTTCACCAAGGAATACGGCGTTAAGGTCAACGTAGTCCAGAAGTCCGAATCAGACATGAACAAGGAGTTCATCTCTCAGGTCCCCACCGGTAAGGGCCCGGACCTAATCGTTTTGGCTCACGACCGCCTAGGTGAACTAGTTGCTAACGGTGTCGTGGGCACCGTCGACATTGCCGACAAGGCTGGCCAGTTCTCTGAAGCAGCACTAGCTGGCGTAACCTACCAGGGGCAGACCTACGGCGTTCCTTACGCGATTGAAAACGTCGCCCTAGTACGTAACAACAAGCTAACCAAGGCTGAGCCCAAGACCTTTGATGAAATGATCGCCGAAGGCAAGAAGGCCAACGTCGAATACCCCTTCATCGTCCAGATGGGTGACAAGGGCGACCCCTACCACTTCTATGGCTTCCAGACCTCCTTCGGAGCTCCTGTCTTCAAGCAGGATGAAAAGGGCTCCTACACCACGGAACTAGCCCTAGGTGGCGACAACGGCAAGAAGTTCGCCCAGTGGCTAGCCAAGGAAGGCAACGAAAAGGTCTTCGACCCGGCCATCAGCGGCGAAATCGCCAAGCAGGCCTTCCTAGACGGCAAGGCTGCCTTCACCGTTACCGGCCCGTGGAACACCGGTGCCTTCCGTGAGGCCAATATGGACATCACCGTCCTGCCTATCCCGCAGGCCGGCGACCAGCCCGCACAGCCTTTCGTAGGCGTACAGGCCTTCTTCCCGTCAGCCAAGACCCAGAACCAGCTACTGGTCAACAAGTTCTTGATCGACTACCTAGCAACTCCTGCTGCCCAGCAGAAGATGTACGACATTGGTAAGCGCGTTCCCGCCATGCCGGAAGTCGCCTCCAAGATCTCCGATCCTGACGTGCAGGGCTTCTCTGCCGCTGGTGAAAAGGGTGCCCCCATGCCCGCCATCCCCGAAATGTCCGCCGTATGGGACTTCTGGGGTGTCACCGAAGCTGATATCGTGACCGGCAAGCAGGCTGCTGACGCTGCCTGGGACACCATGGTTAAGAACATCGAAGGCGCAATCTCTAAGAAGTGATCGTCTCATTGTGACCCCGCGGCCTATGCCGCGGGGTCACACCGCTAAAAACAGAAACTGACCGACCGGACTAAAGGTAATAGCCGATGAGCCCTTCGCAGCCTACCGAAGCTAAAGCCCTCGAACCAGAGGCGCCACCAAAGAAAAAACAGTTTGACCGATTCGACCTTTCCGTAGGATTCTGGGTCAAAATCGCCCTTCTAGCCCTGATTAACGCCCTGGGAGTCTATGGCATCATGGCCGCCTGGGCAGTAGGCTCATGGATCACCCTAGGCGTTGTCCTGGTAACCCTAATCGCCACCGATTACATCTACCTCTCACGCCGCTTCATCCCGGCCAAATACCTATTCCCCGGTCTAGTATTCCTGCTGATCTACCAAGTGTTCGTCATGGGATACACCGGTTTCGTCTCCTTCACTAACTACTCCACCGGACACAACTCCACCAAGCAAGATGCCATCACGCAGATCTTGGCTCAGAACCAAAAACGTGTCCCCGGTAGTCCCACTGAGACCACCGCCGTCCTAGAAAAGAACGATCAGCTCTACCTAGCAATCCTCAACCAAGAGGGTAAGGTTCAGATCGGTAACCTAGAGCATCCCCTTCAGGCTGCTGACGATGCCGTGGTTAACGGCCAAAAGATCACCGAAGTTCCCGGCTACAAGGTCCTCACCTTCGCGGAACTAGTAAAAGACCAGGGCCGGGTGGCACAGCTAAAAGCGCCCGTCTCTGATGACCCCAACGACGGCTTCTACGTCACCACCGATGGTACTAAAGGTTACCTGGCTAAGTCCGATTTCCGGTACGACAAAGAAAAAGACGAACTAGTCAACACCACTGATGGCTCCATCTATCGTCCCAATAAAGAGGGCCTTTTCGAAAACGAAGCAGGCAAGACCATCCTGCCTGGTTGGCGGGTAAACGTCGGCTTTAAGAACTACACGAATATGGCCCACGGTTCCGACCTAGCATGGCCCTTCGTGAACTCCCTGATCTGGTCCTTCGCTTTCGCCTTCCTCTCAGTCTTCACGACCTTCGCTTTCGGCCTGCTACTAGCTTTGGTCTTCCATGATAAGCGCATCCGAGGACGCAAAATCTACCAGTCCCTGTTCATCCTGCCCTACGCCTTCCCGGCCTTCCTCTCCACCCTGGTTTGGAAGGGTATGCTGAACACCAAGTTCGGTTTCTTCAACCAGGTACTACTGGGTGGGGCAGAAATCCCATGGCTCACCGATGGTTGGCTAGCAAAGTTCTCCGTGCTTTCAGTAAACCTCTGGTTGGGTTTCCCCTACATGTTCCTCATCTGTCTTGGTGCCCTACAGGCGCTACCGGATGACGTCATGGAAGCAGCCAAGATTGATGGCGCCGGACCGGTGCGTACCCTGATGAGCGTCAAACTACCCCTCATCTTGGTCTCCACCATGCCCCTGTTGATTGCTTCTTTCGCCTTCAACTTCAACAACTTCTCACTGATCTACATGCTTACCGGCGGTGGCCCCAACTATCCGGGTCTCTCACTGCCGCTGGGTGAAACCGACATCTTGATCTCGCTGGTCTACAAGATCGCCTTCGGCCCGGGCAACCAGAACTACGGTCTGGCTTCCGCCCTGTCGATCCTGATCTTCCTAGTGGTCGGCGTGATCTCTTACTTCGGCCTGAAACGTTCCAACGCGATGGGAGATAACTGAAATGACTACTAAAACCTCAGTACCCCGCAGCTCCAAGAAGCAGACTGAAGCGATCGTGAAGGAAGTACAAGAGCAGAACCGTATGACTACGGGACGCTGGCTCAAAGAAATCGGCTGGCGTCACCTGGTAGGTATCATCGTGATCATCTACTGCCTAGTTCCGCTACTGTACGTTCTTTCCGCCTCCCTAAAGCCCAACTCCAACCTGACTGGTTCGAATAAGCTCTTCCAAGAGGTCTCTTTCGCAAACTACGCGGCACTTTCAGGGACCGACTACTGGCACTGGATTACCAACTCGCTGATCATCTCTTCGATCACCGCGATTGGTACCGTGCTCATGGCCTCTGCCGCCGCCTATGCTTTCTCTCGCTACCGTTTCAAGGGACGCGAAGCCACCCTAACCTTCCTGCTGCTAGTGCAGATGTTCCCGCAGATGCTAGCTTTCGTGGCTCTATTCCTATTGCTCCTAGCGCTAAAGGACGTCTTCCCGGTTCTAGGCCTGAACTCGCAGCTTGGTTTGATCTTCGTCTACCTGGGTGGCGCACTGGGTTCTAATACCTTCCTCATGTACGGCTTCTTTAAGACCGTTCCCCTTGAGATTGACGAGGCCGCTCGCATTGACGGTGCCTCTCACGCTCAGATTTTCTGGGGCATCATTATGCGCCTAGTAACCCCCGTCCTAGCGGTTGTGGGCCTACTTTCCTTCATCACCTCTTTTGGTGACTTCGTGATCGCGAAGGTAGTCCTTCAGACCCCTGATAAGTTCACGCTAGCGGTGGGCATGTATAACTGGGCGGCCGACGCCCGTACCGCCCCGTGGGGCCTGTTCGCGGCTGGTGCGGTCGTGGCGGCGATCCCCGTGATTATCCTGTTCCAGTTCCTGCAACGCTATATCGTTTCCGGCCTGACCGCCGGTGGCGTAAAGGGATAATCCGCGCCAGGTGTGCTGAATCTCTAAGCCGGAAAGCGCCCTCGGAAGGTAGCCTCAACTATCTTTCGAGGGCGCTTGCGCTAAGCTAGGAACAGCGCATCAGCCAGATGCTGCATTCAACTGGATAAATAGGAGTATTCGTGGCTAATACCTCACGACTAGATAATGTCATTAGCTTGGCAAAACGCCGTGGTTTCGTCTTCCCCTGTGGTGACATTTACGGCGGTACCCGCTCAGCTTGGGACTACGGGCCCCTGGGTGTGGAACTCAAGGAAAACATCAAGCGTCAGTGGTGGAACTACATGGTACGTTCCCGTGCCGATGTCGTCGGTCTAGATTCCTCCGTTATCCTTCCCCCGCAGGTTTGGGAAGCTTCCGGTCACCTTAAGGCCTTCACCGACCCGCTAATCGAGTGCCTTTCTTGCCACAAGCGCCAGCGTCAGGACACCCTACAGGAAGCCCATGCGGAAAAGCACAATCTGCCCAACCCGGATGAGGTTAACCTAGCCGATATCGCGTGCCCCAACTGTGGTAACCGCGGTAACTGGACCGAGCCGCGCGCCTTCTCTGGCCTGCTCAAGACCTACCTAGGCCCCGTGGATGATGAATCCGGCCTCCACTACCTGCGCCCGGAAACCGCTCAGGGTATCTTCGTTAACTACGCGAACGTGCAGACCTCTGCCCGGATGAAGCCCCCGTTCGGTATTGGCCAGATCGGTAAGTCCTTCCGTAACGAAATCACCCCCGGTAACTTCATCTTCCGCACCCGTGAATTCGAACAGATGGAAATGGAATTCTTCGTCAAGCCGGGCACCGATGAAGAATGGCACCAGTACTGGATTGACCAGCGCTGGAACTGGTACACCGACCTAGGTATTGATCCCACTCACCTGCGCATTTACGAACACCCGAAGGAAAAACTCTCCCATTACTCGAAGCGGACCGTCGATATCGAATACACCTTCGGTTTTGCCGGCTCGGAATGGGGCGAACTAGAAGGTATCGCGAACCGTACCGACTTCGACCTCAATACTCACTCCGAGCACTCTGGTGCGAAGCTAGACTACTTCGATCAGGCAACCGGCGAACGCTACGTTCCCTACGTAATCGAACCGGCGGCTGGTCTAACCCGTTCCCTCATGGCCTTCCTAGTTGAGGCTTACACCGAGGACGAGGCCCCCAATACCAAGGGCGGCGTCGACAAGCGCGTGGTTCTGAAACTCGATAAGCGCCTGGCCCCGGTGAAGGTGGCAATCTTCCCGCTTTCCCGCAAGCCGGAACTAACCGAACCGACCAAGCAGATCGCTCAGGAACTGCGTCAGCTCTGGAACGTCGAATACGACGATGCTGGTGCTGTGGGTCGTCGTTACCGTCGTCAGGATGAGATCGGTACCCCGTACTGCGTCACCTTCGACTTTGACTCCTTAGAGGATCAGGCAGTAACTGTACGCGACCGCGACACTATGGAGCAGGAACGCGTGGCTATCTCTGAACTCAAGGGGTGGCTAGCTCAGCGTCTATTGGGCTGCTAAACCGATTGAAACTACACTGGTGAGTGTCTGGGGAGACCCGGACACTCACCAAAAGTTTTTTAAAGCAAAAGCGGGAGGCTGATTTGACTTCGCCAGATCACGAAGAACTCCATGGGCACACCCATGACCACAGCCAGCCGCTAGAGCTTGCCCCCAAGACCGCCCGACGTATTAAGTTAATGCTGGCCTCCCTAGTGCTGCCGCTGATCCTGGCCACTGTCGTGGGCATGGCGTTCTTGTGGCCACGTTCGGTACCGCAAATTGGTTCTCAACCGCTGCTTTCTGAAGGCACTACCCAGGCTCAGGTGACGGTACTTCCGGCCACCGCGACCTGTGGCCAAGCCGGCCAAGCCGCGGATGAATCTTCAGTTTGCGCTAAGACTGAAGCGGGGGAGTCAGTCCTAGTCCACGTGCCCCCAGAGGTAAAACCGGCACTCTCTGAGGGAAGTAAACTGATCGTCCTGCATGCCACCCAAGAGCAAGAGGGGCCCGCCTACATCTACCTTGATGTCGAAAGGACGGTGCCCCTAGGGGCGCTGGTAATCGTCTACATGGTGCTAGTCGTCGCAGTGGCTTTCAAACGCGGTTTCCTAGCTCTTTTGGGCTTAGCTGCCTCCCTAGCGGTTATCGGCATGTTCCTAGTTCCGGGCCTAATGGCTGGGAAATCCCCACTGCTTCTAACCTTGGTGGCAGTCTCTGCCATGATTATTGCTTCGGTTTATCTAGCCCATGGGATTTCAATCAAAACCACCACGGCCCTACTAGGCACTTATTTCGGTTTAGTGGTCACCACTCTGCTGGCGCTATTTAGCACCTGGGCACTGAACCTGACCGGCACTGGTGAAGAATTCCAGTTCTTGCACACAGCCTTCCCCGGACTGTCACTAACTGCGCTTCTGACCTGTGGAGTTATCGTAGCTGGCCTGGGCGCACTAAATGATGTGACCATTACCCAAGCTTCGACTGTTTGGGAACTTTATGCTGCGGATCCGCACGCTTCCCGGCGGGGAATCTTCGCTTCGGCCATGCGCGTTGGACGCGACCATATTGCCTCAACCGTTTACACTTTAGCTTTCGCCTACGCCGGCACCGCACTACCAATGCTAATGCTGGTGTACATGGTGGATCGACCCTGGGTTTCCATTCTGACTTCCGGTCAGGTAACTGAGGAACTGGCCCGGACTCTAGTAGCTTCTATCGGTTTGGTCCTAGCCATCCCAGTGACTACCGCAGTTGGGGTAGCGCTGCTTCCCGGAGTGGGCACCCCAAGGGGTGAGTCGAGCTCTACCGGAATCGCGGAAGCTCAGGAACTAGGTTTGAGGCAAGGTGAAGCAGATGCTACCCAAAGACTTACGGAGCCCAACCCAGAACTGAAACTTGAAAACGAAACTGAACCACGGGGCGGCAAGTACCCCAGCAGAAAGAGGAACCATGACTGAAACGCAGCAAGCGCCCTCGGCCGAAGGTCTGAAAATCGGACGCCTGCGTTTAGGGACCCCGCTGGTATTAGCCCCCATGGCGGGCGTAACCAACGCTCCCTTCCGGCGACTGTGCCGGGAAGCGGGTGAGCAGGGCCTCCCGTCGCACCTACGTGCCAGCCTCGATACGGCTCAGCCTGGGATTGATGCTCCGGCCGGTCTCTACGTGTCAGAAATGATTACCTCTAGGGCCCTGATTGAAGAGACCCCGGAAACGATGCGGATGATTACTCCGGACCCCACCGAGCGGGTTCGTTCCATCCAGCTTTACGGCGTTGACCCGGCCACGATGGCGCGCGCTGCCGCGATCCTCTGCGAACGCGATCTGGTCGACCATATTGACATGAATTTTGGCTGTCCCGTCCCCAAGGTTACTCGCAAAGGTGGCGGCTCGGCCCTTCCTTGGAAGTCAGACCTATTTAACGCGATTGTCCAGCAGGTGGTCGCGGCAGCGAAGCCCTATGGGGTTCCGGTGACGGTCAAGATGCGAATCGGTATTGATGATGAGCATATAACCTTCAAGGATGCGGCCTTAGCGGCGCAAGATGCCGGGATTGATGCGGTAGCCTTGCATGCCCGAACCGCTGCTGAACACTATTCCGGGCAGGCACACTGGGATCAGATTGCCACGCTGGTTCAGATGCTGGAGATTCCCGTCTTAGGTAATGGTGATGTCTTTGAGGCTGAGGATGCCCTTGCGATGATGGACCAAACTGGTTGTGCCGGGGTGGTGGTTGGACGCGGTTGTCAGGGCCGCCCGTGGCTCTTCCATGATCTTGCTGCGGCACTAAATGGCTCTGAGGATCGTTTCCGCCCCACCTTAGCACAGGTGGCGGAACTGATTTTGCGTCATGCCGAGTTGATGATCGAGAACTTTGATGATGAGTTCCGAGCCATGCGCGAAATGCGCAAGCATATCGGCTGGTACCTGCGTGGATATCAGATTGGGGGACCGACTAGGGGAGACCTGAACCGGGTTTCTTCCCTGGCAGAGCTTCAGGAGCGCTTGGCAGCTTTGGATCTGTCACAGGGCTATCCTCAGGCTGCTCAGGGGCGTCGAGGGCGCGCTGGTGGCGTTAAGCGTCCCCACCTCCCAGATGGTTGGTTGGATTCGCGTGAGATTGACGAGGCTGCTCGCGAGCTCTTGAAGGGTGCGGAACTAGATACTTCCGGTGGCTAAGCTTTAAAGGATCTTATGGGTTCGCTTTTCGGTGGGGTAGAGTCCGTAAGTGGAAAATATTAGCTAGCACTGCGAGCAGAGTAAACACTTTAGGACTTGGGTCCCAGATGAGTTTTTGGAACTTTGGGGTTAAGCTAGATCTAACTTAAATAAGGTAAACCTAAGTTAGATTGGGAGGAATCAATGCCTTACCCCACCGTCAGTGTCGCCCACGTCAAGACTGAACGACCCGGCCGATACGCAAAACAACTAGCCTCCCACATGAAAAAGAAGATCGACACCGGTTACGATGCCGAAACCTCTAATGGCTTCCTAGAGTTCCCCAATCGCGGCTACTGCCAACTAACCGCCCAAACGGACACCCTAGTCCTACGTCTAGAAGCCCTAGCCGAAGAACAGGCCCACCTTGAACACGTAATCGGGATTCACCTAGCTCGATTCGGAGTTGCCGACCAGATTAAAGTTTCTTGGGAACGTGCCGATGGTACCGCTGGGGACAGCTGTGGTCCACTCACCAAAGAAGAGGTAATCGCCCACCGTCGCGCCAAAGAAGCACGAATGGCTGCCGCTAGCGCCTAGAGGCGAAAAATCTTCCGCAACTCTTCATCGCTATATTTTGCCTGCACCGGTTTAGCCTCCGGGAAGGCATACCAACCGCATTCATCTGGGTTGAGTAGGTGCGAATCGTCGTCTTCCGTGGGGTTAATCTCCCTAGACGTCATCAAAGGTAGATAACTATCTGGCACTTCAATAGGATGGTCCGAAGTGTTCAAGACCGTTAGGGTATTCGCACCCGCCTGCACGAACACCTCCGGTCCCGCCCAATCCAAGCCAGAAACCCAAGCTAAAGAACCAACGCCCAAACTACGAGACTTACGCAAAAGTGAGGCGCGGGTGGTCGCATTGCGCGCAAAACGACGATCCTCCTCGCTCATAATCGCATAGGTACGCAGACCCTCCAGCCAAGGCAACTTAAGCAATCTAGAAGCGCGAATATAAACGGCACCCGGCAACGACAGTGAAAGTAGCGTCAAAGCTCGACGACGAACCGGAGCATTCTGTGCAAACCACGCAGTTGGGTCGGAAGCATAAGTCAACTCTGTAAAGGACGAGGAAGCACGCCAGGCAGCCACATGGCCCAACCGGTCACGTCTGGTCAAGGCTAAACCGATACGATCACGCAGGGCCTGTGCCTCCCAGGGGGACTCCAAAAGCGTGTCGTCTCGCAGGTGATGGTAGAGGCAATACTCTAAGTGTCGATCAAAAGTGGGCTCATTAGAATCGACCGCGAAAGCGGAAATAATCGCGCCCGGACTGTGGTTATAGGCCACCTTGTGCAGCTTACGTACCAAAAGGGCAAAGGGGTCATCGCGACCGCACTGCAACTCGCGCGGGGAAAGCTGCGGCGCGCCCTCGTCAGAAGTACCAGATTCCTCAGAATCAGAGTCTTCAGCAGGCTGCCATGGATGATGCTGATTATGCTCATCTAAAACGTGAGAGGGCGGCAATAAACCCAGATCCAGGCCAGCTGCGCCCATCGAAAAGACCTGCTCGGCACGTTTCAAAGTAGTCGCTTGATCGCGTTCCTCGTCGTAAAAAGTCCCATGCGGGTCAAGATCAATCTCTGAGAGGCCACCGCATAAACGCACAATCACCTTCGTGCCGGCACGACGATAGTGCTTAATCAAATCAGCTAAGACCTGACCCTGCTCATCAAGATTCAACCTAGCTGGGCGAACAATCAGCGCGTCACAACCCGCTTTCGCAAACTCCAGACTCTGCGCACTCAACCAATTCAGCTCATCGACGCCCAATAAACCGGGAACATCGGCAATCACCGCAGACTTCCACCAAGCCGCCGGATAACGTAGCGGTTTATGAACCAAAAGTGAGGTCACAATCGGTTCATCGGACGTCTGATTAGAATCTGAGGTTATAGTGCTCACCCTCACATTGTCCACAAATGAGGCTCTTAGTGCATAATAAGGGGTGGTATCGGTCGCGGTTTCACGCTTAAAGCGTAGGAAGGACGCCATTTTGTCAGTATATGAATACAGTGACTTTGACAAAGCACGACAGCTTTCCGAAGCCCCCAAACTTCCCGCCCAATACGACCGCCGCTCCGAATTCACCCGCGACCGGGCCCGGATCCTACACTCATCCGCCCTCCGTCGCTTAGGTGCCAAAACCCAAGTTCTGGGACCCAGCTCTGACGATTTCATCCGCACCCGACTAACCCACTCCCTAGAAGTTGCCCAAGTTGGCCGCGGACTAGCCTCCCTGTTGGGCGCAGACCAAGAACTCGTTGACGCCGCCTGCCTCTCGCACGACCTAGGCCACCCGCCCTTCGGACACAATGGCGAAAAAGCCCTAGCGCAGGTCGCCAAAGACTGCGGAGGCTTCGAAGGCAACGCCCAAACCCTAAGACTCCTAACCCGCTTAGAACCCAAAGTCACTGGCCCCGGCAACACGCCCCTAGGTCTAAACCTTTCCCGTGCCACCGTCGATGCCTGTATCAAATACCCCTGGCAACTAGGGGAGTGCCCCAAAGGCAGTCACAAGTTCGGCGTCTACCCCGATGACCTAGAAGTCTTCCACTGGGCCCGCGAAGGTGCTCCCGCCATGACCAAGTGCCTTGAAGCGCAAATCATGGACCTAGCTGACGATATCGGCTACTCAGTCCACGACGTCGAAGATGCCATCAACCTAGGCCGACTAAACCCCGATCCCACCGCCCTGACCGACGAGGTGCGCGCCCAGATCTACACCGCCACCCAGTCCTGGTACGGCGACCAGTTCAGCGCCGACGACCTAGACGCCGCCTTCAACCGCATCAGCAGCCAGCCCTGGTGGCCGCGCAGCTTCGATGGACGGTACGAAGCCCTAGCGGCCCTCAAAAACATGTCCTCCCACCTGATCCACCACTTCATCTCAGCGGCCGTAGATCAAACCCGCGGCATGTGGGGCGACGGACCCCTAGGACGCTACGAAGGACACGTGGAGGTCCCCGCCGAAACCCTGGCAGAAATCATCATCCTCAAGGGCCTAGCCGCCTACTTCGTGATGATCCCCCGCGAACACGAACCGGTCTACCTGCACCAGCGCACCCTGCTATTCGACCTAGCTGATGTCCTCTTCGAAAGAGGCCCCGAAGTCATGGAACCCCTCTACGCCCAGCAGTGGCGCGAACACTCTGATGACGCCGGGCGCCTGCGGGCCGTAGTTGACCAGATTGCGGCTCTGACGGATACTTCCGCTTCCCAGTGGCACGCCCGCCTGTGCGGCATGCTCTCTTCCCAGCTCTAGTAGACGATCCTGAGCTTGAAAGGCTAGAGTGGGGCGCATGGCAGGTTTGATCAGACGCGAAGATATTGCGGCCGTCCGCGAGGCAGCACGCATTGAAGACATTGTGTCTGAACACGTCACCCTACGTACCGCCGGGGTGGGCTCCCTGAAGGGTTTATGCCCATTCCACGAAGAGAAAACCCCCTCCTTCCACGTCCGTCCCGGCACCAACTACTGGCACTGCTTTGGTTGTGGCGAGGGCGGCGACGTCATCAGTTTCGTCGAAAAGATCAACCACGTTACTTTCGTTGAGGCCGTTGAGTACCTGGCCGAAAAGACCGGCGTAACCCTACAGTACGAGGATGGTCCGCGCGGGGATCGTCCCGCTCCGGGGCAGCGCCAACGCCTAATCGAAGCGCACCGCGTGGCTGAGGAATACTTTAAAGAGCAGCTTTTTAGCCGCGAGGCCGTCACCGCTCGACGATTCCTGGCTGAACGCGGCTTTACCCCCGAACACGCCAAGCATTTTGGCTTGGGTTACGCCCCGCAGGGCTGGGATAACCTCACTAAGGTTCTGCGCAAACATGGTTTTACGGAAGAAGAACTAGCGATTTCTGGGCTCGCCTCGAAGGGACAGCGGGGCGTCTATGACCGTTTCCGAGGACGCCTGCTCTGGCCGATTCGTGACATTACCGGGGCCACCGTGGGCTTTGGTGCCCGACGGCTTAGCGATGACGATAACGGCCCCAAATATCTAAATACGCCAGAAACCCCGATCTACAAAAAGTCACAGGTGCTCTACGGGCTGGACCTGGCGAAGAAAGAAATTTCTACCACCAAAGAGGTCATCGTCGTAGAGGGCTACACCGATGTGATGGCCATGCACGTGGCCGGCAAAAAGAATGCCGTGGCCACCTGTGGTACCGCCTTCGGATCCGAGCATGCCAAGCTGCTCTCGCGACTGATTGGCACTTCCTCAGATAGTGCTTCCGGGGTGGTACTGGCGGACGGACAAACCCGCGGGGGCCGCGTCATCTTCACCTTTGACGGTGACGCTGCCGGTCAGAAAGCGGCGCTACGGGCTTTTAATGAGGACCAGCGATTCGCGGCCCAAACCTACGTGGCCGTAGAAGCGAGTGGCATGGACCCCTGCGACCTGCGCTTAGCCAGAGGTGATGAAGCGCTGGCAAACCTAGTACAGAACCCGCAGCCCCTCTTTGCCTTCGTTATTCGTAACGCCCTAAACGGCCAAGACCTTGATACCGTCGAGGGGCGAGTACGCGCCCTTCGCCAGGCTGCACCCGTCCTAGCTTCTATCCGGGATAAGGCCTTAGCTTCCGGTTATGAACGGGAAGTGGCCGGTTGGTTAGGCGTTGAGGCCGCCGAGGTCCACCGGGCGGCACGAAACGCTAAACCAATCAAACCGGGGGAAGAAAATACCCCCAACTATCCAGAGGGGAATCAGGCGCAGGCCCCCGGGCCTAACACGCGACCGAACTCGGGCCGCAGCCCCCAAGGAAACCGCCGGATGGACCCGGTGACGGCGACCCAAGCCCAGATTCTGGCGGGGGCCATCCAAGTACCCGGACTGGTCGATGCCGCCGCCTTCGATGCTTTAGATCCGGAAAACTTCTCTGTGCCTTCACTGAGAGCAGTCAAAGAACTAATCACGGTAGCGGGAGGACTAGCTCATTTCAATCAGTTGGCCCGACAGGCTAACGATCCCCAGCTAGCCCTCAAACGGTGGGGACAGGAACTGTTTACGGCCTCTGCCGGCACCTTAGATCAGGTACTGACCAAGCTGTCAGTACACCCATTGCCAGCCTCTGATGAGCGTCAGTTGAAGGTCCTAATGGCCGAGTCGATCGTGGCTATGCGCCGGCTGACTTTGAACTCGCAAATTGCCCGCCTGCGGGGCCAGTTGAGCCGTGGTGAGGTAACTGGCGAACAGGCAGAGGCCGTTTTTAAGGAGATCGTGGACCTGGAAAACCAGCGACGCGCCCTCAGCCCCAGCGACTACTA
This sequence comes from Boudabousia liubingyangii, assembly GCF_001907245.1. Classification (GTDB taxonomy): domain Bacteria; phylum Actinomycetota; class Actinomycetes; order Actinomycetales; family Actinomycetaceae; genus Boudabousia; species Boudabousia liubingyangii. The sequence goes on from NZ_MQSU01000002.1 coordinate 120,817, forward strand.
ATCGCTTTGCCGTTTGCCCAAAAGTGGGGCGGCGGTTAATCTATTGGGGCGCCCCGATAGCTCAGTCGGTCAGAGCAGCGGACTCATAATCCGTCGGTCCAGGGTTCAAGCCCCTGTCGGGGCACCACTAGCGGCGTCCCTTGGGGCGCCGTTAAATGTTATGGTGGTGCTATGGTTTCCTTCTTTAAATCCCGGAAAAATGCTGATACCCAGAAGCAGAACGATCCCACCCAGGTGAAGTTGCCTGACTGGTTCAATAAAGACTTCCTGAAACAGGAACTAGCGGATCATTTTGCCGGTGACGAGGTCGCCCTGAAGGTTTCCACCCCGACCGGGGTAGTACTTAACAACCGTTTTGGTATCCACTTATTAGGCGAATCCGGTCTGCTTGAATCGGTTCCGTGGGTGGCAGTTAGTCACCTTCGTTTTGACGGCAAACAGCGACTGCTAACCATCTCTTTTTCGCGAATCGATGCTGACCCCGTCGAACTGCGGGTCGCAGCAACTGATCCCCAAGAGTTTATGGAGGCCGCCAAAGAACACCTAGACCATTCAATCGTGTTGGTCCGCAGTAAAAAGACCGAGAGTGGGGTGACCCTGCGGGGTACGGTTCGCCGTGATCACGAGGGGGAAATGCTGGTGTTGATTAACGCTGTCACGGCCGGGCCAGTCGCACAATCAGAGGTTGACGATTTCGAGGGTGAACTACGCGAAATGGTAGACCTGTAGTTCAATGTGTAACGCGCCTAACGAAAATAAGTCGCTTTCGATTTGTGTTTGACGGGAAAAGTCTGCTAAAGTTTCTTCCCGTAATCCCGCGTAGCTCAACGGTAGAGCATCCGACTGTTAATCGGACGGTTACTGGTTCGAATCCAGTCGCGGGAGCTTTTTATTGAATAAAACATCCCAGTGGCCATTTTAGCCAACTGGGATTTTTTATTCTTCTAAAAGACAACCCGGGGTGCTTTGGCTTAGCTAAGCGCTGCCCACTGGGTAGCTTGCTAGGCAGCCTACTGGGCGTTCAGCACAGCTGGCCATACTCCCAGAAGTTCAGCGACGCTCTTGACGACCTTAGCCTTCTCCAGCGCGACGGGCCGAGCCGCAGCTGAAGCCGAAGCGTACTCGTAGAGGTAACGACCAAGTAGCCCAGAGAGAACCTGGGCTTCCTGCCCACGAACCCCCTCAGTGGTCGCTAGGGGAGCGGGAGCGGGATAAACCACCGGTAGCGTCCCAATCTCCAAGCCGGCCCGGCCCTGAGCCATGTCTTGGGTAAGTAAATCCAAAAGCTGTTGCAACTGGGCCCGCCGCGCGCGGTACTTAGCCACGGCAGCTTCCTTCTCTTTCGGGTTAGCCGGCAGGGCGCCCTCGTCAAGTCGTAGTTGCGGATCCTGCGCAAAGAGGGATTCCAACTGGGTGTAAGCCTTATGCTTCGCTAAGAAATCAGCCTTCGCGTCCGTGTCCATGGCTGGCAGGGCCGGGAACTTATTCTGATCATCTACCCACTTGGGAGTCGACTCGGCAGAAACCGGCATCTTCGTGTCGGTTTCTTCTGCTCGAGGAAGACCTGGCAGTTGCTTCGTGTTTTCTGGCGTAGCCGAGGTTGCCGGGCTGGCAGTTACTTCAGGAGTCAGTCCGCTGGCGGCCTCAGCGGGGGCTTGAGGATTAGCCATCGGGTGGGATTTTTGGCATTCTGCACTACGCGGGTCCGGATTTCCTAGCTGCCCTAGAGGGCCTCCAGCGGCGGCTAGATCAGGGACTGGTAGCTTGAGCGTGCCGCAAACCTGCTGGGCGGCCAGTTCGATTTTCCACTGCGCTAACTGATAGCGAATCACCAACAGGGGAGAGGTGCTCTGTTTGCCAGCTTGGCTAAACAGATCTGCACCACGAACCAAAAGTGGGCAAAGGTCCTTCTCATTTTGGACACGCAGAGTCGCCACTGGGGTGGCTTCTGGCGTGGACTGTGTCTTAACGGCCAGATCCTTCTGGAGCGAACTTTCAAGCGCGGTAAGGGAATTGCGAACCGGTTCAGCGAGCTTTAAATCTTTAGTACTATCGCCCAGTTGCTTAACCAGCTCTCTGGTTTGAGACTGCCAGAAAGCGTTGATGCCCGGTTCAGGAGCGGGCGGGCAGTCATTCTCTAGTCGTAACTGGCAGGCCGATAACGGGATTGTCAGCAGTAGTAAAGAAGCGCCCACGCGACGCCGGCGGGAACTAGTGTGACGAGTAACTAAAGTTAAAGAATCCATCATCGCTATTGTTGCACGAGTACCATAGAGACGTGCAGAAAAAACCAAAGAATTCGAAAGTTGACCTAGAAGAGCTAAAAACTCAGCTACTTCCCCTGGTCGAAGAGCAAGACTTAGTGATCGAAAATCTGAAGGTCACGGGTGGCCATCAGTCCACCCTAGTGATTGACCTTGACCTGCCAGATGGCCCCGGGCAGGTTCCGGCGGAGGCGCTTGAGGCGGCGACCCGCGCGATTTCGAAAAAGCTAGACGAGGTCGATCCCTTCCCCGGCGCCTATTTTCTTGAGGTTGGTACCGCGGGAGTTGGCCGAGAGCTAAACACTCCGCGCCTCTGGCGCCGGACCCTAGGCCTACCGGTAACCATCAAATTGCAGTCCGGAAAAGGCGTTAAGGGGATCCTGACCGAAGTGGATGATGAGTATGTCACCGTCGATTGTGACGGCAAAGTTAAGCGACTGACGCTAGAATCCATTAAGAAAGCACGTTCGCGGGCAGATATTACGAATATTGAGGAGTGACTCATGGAAATTGACATGAAAGCACTGAGGATGGTGGAGTCCGAAAAGGGCGTCTCCATGGACACTCTAGTGGATGCTATCCGAGTAGCCCTTTTGAAGGCTTACCACAATATGCCCGGCGCGATCCGGGATGCCCGTGTCGATATCGACGAGAAGACCGGTCAGGTCAGCGTCCTCGCCACGGAAATCGACGAAGAAGGCAACCCAATCGGCGAATTCGACGATACTCCCGCCGGTTTCGGTCGCATTGCTACGGCCACCGTGCGTTCTGTGATCGTCCAGCGCCTTCGCGAAGCCCAGGATGCTGAAGTGCTAGGCGCCTTTAAAGACAAGGCCGGCACCGTTATTTCCGGTATTGTCCAGCAGGGTCGTGACCCGCGCGTCCTCAAGGTCGATATTGGCGAGTTCGAAGCCGTCCTACCCGAATCAGAACAGGTTCCCGGTGAACACCTCAAGCACGGCCAGTGGATTCGCGCTTACGTCGTCGAGGTCGCCCGCACCGAACGCGGCCCGCGCGTCCTACTTTCCCGTACCCACCCCGGCCTCGTAAAGGGCGTCTTTGCCCGCGAAGTTCCGGAAATCGAAAAGGGTGACGTGGTCATCGAATCTGTCGCTCGCGAAGCTGGACACCGTTCCAAGATCGCCGTTCGCGCCACCGTCAAGGACCTAAACGCCAAGGGTGCTTGCATTGGTCCAATGGGCCAGCGCGTTCGTGCCGTGATGAACGAACTGGGTGGCGAAAAGATCGACATTATCGATTTCTCGGTCGAACCTGAAGAGTACATTGCTAATGCTCTTTCCCCGGCCCGCGTCTCTACCATCGAAATCATTGATTACGATGAGAAGCTAGCGCGCGTGGTGGTGCCAGATTTCCAGCTGTCCTTGGCCATCGGTAAGGAGGGGCAGAATGCCCGTCTAGCGGCCCGTTTGACCGGTTGGAAGATCGATATTCACTCAGATGCGGAAGAAGGTCTGGAATAGTTCCAGTTCTGATTCGCTAGCTGAGCGAAATGCTTGAACTCCTTGGGGAGAGGCCGTTAGTTGCCTTGCTCCCCAAGGAGTTTTTACTTTTTAGACACGCCCGAAGGTGCAAGGACGTGACTTATCTATCCCTAAAGGGCTTTTTTGGCCGTAACCGACTAGTATTAAGTTGATTGTGTATTAAAACTTTTTAAGGAGTTTGCTTTTTGTCAGAGCCAACGCTTCCAACTCGCACCTGTGTGGGATGTCGGAATCGTGAATCCCGTGGTCAGTTGACCCGGTTGGTTGTGATTGATGGTGAGCTTTGTTTGGACCCGCGTGCCTCTCTTCCGGGACGAGGCGTTTGGGTTCACAATCGGGCCTGTTTTGAACGGGCCAGTAAACGGAACACTTTCCAGAATGCCCTGCGGGTAAAGACCCTGCAGGTGCCTTCAGCCTTAGCCGGGCAGATCCCGGCCGAGGAATCCGATTCGTAAGGTGCGAGTCGCTGCGTAGCAGAAGAAAGCGGGTTGGAAGCTGATGGGCACCCGATGAGTACCCAGCCATGAGCTGCCAGCAAGAGTAAACCGCCTGCCCTGTTCGGGGTGGGCCCCAGAACAGGAGAAACGTGGCAAAGTTGCGTGTTCACGAGCTCGCCAAAGAGCTCGGTATTAGCAGTAAAGAACTGCTTGAAGTCTTACGTACGAACGGTGAGTTCGTAAAATCAGCCTCTTCTAGTATTGAAGAGCCCGTCGCCCGACGGATTCGGGAAAAGGTCCAGGCGGAAAAGCCGGCCGCAAAATCTGAAGAGGCCGCAAAGCCCCAGAAGAGTGCAGCTAAGAAGCCCGCTGCCAAGTCTACCGCCGCTAAGAGTGGCGATAAGGAAAAGGCTGCGACCCCGAAACCTGCCGCTAAGAAGCCGGCTGCCCCCAAGGCACCCAAGGCTGCGGCAGAAAAGAAGTCTGAGGCCGCCCCGGCAGCACCTGCTGCTCCGACCGGCAATGCCCCTAAGCCCGCCTCGGCTCCTAAGCCGGCCGCGCCGGCTCGTAAGAGCGCCGCTACCGGCAACGCCCCCAAGCCGCAGACTGGTCCCAAGCCTAAGCCCGCTGCCCGTGGTGGCAACACCGGCGCCAAGCCCGGTGAAGGTATGCCTCGTCCGGGTGGTTCCGGTGGCGCTCGTCCCGGCCCCCGTCCTGGTAATAACCCCTTCTCTCCGCAGCAGGGTATGCCTCGTCCGGGTGGTTCCGGTGGTGCTCGTCCCGGCCCCCGTCCTGGTGGCGGTGGCGGCCGTAACGGCGCTAAGAATGCTGAAGGTGGCGCACCGGCTCCTCGCGGTGGACGCGGCGGACGCGGTGGCTCACGCCCCAACCCGAATATGATGCCCGGCCAGAGTGCCGCGCCTCGTGCTGAAGCAGACGCACCGACCACTAACGGTCGTGGTGGCGGTCGCGGTCGCGGCTCCCGCCCCGGCGGCGGTGGCGGCTTCGGCGGCGGACCCGCTGGTGGCGGCTTTGGTGGTGGCCCCGGCCGTGGCGGCCGTGGCTCTACCCAGGGTGCTTTTGGTCGTTCCGGCGGCCCGCGCAAGGGCAAGAAGTCGAAGCGCGCTAAGCGTCAAGAGTTCGAGCAACAGTCCGCTCCGCTAATCGGTGGCGTTTCTGTTCCTCGCGGTGACGGTTCCACCCCGATCCGGATTCGCTCTGGTGCCTCCTTGGCGGACTTTGCGGAAAAGATCAACGTCAACCCCGCAGCGCTAGTTACCGTCCTCATGTCCCTAGGCGAGATGGCTACGGCCACCCAGTCCCTAGACCAGGACACCTTCGAAGCCCTTGGCGTCGAACTAGGCTACGACGTTCAGGTTGTCTCTCCGGAAGACGAAGACCGCGAACTACTAGAATCCTTCGACATCGACCTAGAAGCTGAAGAAGCGGAACTGGACGATAAGGACCTCATGCCTCGTCCTCCGGTCGTTACCGTTATGGGTCACGTTGACCACGGTAAGACCAAGCTTCTGGACGCAGTTCGTCATACTGACGTGGTAGCCGGCGAATCCGGCGGCATCACCCAGCACATTGGTGCTTACCAGGTGCGCGTGAACCACGAGGGCGAAAACCGCGCCATCACCTTCATCGATACCCCTGGTCACGAAGCCTTCACCGCTATGCGTGCCCGTGGTGCGAAGGTCACTGACATTGCGATCCTAGTGGTCGCAGCTGATGACGGTGTCATGCCGCAGACCGTGGAAGCTATTAACCACGCCCAGTCTGCTGACGTGCCGATCGTGGTTGCGGTTAACAAGGTTGATAAGCCGGAAGCTAACCCGGATAAGATCCGCGCCCAGCTCACCGAATACAACCTGGTGGCAGAAGAATACGGCGGCGACGTCATGTTCGTTGACGTTTCTGCTAAGCAGCGTCAGGGCATTGATAAGCTGCTCGAAGCTGTCCTGCTAACTGCCGATGCCGCCCTAGACCTTCGCGCTAACCCCGATTCGGAAGCCCGTGGTGTGGCCATTGAAGCGAACCTCGATAAGGGTCGCGGCTCCGTGGTTACCGCCTTGGTTGAACGCGGTACCCTACGCGTCGGCGACTCCATGGTTGCCGGTACCGCCTACGGTCGTGTCCGTGCCATGTTCGATGAGCACGGCAACTCTGTAGAGGCCGCTGGCCCGTCACGTCCGGTGCAGGTCCTTGGTTTGACCTCGGTTCCGCGCGCTGGTGACAGCTTCCTCATCGCTTCTGATGACCGTACGGCACGCCAGATCGCTGATAAGCGTTCGGCTGCTGAACGTGCCGCTCAGTTGGCTAAGCGCCGCAAGCGCATTAGCTTGGAAAACTTCGACGATGCTCTCAAGCAGGGCAAGGTTGATACCCTTAACCTCATCATCAAGGGTGACGTTTCTGGTGCTGTGGAAGCGCTAGAAGACTCACTGCTGAAGATCGATGTGGGCGAGGAAGTTCAGCTGCGGATTATTCACCGTGGCGTGGGTGCAATCACCCAGAACGACGTCAACCTGGCTACCGTCGACAACGCTATTATCCTAGGCTTCAACGTCCGACCGGCTGAGCGAGTGGGAGAGCTCGCTGACCGTGAAGGCGTCGAAATCAAGTACTACTCGGTTATCTACAATGCCCTCGAGGACGTAGAAAACGCCATGAAGGGTATGCTTAAGCCGATTTACGAGGAAGTGGAACTTGGTACGGCCGAAATCCGCCAGGTCTTCCGTTCCTCCAAGTTTGGCAACATCGCCGGTTCGATCATCCGCTCCGGTACCATCAAGCGTGGTACCTCGGCGCGATTGGTTCGTGACGGTGTGGTTGTGGCTGATGATCTTAAGATCGAGTCGCTTCGCCGCGAAAAAGACGATGTCACCGAGGTCCGTGAAGGCTTCGAATGTGGTATCGGCCTGGGAATCAAGGACATTGCCGAAGGCGACGTCATTGAGACTTGGGAAATGCGCGAAAAAGCTCGTGACTGAGTGAAAACCTAGCACGCGGAAAATAATGCCGGCGGCCTCCAATGGAGGTTGCCGGCATTACTTTTGCTAGCTAGAATTGAATTGCTTTGAAAGTCACACTTTCAACTACCTTAAGGGTTCATCCAAAGGCGGATGACGGGTAGCTAGTTCATTTTGAGGACTGCATATAGGTGTCAGAAACGGCATTCACATTCCCTAAAAAGACCAAAAGCCAGTGGGTGGGATTAGCGTTAGGAGCAATCCTGCTGATCCTGCCGATGGTAATACCCATCGCTGGCCTAGATCCCATGGGGCAAAGAATGCTGGGAATCTTTTTAGCAGCGATCTGCCTGTGGGTAACCGAAGCCATCCCGTTAACGGCCACCGCCGTGGGAGTCATCTTCCTTGAAGTCACCCTAGTCTCACAACAGGCGATTGTCCCCGTAGGGGAGCACGCAGTACCGGCAGCCACCTATTTCGCTTCGCTAGCAAACCCGGTACTCATCCTGTTCCTAGGGGGCTTTCTGATCGCCGATGGTGCCGCCAAATACGGCCTGGATCGAAACCTAGCGGCACTCTTACTTAAGCCCTTCGGCGGCTCTGGGCGCTTAACGACATTGGGGATCATGCTGATCACCGCGCTGCTATCGATGTTCATGTCGAATACGGCTACGACCGCCACCATGTTTGCCATGGCCCTACCCATCATTAAGAAACTACCCACCCGCCGGGAGCGTTCCGCTTTGGCCCTGTCGATTCCTATCGCCGCCAATATTGGCGGAATTGGCACCCCGGTGGGTAGTCCACCCAATGCGATTGCCATTGGAGCCCTAGCCCAACAGGGCATTATCTTGACTTTTGGGCAGTGGATGATGATGGCCCTACCACTATTGAGTATCTTGCTGGTAGTTGCTTGGCTGATGCTCTGTGTATTCGGTATCTCGGCGAACACCAGAATGTCACTGGATATCGTCCCAGATTTTGATCGTTCGGCCCCAGCCTTAGTCTTTTACGCAATCACCGGTCTAACCATCCTGCTCTGGATGACAGAATCCGTGCACGGCGTTAACTCCAATATCGTTGGTTTCTTCCCCGTAGTGCTGATGCTGGCCACCCAGGTAATGAGCGGTGAGGACCTCAAGCGCCTATCCTGGCCAGTGCTCTGGCTGGTAGCGGGCGGCATCGCCCTAGGTAACGGCGTGGGAGCGACTGGCTTGGATAAATGGCTACTATCTGCAATCAGGTGGGACCACCTAGGGGTGACGGCCCTGCTGATGGTGCTGGCACTCTTGGCCATGCTAATGTCAAACGTTATTTCCAACTCTGCCACCGCGAACCTACTAGTTCCGTTGACACTTGGACTTGGGACTACCATTGCCGTTGATCAAGCCACCGTGGCGGTGGTAATCGCGCTGGCCTGCTCAATGGGTATGGCCCTGCCAATCTCTACACCCCCAAATGCGATTGCCTACGGTACCGGGACGGTCACCACCAAGTCAATGATCGTAACCGGCCTATTCTTGGGATTCTTAGGTGCCTTCCTAATCTCCCTCGTGATGCCCAACTTCTGGCAGTGGGCCAACCTGATTCCCCAATAGGGAGGAGACTGCCGTGAGTGCTTTAGAAGCAGTGATCCCCACTCCGCAAGTAATTGAGAGACTACCTGGTGCTAGTTTCAAACCGCTAGCACCTGCCTATGTGCGGATTCCAAAACCCAAACCAGAACTCCAGCAGGAAGCAATCAGAATAGCCGATTTGTTGAAGCGAAATCATGGCCTAGATTTCCAAGTCGCGGTAGGAGGAACAGAACAACCTGGTGATATACGACTTGAAGTTGCTCCTGTAGCGGGGGTACCGACCGGAAAGGAAGCCGAGTCCTACGCACTCACTGTTCAAAATGGGCAACTTACGATTTCTGCCCCTAGGATGCGCGGCTGGTATTATGCGGCTCAAACCTTAACCCAAATACTGCTAAGAAGCCCGGAAGTTCCGGCTTGCCGAATCCGGGATTGGGCAGCATATCCCATTCGTTCTTTGCATGTGGATGCAGCTCGGAAATACTTTCCAAAGAGTTGGTTCATTCGCCAAATTGATCGACTTGCTACCCTAAAGATTAATCAGCTCCAGTGGCATTTTTCAGAAAACGAAGGCTTCAGGCTCGAATCTAAAAAACACCCAGAAATCCTAAGTAAATCGTATATCAGCAGGCAGGAAGCAAGGGAGATTATTGCCTATGCGCAAGACAATCACGTGGAGATAGTTCCTGCATTTGATATGCCAGGACATCTGGGGTGGTTACTGCGAAATCATCCTGAATTTCGTGCCGGAGAGGGCGAATATCTGACCCGTATGCTGGACTATTCCAATCCGGTAGCGGTGGCTTTCCTTAAGGAATTGATTGATGAGTTCTCTTCCTTGTTCATAGGACAAACCCAAACTTGGATGGTTGGCGGGGATGAGGTCTTCCCAATGGAATGGATCCCTAAAGAACTAGCGAAGCGAACTCCTCAGCTAAGCGAATATGCAAAACGAAACCTTGGACCTAAGGCAGAAGTCTTAGACGGGTATATGTATTTTCTAGGTGAAATAGACGAATATCTGCGCCTGAAAGGATTCTCTGAAACCCGGGCTTGGTCCGATCTGCTCTACATTACCAACTTAATGAATCTGCCTCCAAGAATGCAGATTGCCTACTGGACACAGTGGTCGGAGCTGATGCCATCAACCCAAAAACTGCTTGAACGAGGGCATCAACTTTTGAATGTTTCAGATCGCTACTTCTATTATGTGATTTCAAATCGAGATGACTGTGCCTACAAGAAGCATGTGGAAGCTACCGAGATCTTGCGGAACTATGAACCGCAGGTATTCTCTGAAAAGTATCCTTCTCCGGTGGCTCAGGCCCGTGTTTTGGGCTCATCCTATGCAATCTGGTGTGATACTCCCGAAACAGAAGACTACGAACAGATTACCAGGGGAATCTGGCCAGGGATGGCCGCGATGAGTCAAAAGACTTGGAATCCTTCAGTAAAAGTTCTGGACGAGGAAGGCTTCATGAGTCAGCTGTATCTACTTGCTAAACGCGTGTAAAAACTTGGTGAAGATGAGAAACGCTGGGGACGCTAAATCCAAAGATTTAGCGTCCCCAGCGTCGAAGTTGCGTAGCTGTTCTCTTGCCTGCTCAGGCTGCGGTGAAGGTTAGGCACTGGGCGCCATCGGCACCCACTTCTACCTGTCCGGCGCTGCACTCTAGGTGGTCATTGTGAGCGCAGTCGGTACGCTGGCAGGTGCCCACCTGAGCGGTAGCATCCTGGACACCACCCTTAACATCCAACTGGATGAAGGTGGCGCAGCCATCGGCACCCATGGTGGTGGCCGGAGCGGCGCAGCCATCGTGGTTGAAAGCGCAGGTCTTAGCAGAGCAGTCAGTGATAATAGGTAGTTTGATCATGGTTGGGATCCTTTCGTAATTCAGATGAATCATTGCTTAAATCCATCAAATAAGAAAAGACAACAAATGTCAAAGCCGAGTTTTGTATAGGTGATATTTGTTGATATTTAGCCATTTTAGGGTGGGCTAAGATAGGTAGAGCTAAGTTGGGTAATTCGTCCCTACATGTTTTTTAATATCTTTCCTATTTCGTAATTAGAGCATTGCAATCGTGAAAAATAGCTGATAAAAACGGCAGCTCTGAGTAGGGGGAGAGCTGCGCTCAGCGCATCCCGACGCAATGCAAGATTCTCCGTTTACTTCACCCCGCTGCAGTAGAATCTACCTATGCAAAAAACTCAGGCTCAGACAAGTAGTGCAGTAGAACCAAAAATAAAAAAGCGTCCCATTCTTTTTGTTGACCGGGATGGCACCCTAATTAAAGAACCTGAGGATTACATTATCGATAGCTACCACAAGCTCCGGTTCCTGCCCGGAGTAATCATTGCGCTATCGCAGATCCAAGCCGCTGGTTGGGACATCGTGATCGTAACCAATCAGGACGGGCTGGGGGAGCGCTACTCCTGGGATGACTTCAATGGTCCACACGAACTAATGCTAGAGATCTTCGCCTCCCAGGGAGTGACCTTTAAAGAAGTCTTTATCGACACCACCTACCGGCACCAAGGGGCGCCCACACGCAAGCCAGAAATCGGCCTTGTTGCCCATCTAAAGGACGACCCCACCATTGACTGGGAGCGAAGCGCGATGGTAGGCGATCGTATTACCGACGCCCAGTTCGCAGAAAACCTAGGAATAGGGGCCTTCCTGCTGGCCTCCTCAGACCCAAATCTGCACTGCGGAACCTGGGTGTGGCCACAGATCTCCCAGCATCTGCTGGCTGATCGCCCCGTCCCTAAAGCCCAGCAAGAAATCACGGCCGCCAAGGATCTGGGCGCACAGGTCTAAGCTTCCAGCTTTGACTTAATAGGCTAACGAGGCCCAGGTTGTCCCTGCAGGAAGTATTCGCATAGTTCCGCGGGCAACTCATCAATGGCCACTGGCTGGTTCCCCTGGCGGATCGAATCAGTGGCCCCAAGACCGGCAGCTACTGCCCACCAAGCCCCTAGAGGATTCGTGTCGGTCGGGGTGCCATAGCGAACGAAATCCAAGAACTCATTTACGGTCAGCTGGTCCGCATCATCGTGACCATTTGCGTCTCCCTCGATGGGGAACTCTAGGTCACCCTGGGCTGAGTAGTACCGACGCTGGTTCCAAACGCGGATCACGCCACCTTCACCATCACCAAAGTTTTCAGCTCGACCGGCCTCACCAATCACCGTGTAGTTACGCCAGTAATCAGGTGTGTAATGACATTGCTGGTAAGAGCAAAAGACTCCATTATTTAGCTCCATCAACATCATGGACAGGTCTTCCACATCAATCTGATCTGCCAAGCCGGTTTGGGTCCGAGGCGGCCAATTCTTCAGGGAATGCCACTCTGGCATCAACTTATCGCCCTGACCGCCACGAGCCTCCAAATCCCCATAGAGGGTCAACCCGCCCATGCCCACAACCCGGGTCGCATGGCCATTAGCTAACCAGTGCATGACATCGATATCGTGCGCGGCTTTCTGCAGTAGCAGACCGCCCACGTGCTCACGTTGAGCATGCCAATCCTTGAAATAAAAATCGCCGCCCGAACCCACAAAATGGCGACACCAAATAGCTTTAACCGGGCCGATTAGACCCTCATCAATAATCCGCTTTAGGCCCCGAACCACCTGCATATGGCGCATATTATGACCCAAGTAGAGAGGTGTTTTAGTGCGGTAAGCCGTCTGCAGGATGGCGGTCGCGTCTTCGAGCTTAATAGCCAAAGGCTTTTCTAGATAGACCGCTACGCCACGATTCAAAAGTTCGATCGTCACCTGAGCATGCGTATCATCCGGGCTGGTCACGAAAGCCGCATCCAAGGGGATGTCACGTAGCTCTTCTACGCTAGAAAAAATCGGAACTTCCAGACCGATTCGCTGGGCCAAACGTTCCTTAGCTTTCGGGGAGGGCTCAACCGCTGCCACTAGTTCACAGTTTTGTTCTGGCCCCAAGGCCTTAGTTGCCAAAGCGCTGCGCGCGCCCAGACCAATCACCGCAATTTTTAGCGTTTTCTCACTCATAAGCCAGATAGCTCCTTAGATGTCGCCGACGACCTCATTGGTCACTAATAAACTTTTTTCACTACTGACACTATAGAATAGTTCCATGTCGGTATCTAAACTCCCCACCAGCGGACAGAACTTCCTGAAGATCATCTGGGCACTTTCTGAATGGTCTGGAGTTCCCGTCACCACCAAAGAACTAGCCGCCCGCACCGGACTCAGAGCCTCCTCAGTCTCTGAACAGGTCAAACGCCTCACCCAACAGGGGCTGCTGGAACACGAACGCTATGGCGCCATTGAACTAACCGCAGAAGGACGCGAATACGCACTCCAAATGGTACGCCGACACCGCCTGATTGAAACCTTCCTAGTTGAGGTCCTTGACCTAGGGTGGGAACAGGTCCACGCTGAAGCTGAAGAGCTGGAACACGCAGTCTCTGATTTCCTAGTTGACCGCATCGACGAATACCTAGGAAAGCCCACTAGGGATCCCCACGGTGACCCCATCCCAGCTCGCGACGGTACCGTAGAACAACCCAATGCCATTAACCTGCTTGAAGCACCCTACGATAAAGAACTACAAGTCGAACGCATTTCGGACTCAGACCCAGAGATGCTTAAATATCTTGAAGAAAACGGCGTTGGCGTTGGAAGCGTAGTGGAACTAAAACCAGGCGCACCATTTAGTGACTCTATTCGCCTGCGCGTAGCCGGGACGGAAATCCCGCTGGGACAAGCTGCCGCCTCGGAACTCTTTGTCTCACTTAAACGATAGGCAACTAGACGGGTGTCGGGACCGGTTGACTCTGGTGCACCCAAAAACGATGTAGATAGGTGCCTAGGTAAATCACGCCAAAAGCGCCACCTTGAAGTAGCACAATCATGCCCCCAACCGAGGTGTCGGCAAAATAGCTAATCCAGATCCCCGCCACCGCGCTAAAAGCTCCCAAAAGGGGAGCGATAATCAGCATCCGGTTGAAGTTATCGGTCAATAGGCGGGCGGCTGCGCCTGGAATAATCAGCATGGCTACCACTAGGATGACACCCACCACCTGCAGGGCCACCACCACCGTTAAAGCCAGCATTCCTAGGAGTAGTGCGCCCAGCACCTGCGGGCGTAAACCTAGCGCATAGGCGTGGATAGGGTCAAAGGCGTAGAGGGTAAAGTCCTTGCGTTTTGCCAGTAGGACAGTGAGGACTAGGCCCCCAATAGCGGCTACCTGAATTAGATCCGAGCGGCTGACACCTAACACATTTCCAAAGACGATATGGTTCAAATCAGTTTGCGAGGGCGTTACTGAAATCAGCACTAGCCCAAGGGCGAATAGGGTAGTGAAGGTAATGCCAATGGCGGCATCTTCTTTGACCCGGCTTTCGTGTTTTACCACGCCAATCAGCGCCACGGCAACGAAGGCGAAAATGGTGGCCCCTACTGCGAAGGGCACACCCCAAATATATGAGAGCACCACCCCGGGCAGGATCGCGTGAGAGACCGCATCGCCCATTAGCGACCACCCAATCAGTACCAGCCAGCAAGAGAGGATGCCGCAGACCACCGCGGCTAGGACTGAAACCAGCAGGGCCCGAAGCATGAAGTCGTACTGTAGCGGTTCTAGGAGCCAAGATAGATCAAACATTGGTGAGCTCCTTTTGGGCTACAGAATCCGGGGCAGTTTCGGTGGCAGAATGCGGGACAACTTCGGGGGCAGAATCCGGGGCAGTTTCGGCGGCCCCAAAAGCCAAAGAAAGATTCTCTGGGCGAAGTACCGTCTCAATTCGATCGTGCATGAGGATGCGTTTTTGGATCAGCAGGGCCTCGCTGGCCAGTTCCGGTAGCGACTCAAGATCGTGGGTAGAAACCAGGACCGTCGCTCCCTGCTGAGCCAAGCTCTTCAGTAGTCGGGTGATAGTTCCCTGTGAGTTACGGTCGACCCCAGAGAAGGGCTCGTCTAGGAATAGCACCTGAGCCCCCTGTGCCAGTCCGCGAGCCACGAAGGCTCGTTTCCGCTGCCCACCCGAAAGCGCCCCAATCTGGCGATCCCCAAGGTCGCTGAGGTCCACGCGTTCTAGGGCCTCAGCGACCGCTTGGCGATCCTGGGAACTGGGACGCCGGAAAAACCCCATAGTCCGGTATCGTCCCATCAGGACCACGTCTTTTACCCGCAGGGGAAAGGACCAGTCCACGTCCTCCGACTGGGGAACGTAACTGAGTAGCGCCTGCTTCCGCGCCTGGGCCGGGTCTAGTCCCAAAATCTGAACCTGTCCGGACTGGGCTTTAACAATTCCCAGCATGGATTTAAACAGGGTGGATTTACCGGACCCGTTGGTGCCCACCAGGGCACAGACTCGACCGGGGTAGAGGTCGAAAGTGGCACCGGTCAGTGCCCGGACCGGCCCGTAGTTGACGGACAGGTCGCGGACGCTCACCGAAGGATTGCTATGTGAGAGAGCAGAAGGGGAAGTTAGCGGGGTCATTTCACTTTCTGAGCTTCAGGGTTGGGGTGCCCGCTTAGACCATCGGCAATGGTCTTAGAGTCGTAGCGGATTAGATCAAGGTAGGTGGGAACCGGACCATCTTTGGCAGATAGCGAGTCAACAAAGAGCGTGCCACCGTACTGGGTGCCGGTAGCGCTGATGACCTGGTCCATGGCTTTTCGGTTCACGGTCGATTCGCAGAAGACTGCCTTGACTTGGTCCTGTTTGACGTTGTTGATGACCTTGGTGATCTGCTGGGCGGTGACTTCAGATTCACTATTTACGGGCCACAGGTAGTTTTCTTTGAGGCCGGCATCCTTGGCGAGGTATGAGAAAGCGCCTTCGCAGGTGGATAGGACGCGCTCATTTTCAGGTAGCTTCGCTAGGGAGTCGTCTAGTTCTTTTTTGATCTCACCTAGTTCGGCCTTGTATTTTTCGGCGTTCTTCCGGTAGTCCGCGGCGTGTGCCGGGTCCAGTTCGCTGAAGGCCTTGGCCAGGTTGTCGGCGTACTTTTGGACGTTGGTCGGGCTCATCCAAGTGTGTGGGTTGGCGTGTTCGGAACCTTCAATGGGGATGGGGGTAACGCCCTCGGAGACCACCACGTGGGGGACTTTGGCGTTGTGGATGAACTTCTCAAACCAGGTTTCTAGGCCCATTCCGTGGTCGATGATTAGTTTGGCACCCTGGGCTCGGGCTAGGTCACCGGGGGTGGGTTCGTAGTCGTGGATTTCCGCGCCGGGTTTGGTAATGGATTCGACCTTTAGGTGGTCGCCGGCAATATTTTGGCTGATATCGGCAAGGACGGTGAAGGTCGTAAGGACCACCGGCTTACCTTCTGGGTTAGTTGCGGAAGGGTTTTCCGAGGTTGTGCTTTGGGTGGGTGTTCTTGCGCCCTGGGAATCGTTTTGGGAGTTAGCGCAATTGTTGCCGGCGCTGCAGGCCCCTAGGGCTAGTGCGCAGGTGGCAAAGGCGGTAAAAAGCAGTTTTTGTTTCATGGCTCTAATTATTAAGTTAGGTTAACCGAACTTTCAAATTTTAAAACTGGAAATTTTGGAAATGGGGTAGTGAGCGACCTCGCTAAAACTAAGTAGCAGGCCTCGATGGGGCATAAGTCCTAAGGAAAAAGGCGTTCAGGAACGGCGTAAGTGGCACGCTTGCAGACGAAAAACTCAGCTACGCCAACCTAAAAAACCTAAAGCCATTAAACTAGAGGGCAGTAAGAAACCAGTAGCAAAACTAATTGGTTAAACCAAAGAACTTAAGGAGGACGCATGGCAGATCCCGCACGCGCCCGTAAAATCGCTGACCGAATCCAGCAGACTGTCGCCCAACTACTAGAACGACGCATTAAAGACCCGCGCCTAGGCTTCGTCACCATCACCGACGTTCGCGTCACCGGTGACCTGCAAAACGCCACCGTCTTCTACACCGTCTACGGTGACGAAAAAGCCCGCAAGGACTCTGCGAAGGCACTTAACTCAGCCAAGGGGCTAATCCGCTCTGAAGTAGGTAAGAACCTAGGTATTCGCCTCACCCCGACCCTAGAATTCGTCCTCGACGCCCTCCCGGAAACCGCGGCCAGCCTAGAAGAAAAACTAGCCCAAGCCAAGGCCCAGGATGAAGCCATCGCCAAGCTAGCAGCAGAAGCCAAGCCCGCTGGCGACGCCGATCCCTACCGTACCCGCGAAACCGATGAAGACGTCGAAATCGACGGCTTCGAAGGCTTCGACGAAGACGAACTCTGAGCCTCGCTCAAAAAGCTCAGAGCCTCGCTCAAAAAGCTCAGAGCCTCGCTAAAAGTTCTGAAGCTCAAAAGCTCTGAGGCCCGCCCACTAGCGCGCAATAAGTGAAGGTAGAACCCTGAAAACCACCCGCCCACCTAAGGAACCTAGGCCCGTCAACTATCCAGTCCCACGGGCGCAAACCACCGCGCCCGACGGCCTGTTAGTGATCGACAAACCGACCGGGATTACCTCTCATGATGTGGTCTCAAGGGTGCGCCGCCTAGCCAATACCAAAAAGGTAGGCCACGGTGGCACGCTGGACCCCGACGCCACCGGCATCCTAGTCGTTGGAATCGGTCGGGCCACCAAACTCATGCAGTACATCCTAGGTAGCGAAAAGAGCTATATTTCCACCTTCCGACTGGGACAGGGAAGTAGTACCGATGATGCTGCCGGGGAACTAACTGACAATCCCGGTTCCCCTAGATATACCGAGGCGGAAATCGATCAGGCCATGGCCACCTTCCTAGGCGATATCGAACAGGTACCCACCAGCGTCAGTGCCCTAAAGATTGATGGGCAGCGCGCCTACGACCTAGTGCGCGAAGGCAAAGAGGTAAAACTGGCGGCCCGCCCCATCCATATCGCCCACTATGCACGCACCAGTCCAGTCCTGAACTTGGAGGCCCCCTTCCAGCCTGACTCCCCGGAAAGCCTAGTACCGGTAACCGAGTTCGATATTGAAGTCACCTGCTCTTCGGGCACTTACGTGCGCGCCCTCGCCCGCGACCTGGGCCAAAAACTGGGTACCGCAGGGCACCTACGTACCCTAAGGCGAACCGCAATCGGCGACTTCAACCTAGAAAAGGCCTGGACGCTACCTCGGCTAGCAGAAATTATTGAAGCCCAAAACCAGGACCCGGCCGCTCCCGGACTACCCGTCATCCCCATTGACGATGCTTGTAAAGCCTGCTTCCCAGTGGTCGAAGTAGGCAGGGGAGCTCAGGCTCTGAGGTACGGCCAGTTCATTCCCACCGTCGAACCGGCTGGAATCTGTGCGGCCGCTGATGAGGATGGACATATCGTTGCCCTTATCGAAAACCGCGGCAAACAGGCCCGTCCCGTCCTCGTCTTAGACCCGATCAACTAAGTAGACTGGCGAATGCCCCTCCCTGCAGGTACTTTCCGGGATGGACATGGAAGTAGGAAAATCGGGAGCTAGGCAGGGTGCTCTACGGTAAGAACGGCGCCAATCGACTAGAATCGATTTCGCACGCGAAACCCGTCCCGCTCAAAAAGAGCATCAAAAGCGGTTCTAGCCCAAAGCAGTTCGAAACCCCGAACCACAAAGCTGAAATAAACAGAAAGGCACACAGTATGGAGATCGTCCGGCAGCGCAAAGAGCTACCCGCCGGCCTCAAAAGTGTCGCCACCATTGGAATCTTTGACGGGCTACACCGCGGTCACCGCGAACTAATCAGTGAACTAATCCGCGTCGCCAAAGCCGAAAATGTGCCCGCCTGGGTCATCACCTTCGACCCGCACCCGGCACACCTACACGCGCCCGAAAAGAACTTGCGCCTTATCACCTCCCTGACCGACCGACTAAGCGGCATGGAAGCCCTAGGGGTCGATGGCGTCCTAGTTGAACCCTATAACTGGGACCTAGCCGGCATGACCGCCGAGGAGTTCGTCAAGGACTACTTCGTCGAAGGACTAGGCGTAAAAGCCGTTGTCGTCGGCCAAGATGTGCGCTTTGGTGTCAATAACAGCGGCAACCTAGAAACCTTAAAGGAACTGGGGGAGCGTTACGGCTTTGCCGTGCAGGTCCTAGAAGAACAGTGCTCCAAGGCGGGGCGTCGCTACTCCTCAACCTGGGTGCGTGATGCCCTAGCTGAAGGCAATGTCGAACAGGTCGCCCACGTCCTCGGCAGCTACCACCGGGTTCGTGGCCAGGTAGTTCACGGCCACAAACGAGGACGCGCCCTAGGATTCCCCACCGCTAACCTAGACGCCGAGATGGTCGGGGAAGTCCCCGGCGATGGCGTTTACGCGGGCTGGCTAGAACGTCGCGTGCCCGGCTCCAATGCGGTCGAACGTTTAGCGGCCGCAATCTCAGTCGGGACCAACCCGCACTTTGAGGGGCAGAAACGAACCGTTGAGGCCCACGTCCTAGGTCGTGCCGATCTGAACCTTTACGGTTCAGAAGTGGCGGTAGATTTTGTGAAGAAACTACGTCCCATGCTGGTCTTCAACTCCCTAGATGAACTGCTAGCGCAAATGGATGAAGACCTGCGCCAAGCCGCTCAGATCCTTTCGGTACCAGTGGCTGGGCGGGTTGACCCGGCAGCCGTTACCGCCTGAATTTCCCAGTCGAGCATGCTCGGTTCGGGGGCAGTGGTTGCTGCGGGAACGATAGCGGTTGCTGTGGAATTGATCCGGCGGCTAGGGGAGAGGTGAAAATGTGAGCTTTCGTGCGCTGTTTCACCCCGGAGCCTACTGCCAGCCTTCTGGCGAACGTGATACGATAGCACTTGCCGTCATGTCGGCCACGGTAGTGTCATGCGCAGAAGAAAATGCTCTGCCGCTCCGTGCAACGAGCAGTAAAAAGGAGAATACAGTGCCGCTCTCAAAAGAAGTTAAGAACCAGATCGTTTCTGAATACGCCACTCACCCGGGTGACACTGGTTCCCCCGAAGTCCAGATCGCTCTACTAACCCAGCGCATCAAGGACCTAACCGAACACTTCAAGACCCACCACCATGATCACCACTCACGTCGTGGCCTGATGCTACTGGTCGGTCAGCGTAAGCGTATGCTTGGCTACCTCAAGGACGTTGACATCGAACGTTACCGTTCCTTGGTTGCTAAGCTCGGCATTCGCGGTTGATAAACTTAACGGCTCGAACCCACTAGGGTTCGGGCCGTTCCCGCTTTCACTACGGCGGGATCCCAGCTCCCAAACCACCACGGCACAAAAGCTGCCGAGCGGAAAAGGAGGCTGCTTCCTCGGAAAATCCCTCGGGCACCAGCCCAAAAGGAAAACCGGAAGCGGTGATGAAGGTAGTGAACTGATGAATCTGATACTCATATGAGGTCTCGAACGGCGGGAAGCTGACCGGGACCGCGAGGGTAGTATCAGCTTGATGATGAGAATAGAAAAAAGAAAAGGAGGGTTCCGTGTCGGTTCCCGAAATTGTTGCCGCAGAGGCCGTTATTGACAATGGTCGCTTCGGACAGCGCGTAGTGCGCTTTGAAACGGGCCTACTAGCCCGTCAGGCCGCTGGCTCCGCCGTGGTCTACTTGGATGATGAAACCATGATCCTTTCCGCTACCACCGTTGGTAAGCACCCGAAAGACCAGTTCGATTTCTTCCCGCTAACTGTTGACGTTGAAGAACGTCAGTACGCAGCCGGTAAGATCCCCGCGTCCTTCTTCCGTCGTGAAGGTCGCCCCAGCACGGAAGCAATCCTTGCTTGCCGTCTAATGGACCGCCCGCTACGTCCTTCCTTCGTGAAGGGCCTACGTAACGAGGTCCAGGTTGTCGCTACCATCATGGCTATCCACCCGGATGACGCCTACGATGTCCTAGCCATCAACGCCGCTTCCATGTCCACCCAGATTGCCGGCCTACCCTTCTCTGGCCCCATCGGTGGTACCCGCATCGCCCTCATTGACGGCCAGTGGGTTGCCTTCCCGCGCTACAGCGAAATGGAAAAGGCAGTCTTCACCATGGTCGTTGCCGGCCGCGCCATCAAGCGTGCCGACGGCTCCGATGACATCGCCATCATGATGGTGGAAGCAGAAGCAACCGAAAACGCTTGGGACCTGATTGAAGCAGGCGCCCAGAAGCCCACCGAAGAAACCGTCGCTGAAGGCCTCGAAGCCGCTAAGCCCTTCATCCGCGCCCTAATCGACGCTCAGGTTGAAGTTGCCAAGCTAGCTTCCAAGCCCACCGCCGAGTTCCCCCTCTTCCCCGACTACGAAGAGCGCCACTTTGAGGCCATCGAAAAGGCTTGCGCTGGCAAGCTAGACGAAGCCCTCACCATCGTCGAAAAGCTAGCTCGCGAAACCAAGCTAGACGAAATCCGCGATGAAGCTCTTGAAGCCCTAGCTGAAGAGTTCCCGGAAGAAGAAGACGAAAAGGCTCTCAAGGCTGCCTTCCGCTCCCTAACCAAGCACCTAGTGCGTCAGCGCGTCCTCAAGGACGGCGTCCGCATGGACGGCCGCGGCGTGCGCGACATTCGCTCGCTTTCCGCTGAGGTCGAGGTTGTGCCCCGCGTACACGGCTCCGCCCTGTTCCAGCGTGGCGAAACCCAGATCCTAGGTGTCACCACCCTAAACATGTTGCGTCTAGAACAGCAGTTGGACGGCCTCAGCCCGATCGACTCCAAGCGCTACATGCACCACTACAACTTCCCGCCGTACTCCACCGGTGAAACCGGTCGCGTGGGTTCCCCCAAGCGTCGCGAAATCGGCCACGGTGCGCTTGCAGAACGCGCCCTAGTGCCCGTTATCCCGGCCCGCGAGGACTTCCCCTACGCTATCCGTCAGGTCTCTGAAGCCCTAGGCTCCAACGGCTCCACCTCCATGGGTTCCGTCTGTGCCTCCACCTTGGCTCTACTAAACGCCGGTGTGCCGCTACGCGCCCCCGTCGCTGGTATCGCCATGGGCCTCATGTCTGACGAGGTAGACGGCGAAACCCGTTACGTAGCCCTCACCGACATCCTAGGTGCCGAAGATGGCTTCGGCGACATGGACTTCAAGGTCGCCGGTACCCGTGAGTTCGTCACCGCGATCCAGCTAGACACCAAGCTAGATGGCATCCCCTCTGACGTTCTAAAGGGCGCCCTAGGCCAGGCCCGCGATGCTCGCCTAACCATCCTCGATGTCATGGCTCAGGCCATTGACACCCCGGACGAAATGGCCCCCACCGCACCCCGTATCATCACCGTCAACATCCCCGTTGACAAGATCGGTGAAGTCATTGGCCCGAAGGGCAAGATGATCAACCAGATCCAGGAAGATACCGGCGCCGACCTAACCATCGAAGACGACGGCACCGTCTACATTGGTGCCACCGACGGCCCCAGCGCAGAAGCTGCTCGCAACATGGTTAACGCCATTGCGAACCCGCAGATGCCTGAGGTTGGCGAGCGCTTCGTTGGTACCGTCGTAAAGACCACCACCTTCGGTGCATTCATCTCCCTCACCCCCGGTAAGGACGGCCTGCTACACATTTCGCAGATCCGTCGCCTAGTCGGTGGTAAGCGCGTAGATAACGTCGAAGACGTCGTCCAGGTAGGCCAGCAGATTCAGGTCGAAATCAACGAAATCGACCAGCGTGGCAAGATCTCGCTACACGCTGTGCTAACCGAAGAACAGGCCGCCGCTGAAGCTGCCGCCCAGGCCGAAGGCAAGGGTGGCGACGAAGACGGTGAAGGTCGCGAAGAACGCAAGGAACGTCGTGAACGTCGTCCCCGCCGCGAAGGTGGCGATGGTGAACGTCGTGAACGCCGCG
Organism: Boudabousia liubingyangii; assembly: GCF_001907245.1. Lineage (GTDB taxonomy): Bacteria > Actinomycetota > Actinomycetes > Actinomycetales > Actinomycetaceae > Boudabousia > Boudabousia liubingyangii. The sequence continues at coordinate 143,304 of NZ_MQSU01000002.1, forward strand.
AACGTCGCCCGCGCACTCGCACCCGCAAGTCTGAAGACTGAAAACCAGTAGGGTAGGGGCCTCAATAGAGGCTCTCACCTAAACGGCAAGGTTTTGGGGTGGTACCAACCGGTACCACCCCAAAACCTTGTTCACTAATAAACTAAACCGAAAATCACCAGTGGGTTTCACTCATTCGCAAACTTTAATAGAAGGGACTGCCCAGGTTGGTTTAGCGTTCCTATATGTCGAGGAGATTTTAGCTAAGCCTTCATTGGGTTGATATAGCATATATGCATCTACCGCCCAGTTGCCGAAAATCGTATTGGTATAACGGCAACGGAACTTTTTAATGTAGTACCCGTCTGCCGCTTTTTGATTACAACGGTTAACCTGCGCCGCACACTCCTGTGGTCCGAAGTGTTTTTCTATCTCGACCCACGAATATTTGGTCATTCTAGATGGTGAAGGTTCATGTGCATTTGCAATCGGAGCAAGTAACATGCTGCTTACGGTTAGTAGAAATAAAGAACCTGTCAGCATGATTTTCCGAGTAGTTTTCATCTCTCACTCCTTTGTTGAGATGTGTCACACCTGTATGATATAATTAACTATGAGGTCAATGCAAGTTGCTTTTCGCCACGGTTTTAGATATCTGCTGGTTTTTACTCTAGCTTTCGCCCTAGGCTCCGCTCTGCTGCTAAACCTATTAACCCAAAATGCGCAGGTCGAACTCAAAATTACCAAAGCTCTAAACGCCCAAAGTGAACAAAACCTAGACCTACTGGTCCGACCCAAAACAAACCTCACCGAAGTAGAAAACACCCTGAACCTAGTCCGGCCCGACTATCTCTACGACGCCCGCGGCGGAATCACCCCCCAACAATTGCAGGCAATAAAAGAAATCCCGAACGTGAAAACGGCTGCCCCTGCAGCAGCCCTAGGAATCCTGCCCGTCCCCCTCAAACTGAAGTATCAAATCCCACCCCAAGATCTAGCCGGCGGATCCCAGCCATCACTATTTCGCTACGTCGGGGAAGCCCTAAAACTTAGCGAAGCAGACTTCACCCACAACCCCCAGAACGCACCTGAAAATACTGGCCCCCAGACGGCCACCTCAAACACCGGAAGCCCAAACGCCGATTCCGGCAAAACCGACGCCTCGGAGTCCCACAGGTATACCTACCTGTACTTCACGCGCCAGCCCCTCAAAAATGACCCCGAAACCATGGGCTACCTAGAAAGTCAGCCCCAAGGGGACCTAGAGTTTCCCATCGCACCGGATCAAAAATCACTAATCCTAGCCTACAACTGCCTAACCGATAGTCACTGTCAGTTTCGCTGGCCCAACACCGTACACCTTGAACTACCCCTAGTGGGATTAGACCTAGCAGCAGAAAATGCCCTCACTGCCACCCCCAAAACGCTCCCAACCCAAACCCAGTCAACCCTACAAATGCCACCTGTACAACAGTGGCAATCCCAAATCCCACCGGCAGCAAAAGCTGAAATACCCGCCAGTGAATACCTCCCAGTAATTCTTCCCCAGAGCCTCTCTGTCCCAGAAAACCCACTTCCGGCCTTTCACCTCAACCTAGCCCAACTGCCCAACCCGCAGGCTCAGCAATTCACCCAAGAACTTAGTGAAAACCCCGAAAATATTGACAAATACGCCACCCTCTTGGCCGTAAAAAACCTACCGATAAATACCAGTCTGAGTGCCAGCTGGACAGAACTAATCAACCAGCTAGGCACTACGGAGCCAGATCTTTCTAACCCCAGAACTTTAAACCCCGTAGTTTCAGAAGAACCCCTGCATAGCTACTGGCCTCTATCAGTGATAAAAACCGTCAGCCCCGCTAATTATCAGGCACCCAAGGGAACAGCGATCACGGTCCAAGCCCTGCCTCAGCCGCCGGGAACCGCCCCGTCAGCCGCCCCCGTCTACCGGATCGTTGACCGCACGAAACTACCAAAAGAAAAACTAATCACCATAGCAGCCACCTACAACCCCTACCAAAACCAAAACTACTTCACCAGTACCCGAGGGGCAGCGGGCCGAAAAGTCCTACCTCCATCCTTCCGCGCCACTGGAATCACCCTAGCGCCCACACCCGCAGTCACCTCCCTAGACTACCTAAACACGTGGTACCAAAACCAAACTCAAAGCACGAAGCGCCAGCAAGCCCCCTACAACTCCATCCGCATCAAACTAAAAGACCGCCAGCCCCAAGCACTAAAAGCCACCATCGCCACGATCCTCAGCGACCCAAAACTACACGTTGACATTCTTAAAGACTCAGACTATGTGGCAAAAGAAATCAAAACCCTAGACGCCCACCAAAACCCGGCCGACTCCACTCAAGCCCAAAACCCGGCCGACTCCACCCAACCCCAAGCAGTCTTCGAATACTGGATTGCCCCCGCAATCATCCCCACCTTAATCACGGCCAATCAGCAATACCACCAAACCCTGAGCCTGCTATTTTGGGTACTGCTGGAAATCACCCTAGTGCTGGCAATCCTCAGCCTCCTAAAACTACAAAGTCCCCAAATGCAAGCAAGGGCCCGAATCGGCTGGCGCAGTACCAGAATCCTACGTACCGAACTAGGCGCCACCAGCACCTACGCGCTGATCGCCGCCCTCCTAGGAATCCTTACCTACCTACTGCTTAACCCCATCCTCCTAAGCTACGCGCACCTAGAAAACCCCCAAAGTTCAAACCTCCGCCAATACCTAACCCAAAGTCTGCCACTGCCCGGCACCTACCTGCTAGTCACCCTCCTCGTAGCTACCTTCACCACCATCGGCTACCACCTATGGGCCGGTGACCAAGCCATACCACCCCAAAAAGTACACCCCAAACTTCGCTACCTCACCCAAGGCCTAGCGGTTGCCTGGGCGGCTGCTACCCTCCAAACAGCTTGGTATCAACAACAAGACTTCCAACAAACCCTCAAACAGGCCCTCAGCGGTGAACGCCTCCAGCTGGGCCTCCAAAGCGCACAAATCCTCACCATCATCATCGTGGCACTCATGGCGCTAGTACTGCTATTCCAGACCAGTCGACTAACCTCCGCCGCCCAAGCCCCCGAACTACGCACCCTCAAATTCCTAGGCTGGCGGCCCCGACGCCTATGGTGGACCGAACTCAAGCCACAACTGGCCGCGGACCTCCTCGGCCTTACCCTCGGGCTAGCCACCCTAAACCTAACCCTAGCGGCCCTAAACCCGACTTTCCGTGCCCACCTGCCCAGCGCCCTCGTCATTACCGGAAGCATCCTAAGCGCCCAGCTTGTGTTAATAGCCATTGGCACCCGCAGCCGCACCAGCCCAGAAAAACGCTAAACTATTGCGCATGAGTCATTTTGAGGAAAAAACCATCGACCTGCCCTGCCTACCCGGGACAGACCCGAAATCACATATCACTTTTGAAGAAGATGGCTCCCTCATAGAACGCTCCGTCCTACCCGGCGGCACCCGCATCATCACCCAGCAAGTCCCCGCCACCCGCTCTGTGGCCATAGCCTGCTGGCTTCCCGTCGGCTCACGCGACGAAACCGAAGGCCACTACGGGGCCACCCACTACCTAGAACACCTTCTGTTCAAGGGCACCAAAACCCGCACCGCCCTACAGCTAGCCAACGCCTTCGAAGAAGTGGGCGGCATGTCCAACGCCTCCACCTCAAAGGACTACACTAACTACTACGCGCGCGTCCTCTCTAGCGACCTACCAATGGCGGTAGAAACCCTGCTAGATATGGTCACCAGCTCCGTCATTGACCCCGAACAAATGGCCCTAGAACGCGGCGTGATTCTAGAAGAACTAGCCGCCGCCGAAGACGACCCCATGGACGTCCTCTTCGAAGCCTACTCTTCAGTCGCCTACGCGGGCACCGCACTAGCACGTCCCGTGGGCGGCACACCCGAAACCGTAAAAGCTATCACCCGCGATGGCATCTGGGAACACTACCAGCGCACCTACCGCTCTGAAAACCTAGTCATCACCGCCGCCGGCGACGTCGACCACGCCACCCTGTGCGCCCTAGTTACCGCCGGCCTAGAACGAGGCGGCTGGGCCACCAGCGGGGACCTAACCCCCAAGGCCCGACGCAGCCCCGACGCCATTCCCGCCGCCCAGGCCGCCCGCCTAGTACGCTCCAAAGACATCGAACAGGCCCAGGTAGCCGTCGGTACCCGTTCACTGCCCCTAGGTGATCCCGACCGCTGGGCCATGAACGTGATGGTCTCAATCCTAGGATCGGGCATGACCTCCCGACTCTTCCAAGAAATCCGCGAAAAGCGCGGCCTAGCCTACACCACCTTCGCCTTCAACCACGCCTACACCGAAGCCGGTGCCTTCGGCATGTATGCCGGCTGCAAGCCGCATAATACGGAAGAAATCGAAAAGGTCATGGACCAGGTGTGGGCCGAACTAGCCGAAAACGGCCCCACGGAAGCTGAACTGCAGCGCATCCTCGGCCATACGCGCGGCACCATGGCCCTAGGTATGGAAGACAACTTCGCGCGCATGTACCGCCTAGGCCGCAGCGAAATCAGCACCGGCAACCTGACCCCGCTCAGTGAACAGCTAGAAGCAGTAGCCCACGTGGACGTGGACGACGTAAAGAATATTGCCGCCCGTCTCTATGAAGGGCCGCGCTTTAACGTCACCGTCCAAACCAACCGCACTACCTCACCCGCCACAAACTAGTCACGCCAAACCTATTTGCCAACGGAAAACCCCAAACATTGACGGCCAGCTAAAACGGCCAACTAAAGGAAGCGAAACATGGCTCAAAAAGGTCCCGAAAAACCCAGCCAGCCTGAGTTCCACCTGCCCCAACCGGCAGTGCTAAACCCGCCCTCGCGCAGTGCCCGGATCCTGCACATGGCCGTCAAAATGTTCATGGCCGGACGTAAACGACTACAGGTCCGCTTCGGTACCTACAATCCCACCGCGAAACCCGAACCCTACCAGCTACGCAGTTTCCCGCAACGCGGCTACTTCGCGGTCACCGAGGTCAAACTACCGCAATCACGCGGCTTCTACCTCTATCCCACCGATGCCACCGGACCCCATCGGGTCGTCCTCCAACTACACGGGGGTTCCTATATCAGCCCGTTCAGCCACATGTACGCTAAGGCTGCCTACCAGTATGCGCAGGCCGCGGAAACCAAAAACGGTGCCGCTGCGGTCTTCTCCCTGGACTATCGGACCGCTCCGGAACATCCCTACCCGGCCGCGCTCGAGGATGCCCTAGACGCCTACGACTGGCTACTCACCCAGGGATACGCGCCGGACCAGATCATCCTTGCGGGAGACTCAGCCGGTGGGGGACTAGCCCTAGCGCTGGCCCTAAAACTGCGCGACCAGGGAGTCCCCAACTGTGCCCGAGCCCTAGTGCTGCTCTCACCCTGGACCGACCTGCCCGCAAAGGGCACTAGCTACCAGGCCAATAAATACCGTGACCCGCTGTTCCAGTCCGTACCCGGCGTACCCGACCCAGAACCGATCGCCAAATACTATGTCGGTGACGCTGACCCCTACGATCCATACCTCTCACCGGCCTACGCGCAGCTTCACGACCTGCCGCCCACCCTGGCCCTAGTAGGGCAGACCGAACTGCTCTACTCAGATTCTGTGAAGGTCATTCGGGGACTACAGGACGCCGGGGTTAAAGCCCGACTCCAGGTCTACCCAGAAGTGATTCACGTCTGGCCCGCGGCCTTCACCCGACTACCGGAAAGCCAGCGCGCCTGGCAACAAATCAGCTACTTCCTACACGAAAACTAAGCCAAACCTAGGAGGCCCTCAGTGACCAGCAACGATCAGCCCCAAGCCGATAACTCCGTCCGCGCCGCCCGACCCGAAGACTCCCAAGTCTGCGCGCAACTCGTCGCCGACGAAATCAAAGCCCGGGTCGCCGCCGTGAACCCAGATTTGCTGCCGCAACTGGAGCCCTCACTAGACCTGAACGCCCTCGCCCAATCCTGGGAACAAGCCATCACCCAAGAGGACGGCGAACTAGTCCTAGTAGCCACCGAAGCAGGCAAAGTCGTGGGCTTCGCCGCCCTGCTACCCACGGAAGAAGCCAGCAAAGCCGAAATCTCTGCCTTCAGCGTCCTCGACGGACACCGCCGCCAAGGACACGGCTCACGTCTACTACAAGCCCTAGTCGATCACGCCCAGGGCGTGCACGAAGAAATCCAAATCTGGCTACCCCGAATCGACGAAGCGAAAACCCGTTTCTTCAACTCGGCCGGCTTTGGGCCCACCGGACCACAGCGTGCCCTGCAGCTAGCCGCGAAAAAAGACCCAGAAAACCTCTGGGCAACCCGGCTCTAAGTAAAACCAAATAGGCACAGACAGCGAACAGGCGCGCCCTCGGACCCAAAAATAGGGCACAATAGGCATGTGAAGCCTTTGTATGAAAACCTGCCTGAACCAGCCGCGCTAAAACCCGGAACCCTACGAATTACCCCCCTAGGTGGCCTAGGGGAAGTAGGGCGAAATATGAACGTCTTCGAGATCGACGGAAAACTACTAATCGTCGACTGTGGCGTGCTATTCCCCGAAGAAAACCAGCCCGGCGTGGACCTCATCCTGCCAGACTTCTCGGCCATCGTAAACCGCCTCGATGACGTGGTCGCCCTGGTCCTCACCCACGGCCACGAAGACCACATCGGTGCCGTTCCGTACCTATTGCGTCTACGCCCCGACATCCCCGTCTACGGTTCCGAACTGACCCTAGCTTTTGTTGAGCCTAAACTGCGTGAGCACCACATTGAAAACCCGGAACTGCACGTCGTCGCTGAAGGTGAAGAGATCACCATCGAACCCTTCGACCTAGAGTTCGTTGCAGTAAACCACTCCATCCCCGACGCGCTAGCCGTCATGATCCGCACCGACGCCGGTAACGTCCTAGTCACCGGTGACTTTAAGATGGACCAACTACCCCTTGATGGTCGCATTACCGACCTCCGGGCCTTCGGGCGCCTAGGCGAAGAGGGCGTGGACCTGTTTATGGTGGACTCTACCAACGCCGAAGTCCCCGGCTTCACTGCCCACGAACGCGAGATCGGCCCCGTTCTAGACCAGGTCATTGGCAATGCCAACGGTCAGGTAATCGTGGCTTCCTTCGCCTCCCACGTCCACCGTGTCCAGCAGGTCATTAACGCCGCCGCCCGTCACGGGCGCAAGGTCTGCCTGATTGGCCGCTCCATGGAACGCAATATGCGTATTGCTGCGGAACTGGGCTTCCTTGACATTCCCGAAGACATCCTGGTTGACACCAAGGAAGTCATGGACCTGCCGCTAGACCGCCGCGTCTTCATGGCCACCGGCTCCCAAGGTGAACCCATGGCTGCCCTAGCCCGGATTGCCGCCGGCACGCACCGTTTCGTCGAGGTCGACCCCGGCGATACCGTCATCTTCGCTTCCTCCCTGATTCCAGGAAACGAAAACTCCGTCTTCCGTGTCATCAACGGACTCATGCGTCTGGGTGCGAATGTGGTTCACCAGCAAACCGCGCGCGTGCACGTCTCTGGTCACGCTTCCGCCGGCGAACTGCTGTACTGCTACAACATCGTGCAGCCCGCCAACGTCATGCCCATCCACGGCGAAATCCGCCACCTAGTGGCCAATGGTCGCCTAGCTGTTTCCACCGGCATCAACCCCAGTCACGTAGTCCTAGCTGAGGACGGTGTAGTGGTTGACCTAGTCGATGGACAGGCCACCGTTGCCGGACAGGTACCCTGCGATTACGTTTACGTGGACGGACGCTCCATTGGTGAACTCTCAGACGATGAACTCAAGGACCGCCTAGTCCTAGGTGCCGAAGGTTTCGTCGCGGTCCACGCGGTCGTTGAAAAGTCCACCGGCATGGTGCTGGCCGGACCGACCATCACGGTTCGTGGCGTGGCTGAAGATGAGGCGGTCTTCGAAGAAATCCAAGAAGAACTAGCCCAGACTTTGGCCGAGGCTGCCAAGCCCGGAAACGTCCCGGCTCACCAGCTTCAGCAGGCCATGCGCCGAACCATTGGCCGCTGGGTAGCTAAGCGCCTACGCCGTCGCCCGATGATCGTACCTGTGGTGACCGAAGTATAGGTTCCTCCCCATGGGGTTTCTTGGGCATAAGGGTTCATATAGGCGGGCAGTAGGGGATTACTATCCCTCCAGCAGGGTGCCAGCCTTCGTCGGACATTTCCTCTACGTCAGCGCCATTATTTCCTTGGTGGGATTCGCCTTCCCGCGAATGTTTAGCGAGCAGGTCTACACCGTCCTAAACATCGCCCTCCAGTTTGGCGTACCCATCGGGTACTCGCTCTTTACCGTGTTGATCTTGACGGTATTGGCGGCAGCCTCTTTTAGGCGTAAACGCATAGTGCTCTGGCTACTGTGGATTCACTGGTCCATCACCGGTCTAACCGACCTGGCCATTATGATCACCACGGACCGAGACCCCTTTAGCCTCACTTTCGATGTCCTAGGCTTAGTTAGCTGTCTATTCCTGCTGACGGTCACCATTCGCTCCCGTGAGGCTTTTGCCGCAAAGACCTATCGGCATACCTTCATGACGGCAGTCCTGTGGTTCCTATTCGGCATCGCGGTTACCTTCGGGGTGGGATATGCCGGGGTGCAACTTCTGCACCCAGAAGGAATGAATACGCCCAGGGCCCTGCGTTGGATTCTGGCGCGGATTATCGGTCAGGATTTCCTCTACTACAGCACCATTTCGGACGTCTTCTATGACGGCCCCCAGGGGCTCGGGGTCATTATTTCCCTGTTTTCCACCTTGGTAGCTACCATCGCACTAGTGATCTTCCTGCGCGGTAACCGGGCTCAGGGATCCAGCAGAGAAGAAGACCTTAAGGTCCGCCAACTGCTGGTGAATAACCCGGCAGACTCCCTTGGCTACTACGCGACCCGTAGTGATCGGGCAGTAGTCTTTGCCCCGAACGGGCAAGCTGCCGTCAGCTATGCCACCAGTTCCGGAACCGCGATCGCCGCCTCAGATCCCCTAGGTAACCCCCAATACTGGCCCGATGCCGTAGCCGCCTGGCTCAGGACCTGCGATGAAAACGGCTGGGTCGCCGGCGCACTATCCCTTTCTGAACAGGGCGCCCGAACCTTTAAAGAGTTTGGCTTCCAGATCCACAAGATGGGCGACGAAGCCATCATCGAAACTAAAGACTTCTCCCTCCTTGATCCCCGCTTTAAAGACCTCAAGGCCGCGGTTAGGCGCGCTAAAAATCACGGCGTAGAAATCACGGTTCGCCGCCTGCGGGAAATCCCGGAAGCTGAACGTGAAGAGCTAGTCTGGGCCGCAAACACCTACCGTGAAGGCAGCGAACGCGGCTTCACCATGAGCCTGGATCGCATCCTCGACGCCGAGGACGAAGACACCATGATTGTCCTAGCGCGTGACGATAAGCAGATTCACGGGCTGCTCACCTTCGTGCCCTGGGGACCACGCGGCCTCTCACTAAACCTGATGCGTCGCAACCCGGCATCGGTAAACGGCGTCGTGGAAGCCATGGTGGTGGCCCTGATTATGGAGGGGCGCGATGTGGGAATCGAACGCATCTCCATGAACTTCGCCATGTTCCGCCAGGCTTTCGTTAGCGGCCAAGCGGTCGACGCGGGCTTCTTTAAGCGCCTGGTGCTAGTGATCATGCGTTTGGGCTCCCGCTTTTGGCAGTTGGAATCCCTTTACGAATCTAATGCCCGGTATTACCCGGTCTGGTTCTCCCGTTTCCTAGGGATTCGTCATGGCTCGCAGGCCGTGCCGGTGATGTTGGCTTCTGGTCGCTTGGAAGGCTTCGTCCCGAATATTGGGGTAGGGGAGCCCGCCCCGCGCACCTGGGCTACTGATGAGGACTATCTGCAGGCGATTCGCGCCCAGAAAGCCCAAGAACTACAGGTCCTACCGCCAGTTAAGCTTACCCAGCAGGAACAGGTTCGCCGCCAGAAGGCTGCCGATTTAGAAGCCCGAGGACGCGAAGCCTACCCACCAGGTATTCCCGCCGGCGACCCCTTGGCTTCGGTTCGCGCAGAGGCGGAAAAATCCGCCCCGGGAATGTTCACAACCGAAACCTTGACCACCGCGGGTCGCATTAGCGCCATCCGTAACCATGGTGGAGTGATCTTCCTTGACCTCTATCAGGGACGTACCCGACTGCAGCTTGTGGCAGATCGACGTGTACTTTCGGGCCGTGACTTTATAGATCTGAAAACTTTGGATCGTGGTGATCAACTGCAGGTCACGGGGCAGCCGGGGCGGACCAAGCGAGGCGAGCCTTCACTGCAGCTAACTACCTGGAAACTGCGAGCTAAGGCGCTACGCCCCCTACCGGTCCCCGGTACGGTACTTGATCCGCAAACCCGAGTACGGCAGCGGGCCCTGCACCTACTGGTGGACCCCGGCGCCCTTGACCTGCTGCGGGCACGCGGAACCGTGTTCCGTTCGGTCCGTGAATACTTGACCAAGGATGGTTACCTAGAGGTTGAGACCCCGGTGTTGCAGGCGGTTCAAGGCGGAGCTAACGCTCGTCCTTTCGTAACCCACCTAAACGCCTACGACTCGGACGTGTTCCTGCGCATCGCCCCAGAGCTTTACCTGAAACGGCTTGCCGTGGCCGGCCTAGACCGGATCTTCGAAATGGGGCGTTCTTTCCGTAACGAGGGTGCCGACGCCACCCATAACCCGGAGTTCACCTCCCTTGAAGCCTACCGGGCAGGCGCGGACTACCATGACATGCAGCGTCTCACGGAAGCCCTAATTAAGGCTGCCGCCACTGCCCTTTACGGGCAACCGGCCTGCCTGCGCCCCCAGGTGCCCGCCCACCTTCCCAAGTTGGAGGCCCCCGCAGATCAACATCAGCTACTACTCTTCGCCAGGCAGGAACTTGGCGAGGAAGCCGGTTTCGTGGACCTTTCTGCCCCCTGGCCGGTAATTACGGTTTTGGACGCGATCAGCCAAGCGGTCGGTAGTCAGATCACCCTCGATACTCCTATCGAAGAGCTAAAAGCCCACTGTCAAGCCCACGGTTTAGCCCTACCGGCCACGATAAACACCGGGGAGCTAATCGGGGTCCTGTATGACGAACTGGTGGAAGCCAAAACGGAGTTGCCGACCTTCTACACTGATTTCCCGGTGGAAACCTCGCCGCTGACTCGCCAATCTCGGAAGGATCCACGGCTAGCTGAACGCTGGGACCTAGTTGCTTTCGGAATGGAACTGGGAACTGCGTACACCGAACTGACTGACCCGCGGATCCAAAGAGAACGCCTCACCCGACAGTCGTTGGCAGCAGCAGCGGGAGACCCGGAAGCCATGAGCCTAGACGAAGACTTCCTTCGCACGCTAGAACTGGGGCTGCCTGGCACCGGTGGCCTAGGTATTGGCATGGATCGTCTGGTAATGTTCCTGACCGGTACCAATATTAGACAAACACTCTCTTTCCCCTTCGTGAAGCCACAGGAAAATAACTAAGGAAAGCCATGCAGGAACTTAGCGACCAAAAATCCCTTGAACACCCACGTCTGATTTCAACTGCGGCAGTTTCCCTTACGCTACCCATGCAGGTACCGCACCTGCCCGCCGAAGGCACCTCGGTCACGGCTTCCTCGTCTTTCGCCCTCGTGGGGGATGGCTTCGTGGTGGCTTCTGCGGCCGCCCGTCAGGGGGTTCCGGTGTCCCTCGCATCCCCACTGGGTACCGGCACCAATTCTCACGCGGTCCGGGCAGCACTGATGGAAGAGGGGATTGAGTTAGCCGTTGAAGACATGGTGGGGGATACCGGCATGTCCATCTCCCTGATCCAATCCGATGGCTTGATGACCACGGTTCGTTCCCCCGGGGTGGAATACGACCCCCAGCTTTCTGATCTGCGCCGTGTCGATGTCCATCCCGAAGACTGGGTTTATGTGGCCGGACAAGACCTAGCCGGGGGCCCGGCGGGGGAGGTCCTTTCGACCTGGGCAACTGAGCTTCCCGAAGAGACCAAATTCGTTGCTTCCCTAGGTGGGGCGATTCAAGATATCCCCATGCCGATCCTAGAGAAGATCCTGCCTCGCTGTGACGTCCTCACCATGAACCTACGTCAGGCGACGGTCCTTGCCAGGCGCTTAAACCTAGGTGATCCGCTAGAAGCGGCGCGCTCGCTAGTACCAGAATCCGCCATCTTGGTTTGGCGTCGTGGTCGTCGCGGATCGGTAGTCCAGCAAGATGCCCATTCGCAACCCATTGCCGTGCGTTCCTTTGAGCGTCCCCGTGTGGACACCACTGGCGTGGGCGATACGCACACGGGCGTTTTGATTGCCTCGCTACTTCAGGGGCGGGACCTGCTCGAGGCGGTCTTGCGGGCCAATATTGCCTCTTCCTTCGCGGTTTCGAAATTTGGTACGGCCCTGTGCCCGCGAGCTTTGGAACTAGATGAGTTCATGGCTCAGGAAGGCGTCCACGTGTCGGACCATATTGAAACCTACGAAGGCTAAGTAATAGCTCCCAAAAACAGCTTTTTCGGCGCGGCAGCTAAGGCAATTTAAGGGAACGCGATAACGTGTCCTTACTATGGCTACACGTGCGAATAAAGGCAATCCAAGTCCGCGACCTCGGGGAGCGAAAAAAGCTCCTACCAATGCGCGAAAGACAAAAACGACGGCAGTAAACACTGAACGTCCCAAGATGAACCCAGCCCTACGTCGGGATGGGATCGCCTTGGTCATTGTGGCGCTCTCGGCGGTTATTGCCCTCCGTGAATGGTTCCATATCTCGGGCAGCGCCGGCGCGGTCATTCACCATTTTTCTGCTGGTCTACTGGGTCTCTACTCAGTGCTATTGCCTGCTGTGGGGATCGGCATTGTCATCGCCATGTATCGGCGTTCCAGCCGTCCGCAGGCCCTAGCTCACTGGCTGATTGGTGCCATTGGCATCGCGGTTGCCCTGACTGGCATTACCCATATTTCCTACGGTGCTCCCAGCATCTACGACTTTGCCCAGGTCGAAGCTGCCGGCGGCATTATTGGCTGGTTCTTTGCTCAGCCCATTAACGAACTGCTTTCACCCTGGGGTGCGATCCCGGTACTCATCCTGTTCGCCATTTACTCGATCCTAGTGGCCACTGATACCCCGATTTCTTCCGTCCCCCAGATCTTGCGGAACTTTAAGGACTCCCTGGTCTCACGCTTTGGCGGGAACACTGAGGAATACGAGGCAGAAAACGGCGGCCACGTCGACCTAGACTCACGCGCAGGGGATGAACCCTTCGTGTCCCCAACGGTGACCGAATACGAAAAACAGCACAGCTGGGAAGAAGAATACTGGGAAGCGCAGGAAGAAGACGAAGCTGCCGCCGCACCTGAGCCCAAGCGGGGACGTAAAGCCCGTGGGGCAAAGCCCGCCGCTGCCTTCACGCCTGAACCGATGCCGCCGGTCAGCCAGTCTGAGGTGCCGGCGCCGATTCCCGTGGACGTCAGCGAAACCCAGTACCTGCACACCACTCCGCTGCCGGAGGACGCCACCACGCTGCTGAACCAGCAGGCTCCGGCAGAACCGGCCGCGATCCCCGAAGCCGAACCGGCCGCCCCGGATGAAGCGCGGGAAGACGTCGAATCTGATGGGGACTTCCAACTAACCCCGGCCCCGAGCGATTACCAGCTTCCCAGCTATGACTTCCTCATGCGTGGGGCCCCGCATAAGACCCGCTCTGCGGTAAACGACCAGGTAGTTACCGCCCTGCAGAACGTCCTCAGCGAGTTCAATATTGATGCGACCGTCTCTGGTTTCTCTCGCGGTCCGACGGTCACCCGTTACGAACTGACCCTAGGGCCCGGCGTAAAGGTAGAGCGCATTACCGCGCTTTCAAAGAACATTGCCTACGCGGTAGCCAGTGCCGACGTTCGTATCCTTTCACCGATTCCCGGTAAGTCCGCTATCGGTGTGGAAATCCCCAATGCGGACCGTGAAACCGTTGCGCTAGGTGACGTCCTGCGCAGTGCTAAAGCCCAGGCTAATAAACACCCGTTGACCGTTGGCGTGGGTAAGGACGTTGAGGGCGGCTACGTGGTTGCCAACCTAGCGAAGACCCCTCACATGCTGGTTGCCGGTGCCACCGGTTCTGGTAAGTCCTCTTTCGTGAACTCCATGATCACCTCGATCATGATGCGAGCCACGCCCGAACAGGTGCGCATGATCCTCGTGGACCCCAAGCGCGTGGAACTGACCATCTATGAAGGCATCCCACACCTGATCACCCCGATCATCACCGACGCTAAGAAGGCCGCCGAAGCCCTCGAATGGGTCGTTAAGGAAATGGATCACCGCTACGATGATCTGGCCTTCTTCAACTTCAAACACGTCGATGACTTCAACCAAGCCGTCCGCGAAGGTAAGGTTAAGGTGCCGCCGGATTCGAAGCGCAAGCTAGTCCCGTACCCCTATCTGCTGGTGGTCGTGGACGAACTTGCCGACCTGATGATGGTGGCCCCGCGTGACGTAGAAGCCTCCATCCAGCGCATTACCCAGCTGGCACGTGCCGCCGGCATCCACCTGGTTTTGGCAACCCAGCGTCCCTCGGTGGACGTGGTAACCGGCCTGATCAAGTCGAACGTGCCCACCCGTCTGGCCTTCGCCACCTCGTCCCTAGCGGACTCTCGAGTCATCTTGGACCAGCCCGGTGCCGAAAAGCTAATCGGTCAAGGTGACGCCCTCTTCCTCCCGCAGGGCTCCGGCAAGGCTGAACGTGTCCAAGGTGCCTGGGTAAACGAATCAGAAATCCACCAGATCGCTGAGTTCATTCGCGCCCAAGCTAAGCCGGATTACCGTCCAGAGGTCACTGAGGCCCCCAAGGCGCAGAAGGTTGCCGAGGACATCGGTGACGACCTAGACGATCTACTACTGGCTGCCGAGAATGTCATTTCTTCCCAGCTGGGTTCAACCTCCATGCTGCAGCGTAAACTGCGCGTCGGCTTTGCCCGCGCCGGCCGCCTCATGGACCTACTAGAGTCCCGCGATATCGTGGGTCCCTCCGTCGGATCCAAGCCGCGCGAAGTCCTAGTAGAGCCCTCCGAGCTGCCAGCTGTGCTAGCCATGCTGAAGGGGGAGACCCAAGCAACCAGTGCCACGGAACTTATCGCAGAGGCGCAGGCAGACCTAGGTGCCAGCCACGGTGAAGCTCCGGGTGCTAATGACAGTCATCTAGAGGTGGTCGAAGCCGCCTCGGAAGACGATGCCTGGTCTGAAACCGGTCGGGGAGACGACTTCTAACCCCGGCGGGACTTGGCTTTTCCCTCCATCAAGGCTTCCGCCCCTATCCTGTGCGTCTTCCGCTGGGGTAGGGGTGAAGTTTTAGGCGACGAAAATACGATTTAAGGAGTAATCTGGTTGGTGATGAATACTAAGAATTCGAAGCCGGGCCCCTTCCTTTCAGCATTGCCGAATATGCTGACCATTCTGCGCCTTATCATGGTGCCGATTTTGATCGTGCTAATGATTAAGTTCCCCTCGCAGTCGCAGACTGGGATGTGGTGGTCTTTCCTCGTCTTCTTCCTTGCTTCGATTACCGATAAGCTCGATGGCGATATTGCCCGTGGCTACAACATCATCACTAACTTCGGTAAGATTGCCGACCCGATTGCTGATAAAGCCCTAGTTCTGCCCGCCATGGTGCTGGTGGTTTGGTCTTCTTGGGAGCTGCTCCCGTCCGCTCTGGTTGTGATTTCCTTAATTTGCGTGGTTTTGATTATTATCCGTGAGTTGGGGATTTCTATTTGGCGGATGATTTTGGTTCGCCGAGGGCGCGTGGTTCCCGCTTCTTCCGGGGGCAAGATTAAGACCGTCGCTCAGATGGGTTTCATCGGTTTGAGTTTGATCCCTTGGAATACTTTCGCCGGAAGTTTTGTTAGTACTGTCATGGCATATTTCTGCTGGCTGTTACTTTTGGTGGCAACCTACCTGGCACTACGTTCCGGTTGGGACTATATCACCGCAAAGTAGCAGTCTGGTTGCCTCTGCTGGGGAGCCTCATCAGTGGCGATTTTTCGCAAGGTATGCGAAAATGTTATAAACCCGGGTTTTTGTTATCCGGGACTTAGTGAAGAAAAGGTGATTCATTATGGACAGCGTCAAATATGGAACCCGTAAAGCGGGCATGGCGGTTAAATCTGTTCGTGAATATAACCCGGTATACCGCAAGGTAGCTCCGGTGGTCGCCAAGAAAGTCCCCGAACCCACTGGGGTAGTACCGTTGCTACGTCGTGAAATCGGTGAAGTTCTTCGTTCCCTGCGTCAGAGCCAAGGTCGAACCCTTCGTGAGGTTTCCGCTCGTGCGCGTGTCTCCCTCGGTTACCTATCAGAGGTTGAACGCGGTCAGAAGGAAGCATCCTCAGAACTACTAGCTTCCATCTGTGAAGCCTTGGAAGTTCCGCTCTGGCTGGTTATGCGCGAAGTATCCGAACGGATTGCGCTAGCTGAGGGAGTAGTTATTCCCGATACTGTTCCCGATGAACTAGTTCGTCGGACGGTAGCGACCCGATAAGGGACCATAAAACTTAAAAGTGATCTTCCGCACGCGGGCAAGTCTTCGGACTGCCCGCGTGTCGCATTTCGAACGGGCGTTCGAAAGCTAAGGTTGTGTTGATGAAACTTTCCCCAAGTTTTTCTATCCCCAAAATAGAAAAAATCGGAAGGCTTACTGCCCTTGGTCAAGCAGTATTTCATTATGGGATGCCGGAGAGGCAACACCCAGGAACAGACCAGACTCTATCCACCGGCGGAGAGCCGACCCAACCTGAAGGAGAGCCAAATGGCACCTAAGAAACCACAGCCGCAAGCTGACCGTACCAAAGCCCTATCCGCGGCTATCGCACATATCGACAAAACCTTCGGGAAGGGCGCCATTATGCGCTTGGGCGACGAAGTTCGCCAAGCCGTCCCCGTCATCCCCACCGGATCACTAGCCATCGACGCCGCGCTAGGCATTGGTGGCCTGCCCCGTGGCCGCATCGTAGAAATCTACGGCCCTGAATCCTCCGGTAAAACCACCGTGGCCCTGCACGCCGTCGCCTCCATCCAGAAAATGGGTGGTAATGCCGCCTTCATTGACGCCGAGCACGCCCTAGATCCCGAATACGCAAAGAAGCTGGGTGTCGACACCGACAACCTCCTAGTCTCTCAGCCCGATACCGGTGAACAGGCCCTAGAAATCGCCGACCTACTAATCCGCTCTGGCGGTGTCGACCTAGTTGTTGTTGACTCCGTGGCGGCGCTAGTTCCCAAGGCTGAAATCGACGGCGAAATGGGCGACTCTCACGTTGGCTTGCAGGCCCGCCTCATGTCGCAGGCCCTGCGTAAGATCACCGGTGCGCTCTCTGCTACCGGCACCACCGCCATCTTCATTAACCAGTTACGTGAAAAGATCGGCGTCTTCTTTGGCTCCCCAGAAACCACCACCGGTGGTAAAGCCCTGAAGTTCTACGCTTCGGTTCGTATGGACGTGCGCCGGATCGCCACCCTTAAGGATGGCGAAAACCCGGTCGGTAACAAAACCAAGATCAAGATCGTCAAGAACAAGATGGCTCCGCCCTTCAAGCAGGCCGAATTCGACATCCTATACGGCCAGGGTATCTCCCGTGAAGGCGGCCTAATCGATATGGGTGTAGAGGCCGGCATTATTCGCAAGTCCGGCTCCTGGTTCACCTACGGTGAGGACCAGCTTGGACAAGGCCGTGAAAATGTCCGCCAGTTCCTTAAAGACAACCCCGAACTGGCAGATGAAATCGACCGCAAGATCCGTATTAATATGGGACTGTTACCGCCCGAGGAAGAAGAGGGTGCAGTCGCCGAGGGAACCGGTTCTGACCCGGCTGCCGCTGCCCTAGGTAAGGCCACCAAGAAGGCCAAGGCTGCCGCTGGCGATAGTGAAGATGCCGGCTTCTAAACCTCGGAAATCCAAATCTAAAGCCCAGCGCTTAAAAGAACTAATCGAGCGAAACCAAGAGCTTTCCCCCGAAGAAGCCCTAGACCCCGCTCGCGAGTATGCGCTGCGACTCCTAGACCAACGGGACTACCCCTCGGCCCAGATACGCAATAAACTTCTGGGCCGGGGGTATCACCCAGAGGCAGTAGAAGAAGTTGTTACTCGGCTTACCGACGCCAAACTCTTGGACGATGCCCGCTACGCGCAGATGCTAGCCCGCACCCAACATCAGATGCGTGGCTTGGCCCGGCGTGCCATCGCCCAAGAAATGCGACGTAAGGGATTGTCAGCCGCAGAATCTGCCGAAGCCCTAGAACAGATCACTGATGAGTCAGAGGCGCAGGCGGCAGAAAAACTAGCGCTTAAAAAAGCGGCCACTACGGTTCGCCTTCCCAATGAGGTGCGACGCCGTCGTATCGCCAGCATGCTGGCTAGACGCGGGTATAACGCTTCTGTTGCCTATCGGGCAACCGCTGCTGCACTTGCAGAATATTCATCGCAAACGGATGATAGTAACCATTCGTCAGATGAAACAGATCACTTTTGGAGTGCAGATTAATGCCACAAACCTCGGCCCAGTCCACTAGCCCCCTCTCGGTGGGGCAACGTCAAGAACTGGCCCAGAAGCTGCTCAAGCAACTCGAAGATCGGCATTACACTCTGGGAACAGCTGAATCTCTTACTGGGGGAGCGCTATGCTCGGCATTCGCCGAAATCCCCGGCGCCTCCCATGTGCTAATTGGCTCCATCGTGGCCTACCAGCCCGAAATAAAAAGCCGCCTACTGGGCGTAGACGAATACCTACTAGCGGATCACGGGCCTTACAATCACCAAACCGTGCAGCAGATGGCCCGCGGAATCTGCCGCGTCCTCGGGACCAAGATTGGTCTTGCCACCAGTGGCGTGGCCGGCCCTTCAGATGACCAAGGTACCCCCGCCGGCACGTGTTTTATTGCTCTGGCGGCTCCCGAAGGGTACCTACAGTCCCGGGAGATAAACGCGGAAGGCGATCGCAATAGTGTTCGCCAAGCCTCCGTAGATGCCGCCCTAGAACTGCTAGCCCAGTACTTAGGTGCAAATGGCCACTAATCCGGCCTAACTGAAGTTCTACCAGCTACCCTCATCGCCAAAACCATTATGATAGTTGGCGATGATTACGCCTGAAATTCCCCGTACTTACACAATTCGCACCCTTGGGTGCCAGATGAACGTTCACGACTCCGAACGTATGGCCGGCCTACTTGAAGAAGCCGGACTAGTACACGTCTCGAAGGTCCCCGAATACGCTTCTCGCGCCACCGAAGCCGGCGACGAGGGCGCTGACGTAGTAGTCCTAAACACCTGCTCAGTGCGCGAAAATGCCGCCACCCGTCTCTACGGAAACCTGGGACAACTGGCCAAGGTAAAACGCGAACGTCCCGGCATGCAAATCGCCGTGGGGGGATGTTTCGCCCAGCAGATGGGACACCGCATCCTAGAGAAGGCCCCCTGGGTTGACGCGATCTTCGGCACCCACAATATTGACGTCCTGCCCGTTCTACTAGAGCGTGCCCGCCACAATGAAGAGGCCGCCGTCGAACTAGAAGAGAGCCTCAAGACTTTCCCCTCCACCTTGCCGACCAAGCGTGAAAGCGTTTACGCCGGCTGGGTTTCCATCTCAGTGGGCTGCAATAACACCTGCACCTTCTGCATCGTCCCGCACCTACGCGGTAAAGAACGCGACCGTCGCCCCGGCGACATCCTAGCTGAGGTAGCCGCCGTCGTAGATCAGGGAGCCATTGAAGTTACCCTACTAGGCCAGAACGTCAACTCTTACGGGGTCAGCTTCGGTGACCGCGGCGCCTTTGCCAAGCTACTTCGTGAGGTCGGCCAGGTGCCCGGACTGGAACGGGTCCGCTTTACCAGCCCCCACCCGGCAGCTTTTACCTCTGACGTGATCCATGCGATGGCAGAAACCCCCACCGTCATGCCTTCACTTCACATGCCGCTGCAGTCTGGTTCTGACCAGGTGCTACGTCAGATGCGTCGTTCCTACCGCCGAAAGAAGTTCCTTGGGATTCTGGACGAAGTCCGTGAATACCTGCCCGAGGCCGCCATTACCACCGACATCATTGTTGGTTTCCCCGGTGAAACCGATGAGGATTTCGAACAGACCCTCGAGGTTGTGGAGCGCGCTCGCTTCTCTTCGGCCTTCACCTTCCTCTATTCACCTCGCCCGGGCACTCCGGCTGCTGACCGGGAAGACCAGGTGCCCGAAGCTGTTAAACATGAGCGCTACCAGCGACTGGTAGAACTCCAAGAACGGATTTCCACTGAGGAAAACAAGGCGCAGGAAGGCAAACTTGTCGAGGTTCTGATTGCTTCTGGCGAGGGCCGTAAGGACGGTCAAACCTCCCGTATTTCAGGCCGCGCAAAGGACAATCGCCTAGTCCACGTGGCGCTGCCTGAGTCCTACCAGGGACTAGTACGCCCGGGAGATATGGTCACTGCTCGCGTCACCTACGGGGCACCGCACCACCTAGTTGCCGACTCTGCACTAACTAGCGGGGAGTTCACCCATCGCACCACCCGCGCCGGCGACGCCTGGCAGGCCCGCCAAGAAGCAGATCGGGAAGCACAATCGAACGCCGTTGGGCTGGGATTACCCACCCTTAAAGTCCGAGGTAGCTAAAAACCTGAGTAAGTAGCTTTTGGTACTGAACGCAACCTGGTATCACTGCCGGTCTTAAACTACTATCCCCACGATCCTAGGAACCAAAATGGCTGAAGCCAAGCTAGAAAACGATAAGACCCTGGCACGGAAGGCCTTCATCTTCTACGCCATTGGCCTGTCGATTTATATTATCGCGACCACCGGTCGTACCTCCCTTGGGGTGGTCGGTGCCGAAGCCATGCAACGGTTCGAAATCACCGCCTCCCAGCTGGCGATCTTCTCTACCATCCAGCTTGGTGTTTACGGGCTTTCACAGTTACCCGTCGGGATTGCCATCGACCGTTTTGGCCCGCGATGGGTGCTGGCGGTAGGCGCCATGATCCTAGCGACCGGACAGTTCATGCTGGCCTTCGCCCCGACAGTGGGCTGGGCCTACACAGCTCGCGTTTTTGTTGGGGCCGGCGACGCTACCGCTTTCGTTTCCGTTCTTCGTTTGGTGGCTTCCTGGTTCCCGCCCCGGAAGGTCCCGGTCATGACCCAGATTACCTGCGTGGGTGGTCAGATGGGGCAGATCATCTCTGCGGTACCATTCCTAGCCCTGTTCCGACTTAGCAACTGGCATACGGCTTTTAGCACCCTAGGTGGTATTGGCGTGCTAGGGGCAGTTCTAACCTTCCTGACTCTCTGGGATGAACCAACCCGTAAGCGTCGCCCCTACGTTAAAACCTCCACCCTAGGTGCCGATCTAAAAGAGGTAATGTCCAACCCGTTCTCTTGGATGGGACTATTTACGCACTTCACCATGTTCTTCCCGCTGGCGGTCTTCACCCTCATGTGGGGATCACTGTTCATGAAACAGGGAATGGGCATGGATGATGCCGGCACCTCTTTCGCCCTAGTACTGACCACCATCGCCGGTATCCCGGCCGGTATTTTTATCGGTTCAATCGTGGCTCGTTGGCCCCTGCGCCGAACCTATTTCATCTTCACCTGTATTGCGCTAACCTTCGTGGCTTGGGCAGCGGTACTGCTACAGTCGACGCCGCCCTCACCGGTCTTCATTTACATCCTAGCAATCGTGCTGGGCGCTTCCGCACCGGCCGCGAATGTGGGCTTCGACTTCGTCCGGACTTCCACCCGCCCCGAACTGCTAGGGACTGGATCAGCCTTTGCTAATATGGGCGGTTTTATCGCCGCTGTGATTACCATTCAGCTGGTCGGTTATGCTCTAGATTCCCATGCTGGGGGAGCGGAATACACCTATGCGGATTACCGCTTTGCCCTTTCCATGCAGGCACTCATCTTCGTTCTGGGGGCAAGCCTGATCCTAATCTTCCGCGTCTTTGGTATTCGACGACTCAAGCGACTAGGGGAGCCCTTCCCGTTAGGGCTACGTCGTAGTCGTTCCCTGTGCCGCCGGGATTACTAGAGGTTAGCTGGTACTCAGATAATGGGCGGTAGGCACTGCGCTAAACGAGCCGGCGCATCAACGCAAGCAGTCAAGGCAAAACTTAAAGCCGGACGCAACTGCTCATCGCTCATCCCGCGGCGAATCGAAAAGACCACATCAGCTTTAACTACCACGCCGTCGGCCACCAGCGGGTAGGCGCGGGGTGCTGGCTGCTGACGGTTGAACTGCTCGCACATAAATAAGAGTGCCGCTTGACAGTCATGCGGACTCGCCAAAGCCAAAGCAGGCATCTCTGTGGCATCCCACAGGGTGTAGACAGAAAGCCAATCATCGCTGGTATGGAAGAGTACCTGAACGTGGTTCCAGGTCCCAATCAGGGTCTGCGCGTCCTCGTGCGAAACCCGGTACCCCTGATCCAAAAGCAGGGCCTCAATCCGGGCGGTGGTGACCTCTTGACTCATGCCTGTCCCTCCTTCCAGGGATCGACAAACTGGTCATCAAGGAAGGTGCTTAAATCCTTGAACTGATTAATCGCATCGTGGAGTATTGCGCGAAGCTGGGAAGCCGAAACTGCCGGATGGGTCCAAACCAGTTGCCGTGCAATCACCTGCACTTGGCCATTATCAAGCATGGTCGTCAAGGCTCCCGGGCCCGCATGCGTCCGATTAAACTGGGCGCAAGCCTCACGGGCTTTGACCCCATACTTGCCGGCCAGCGTACGGTACCAGCGGCCCGTGACCGTCAGATTCCCCACCCGATCAATCTGGAACTCTAAAAATGCCGGGAACGAAACCGCCATCAGAGCTGATTCACTTTCCACCAGGTAGGGGATATTATCCGCATGCAAAACCTGTGCGATAGCGGGGATTGAGATTCTGGAAAACTCCACCGAATCACTCTGTGAGGGAAGGGAAGCGTCTGACATGCCTTCCATGTTATACCCGCTTACGGATCCACCCAGGGCCTAGTCTCAGGTTTCGGGGGACGCTAGGCTAAACTAGGGGCGTGATGATTGCGATTGTGGGACCAACGGCCAGCGGGAAAAGTGACCTTTCACTGGCTGTGGCAGAGCACCTGGAAGAAGCTGAAATCATTAATGCCGACGCCATGCAGCTCTACCGAGGCATGGATATTGGCACCGCAAAACTGCGCCCCGAAGAACGGCGCGGGATTCCACACCACCAGCTTGACGTCCTAGAGGTTACTCAGGAAGCCTCCGTGGCCAGCTACCAAAAATACGCCCGCCAAGACGCGAAAGAGATTCAGGCCCGAGGACGCCGCCCCATTTTCGTGGGTGGCTCTGGGCTTTACCTACGGGCTGCCCTAGACCAGATCGACTTCCCCGGCACCGACCCGGCAGTTCGCGCGGCGCTAGAACAAGAGGCAGAAGAACTAGGTGCGGCTGCGCTCTATGAGCGGCTCTCACAGCAGGACCCGAAAGCCGCACAAACCATTGAAGCCAATAACCTTCGGCGGGTTATCCGGGCGCTAGAAGTAATCACCATTACCGGACAGCCCTTTAGCGCCAACCTGCCGGACTACACCTATCACGAACCCTGTTGGCAGATCGGTTTACGCCCCGACCCACAACTGGTGGCGCCCTTTATCGATAAACGAACCCGAGGAATGTTCGCGGACGGGCTGCTGGAAGAAACCGAAGCCCTACTAAAAGTGGGGCTAGCGGAAGCCAAAACTGCCTCTCGCGCTACCGGCTACCCTCAAGCCATGGCGGTAATTGCCGGTCGCTTAAGCGTTGAAGAGGCCATCGAAGAGGTCAACCTAGCCACCCTACAGTTGGCTAAGCGACAGATAAAGTGGTTCAAACGCGACCCGCGGATCACCTGGTTGGACCCGCTTCCGGAAGGTAAACGCCTCAGCCCCGAGGAACTACTGCGGCGGCTTTTGGACACGCAGGATGGCAAAGCCCTTCTTTGATTTAACCTTCTCAGTGGGGTAGCCCTGCTCAATCAGCCATTTCATTAGCGAGCCAGCCCCCAGGTTATTGCCCACGACTAGGTAGGCTGCACCCTGCGGAGCCAGGAACGGCAACCAGGTCAGGAGCAGTTCATGTAGGGCATCTTTGCCAATGCGGATCGGGGGATTGGACCAGATCGTTTGGAACTGCCAGTTATGGTGCTTAAGCAGTGCCAGTGCCTCCGGTGCCAGCAGGGCCTTACCGAGGGGGCGCGCATAGGTTCCATCCGCCGGCTGGCTCCCGTTTTCTTCCGGTAGAGCCTGGGAGAAGCCCGCCTGTTGCAGGTTCCGATTAGTGAGGTCTAGGGCGCGTTCGTTGACGTCCACGCCGAGTACCCAAGGAAGCTCACCTTTCGGGTCGCAACCGGGTTCGCGAACCTGGGGCGCGTCCTCGGCCTGGGAAATATCCGCGCACAGGCCCAGGGTGATGGGACCCCAACCGCAACCCAAATCTAGGGCCGGGCCGGTGGCGGTCGGGACAAAGTCCAGCAGCACACTGGTAGCGAGGTCTAGTTTTTGATGTGAGAAGACCTGGTCGGCTAGGTTTACCGTGTATTGGCGGCCGCGGATTTGGAACTCTTTTTGGGTGAGTTCGGACTCGGTCGCGGCAGGTACGGAAGTGAAGTAATGCTGGCTCATGCGAGCAATTTTAGCGGTTAGTTAATCTTCCGGCTTTCCCGCGGGATACCTAGCGTCACTTGGTACACTGGTAGTAGTAGTTTCAGGAAGGATATTTTGTGACTGAAGAAGAAAAAACTGCCCCCAGTTCTGACCATCAAGGACAGGATGTGGCAGCTCGGATTTTGGCGCGTCTAGGTACGGCGCTAGAGTCCACGGCCACCGCCGACACCCACAGTGACGCTGGTGAACTGGAACGTGAAGAGCGCGCTCGACTCAAGCGTGTGGTCGGCTTATCCACTGAACTTGAAGACATTTCCGAGGTCGAATACCGTCAGATCCGCCTAGAAAAGGTGGTTCTGGTGGGCCTGTGGTCGCAGGGTACGGCCGAGGCTGCCGAGGTTTCCCTACGTGAGTTAGCGGCCCTTGCAGAAACTGCCGGTTCAGAGGTTTTGGACGGTATTATTCAGCGTCGCCAAACCCCCGACCCGGCCACCTACCTTGGTAAGGGCAAGGCGAAGGAACTTGCGGAAATCGTGAAGGCTACAGGGGCCGATACCGTGATTGTGGATTCGGACCTGGCACCCTCGCAGCGACGTGGACTTGAAGACGTCGTCAAGGTTAAGGTTGTGGATCGAACCGCCCTGATTTTGGATATTTTCGCGCAGCACGCGAAGTCTCGTGAAGGTAAAGCCCAGGTTGAACTGGCACAGTTGGAATACTTACTGCCGCGTCTACGTGGTTGGGGTGAATCCATGTCGCGTCAGGCCGGTGGTCGAGTCGCCGGCGGTGCCGGGATTGGTTCCCGTGGCCCTGGTGAAACTAAGATCGAACTGGACCGCCGTCGCATTCGTAACCGCATGGCGAAGCTGCGTAAGGAAATCGAACTGATGGAACCGGCCCGCGCCACCATGCGCGCTAATCGTAAGCGTGGGGCAGTACCTTCGGTGGCGATCGCCGGGTACACCAACGCCGGTAAGTCCTCACTGCTGAACCAGCTAACCGATGCCCAGGTAATGGTCCAAAACGCCCTGTTCGCCACCCTTGACCCGACGGTCCGTAAATGCGTGACCCCGCAGGGCCGCGAATACACCCTTACCGACACGGTTGGGTTCGTTCGCAATCTACCGCACGAACTGGTGGAAGCGTTCCGTTCCTCCCTCGAAGAGGTGGGGCTGGCAGACTTGATCTTGCACGTGGTTGATGCCGCTCACCCGGACCCCGAGGGGCAGATCCAAGCGGTACGAACCGTTTTTGCCGATATTGAGGGGGCCAGTGAGATCCCCGAAATCATTGTGCTCAATAAAGCGGATCTGGCAGAGCCGGAAGCCTTGGCACGCCTACGTTCCCAGTTCAAGAACTCCTGCGTAGTTTCTGCCCACACGGGGCAGGGGATCGACCGCCTGCAGGAGATGATCTCTGAGCAGTTACCTCGGCCCGCCGTGGCCCTAGACGTGGTGATTCCGTATTCGCGCGGTGACTTGCTCTCGCGGGTTCATGAGACTGGTGAACCGGAACTGATTGAACACCTGCCTGAGGGGACCCGAATCAAGGGACTAGTCGATGAGCATCTAGCCCAGCAGCTTCGTCAGGCCGCGGAAGCTAGCGTATGAGCAAGCAGGGACAGCAGGTCCTTAAGCAGGTCGTTTCCGACCTAGGTGGTACCCCGCGCGCCGGCCAAGAGGAAATGGTCCGGCTGGTGGAAGACGCCATTGAGAATCAAAAGCACCTGCTAGTTCAGGCTGGTACCGGTACGGGTAAATCCTTCGGATACCTTGTCCCCCTGATGCTCTCAACCGTGAACACGGGGGAGCGCGCAGTGGTTTCCACCTCTACCTTGGCGCTGCAGCGTCAGATCGTAAAAAAGGATGCCCCGGCGGTTGCGAAAGCGCTAAAGAAAGTCACCGGCCAAAGTCCTCGCGTGGCACTTTTAAAAGGCTGGAATAACTACGTCTGCCGGCACAAGCTTTCTGGCGGCTATGCCAGTGCGGACACGCTTTTCGATAGTGTCGAGGCGATGGAACCCCCGGGTGGGGCGGGAGCCCCCTCGGCCCTGGGAAAAGCGGTCCAGCGTGTGCGTGCTTGGGCGGAAGAAACCGATACGGGCGACCGTGATGACCTAGTCCCGGGCGTAACGGACCGTGCTTGGCGACAGGTATCTCTGTCCAAAAAAGAATGCCTGACGGAAAACTGTCCCTTCTGGGATGAGTGTTTTCCGCGAATGGCCCGAGAAGAAGCTGCCGAGGCGGACCTGGTCGTAACCAACCACGCGCTGTTGGGGATTGAAGCGGCGGGCGGCTCAAAAATCTTGCCTGACTACCAGACGCTGGTTGTTGATGAAGCCCATGACCTGGCAAGTTCCGTTCGTAATGCCGTGAGCGTGAACCTTACCGGGCCGCAGATTGCCGCGACGGCTCGCCTGTTGGGGCGGGCAACCACCACGGGGGTAGAGGAACTGGCGGCTACGGGGCGCGCCCTGGAGAATGCGCTACTTGAGATCCCGGAGGGCTGGATTCGCGGTCAGGGACCAGAGAATCTGGAGGCGGCGATTGATGTGTTGGCCGGGCAGGCCAAGGAGATTGCCCGCGAGCTATCCTCCAAGGGCAGTGGGGAGGTTACACCGCAGATTGTTTTGGCACGAGCTGCAGCTACTGATTTGGCGACGGCTTTGGCGTCCCTGCAGTGCCGTGATGAAAGCATTGTCCGCTGGGTGACCCGTAATCAGGATGGCTTAGTGTCTTTGCATGCGGCACCGTTACATGTGGCCTCTGAGATGGCTCACGGCTTGTTTGCCGAGCACCCGGTGGTGCTTACTTCAGCAACGCTTTGCCCGGGCGGCAGTTTTGATTCGGTCGCACAGTCTACGGGCATGAATTTTTGTGAGGAACCTTGGGAGGGGAAGGATTTAGGCTCGCCTTTTGACTATCAGAAGCAGGGGATCCTTTATGTGGCTAAGGACTTGCCGGCCCCTACCCAGCAGGGTCCTAGTGAGCAGTTGCTGCTTGAGATGAAGCAGCTGGTGGAGGCTTCTCAGGGTGGCATGCTGGCACTGTTTTCTTCGCGCCGCGCCGCCGAGGTCGCAACCGAGTATCTGCGTGAGCATACGGATTTCCGGATTTTTTCACAGGGCGAGGATAGTTTGGGTACCTTGGTGAAGGAGTTTGCCGAGGACGGGCATGCCTGTTTGGTAGGCACCCTTTCCCTTTGGCAGGGTGTGGACGTGCCAGGTTTGGCTTGCCGCTTGGTTTTGATTGACAAGTTACCTTTCCCGCGTCCGAATGACCCTTTGATTCAGGCCCGCAACCAAGCGGTTGAACGGGCGGGTGGTTCTTCTTTCCGGGTGGTCAGTTTGACACATGCTTCCTTGCTGCTGGCGCAGGGGGCGGGACGTTTGCTGCGTTCGGTTAATGACCGAGGGGTGGTAGCAATCTTGGACTCTCGTTTGGCTAAGGCTAGTTATGCCCGCTTTGTGATTGATTCTCTGCCGCCGTTTTGGCGGACTACTGATGGAAAAGTGGTGCGTTCGGCTTTGACTCGTTTGGGGGAGCAAGCCAAAGAGGTCTAGGTCTGGGGCGCCGGCCAGCGTTGCTTTGGAGGCGTGGACTGGAGTCGGGGAGATTCGTCCCTGATATCTGGTCCTCCTTTTGGCTACAATGGATGTAATTACAGTGTTGTGGCTGTATCTGAAACTGGAAGGTGGGCCTGAAATGGCAGAAGTCGCAAAATCTCTTTACCCGTCTAAGAAAACCGAGCGTTCGAAGATTGCCATTATCGGCGCGGGTGCAGTGGGCGCTACCTTGGCGTATGCCTGCGTGATTGCGGGACACGCTTCAGAGGTAGTCCTCTATGACATCAATAAGGCAAAGGTGGAAGCTGAAGCGCTAGATATTGCTCATGGCATTCAGTTCACCCCCATGAGCTCAGTGTCTGGCTCTGACGATATCGAAATCTGTCGTGATGCGGATGTCGTGATCATTACCGCTGGGGCCAAGCAGAAGCCTGGTCAGAGTCGTTTGGATTTGGCGGGCGCTACTGTGGGTCTGATGGAGAAGATCCTGCCTAATGTTTTGAAGGTTGCGCCGGATGCGATCTACATTCTGGTTACGAACCCAGTGGATGTGGTTACTTATGCTTCGTTGAAGATTTCCGGTTTGCCTCCGAACCAGATGTTTGGTTCTGGCACGGTCCTTGATACAGCTCGCTTGCGTTACTTGGTTTCTAGGGAAACTGGGGTGGCGGTCCAGAACGTGCACGCCTATGTGGCGGGTGAACATGGCGACTCTGAGGTGCCGCTTTGGTCTTCGGCTGAGGTGGGTAACGTCCCGTTGAAGCACTGGGGTCCGACCCTTGATGGGGGTCTGTTCGACGCGGCTTTGCGTGAACGAATCCGTACCGATGTGGTTCAGTCTGCCTACCGGATCATCGATGGTAAGGGCGCAACGAATTATGCGGTAGGTTTGGCAGTGACCAATATTATTGGTGCTGTCATGCGTGATGAGCAGCGTGTCTTGACGATTTCGACCCTGCTGAATGACTGGGAGGGTATTTCTGACGTTTGTATGGCAGCCCCGACGATTGTGGGCCGTAATGGTGCTGGTCGGGTTTTGACTCCGCCGATTACCCTGTCTGAGCGTGAGGGGCTGACGGAGTCGGCCAATCGTCTGCGCAAGGTGGCTCGCGATCTAGGGTTCTAATCGCTAGGTCGAGGAAGAACACCTGCAAATAGCTTTGGGGCCCCGTCCAGAAATGGACGGGGCCCCAAGAGTTTTGGCTAGAAGAACTGATCCAATGGGTAAAAGTGGTTAACTTTTATGCCGTTGGGAGCTCCCCTTTGGGGCCAAGTATTTTCAGCCTAGGCGGCCCATCTCGGCGCGGAGCATCCAGGCGGTTTTTTCTAGCTCACGGGCGGTGGAGATAAGTAGGTCGGCGCTTAGATGATCAACTGCATCTACTGCATCAATATGCTTGATCATTTCTTTAGCTACGTCCATAAGGGCAGCTTCAAAAATCTTGTAGGCATCGTCGACCATAATGTAGCCCTCGGGTAGAGGGGAGAGGACCGACTGTTC
The DNA here is from genome assembly GCF_001907245.1 of Boudabousia liubingyangii. Taxonomy (GTDB): domain Bacteria; phylum Actinomycetota; class Actinomycetes; order Actinomycetales; family Actinomycetaceae; genus Boudabousia; species Boudabousia liubingyangii. Next base: position 172,991 of record NZ_MQSU01000002.1, read on the forward strand.
AGCAATGGTGTTGGCGCGGGCGTCGGGGCTGCCGCCAACGGCGACTAGACGCTCAGCAAATTCATCGTATGAGGTACGCGCGAAATCAACTACTAGATCTAGTTGCTCGTGTAGGGATAGGAAGTTCTTACCCTGTAGGTTCCAGTGGAGTTGTTTACCCTGGAGGGCTAGGGCGTTTAGATCAACAACTGCCTGTTGCATGGCGGTGGCTACTGCGGCATTGGCGGCCATAGTTTCCTTCTTTCTATAAAAAATCTGCAGGTTTAGCTAATGGGCTAGCTAAAAGTTTTTGACACTATCTAACCTAACGTAGTTTTAATAAAGACTGTAGTCAGAAAGTGGTAATTGAGATTAAGCGCTGAATTAATGGCTTAGAGTGAACGTAAAACCGTAACGACTTTGCCTAGGATTTGTGCTTGGTCAGCTGGAATGGGGGCGTAGTTCTCATTGCAGGGGAGTAGCCAATAGTGCCCATCCTTACGTGACCAAACCTTTACGGTTGCTTCTCCGTCGATCATGGCAGCGACGATTTCTCCGAACTCAGCATTGTTTTGCTGTCGGACTACGACCCAGTCGCCATCGCAAATGGCTGCTTCAATCATGGAATCGCCTTCGACCTCCAACATGAAAAGGTTGCCCTTGCCGGTTAAGCGCTGAGGTAATACGAAAGTATCTTCAATTTCTTCGATTGCCGTGATTGGTTTACCGGCGGCGATGTGGCCAACGAGGGGGACAGGGGTTGAGTCGACGAAAAGTTGTTCCGGATCTAAACCGGGGAAGTTGGGGAGTGAGGTTGGTGCCGGACTGGAAGTCGGGGCCGGTGCAGAGGTGCTGGTAGTGCTGCCGGAATCCTCTAAGGTGTTGACCTTAAGTGCGCGCGCCCGTCGCTCATCCCTGGAAATGAAACCTAGCTCTTCTAGCGTATCTAGCTGGTGCTTAACCGAGGAGGGGGAAGAGAGCCCAACTGCCGTAGCTATTTCGCGCACCGTTGGAACATGCTGACCGGAGCGAGCGCAGGCTTCTAGATAACGCAGAATATCCAGCTGGCGTCCGGTTAGGGTGCTGCGGTCCAAGTCGTTAGATCCGGATTTTGAGGCGGGGCTTTTTGGTTTCATAAAGCATATGTTAGCGAAGAATCGAACATAGAACAAGTGTTCGAGGGGAGTTTTGAGAATTTGTATTATTGCCTAGAATTGGGCCTTTTTGGATCGCATTTATTTTTAACTTGCGAACATCTGTTCTAATCGTGTATCGTACAGGTGTTCGACGAACAAGTGTTCGATTTATGAAAGGTTTTGATCATGAGCGTAGCAGTAGTACTTCCTAAGTCGCACCGATCCGCTGCGATGCCCCAGCGTCAACTAGCTGAAGTTATTGCGCTACCCGTACCGCAGTCGCTGAGCCAGGAACTATTCGGCGTGCGCATTGATCGTGACCTACTCCGTCGGGTAATGTTCCGAGTCTTGATCTTGTCGGCCGCCCTCGCAGTATTCGCCCTGATCCTCTGGTCCTTCATGTCCTACAGTGGCCCGGTAACGGAATATACAGTTTCCGCAGGGGACACCCTCTGGGATCTAGCCTCACGTTACCGTGGTAACCGTTCACTCGAAGATACCGTCGCAATCATGCGTGAACTAAATGGACTATCCTCAGATGCTCTAGCCGCTGGACAGAACCTGCTGATCCCGCTTCCCTAATCGCTCACTGATATTCGGAAGCTAAAACCTGATTCGGTAGTCTAAAAACTAGAATTCTTACTCTCGCTCTGGACACTCGCTAGCGGGGAGGGCTAAACTATGAGTCCCCAATCCCGAAAGCGAAAGGCCTTAGGAATGTACTGTCCGTTCTGCCAGTTTAATGATTCAAAAGTAGTTGACTCGCGAACCGCAGATGATGGCACTTCTATTCGCCGACGCCGGGAATGCCCTAACTGTAAACGACGCTTCACCACCCTCGAAACCTTTGCCCTGAGTGTTATTAAACGCTCCGGAGTTGTCGAGGCCTTTTCTCGGGATAAGGTAGTTAGCGGCGTTAGCAAAGCCTGCCAAGGACGTCCTGTCTCGCAACATGATCTTGCCCTACTAGCGGCACAGGTAGAAGAGCACCTACGCGCCTCTGGACTAGCTTCCATCCCCGCAGACGAAGTCGGTAAAGCCGTGCTGCCCTACCTGCGCAAGCTAGATGAGATCGCGTACCTACGCTTCGCTTCCGTCTACTGTGCCTTCGACAGTCTCGACGACTTCCAAGCCGCCATCGACGACCTTCGCACCGCCTGAGCTATTCCCCGGCATTACCTGACCGGTCAACTGCTTGGCTTGTTCAGATAAAGTGCGTAAAGTTTGTCCCGCGCTTTCCGTAAGTGAAGCCAGCTGAGCGCCCGCAGATTGCAAACCAGCCTGAGCAGACTCACTAGCATTCAAAAGTTGCTCACGGACTGAACGACGCAAAACCTTGCCAACCTGTGAACGGGGCAGTTCGGTCATAAAAGTAATCTGTTTCGGTAGCGCGTAGTGGGACAGAGTCTTTTCGGCCCAGGCCCTAACTTGCTCCAGATCGATTGACGCCTCACCAGAAGCTACGATGGCCGCCACGATCCGTTCGCCTGAAGAGGCGTCAGGAACACCAACTACGGCCACTTCTTCGATACCAGGCATAGTCCGAACCGCCTCTTCAACCTGCGAGGGGTAGACATTAAAACCGCCGGTAATAATGAGTTCCTTCTTCCGGTCCGCCATGACAATCATGCCCTGATCAACCCGGCCAATATCGCCCGTTCGAATCCAATCGCCATACATACAAGCTTCGGTCTCTTCCGGGTTATTCCAATAGCCCTTAAAAACCTGAGGGCCGCGGCAAATAATCTCGCCCTTTTCGCCCTCGGGAACCTCAACACTGGGGTCTTCCACATCGACGATCTTTACTTCTGTCGAAGGGAAGGGCACACCCAGGGTGCCCGGACGACGAAGATGAGAAACCGGGTTACCCAAAAGGATCGGTGACGCCTCCGTCATGCCGTAACCCTCAATAATGTAACCAGCAGTCAGATCTTCCCAATCTCGGGCAATCTGATCATTAAGGGGCATCGCACCTGAAAGGGAGAAACGAACCGAGGAAAAATCAACGCGCTTCTCAATCGCGGCCTTATACAGGCGCTTAAACATTGGGGCCACGCCCGGGAAGAAGGTGATCGGACGGCGTTTTTGACCCGCAATGATCAGATCCACGTCAAAAGCTGGGAAGATCATGATGGTCGCAGCCATACGGACCGCCGCTAACAGTGAGAGGGTCATTCCGAAAGCGTGGAAGAACGGCAAAGTTGCCGCAAAAACTTCTGCGCCCTCATGCAGCTGGGGCACCCAAGCAGCAGACATAGCTGTATTGGCCACCAGATTACGGTGAGTCAACTCAACCGCCTTCGGAGTCCCGGTAGTGCCACCGGTATGCAACAGTACCGCGGTATCCTCCGGTACTGCCGGGCAGGCACCCTCATAGGGGTCCGCGACGCGCATTAGCTCCTCAAACTTCGGGACAGAATTAGGAACCGGTTCTAACGGACGAAGCTTTTCCCGCTGACGCTGTACAAACTTGAACGGAAGATTGACCGCAAAATGCGCAATCGGATTCATTGCCGCGGTTAAGTCCACGGTAATCAACTTGATCTTCAAACGGGCCGCAATCGGGGCCAAATCATCAAAGCACTTTTCCCAAATCACGGCCACCTTCGCCCCGTGATTCTTAAACTGAGCCTCGAGCTGGGAGGCTGGCGCTAGGGGGTTGTGTTCCGCCACAATGCCACCCAGCTGAAGTACCCCATAGAAAGCAATCAAGTGCTGGGGACAGTTAGGCATCACAAAGGCGACCCGATCGCCGCGCTTGACGCCAGCACGACGGAAAACCGAAGCTGCCCGCAGGGCTCGGTCTTCTAGCTCATGATAAGAAAAAGCATTACCTAAGAAATCAACCGCCGGACGATCAGGGTAAAACGCGGCCGCATTCTCTAAAACCTTGGGGATCGTTACCTCAGGTACCTCCACCTCAAAAGGCACAGAAGGAGCGTAACTCTGTCGTAGAGTCTCGGTTAAAGAAGTCACTGGGTCCTCCAAGTGTCGGTAATGAAGTGATTATAGGGCACAACTGAAGACGAAGGGGCCCAAAGTCACTGCCTAACTAGTTCTTAAACCAGGAAGCACGCTACCCAGTTCCAAAACCTCCAAGGTTTGCGTAGAACGTGTCAAGGCCACGAACAAGTCTCCCAAACTGCGCTTACCGATCGTTACCGGATCAAGCAAGATCGTAGAGTCAAACTCCAAGCCCTTAGTCTGGGCGGCACGGGTAATCCACACGCGCTCATCCAAATCGGGACCCAATAGATCCTTCAGGGGAGAAATCATTTCTTCCGGAGCAATCACCACCACGCGACCCAAACCGGACTGCGAAAGATCCGCGAATCTAGCCAAAGCCCGAGCAACCGCAGCCGGAACCGCCGCCAAAAGCTCTTCAACCTGAGAAACCGGTTCGCTCACGATCAAAGCATCCGGAATGTCTCTGACGGCCTTAACCGGATACTGGGTAGTACGCCCCAGAGCCTCCATGACGCGCTGAGCTGCATCCATAATCGTGGCTGGAGTTCGGTAGGAAGTTTCCAAAACTACCTGTTCCTGAAGAGCGTGCGCGGCTGGACCCAAAACCTGTTCCCAAGTTGCGGGACCATGATCAATCCGCTGCTGATCTAAATCGCCAACCACCGTAAAAGAACGGGAAGGACAGCGTCGTAGCAGAGCCCGCCACTGCATGGGGGAGAGCTCCTGTGCTTCATCGACCACCACGTGGCCATAGGTCCAAGAACGATCAGCTGCCGCCCGGGCTGCCGTCGAAGAAAGCGCAGCCGGACCTGCCAGAAGATCAGCCAAGGCCTCAGCGCTAACCAAACCAGAAGTATCAAAACCAGTCTCTAGTGCCCTCTGAGCCCCACTTAGCAGCTCATCGCGCTGGGCAGCTTCTTGAGCTTGAAGCATCCTCGTGACTTGCGGGTGCTCACCCAACTGCTCTGCCGCCTCATCAATCAAAGCCACATCTGCGTCCGTCCAAGGAGCATTCATCGGTCGCACCAATAGTTCGCGCTGTGCTGCTGAAAGCTCCGGCGCAAAACGAGCCAAACGCTCCGGATCCGCAAACAATCTAGACAGCAACTGTTGTGGGGTAGCTGGCAACCAATGCCAGTTAATCGCCTTACGCACCTGCGGCAAAGAGCGCAGATCATCACGAGCCCAGTCATACTCAGCAGAATCGGCCTCGGCCTGCTCAGAAAGCTGGGTTGTCAAAATATCAAGTAGATAGGTGGCATAGGTCTGCCAACCCTCATTATGCTTCGAGGACGCCCGACGCCCACGCGTAATCGCAGCCTTAAAATCCTCCGGCATTAGCTTCAAAATTCGCTCATTAACCCGAATCTCAACCGGCTTCTTCGGGGTCCGCTCCAGTCCCCGCACGGCCCGGTTAATGATCCGCTCCCACAGTAAGTCACCCTTGAGCTTAGCTACCGGAACCGGATCGACCGTAGTGGCCTTAAAGCCCGGGACTAGTGCCTGCGGAGTTAGGGAAACCACGCCCGTTTCGCCCAGTGAGGGCAAAACCTTTTCGATATAGCGCAAGAAGGTATTGGACGGACCCACAATCAGAACTCCGGAGCGAGCCAGACGCTTGTGTTCCGCATAGAGCAAGTAAGCCGCCCGGTGCAAAGCCACGGCGGTCTTTCCCGTTCCCGGGCCTCCCTGAACCACCAAAATTCCTTGATCGGCAGAACGAATCACTCGGTCTTGTTCCGCCTGAATGGTCGCGACAATATCGCCCATAAAGCTAGAACGAGCCGAAGAAAGAGCAGCCATCAGGGCGCCCTCGCCCTGTAGTTCAGAAGCCTCAGAATTCTTAGTGTCCAACAGGTCATCTTCAACGCTGATGACCTGGCGCAAACGGGTCATAATATGACGCCTAATGGCCACGCCTAAGGGCTCTACTGCGGTGGCCTGATAAAAGGGGAGTGCGGCCGGGGCGCGCCAGTCCATCAAAACTCGCTGGTCATCCTCGTCAACCAAACCGGTCCGCCCAATATAGCGAATCGAACCGTCCAAACCGGTTAACTTGCCAAAAACCAAACGCTCTTCAAGCTGTTCTAGCCGCGCGGCCTCGTCCCCAAAATGCGAAGAAATCGCGTCACGTTCGGTACGTGCTTGGTGCGAACCGGAACCACCGGAAGCATGCGCGCGAGCCTGACGTTCACGGTAACGACGTCGGGTAACGTCCAAGACCTCATAGGCATGATCAACCGCGCGCTGTTCAACCTGAAGCTGCGCGTCGGAAGGACTGGTTGGCGTGGCCACGGTGATCCCCGATCCGTCGATAAAGTTACGGCCACTTATTTTGCCCCTATTTACCCGGGTCTAAGGTCCGATGACGCTGGACGCGAATTGTAGTACCCTTCGGGGGCTTATCTGACGTGCTTTTTTGATAACTTTCGGTAAACTGTTTCACTTAGCAACCTTGAGCATAAGAAAATCATGTTCAAATAGAACAAGGTAACTAACGGCGTAAGAAAGGAGCTCAAATGGAAAACCAGAGCAACCCTCTCTTCGCCCTTGGCCCCCAGGCGGAAGCTAAAGCCACCAGGTTAGTGCACTTCTTCCACGGCACCATGGATCCCGGGAATGCCGGCCGACTAGCCCTAGAGCAACTTCTAGAAGCCTCCATCGTCGGCCGCTACGCTACCTTCAACGCTGATGAACTGATCGACTACCGCGCCTCACGCCCACTGGCCAGTGTCGAAAACTGGGAACTATCGAACCTCGATACTGCCCAGATCGTCATCGACCTAGCCATTGACCTTGATGGGCAGCCCTTCCTGCTACTCCATGGCCCAGAGCCGGATTTCCGCTGGGAAGCATTCACCGAAGCCCTAGCTACGATCATTGCTCGCGCTGGCGTGGAAGAAATCTACTCCCTGCTTGCGGTACCCGCCGCCCTGCCGCATACCCGGCCCCTGCAACTACATGTCTTGCACGGTGAACCGCGCAAAACCGCCGGTATGCCCTTTAACCCTTCGACGCTGGACCGACCCAGTAACGAAACTCCTGGGATGCGTATCCGTCAGCTCCCGGCCGTGCCCGCCAACCCGCAGACGCACTTCAATCCCGGTCTACCCTCCCTGACCAGTGCCGAGGGAGAAGGCGAACCGCCGCGACTTTCCTCGGCCGCGGAAGAGGAAAACCCGAACGTCCTTAAGCTTTCGGCCTCCCTAGACGTGTTCATCATGTATCGCCTAGCCCGTAGAGGTTTCCGCACTCGTGGACTGGTGGTCTCCGTACCCTACTACCTATTCGAATCAGAGTACTTCCCGGCCGCAGCTGAACTTCTGCGCGCCTTGAGCTCGATGGCCCACCTGTCACTACCACTTGGGGACCTAGACGCGGCGGCCGCTGTCCTAGCCCCGCAGTTGGAGGCGATGGTGCAAGCCAGCCCAGACAATCAGGCCCTGATTGCCAGCCTCGAAGAAAACTACGATTCCCTTGGCTCCCAAAGTGCTTCTGCGAATCCTGATTTTGGCAGCTTCCCCGATCTGATGATTCCTGACGAGGATGAGATTGGCCGCCAACTGGAAAACTTCCTCAAGAGCGAAGAAGACAAGAACCGCCGGGTACGACGTGCCCAAAAACCCCTACCCGATATGGGACAGTGGGGGAAGCTCTCACGTCGTTCACGACGTGACCGCTGGCGTCAAGACTAGCGCCCGCTCACATGAGCCTCAGGCAACGTAGACAACGGAAAATAACCTTCTGTTGCCTAGCGAATTCCTAGCCGCGCCACTGCTCCCATCGCCGTTTAATCTTGGCGCCCACCAAAGAAACCGGCAGCGGCAAACGACGTAGATCCACCTCAATTTGAGAAACCGGCAATGGTTTATCCGAGGCCGCTACCACCACATTTCCGCGGCGGTCACCACGGGCCACAGTTGGGGCAGAAATCGCAATAACCTCCGGGAAGTGCTCACGAATAACCTGCCACTCCTGGGCGACCGACATGGAACCGGGAGCTGCCTCCACATTCGCCAAAAACAGGCCTCCAGGCTTTAAAATCCTCGCGTAATGCGCGGTAGCCTCAGTATTCCAGATATGTTCCGGCGTATGGGCGCCTGCGAACACATCACGCACCACCACGTCAAAGGTCTCATCCCGGAAGGTTGCCGCCACCTCTGCCGCGTCACCGACTCGAATCGAAAGCTCCGGGGAACGAGGTAAATCAAACCAAGTGCGCACAAACTCAGCTAGTTTTTCATCTAGCTCAACCACGCGCCCTCGGCCCCCGGGACGCTTCGCTGCCCAAGCGCGGGCCAAAGAACAAGCGCCTCCACCCAAGTGCAGGGCACTAAGCGGCTGCGGCAAAGGGAAACAGGCCTCGGCCACTACCGACATCTGCTGCAGGTACTCAAAATCTAGATAGGCCGGATCACTCAGGTCATAGCAGGAAGACTCCACGCCATTAACCAGAAGCAACAGGCCCCCATCAATGGCTTTTAATTCCGCCGTGCCCGTAGAAATCGGCTGGGGCCCAACTGGTAACTCGCTTAGATTAATCCCTTGCTTCGCAGACATAAAGCTAAGCTATCAAATAAACTAGAAGAAGCCGAAAGCAACAGGAGGAACTATGTCACGCGCCCCACGCGTCGCCGCCGCCCGTAAGAACTGGGGGAGTGACGATACGGGCTGCGATTTTCTCCATATCGACATGGACTCCTTCTTTGCCGCAGTTGAAATCCGTGAACAACCGCAGCTAGCCGGAAAGCCACTCATCGTCGGCGGTAGCAAAGAACGCGGCGTAGTTAGCGCCTGTAACTACGAGGCCCGAAAATTTGGGGTCCATTCCGCCATGCCCATTGCCCAAGCTCGCCGGCTCTGCCCACAGGCTAACTACCTGCCAGTTCGACACGAACTATATAGTCAGGTCTCTAAAGAGGTTATGAAAATCTGCGCCTCGATTACCCCGCAATTCGAACAGGTCAGCATTGACGAGGCCTTCTTGAATATTGCCGGCGCGCGACTACGCCTGGGTAGTGCCACCCAGATCGGACAAGAACTACGTGCCCGGATCCGAAATGAGGTGGGTCTGCCCGCCTCGGTAGGAATCGCCAGCGTCAAATACCTCTCCAAAATCGCTTCCGCACACGCCAAACCTGACGGGCTACTCATGATCCCCAAGGCAGCTAACCAAGAGTTCCTCAACCTGCTGCCGATTGAAGCGATCTGGGGAGTGGGGCCCGCAACCGCACAAAAACTGGCCAGCAAGGGAATCACCCGGGTCGAACAAGCTGCCGCCCTGAGCACTCACACCTTAGTGAGCATGCTGGGACAGGCCGCTGGAATCCACCTGTACGAGCTTTGCCACGGGATCGATAATCGTGGGATCAACACGCAAAGGGAAAGAAAATCCCTGGGTAAAGAAATTACTTTCAGTCAAAACCAAGACGATATGGAATACCTACATCGGGTCCTGCTGAACCTAGCCGATGAACTCACTGCGCGCCTGCGGTCTCAAGGATGGCTCGCTCGTACGGTGGCCTTGAAGGTGCGCACGGGGAACTTCGAAACTAAAACTAAGTCGCAGAGCGTCAACCCGCCTTTGAATACCAGCCCCGAAGTAATGCAGGTGGTTGCGCAGTTAGCAAAGCAGGTCAATCTGGGCGCCGATCCGATCCGGTTGATTGGAATTCGCCTTGAGGGCTTGATCCCGGCAACTCAGGGAATCCAAACAACTGTGGATGAGGATCCGAAAGCTAAACAGCTGGCTGCTGGCTGGGATGCAGTGCGCGCTCGTTTTGGTCGTCAAGCCCTGGGTTCAGCTTCCTTGCTAGGGTTGGCTAATCCCAAAGAAGACCCTGATCAGAGCCTGGCGTAAACCGGGAAGCGTAGGGTGCCGGCAGCTAGCTAATCTCGGTAAGGAGTGAAAAAAGGGCATTAATATGAGAAAATCATGCAAAGTATTGTCAAGGCCCCGGAGGCACACGTGAATCTATCTGATCGCGAACGCGAAGTGCTGGAACAGCTAGAAGAGAGCCTGAAGTCAGATCCTGATTTTGCCTCTTCGGTTGCCCAGTTCGATACCGCCGTGCCCAGCGCCCATGCTCCTGAGGTTAAACCCCCGAAAGCTAGTTGGAATCTGCATCGGATTGCCCTTGGGGGAGGAATCGTGCTAGTGGGCCTAGTGGCTCTACTAGTAGGCGTTACCTGGGGCTACAACCTGCCTGGCGTGATTATTGCCGTCTTGGGAGTGCTAGCCATGATTGGCGGCATGTATTTGGTGCTGACTCCCGGAGTAAACGGTAAGGAAAAAACTAAATCCCCCAAATCCTCCACTTCCAACCCCAGTAGCTTCAAAGCTCGCCAACAGGAGCGCTTCCAACGTCGTAATGAGCGTCCCTAGGTTTTAGTTTCAGACCTTTTAGTTCCCCACCAGATTGCTGGTGGGGAACTTTTTTGTCCTTTTTGGGTTTACATGCGAAAAAATGTGGAAAAACCCTCCACTTTGCACCACCTTGAAATTTCAACGAAATTTGCAAATTAATGTGAGCAAAACACCCTAATTACGCTTGCAGGTGGTGGAAAATGGAGTAAAGTGGGGGATTAGTGGAGGGGTGCACCCAAAACTAGGTGGCACCAAGCCGGTACTACCGCCCGGAAAACCGCAGAAACTCCCTAAAACCCACAAGGAGGTGAAGATGCTAAAAGGCTTCCACGGCACCTACGAGCCCAAGTTGGACGGCAAAGGTCGCTTGATCCTGCCCGCCAAACTGCGTGAACAGCTGGGAAACCAAATCGTCCTCACCCGTGGTCAGGAACACTGCCTCTACGTTTTTCCGGAACCCGAATTTGCGCGCATGTACGAAGAGCTTTCCAAAGCCTCACTAACTTCCAAGCAAGCGCGTCTATTCACCCGTTTCTTGCTCTCTGGTGCAGATGACCAAGAGCTAGACAAACAAGGACGCGTATCAATCGCCCAGCCGCTCCGAGACTACGCTCACCTAGAGCGTGACCTAGTAGTGATTGGTAGTGGTCGCCGCGTTGAAATCTGGGATGCCGCCACCTGGCAGGCCTACCTGGATGAAGGGGAAGACGAATTCGCCAATATGGCCGAAGAAATCGTCCCCGGGCTGTTCTAGCCCACCACCCCTGGGTGCTATTTAGTCTCTGGCCGAGGCTCTGGGATCACTTCCCCGTTTCCAGAACCGGTCGGACAGAGATTAAGTGGCATCCGGGACCCACCGAAGAACTTAATCATCCACACCCAAGAATCTAGAAAGGAGGCTAGCGCAATGGCCGAAATCAAAGCCGCCGAGGCACACACCCCCGTGATGCTCAAGGAATGCCTAGAACTGCTAGCCCCCGCCCTAGAACGCCCCGGGGCAATCATGGTTGACTGCACCCTAGGAATGGGTGGACACACCGAGGCAGTCCTTAAGGCCTTCCCGGAAGTTACCGTTTACGGCATCGACCGCGACCCCCAAGCTATCGAGCTAGCCTCCGCACGCCTCGCTCCCTTCGGTGAACGTTTCCAAGCCGTTCACGCCACCTACGACCAGGTTTACGAGGTCGCGCAAAAAGCTGGCGGCCACGTCGATGCGGTACTAATGGATCTGGGGGTCTCTTCCCTCCAACTAGATATGGTCGAGCGGGGCTTCTCCTACAGCCGTGATGCTCAACTAGACATGCGCATGGACCCCACTCAGGGACCCTCTGCCGCAGACTTCCTCAACACCGCTTCTGCCAAAGAAATCAGCCAGGTGCTGTGGCGCTACGGAGAAGAAAAGAACGCTAATCGGATCGCTCAAAAGATCGTGGCCGTTAGAGCTGAAAAACCTCTTACCCGGACGGCAGAACTAGTCGAAGTAATCCGTGAGGCACTCCCTCAGGCTGCCATGCGTAAGGGCGGTAACCCGGCCAAGCGCACCTTCCAAGCCATTCGCATCAAGGTCAACGGCGAACTGGACATCCTAGAAGCCGCCCTCCCGGCCGCCCTGAAATCACTCAACGACGGTGGCCGCCTAGTAGTCGAAGCCTACCAATCGCTGGAAGATCGACTGGTAAAACAGACCTTCAAAACCATCACCACCGTTGATGTACCGGCAGATCTACCCTTCATTCCTGAATCTGCCCAACCAGACTTCAAACTCATTACCCGCGGGGCTCAGCGCCCCAGCGACCAAGAACTTGCGGAAAACCCCCGTTCCGCTCCAGTCCGCCTACGCGCTGTAGAACGACTGTCCTCAAACCCCGACCAAAAAACTGAAGGGAACCGGAAATGAACGCTACTGCTACCGCGTGGAAAGCGACCACTCAACCTCGTCGCGCCCAAAGTTCTCGTCCGGAACTCTCGGTTGTCACCCAGAGCGCACCTCGAGTCGGTGGGCGACACACCGTCACTGCAATTGTCGCCTCTGTGACACTGCTCCTAGCCACCATCCTCGGGATCACCTCCTACACCTCCCACTTGGCCATGGCTGCCAAGCCCCTACACACCGAACTGAGCGTGCTACAGGAGCAGAATCAAGCGCTAACCGAGGAACTTAACAAGCGTTCCTCTGCCGCCTGGCTGGGGGAGCGAGCCAAGGAACTAGGTATGGTTCCCTACGCTGATTACGGCTACGTAAACCTAGAAAAGAATGAAATCACCGGCGGAACCGCCGCCCACTGAACTAGAATAAAAGCAGGTCCCAACGACCCGTAATACTCCCCGCAAGTAAAGGAATGTCTCGGTGCGAAAAAAGCAGGTTAATGCCGGTATCAATACCGCCGGAATCAACCGCCGCACCAAACTCATTCGCGCGGGACTAGCTCTGTTAGTGGGGCTACTAGTAATCCCACTCTTCTGGGTCCAAATCGTCCAGGGTCCGGCCTATGCGCAACGTGGCATTCAGGGACGCTCAATTTCTCTTGAACTGCACGAGCCACGCGGCAGTATCTATGACCGCAACGGGCACGTACTAGCAGCCTCCACTACCCGCTACGACGTCATTGCCAACCCGGTTGAAATCGCCAACTACGAGCACTGGGAAACCAAGACGGATGCAGAGGGTAAAAAGACCGTCGAACTAATCGGCGTGGGCCCCTCTGAAGCAGCCAAACAGATGGCCCCCATCCTCAAAATGGACCGGGCAGAACTAGGTGGCTTACTCACCCAAAATCCCCACACCAAACAGGAAGAAGAAGCCGCGCGCGCCAAGGAAGCCCAGATCAGTGGGATCAAACCCTCCGAGCGGGCCTACTACAAGCAGTACCGGGTCGTCGCCAAGGACGTAACCCCGCAGGTAATGCGCGAGATCCGTAACCTAAAGATTCGCGGCATCTCTGAAGTCTTCAAATCTGAGCGAGACTACCCGCGTGGCGCCACCGCGGCGAACCTAGTCGGCTTCATGAGTACCGACCCCAACGACAACACCAAAACCAAGGGGGCGGCCGGACTAGAACTGCTCAAAGAGGACATCCTTAAATCCCAGCAGGGTTCCGAGGTCGTAGAAATCGGCGCCAACGGCGTTCCGATTCCCGGCGGTTACCAAAAGACCGTCCCCGCCAAGCGCGGTACCGATATTCACCTCACCCTAGACGCTGACCTTACTGACTACGCGCAAAAGCTAGCTGATGAAACCCAGAAGTCCTCTTCCTCGGAATGGGTGCTGGTAGCCGTTGAAGAAGTCAAGACCGGACGCATCCTAGCGGTTGGTGACTCGGGCGTGGTGGTCCCCAAGGAAGCCACCAAAGACAAGCCACTACTCTTCGGCTCCCGCCTAGTTAAAGACACCTACGAGCCCGGTTCAACCGGCAAACTGGTTACCTTCGCAACCGCTCTAGAACAGGGCAAAATCACCCCGCAGACCCCGATTACCTCTACCGAGCAGTGGACTGCCCCCAACGGGCAGGTCATTAACGACTCCCACGAGCACGGACCGGAGTACCTCACGGCCGCGGGCGTCCTTGCTCAATCCTCGAACACCGGCACCACCCAGGTGGGTGACCGCGTCACCGATGAACAGCGCTACCAACTAATGCGACGCTTCGGCTGGGGTGAAAAGAGCGGCATCGATATTCCCGCCGAACAGAGTGGCCTGCTCCCGGACTACCAGAAGTGGGGGCCGCGTCAGCGATACACCACCATGTTCGGTCAGGGTGTTTCAACCACGCCCCTACAGGTGCTGGATATGGTTGCCACGATCGGTAATGGCGGGGTCCGCAACAAGGTCCACATTATCGATGGCTACACTGACCCTAACGGTACTTTCCATAAGGTTGAGCTCGGTAAGCCCCAGCAGGTGCTTTCCTCCCAAACCGCTAAGACCCTAGTACGTATGATGGAGGGTGTGGTCACCGAGGAAGGTACCGCTCCGGATGCCAAGATCAACGGTTACAACATCGCGGCTAAGACCGGTACCACTCAGATCCTCAGCGGCAAAAAAGGCTTCGTTGCCTCCTTTGCTGGCCTAGTCCCGGCCGAAAACCCCGCGGTTGCCATTTTGGTGGTGGCTTACCGCCCCCAGACCTCCATTTACGGTGGTGTGGTGGCCGTGCCGCCCTTTAGAAAGATGGCCATGCGCACCATGGCTTCACTGGGTGTCCCGCCTTCCACCAGTGGTCCTGAACTCTTTGAACTCAACGCTAGGTAAGGGGTTCTCCGAGTGTCAGATTTCTTTGCTTGCGGTTATAGATTTAAGGTTATTACATGTCTTTAGGCCTAGCTGATCTTCATCCTCAACAGGTTCCCGGGCTCTCTTTGGCCCAGGTACTCGAGTTGAGCGAGGGAAAAATCTATCCGGAAACCGCTGACGTCACCCAGCGCATTGCCGGCGTTACCGTTGCTTCTAACGAGGTCGCAGCCGACTACCTATTCGTAGCCCTTGCCGGCGCGCGTGCTCACGGCTGGGATTACGCCCCTCAAGCTGTCGAAGCGGGTGCCACCGCGATCCTGACTACCAGCGCTGGACTTGAGGCCCTAAAGGCAAAAGCCCTTCCGGTACCTGTAATTGCTTGCGAAAACCCGCGCGAGGTGGCCGGCTTAGTTGCCGCGCAGGTTTTCGGTGACCCCAGTTCTAAACTAAAGGTTTATGGCGTTACCGGCACGAACGGAAAATCCACCTCCACCCGGATGCTGCGGGCCGCCTTTGAAGACCAGCCGGACGGTCATCGCGCCGGCAATATCGGCACGGTCGGAATCGATCTGGGTGGCGTTCAGCTGCCCTCTGCCCGCACTAGCCTAGAAGCGCCACTACTACAGCAGCTGCTGGCTTTCGCCCTCGAAAATGGCACCCAAGAGGCGGCCATTGAGGTTTCTTCCCACGCACTTGAACTAGGACGAATCAGTGGCCTAAAACTGGAAACCGTAGGCTTTTTGAACCTGCAGCGTGACCACCTAGACTTCCACGGCACGATGGAAGACTACTTCCTAGCCAAAGCTAAACTCTTTGATCCGGCGCGGGCCCAACGCGGTGTAATCTGCGTCGATGACCAGTGGGGAGAGCGCCTAGCAGCAGAAACGAAGCTACCGCATGTCACTGTGGCTACCGAAGGGAAAACCGCAGACTGGAACGTGCGTGTGCTACCGAATCCCGCGGGAATGGCCGGCACCGACTTTGAACTTTACGCACCTGCCGGCAGCCAGTACCCGGAGGTGGTCCGCGCCCACTGTCCGCTACCCGGACACTACAACGTTCAAAACATGGCAGTCGCCCTGGTGATGGCGGCAGTTAGTGGCCATGACGTCCAGGTTGCTGCCGAACGCATTGCTCGCAATACTCAGGTCCCCGGACGCATGGAAATCGTTCAGGGACGCACCGAAGAAAAAGCGCTCACCGTGGTGGATTATGCACACACTACTGACGCCATTGTGCTTTCCTGCCAGGCACTACGTCCGCACACTCCCGGCCGAATCATCCTAGTTTTCGGCGCCACCGGTGAACGAGACCGTGGCAAACGCGCCCAGATGGGCCAGAGCGCCTGCGAGTGTGCAGATTTGGTAATCGTCACCGATGACGACCCCTATACCGAACCCACCGATCAGATCCGCGCCGAAGTCCTACAGGGTTGCCCCAGCTTCGCCACCGTGTCTTCCACTTCGGAAGCCCAGGAAGCCCTATCGCAGGCCCCGAATCAAGACCAGTTGCCGGCCCTAGAGGTCGATGGTCGTGAACTAGCCATTCAAATCTCCTTGGGTTTAGCCCGTCCAGAAGACACCGTGCTACTAGCCGGACGTGGACATGAGACTATCCAAGTAGTGGGAACCACCCCAGTTGAACTAGATGATCGCCTAGTTGCTCGCGAGTTTTGGGCACAGTCGGGAAGGAAATAAGATGCGCTATTCACTAGCTGCACTAGCACAGGTGTTGCCAGCCGAACTACTGGGAAACGACGTGCAGATCGACGGTCCGGTAGTCACCGACTCTCGCGAAGCCAAACCGGGCTCCCTCTACGTGGCCCGTCCCGGTGAACAAGCCGACGGACACGATTACATTCCCGCCGCCGTCAAAGCCGGTGCCGTGGCTCTGGTGGTCGAAAAGCCCGGACCATGGCCCGTTCCCGCCCTGCTGGTCGAAGACTCCACCAAAGCCCTCGCGCAGATCGCCGGCACCTACATTGAATCCCTGCGATCGGCACCGAACTCGCAACTACAGGTAATCGGCATTACCGGTTCCGCCGGTAAAACCACCACCAAGGACTTGCTAGCGCAGATTCTGGCCTCCCAGGCACCCACCGTCTCTAACCTACGTTCCTTTAATAACGAGGTGGGCATGCCGCTAACCGCACTCAAAGCGGAACCCGAAACCCGCTTCCTCGTCCTCGAAATGGGAGCCGACGCCCCCGGAAACCTAAAGTACCTCACCAGCTTCATCGCCCCCGATGCGGCAGTTGAACTACTGGTCGGTACCGCCCACCTAGGTGGCTTTGGATCACGTGAAGTCCTAGCCCAGACAAAAGCAGAACTGGTTGCCGGACTACGTCCGCAAGGCGTGAAAATCCTCAACTATGATGATTCCGCCGTTCGACAAATGGCTGCGGCCCATGAAGGACCCACCTGGTACTTCTCTGCACAGGGAGCTGCGGAAGCTACCGTCCGCGCCAATGGGATCGAACTCGATGAGATTGGCCGCCCCAGTTTTGAACTGTGCTACGAAGAGCAAAACGCGCGCGTACAGCTGTCGCTAGTTGGTAAGCACCATGTTGCTAACGCCCTTGCTGCTGCCACTACCGCACTGGCCCTAGCGGTACCCTACGAACAGGTCGTGGCCGCACTGGGACTCTCACAAGCCATCAGTCCGCACCGTATGCACGTCTTTGCCGCCCCGCTTGAAAAGGGACAGTGGACCGTTATCGATGACGCCTACAATGCGAACCCGGACTCCATGAAAGCAGCGCTAACCGCCCTAGCGCACCTAGGACAAAGTCAGCCCGAAGCCACCCGCGTTGCGGTCCTTGGCCAGATGCTAGAACTGGGCCCACAATCGGCAGAACTACACCGACAGGTGGGGGAGCAGGCCCTAGCAGCACAGGTCCACGTAATCATCACGGTGGGCCCGGAAGCTGAGCCCCTACATGATGTGGTGAAAGACAAAACGCAAGCTTGGCACTGCGAGACCCCAGCAGATGCTCGTAAGCTATTAGATAAGTACGCCCCCGCTGGAGCACTAATCCTTCTCAAGGGATCAAACGGCTCACGGGTCTACGAAATCGCAGACGAACTGCTCCAAGGAGTGAATGAAAAATGATGGCAATCCTTGTGGCCCTAGGGTCATCGCTACTAATCTCACTCTTCGGTACGCCGTTCTTTATCAAGTTCTTGGTAGCTCGCGAATACGGTCAGTTCATCCGGCAAGACGGCCCCACCGAACACCTCACCAAGCGTGGTACCCCCACCATGGGTGGCGTCGTAATTATTGCGGCCACTGTCATCGGTACCTTCCTCGGATTCGGATTCGGCGGACACCTGCCATCAATCTCCTCAGGCCTTGTCATGTTCCTATTCGTGGGGCTAGGCGTGATCGGCTTTATCGACGACTTCACGAAGATCTCCAAACAGCGCTCACTGGGCTTAAACCCGCTGGCAAAAATCATTGGGCAAGTCCTAGTGGGCACTATCTTTGCCCTAGGGGCCGCCCTGATCCCGAATCAGTACGGCCAAACCTCAGCATCTATGGCGATTTCCGTAGTTCGCGATACCCGGCTGAGCCTAGCGTACTGGGGCTTCGGAATCGGTATTGTGCTGTTTCTAATCTGGGTAAACCTACTGGTCTCTGCCTGGTCTAATGCCGTGAACCTCACCGATGGCCTAGACGGTTTGGCTACCGGCGCGTCCATGGCCGTCTTCGGTGCCTACACCTTCATCTCCATCTGGCAGTACTACCAGGATTGTGCCCGCGGCCCCGCCGCGCTGCACGCCTGCTACACCACGGCCAACCCACTAGGACTTGCCATCTTCTGCTCCGCCCTAGTTGGCGCCTGCTTCGGCTTCCTCTGGTGGAACGCCGCCCCCGCCCAAATCTTCATGGGTGATACCGGCTCCCTAGCCCTAGGTGGTGCCGTAGCCGCGATGTCCATCATGACCCACACCGAGTTCCTAGCCATCGTCATCGGTGGCCTCTTCGTCGCCACGGTCATGTCAGACGTCATCCAGATTACGTCCTTCAAACTTACCCGTAAGCGCGTCTTCAAGATGGCCCCGCTACACCACCACTTCGAACTATCCGGCTGGCGTGAAATCACCATCGTAATCCGCTTCTGGCTGGTAGCCGGCCTCTGCGCGATCCTTGGCGTCGTCCTCTTCTACGCAGAATGGGTGAGTGCGGCACGATGAGCGAAAACCCGAAAACCACCGCCCTAATCCTAGGAGCCGGAAAAACCGGCCTCGGCGTAGCACAAGTACTCAAAGAACGTAACTACCAAGTTAGCCTGCTAGAACGCAATGCTGACGCAGCTGCCTCGGCCAAAGCTGAAGGCTGGGACGTGACCCACTGTGAAACCGACGAACAGATGGGGAAACTGGCCTGTGACGCCCACGCGGACCTAGTGGTCGCCTCACCCGGAATCTCAGTCTTTTCCCAGGCCCTAGCGCCGGTAATCGCCCAGCAGGAAGTTATCTCTGAAGTAGAACTAGCCTGGCGGCTTCAGCAGGCCGACGGGGGAGAGCAACCCTGGCTCTGTGTCACCGGCACCAACGGCAAAACCACTACAGTGGAAATGGCCGCCACGATCCTACGAGCCGCCGGTCAGCGCGCCTTCGCTGTCGGTAACAACGGCCAGTCACTGATCTCCCGCGTTCACAGTGGTGACTACGACGCCCTAGTGGTGGAACTATCTAGCTTCCAACTAGCCTTGACTTACACGGTCGAACCCACCGCTTCACTGTGTCTGAATGTGGCCGCTGACCACCTCGATTGGCACCGCAGCTTCGAACACTACCGTGACTCAAAAGCACGCGTCTACGAAAACACCAAGATTGCCTGCGTCTTCCCCCAGGGTGACGAGGTAGTTCGCAAAATGGTCGAGGACGCCGACGTCCAAGAAGGTGCCCGCGCCATTGGCATTACCCTAGGTCACCCCGGCCCCTCTGATTTTGGCTTGGTGGAACAGTACCTAGTGGACCGCGCCTTTGTCGAAAACCGCTACCAGCAGGCAGCCGAGGTTGCCGACCTAGAAGAGCTGGCGACGGCCTGGTCGGCCGCCCCCTCGCCCGCAGTAGTCCTAGACGCACTAGCCGCGGCGGCCCTAACTCGCGCAGTCGGTGTTGAACCCGTGGCCGTTCGTGACGGTCTCATGCGTTTTGCCGCCCCTGGTCACCGTCGCCACGTCCTCGGGCAGGTCGCGGAAGTTACCTGGATCGATGACTCTAAAGCCACCAATGCTCACGCTGCCCGTGCCTCGCTAGCCGGGATCGAACCGGGAACGGCAGTCTGGATTGTGGGCGGGCTGACCAAGGGCCAAGATCTTAGTGAGTTAGTAGCCGAGGTCGCTTCGCGCCTACGTGCCGCCATTATCATTGGCGAAGACCGCACTGCTCTTCGGGAAGCCTTCCAGACCCACGCCCCGCAGTTGCCGGTGGTGGAAGTTGATGGTCATGAAGATTTCCTCATGTCGGTAGTACACGAAGCTGTCGCCCTGTCACGACCCGGCGATACCATCCTGTTGGCCCCTGCCTGTGCTTCATGGGACCAATTCAAGTCATATTCTGAGCGTGGTGATCTGTTCGCGGATGCGGTCCGTAGACTTGCGGAGCAACAGGCATGAAGTGGTGGGAAAAGCTAAAAAATAAGCTTTCCTCCCGCAAGATCGGAGAAGGCTCACCCTCCACGGTGACAACCACCGCTGACGTCAGTCAGATGATCCAAAGGGATCTGCTGCTACGCAATATCATCCTTGGGATCGTCCTGTTCCTTTCTGCCTTTGGCTTCCTACTGGTGTACTCCGCTATGTCAGTCCGCCTGATTAACCGCGGAACCTCATTCTGGGGCGAAATCGCCCGTATTTCAGTCTTTACCGCCATGGGTGTCGTGATGATGCTCATTGCCATGAAAATGCCCGTCGGCTGGCTCAAAAAATTGACCTACCTGGTCTACCCCGTGGCCTGGATGCTCCAGATGGCTACCTTCTTCGTCGGTAAGGAAATCGGTGGTAACCGTAACTGGCTGAACGTCGGTGTGATCATTCAGCCCTCAGAGCTCTTAAAACTGGGCTTCGTAATGGTCCTAGCGCTGATTTTGGCCGAATTCCCCATGGATCTGAGAAAAGGGATTGGAGCCGTGGTCTACCTGACCGGCGCCCTGGTAGTTACTATCTTCCCGGTGTTGATCTGTCGTGACATGGGTAGTGTCGTCATCTTCGTGGCCATCTACCTCTTCGTCATCATTGCCGCCCAAGTTTCCGGCCGCTATATCTCGTGGTTCTTTGTTTTCGCGGCCTTTGGGGCCGTGTTCATGGTGATGATCTCGCCCTCGCGTCGTACCCGCGTGAAGGCCCTATTCGATTCCATTGGCGTAGCCCTAGGTCTCAAAGCCGCCCCCTTGGGCTATCAGCCCGCCACCCAGATTGACCATTCCCGCTGGGCCGTGGGCATGGGTGGTTTATTCGGTCAGGGGCCCGGTGCCTCGAGAGAAAAATGGCTCTACCTGCCCACTGCCGACTCAGACTTTATTTTCGCGGTCCTCTGTGAAGAGTACGGTTTCGTTGGCGCAACCTTAGTAATCTTGCTATTCGTGACCCTAGTGGTCGCAATCTTCACCGTGGCCATGCGCGTCCCCGATCCCTGGGCCAAGTTGGTCTGTGTGGGTGCCGGTGCCTGGATCGGCTTCCAGTCCTTCGTCAACATTGGTGTGGTTTTAGGTGTGCTACCGGTTTTGGGCGTGCCCTTGCCCTTCCTCTCTCGTGGCTATTCTTCGCTGATCTCACTGCTAGCCGTGTGCGGCGTGGTGCTATCCTGCGCTAACTCCCTGCCGGGTGTTAAGCAGTACCATGAGGGACGTCGCGGATATTATGGTCAGGTACGTTCAGTCCTAGCTAGTCGAGTTCCAAATCTCAGAAGGAAGAGGTAGTAATGAGGGTTTATCTTGCTGGCGGTGGCAGTGCTGGCCACGTCAATCCGCTGTTGGCTACCGCCACTGAACTGCAGGCTCGCGGACACGAGGTCCGTGCGCTTGGTACTGCTGAAGGCCTAGAAGCTGACTTGGTTCCGGCGGCCGGTTTGGAATTGGACTTCATCCCTAAGGTGGCCTTCCCACGTCGTCCGGGCTTGGCCATGTTTAAGTTCCCGCGCGCCTTTAAGAATGCGGTAAAGCAGGCGGGAGAATACTTAGATAGTTTTGGTGCCGAGGTCGTAGTAGGCTTTGGCGGCTACGTCTCCACCCCGGCTTACCGGGCTGCCCAGGCTCGCGGTATTCCCGTGGTGATCCAAGAGCAGAACGTGCGGGCCGGTCTCGCTAACCGCTGGGGCGCACGCACCTGTGCGGCCCTCGGACTGTCCTTTCCGGCTACCACCCTGCGCGCCAAGCGCGGTAAAACCGCCGTTGTGGGCCTGCCCCTGCGCGCACCCATTGCGCAACTTGCTGAAGATCGCCTAGCCGGTAATGGTGACCAGCGACGTGAGTCTGCTGTGCAAACCCTAGGCTTGGATCCGAACTTACCCACCCTTGTGATTACCGGTGGCTCGCTGGGAGCCAAGCACCTAAACGATGCTTTCGCCCAGGTACTGCCCGAACTCCCAGAAGGCATTCAGGTTTACCACCTTACCGGTAAGGGAAAGTCCGCAGAGCTAGCCGCGAGCGTGGAAAAGCTAGGCTTGGCTGACCGCTATCACGTCAGCGAATACGCCATGAACATGGAAGAGGTCCTAGCGGCCGCAGACCTAGTCGTGTGCCGTTCAGGGGCCGGAACCGTCTGCGAACTAGCTGCTTTGGGCCTGCCGGCACTCTATGTACCCCTGCCGATTGGCAATGGCGAACAGCGTCTAAACGCCGCTGAAGTAGTTGGCGCCGGGGGCGCAAAACTAGTCCTAGATGCACAGTTTGATGCCGACGTGATCCGCAAAGAGGTCTTCCCCTGGATCTTGGACGAAGCGAAACTACAGGCCGCTGCTACCGCTGCTGCCGGCTGCGGACGCGTTCACGCTTCGGCAAGGTTCGTTGATTTGATCGAGCAGGTGAAAAATGACTGATTACTTCCTCCTAGGCGTCATGGGCGCCGGAATGAGTGTCGTAGCCCAGCTGCTAGCCGGCCAAGGACACCAGGTAGCTGGTGCAGACCGCTCTGCTCAAGGTCCCGCGGCGCAGGCTCTAGCTGAAGCCGGCGTGAAGGTCTACGAAGGTCACGACCCGGAACTAATCAAACCGGGAATGACCATTATTCGCTCTTCGGCAATCCGTGCTGATAATCCGCAGATCATTAAGGCGAATGAACTCCAACTGCCCATTTTGCACCGCTCTGAAGGACTAGCTTTGGCTGCGGCCGGAAAGCAGTTCGTGGCCGTAGCTGGCGCGCATGGGAAGACCACTACCTCGGGGATGCTCTCTTCGGCGCTGACCAGCGCTGGGCTAGACCCATCTTTCGCGGTTGGTTCAATCGTTAAAGGTTTCGGCTCTGGCGCCCGCCTTGGTCAGGGCCCGGTCTTCGTGGCTGAAGCTGATGAATCCGATGGCTCCTTCCTAAACTACGAACCGACCATTGAAATCGTGACCGGGGTGGAACCAGATCACTTGGACTACTACGGCACTTTCGAGGGCGTTAAACAGGCCTTCCAGAACTTTGCCGAACGCCTAGTCCCAGAGGGCACACTTATTGCCTTTGCTGATGATCCGGGCGCTGCCGAGCTCGCCCAGAAGGTCCGGGAAGCCGGCCGGAACCGCGTCCTCACCTACGGCCAGGGCACAGCTGATGTCCAGCTAGCAAAGCGCGTCGATACGGATAACGGCCAAGAGTTTGAGGTCTCTGGGGTTCTAGGATCTGCCCAGATCAAGCTGCGCATGGGAGGCCTGCACAATGCCCTTAACGCTACCGCTGCATGGATTGCCGGTCGCTTATTGGGCGTCGAAGCCGGCCCCATGGCACAGGCCCTGAACCAGTTTGAAGGCACCGCTCGACGTTTTGACCCGGTCGCCAATCTTGCCCTTGACGGGGGAGAGGTACGCATCTTCGATGACTACGCCCACCACCCGACCGAGGTTGCTATGGCCCTTAAACTGGGCCGACAGGTTGCCGGGGAAGGGCGTCTGGTAGTAGCCTTCCAACCCCACCTTTACTCGCGCACCGCTGCCTTTGCTGCCGAGTTCGCTCAGGCACTATCCCTAGCGGATCAGGTTTACGTCCTAGATATCTACGCGGCCCGGGAAGACCCCCGTACGGATATCAATGCCCAGACCATCACTCAGCATCTAGAAAAAGCAGTTCCCTCTGGCAACCTCACGGAAGCTGCCCAGTTACTTGCCCAGCACCTGCAAGCTGGTGACACCTTGGTAACCATGGGCGCCGGTGACGTAACCAAACTGGGCCCCCTAGTAGTAGCCGAGGTCGAATCAACCCGTCGCAATGGTGATAACTGATAGTGAAGCCACCACCGCCTCCTCGTCGTCCGCGACGCCCACAGGGCGTAACGCCTAAGCCTTCAGAACCGGAAGCGCCTAGGCCGGTTGAACCTGCCGAAAAGCCGGTGGTGCGGCGAGTCAGTGCCACCAAACGAGCTAAAGAACTACCCACGGTCAAACCCGAACTGCTAGCTCCCGCCACCCCGGAAGAGGGCCTTAACGTTGCTGCACCGGCGGAACCGGAAGCGCCCCAGAAAACTCCGTCAGAAAACGCTCCTGAATCTGAGGCATTGGCCAGCTTCGAGGCGGATACAGACGCGCTAGCCGAACTTGAAGAAACCCGAAAAACCGGCTCTGAACGCGGCCTTAGCGCCTGGCCTAGTCGGATTAAAGACTCCTGGCATGGCTGGCGTCAAAAACGCGGAGCCAAAAACACGGCCCTTATCGGTACTAGCAATGAGCTGGGTCTGAAGATTAAAGAACGGCAGCGCTCTCAACGCCGTCGAATCATGTGGAGCCTAGGAGGTACGCTAGCTGGCGTCCTACTCCTGGTGCTGGTGGTTTGGCTACTCTACTTTTCGAAGGTCTTCGGCCTGCAGCAGGTTAGTGCCAAGCTGCAGCCTGAAACCAAACCGGAATGGTCCGCTCAAGTGGTCAAGATTATGGAGACCTACCGCAACCAGCCGGTGCTCAGCCTCGATACCGACGCGATGGCCACCGAGATTGACCGCCTACCTTTTGTGGCCAACTCGAAGGTAACCACTCAGTTCCCGCACACCGCCATTGCCGAGGTCGAAGTCCGGCAGCCAGTAGCGCTAGTGCCGCACGAAAAGCAGACGCTGGTAGTGGATAAAGAGGGCGTGATCCTCAAGTATCTTGAACCTAAGGGTTTAAAGCTGCCAGTTATCCAGGTAGAAATGGGTAAAGAATCCACCGGACGGTCAATCCGCGCCGGCCTCAAGGTACTCGATGGGCTCCCGCCAGAGATCCGTTCGGAGGTCCGTTACCTGTCGGTGCCTTCACCAACGAATGT
Source organism: Boudabousia liubingyangii (assembly GCF_001907245.1). GTDB lineage: Bacteria > Actinomycetota > Actinomycetes > Actinomycetales > Actinomycetaceae > Boudabousia > Boudabousia liubingyangii. The sequence continues at coordinate 198,112 of NZ_MQSU01000002.1, forward strand.
GCAACTGCATCTAGGCAATGGGGCCCTGGTTAAATGGGGCTCTCCAGACGATACGGACTTTAAAGCTAGGGTTCTAAAGACCCTGATTCAGCGTCATGCACGCGTCTACGATCTGACTTCGCCGGTAGCGCCAGTAACCTCCCAGCAGTAACCGGTTTTCCATCTTTACTTTGTTCGGCGTGTTTACTGTTAACGCCCCGGCGATGCCCGTATCTTTATGCCACTAAAAAGCAGATCAAACCTAAGTGTCAACTTAAGGTTTAGGGTTTAGGGAGGACATCCGTGCCAGAGAACAGCATGAGCGTCGCAAATATCAAGGTCGTTGGCGTTGGCGGTGGCGGCGGTAACGCCGTTAATCGCATGTTTCAAGAAGGTGTTAAGGACGTCGAATACGTTCTAATCAACACCGACAAGCAAGCCTTGATGATTATCGAAGCCGACATCAAACTAGAGATCGGCGAAGAAAAGACCAACGGCTTGGGTGCTGGTGCTGATCCTTCCGTCGGTAAAGCTGCCGCCGAAGCTCATGCTGACCAGATCCGTGAAGCCCTAAAGGGTGCGGATATGGTCTTCGTGACCGCCGGTGAAGGTGGCGGTACCGGTACCGGTGCGGCTCCGGTTGTCGCCCAGATCGCCCGCGAACTTGGAGCCCTAACCGTGGGTGTAGTAACCCGCCCCTTCAGCTTCGAAGGTCAGCGTCGCTCCAAGCAGGCTGAAGAAGGCATTAAGAACCTGCAAGCATGCGTTGACACCCTCATCGTTGTCCCCAACGATCGTCTGCTTTCCTCCTCTGACCACAACCTTTCCATCACCGAGGCTTTCAGCCAGGCTGACCAGGTGCTCATGAACGGCGTTGGTGGCATCACCGACCTGATCGTCACCCCGGGTTTGATCAACGTCGACTTCGCGGACGTCAAGTCCGTCATGAAGGATGCCGGCTCTGCCCTCATGGGTATTGGCGTAGCGACCGGCGAAGGCCGCGTCCTAGCTGCTACCGAACAGGCCATGCTATCCCCGCTACTGGAAGCCGAAATCTACGGCGCCAAGGGTGCCTTGGTCTTCTTCCAGGGTGCTAGCGACCTAGCTTTAAACGAGATCAGTGCTGCCGCTGACCTAGTCCGCGAAAACGCCCACCCGGATGCCAACATCATCATCGGTGCCGTTATCGACGACTCCCTAGGCGACGAAGTCCGCGTCACCGTGATTGCCGCCGGTTTCGAAACCCCCGAAGATCACGTCGAATCCGTCGCAAAGGAAAAGCCGCTTCGTCCCGTGGCTCTAGAAGCTGAACGGGAAGTCCCGCGCGCCGCTGTCCCTCAGGCACGCGAGGAAGCCCCGGCCGCTCCCAGCCGTGAAGTTGGTAGCCTTCCCGAGGCTGCTCCCACCCGCCACAGCGCTCCGGTAGCACCGCCCTCGCGACTACGCCCGGCTGCCCCTTCTGCTGTTGAGGCTGCTCCCTCTGCTGCGGGTGCTGCCCCCTCGGCCTTCCCGTCGGTAGCGAATGATGACGATCCGTACTACGAATCACGTCCGCGTACTTCCTCCGGTCTGGAGATCCCCCGAGTCTTTGACGAGGGCGATGGCGATGACCGTGGTGATGGGCTACAGCTACCCGAATTCCTACGCTGAAATCAATGATTGAAATCAATCTTCCTGGTGCTCGCGCCGTCTTCACAAGCTCTGAAGGCGGCGCGAGCCCCTATGGGGCCCTAAATCTGGGTGATCAAGTGGGGCAGGACCCCCAAACTGTCGCCCAAAATCGCGAAGCAGTAGCGCAACTGGTTAAGCGCCCGGTGGTCTGGATGCGTCAAACCCACTCAACGGTCGTTAAGTACGTTGAGGCCCCGCAGACAGACCCGGTTGAGGCTGATGGCATCATTGTCCCGGTGGGCCTAGCCGCCGCGGTGCAGGTGGCCGACTGCTTGCCGGTCGTGTTTAGTGCCCCGAAAGAAAAACTGGTCGCCGCAGTGCATGCTGGCCGAAAGGGCATCGAGGGGCGGATCGCCACTGAAGCAATTCGTCAATTACGGGAACTGGGAGCCACTCAAATCTTTGCAGCTCTGGGACCTAGCATCTGCGCCCAGCACTATGAGGTTGAGGTAGAAGTGGGGGAGAAGCTGGCCCAGCATGCTCCCCAGGCGGTCCTGCCGGGACGTAGTGGTCATGTCTACCTTGACCTTCCCCAGGCACTCGCTTTAGAGCTGGAGTCACAGGACGTGCCCCTGGATCGTTCAAGCTGGTCTTGTACCTACTCTGATTCGAATCTTTATTCCTATCGACGTAACCCTCAGACTGGTCGACAAGCTGCAATCGTTTTTGCTTTATGACACTCCGCGTATCTTCCGCGGAAAACAGCCTGTAAACCCATAAGCTAGTGCCAAGTTAAGGCAAAAACTCTAAGGAGAAATATCATGGCCGGTGGACTACGTGGTCTAATGAGCAATTTCAATCTTTCCGCCCCCGCGGAAGAAGAAGCCTACGATGGCTACTATGACGAGTATGAAGATGCTCCCGAATACGAGGACGCTTCTGGCTCCGTTATCGAAATGCCGACCGCTACCGCACCGGCTGCGGACCTTTCCCGCATCGTTACCGTTCGCCCCATGAAGTACGCGGACGCCGAGATGCTGGCCATGTCTGATTCCCTGCGTGAGAATGTTCCCGTGATTGCGCACATCGGCAACATGTCCGAACAGGATCAGCGTGCCTTCCTGTACTTTATGACTGGCGTTGCCTATGCCCTAGATGCTCACACTGAGCACGTGGCCGCACACGTATTCTTGATTTCCCCCCGGGAAGTCAGTGTTGTTGATGGACACGGGCACGTCATTTCTCGCAACGAACACTGAACCTAGGAACCGATGAGTACTGTACTTTCAGTAATTTATTTCCTCCTATGGTTCTACATGCTGATCCTTCTGGGGCGCTTTGTCTTTGACATTATTAAGATCTTTGTGCCCCGCTGGGCGCCGCCCACCGTGGTGGCCATGATCGGTAATCTTTGCTATGCCTTAACTGATCCGCCCATCAATTTCCTTCGTCGCCTGATCCCGCCCCTACGTCTGGGGATGGTGGCATTGGATATGGGAATTTTGATTTTGTTTTTCGCTATCGGGATCCTTCAGACCATCGTCGTCAAGATGATGTAGAACGAAATCTAAACCAAAACACTACTTTAACCTTTCGCATTTCCATTTAATGCGTGTAAACTGTGGTGTAAGAGCCAACCGTAATCGTCAAACGTGACGTGCCGGGTTGGAGTCTGAAAGTGGATTACCCCTCGGGGTGATCGTAGACAACTGACAACATGAGGTAACAACTTTGGCGCTACTTACGATTGATGACATCCTGGAACACAACTTCACTGTTACTAAGTTCCGTGAAGGCTTCGACCGGGATGAAGTAGATAACTTCCTTGATGAAGTAATCAAGTCAATGGTGGTTCTACAGGAAGAAAACACCGAACTAAAGGCAAAGCTAGAAGAGGCTGAGCGTCGTCTAGCTGAAGTTGGCGAAAGCGTTGACGGAGTTGCTCCGGTCGCTGAAAAGCCCGCTGAAGAAGCTCCGGTTGAAGAAAAGCACGAAGAGGTCGTTGAAGCCCCCGTCGCTGCTGCTGTCGAAGCTCCTGTTGCTGCCGCCGCTCCGGTTGCTGCTGCTACCGCTGAACCCGAATCTGCCACCTCCATGCTGGCTCTAGCCCAGCGTGTTCACGACGAATACGTTCGTGATGGCCGTGAGGAAGGCGATCGCATCATCGCTGAATCCCGCGAGCAGGCTGTCCAGATCGTTAAGGGTGCTGAAGACGAGCGTACTCGCGTCCTAAACGACCTAGAAGAAAAGCGCAACAACCTCAAGAACGAAATCGAAGAGCTCAAGCACTTCGAGCGCGATTACCGTTCTCAGATCCGCTCTCACCTAGAAGGCCTACTAGGCAACCTAGAGCAGGGCAAGGAAGAAAACTGATCCTAATCAGTCACTGATTCCGGTATAACTTTGGTGGCGCCCCAGCTTATGGGGCGCCACTCTTTCATCTAAAGGAGCGCCTTTGCCCGCGAAAACCCGTAGCGCATGGAAATCTCCACTCTTCTGGAACCTAGCTATTCTGTCTCTACTGATCGACCAAGGCACCAAACTCTGGGCTCTGAAATCTCTTGGTAATGGCCGGATTATTCAGGTTCCTGGCGGTTTCTTCAGCCTAAAATTGGTGCATAACCCCGGCGCTGCCTTCTCCATGGGAACCGGACGTACTTGGATTTTTGCGCTGATCGCAGCCATCGTCAGTATCGGAATCCTGTATTTCTCTAGGCAGGTTACAAACCATTACTGGATTTGGGGACTTTCGCTGCTACTGAGCGGGGCAGTAGGAAACCTAATCGACCGTCTCTTCCAACCCCCAGCCTGGGGACGCGGACATGTCGTAGACTTCATCGCCTACGGTGATTATTTTGTCGGTAACGTCGCCGATATCTGGATCTTTATCGCGGCCGTAGGGATCGCCCTATTGGCCTTCCGAGGGGTAGGCATTAATGACTGAGGCCCCAGCTCCCCAAACCGGCACGCAGAGCCGACGCCGTTACGAACACCCCGCCGATGAACTACCCACCCGTCTGGATAGCCTACTTGCGGACCTAACCGGCATTACCCGCTCCGCGGTCGCAAAACACTGGGACAAATTCGCAGTCTCTGTCGACGGAAAAAAGAGTCGTAAATCCGCTACGCTAAACCCGGGCCAAACACTTGAATTTACGCCCTTTGGTGTCCCCACCGAACCAGAGCTTATCGTCCAAGACCACCCCGGTCTGGAAATTCTGCATCAGGATGATGATCTGGTCGTCATCAATAAGCCTGCCGGCGTGGCCGCACACCCCGCCATGGGCTATGAAGGCCCCAGCGTCATCGGGGTACTACTGGCACGTGGAATCGACCCGCAAACCAGTGGGGATAGCTATCGACGGGGGATTGTCCACCGTCTAGATGTGGGTACCTCTGGCGTGATGGTCGTCGCGAAAACTCAGTCCGCCTATGAGAGCCTCCAAGCGGCCTTCAAAGATCGCCAGGTGCACAAGACCTATCGGGCCCTAGCACACGGTCACTTTGAACACCCAGAGGGACTAATCGACGCTCCGATTGGTCGTTCTAAGAGCCGTGACTATCGCATGGCTGTCCGTCCTGATGGTCGACCCGCTAAGACCCGCTACCGCGTCCTCGAAAAGGTGGGCATGGCAGACCTACTAGAACTAGAACTGCTGACCGGTCGCACCCACCAAATTCGCGTGCATTTATCCTCCCTTCACCACCCCTGCGTCGGGGATGAACTATACGGGGCCAACTCCAGAATTTGTGAGAAATTAGGCCTTGGTCGCCAGTGGCTACACGCATATCAGCTCGGTTTTACGCATCCCACCACGGGGGAGGAAATGCATTTCACGGCACCCATTCCCGAAGAACTAAAAACCGCCCAGCAGACCCTAGCAAACCTTAGTTAGAATAGCTCCTATGGAATCGAACTTTGTGCACCTGCACTGCCACACTGACTACTCAATGCTGGACGGTGCCGCCCGAATTAAACCCATGGTGGAGCGCGCCAAAGAACTAGGGCAGCCCGCCGTTGCGATTACCGACCACGGCTTCCTGTTCGGAGCATTTGAGTTCTATTCCGCCTGTAAGGATGCCGGCATCAAACCGATCATCGGCCTAGAAGCCTACATGACACCCGGCACCTCCCGTTTCGATAACTCGCGCGTCCTCTGGGGCACCAAGGAGCAGCAGAGCGCCGGCGACGACGTTTCCGCGCGTGGTTCCTACACGCACATGACCCTGCTCTCGCGCACTACCGAGGGCATGCATAACCTATTCCGCCTAGGCTCCCTAGCCTCCCTTGAAGGACACTTCGGTAAGGCTCCCCGTGCAGACCGTGACCTGCTGGAAACCTACTCGAAGGGTCTAATCGGCACTACCGGTTGCCCTTCCAGTGCCGTCCAGACGCGTCTGCGCCTAGGTCAAATCGAAGAGGCCTACAAGGAAGCGGGCGAACTGCAGGACATCTTCGGTAAAGAGAATTTCTTCGTCGAACTCATGGACCACGGGCTGTCCATTGAACGTCGAGTCCAAAAAGAACTGCTGGCTCTAGCGCGTCACCTAGACGCCCCGATTATCGCCACCAATGACTCCCACTATGTCAGCAAGGATGAGCGCGATATTCACGACTCCATGCTGTGTATCTCTACCGGTTCAAGGCTTTCAGACCCGGACCGCTTCCGCTTCGAAGGTTCTGGCTATTACCTGAAGACCGCCCAGGAAATGCGCGAAATCTTCAAGGAGCTCCCTGAGGCTTGCGATAACACTCTGCTGGTCGCCCAGATGTGCGACGTCGAGTTCACCACCACCAAAGAGGGCGCTAACTTCATGCCCCAGTTCCCCGTCCCGGAGGGCGAGGACGAACACTCCTGGTTTATTCGCGAGGTGGAACGCGGCCTACACTACCGTTTCCCCAACGGCATCCCAGACGAGGTTCGCAAACAGGCCGACTATGAGGTTGGCATTATTACCCAGATGGGTTTCCCTGGCTACTTCCTAGTGGTCGCCGACTACATCCAGTGGGCTAAGGATCAGGGTATTCGCGTGGGGCCGGGACGTGGTTCCGGTGCCGGTTCCATGGTGGCTTACGCCATGCGTATTACCGAACTAAACCCGTTGGAGCACGGTCTACTATTCGAACGGTTCCTAAACCCTGAACGTGTGTCCATGCCTGACTTCGATATCGACTTCGACGAACGTCGTCGCGGTGAGGTCATCGACTACGTGACCCGCAAGTACGGCTCCGACAAGATCGCGCAGGTGGTTACCTACGGCAAGATCAAGTCTAAGCAGGCCCTAAAAGACTCGACCCGCGTCCTCGGCTATGAATACCAGATGGGGGAGCGCCTCACCAAGGCCATGCCACCCTCGGTAATGGGTAAGGATATTCCCGTCAACGGGATCTTCGACCCCACCCACAAGCGCTACGCGGAAGCGGAAGAATTCCGCAAACTGCACGCCTCCGATCCGGATGTCCAAAAGGTCGTGGGCCTAGCTAAGGGCCTTGAGGGCCTGACCCGCCAGTGGGGCGTACACGCCTGTGCGGTGATCATGTCCTCGCATACTCTGACGGACATTATTCCCCTGATGAAGCGCCCCCAGGATGGCGCCATCATTACCCAGTTCGAATACCCCACCTGTGAAGCCCTTGGGCTACTAAAGATGGACTTCTTGGGTCTGCGAAACCTGACGGTGATTTCCGATGCCCTCGAAGCGATTGTGGACAACGGTAAGGAACCCGTTGATCTTGACCACCTCACCCTTGACGACCGGGCTACCTACGAACTGCTCTCCACTGGTGAAACCCTAGGCGTCTTCCAGATGGATGGTGGCGGTATGCGAGAGCTACTGCGCCTGATGAAGCCCGACAACTTCGAGGACATCTCCGCGGTCGGTGCGCTCTACCGTCCCGGCCCCATGGGCGCGGACTCCCACACGAACTACGCCCTACGTAAGAACGGGATTCAGGCGATCGAACCGATCCACCCGGCCCTCGAAGAGCCCCTAAAGGACATTCTGGGTGAGACCTATGGTCTGATCGTGTACCAAGAGCAGGTTATGGCTATTGCGCAGAAGGTCGCCGGCTACTCGCTGGGCCAAGCAGACTTGCTCCGTCGTGCGATGGGTAAGAAGAAGAAGGAAATTCTAGACAAGGAATACATTCCCTTCCACGATGGCATGATCGAGCGCGGCTACCCCGAGGACGCCATTAAGACCCTGTGGGATATCCTAGTTCCCTTCTCAAACTACGCGTTCAACAAGGCCCACTCGGCCGCCTACGGTGTGGTCTCATACTGGACCGCCTACCTAAAGGCCAACTACCCGGTCGAATACATGAGCGCCCTGCTGACCAGTCAGCGGGACAACAAGGATAAGCTTTCTAACTACCTAGCTGAATGCCGTCGGATGCACATTAATGTGCTGCCGCCGGATGTGAACGAATCCGATGCGCTATTTAGCGCGGTCGGGGAGGACATTCGCTTTGGCTTGGCGGCTATCCGCAACGTTGGCCATAACGTCGTTGAGGCCATTATTGAAGCTCGCCAAGAAAAGGGCCCCTTCACCTCTTTCAAGGACTTCTTGTCCAAGGTGCCCATGGTGGTTTGCAATAAGCGCACCATTGATTCATTGATTAAGGCCGGGGCTTTTGACTCCCTAGAGGAATCTCGGGCGGCATTGTCTGCCTGCCATGAAGAGGCCGTTGACGCCGTCACCAGCCAGAAGCGTAATGAGGCTATTGGTCAGTTTGACCTCTTTGCGGCCTTTGATACGCCGGTCGATGACGCCTTTACTTTCGCGATTCCTAACTTGCCCGAGTGGGACCGAAAGATCAAGTTGCAGTTTGAGCGTGACATGCTGGGCCTTTACGTGTCGGATCACCCGCTAAATGGCTTGGAACGTACCCTGGCTCGGAATGCGGACGCACCGATCACCCACGTCATTGGCGAGGGGGGCACGCCCGATCGCGGTACGGTGCGGATTTCCGGTTTGATTACTTCTGTGGTTCGTAAGACCAATAAGCAGGGTGCCCTGTGGGCGATCGTCACCATCGAGGACTTAAGCGGGTCCATGCAGGTGCTCTTCTTCCCGCGTACCTTTGAGACCTATTCGCCCTTCCTGGAACCGGACGCCCTAGTTTCGATTACCGGTAATATGCGACGTGATGACGCGAAGGCGGAAATCTATGCAACGGATATGAAGGTGCTAGAGGTTTCTGAAACTGGTGAACTACCCCTAGTCCTCAACTTGGGGGTTCGTCAGTGTACTCGTGCCAATATGGAAGCCCTCCGTGATGTCCTAGAGACGCACCCGGGTTCGTCACCGGTACGGTTGAAGGTTAAGGAAGGTCCTAAGGTAACTACCTTGGAGCTGGATAAGACCACCGTGGAGCAATCAACGGCACTATTTGCCGATATCCTAGCGATCCTAGGTTCCGGGGTGTTGCCGGCCGAGCACGCTAATAACTAGTTAGTTTTCGCTGCGGACAATAGCGCCCGGTTCAGGAGCATCGGGGTCAAGTAAAGTGACTTCGTCTCCGTCATTGAGCTGCTTGGCACGCTGGGTACAAACTGTGCCGTTGACCATTACTTGGCCACTCTGAATTAGTGCCCCAGCTTCCGCGCCTGAATCCACAAGGCTTGCTAACTTAAGGAATTGTGCCAATTTGATGGGGGTACGGACAGGTAAATCGAAAAGTTCCATGACTGGATTCTACCTGTTGGTAACAAAGGGTGGCTTATCAATAGTGATAAAATCTAAACTAGCAGTGACCAGATTTAAGGAGGCCACCATGCGGGAAGATAAATCTGAACGCGATTTCGAAAAGGAGTTTGCTCAGCTAATCGGTGATGATCAAGCTGAGGAAAGCTCCAAGGTGCCAGAATCTGAAAAAAACTCTGACCTACCAGAGGTCGCCTACGGGGAAATCCCTGAAAACCTTGTTATCGAAGAAGTTCGTCCCATGGAGGATGGACATCGACGAGTGGGCCTGATCGTAACTGAGCTACGCTCGGCGCTACTACTTGAAGAAATCCTCAAAGAAGCGAAGCTCAAAGCACGTGCCCTCGGGACCGAATCCGGTGCCGTAGCTTGGGTTGATATTACTTCTGCGGAAGACGAGTTTTCTGAGCTGATGGGCCCCGAACGCCCCCTAGCCCCAGAATTGGACCAGGTTGGAAAAGCCCTAAGCGAGTTGCTGGGCCGCGAAGTTCTTGGGTTGCAGTCATGGTTGAGCCAAACTGACCCCGATGCTATTGACGAGGGCGAAAGTGCAGTTGTTGGGCAATTGGTGGCATGGCGTTATCTAAACGGAAAAGCTCATAAACCACTAAGCGCGGGAATGGTTGTGGCCTATCTAGATCCACGGATCGAAGACCTACTAGTGGGGCGTACTGACCCGCTAACTCACGATTTCCCGGTGGAAGAACCGCCCTCAATCTGGCGTTCCTTTAAGAACATTAGCAAGAATATTTTCAACCAGAGTCGACGCGATCAGTAGAGCTACCTTGAATCCGCCTAGGATTAAAGTAGCAGCTGGGAAGTTTGAACTAATCGCCTGCTAAGGATACTCAATGACAGAGAATCGACCGTTAAAGCTGACTGAAGCGCAGCGTCAAAAACTGGCCCAGAGGCTGGGGCAAAAGCCCGTAGGTGCTGCTGCCCATGATGCGGGGGACTGCCCTGCAGCGGTGGCCGCAGCCCTATCTGGAACGAAAGTGCGGGCTCGGCTAGAAAAGGTCGCTCACGCACTGGTTGGGCAAAGACTACTAATGCCGGTTTATGCGCATCCCGAAGAACATTCAGAACCAAAAAACTTAGCCGAATCGCTGATCCGTCAAGAAGTAAATGGGCAGTCGGTACTACTGGCTTTTACCGATGTCGTCAGCATGCAGAAATTTGATCCGACGGCCCGGCCAGTACCCGTGCCGGTAAAACAGTTTGCCACCTGGGCACTATCGGATCAGCAGGCTCTAATGCTAAATCAAGACCCAGAGCTAATCCTGGGGATGCCGGCACTTTCTGCCCTAGTAGTAGGGGACAACTGGTTGCCGGCGTGGGCTAACGAGCCGCTTAACGTCGCGGTCCAGGACCTCATGTCCAACTATCCTGCGTTGGTAGGTTTTACCTTCCAACCGCAGGGGTATGGTACTCGCTTGGAGTTATCAGTTTTAATGACTGCCGGCCCGGACCAAGCCGGTCGGGAAGCGCGTGCACAGGTCTCTAGCTTTGTTTCCCAAGTGGCACAGATACCCGAACTACCAGGATCATGTGGGCCACTGTCCGTCGCACCACAGCCGGTTAACCTAGCCTAGTGGGAAGATTGCTTCAGTTGCCGGGCCCTGGGGAGCCTAAATATGGTGAGTGTGTCGAAGTCTACGTATACTAATCCCCGAAATCCTTAAACCCGTAGTGAACATGTGTTAAGCTAAGGGAAGTCAAAAGCGGGTCCAACCGGACCCACAACGTAAGTGGAGGCCACTCCCACCTGGATTGCCGCCTGTGAAAGCAGAGCTAGGTATCGGGTAAAGAGCGTGATTGTGGATTGGCAGTGAAAGCTGTGTGTCCATTGTTATGTTTAGGCCTTCGCGCAGTGCGCCGAAGGCCTTTTTGGTGCCCTGACGTTGATTACTTTGAGCAGAGAATGGAGCAGGGTCATTACTGAACCGCGTATTAACGAACGCATTCGAGTCCCGGAAGTCCGACTAGTCGGTCCCGCTGGTGAACAGGTTGGTGTAGTTCGTGTAGAAGACGCTTTACGCCTAGCACAAGAAGCCGACCTCGACCTAGTTGAGGTGGCACCTGAGGCTCGTCCTCCGGTAGCTAAGCTCATGGATTACGGCAAGTACAAGTATGAGATGGCTCAGAAAGAACGTGCTGCTCGTCGTAACCAGGCCAATACGCAGATGAAGGAAGTCCAGTTCCGTCTAAAGATCGATGATCATGACTTCGAAACCAAGCGTGGCCACGTCGTTCGTTTCTTGAACGGTGGCGACAAGGTTAAGGTCGTAATCATGTTCCGTGGTCGTGAACAATCACGTCCGGAACTTGGCGTGAAACTGCTTGAGCGTTTGGCTGAATCAGTAACTGAATATGGCACTGTGGAAGCACGTCCTCGGATTGACGGACGCCGCATGAACATGGTTCTGGCTCCGCTGCGTAAGAAGTCTGAGGCAATCAACGAGGTGCGTAAGCGCCGCGAGGAAGCCCGAGACGAACGACGTGCACGCCGCCAAGAACGCTCTGAGCGTTCCGGCCAGGCTCAGGCTGAAAAGGCCAAATAAGTAAATAAGGTTTTGCCGGTAACAACCGGAAGATAATGCTGGTGCCCTAAAGGGGCATGGATATAGATACGAGGATAGGAAAATGCCGAAGAACAAGACGCACTCGGGTATGAAGAAGCGAGTTCGCACCACCGGTACTGGTAAGCTCATGCGTGAGCGTGCTGGTAAGCGCCACTTGCTAGAGCACAAGTCGTCGCGTCGTACGCGTCGCCTGTCCCGGGACCAGGTTGTGGCTCCCGCCGACGTGAAGAAGATTAAATCGCTGCTCGGCAAGTGAGCCGGACCGGGAATTATAAGGAGTTTTAGAATATGGCACGCGTAAAAAGGGCTGTAAACGCCGCTAAGAAGCGCCGCGTTGTTTTGGACCGCGCCTCAGGTTACCGCGGTCAGCGTTCCCGCCTATACCGTAAGGCTAAGGAACAGGTCACCCACTCAATGGTGTACTCGTACCGCGACCGCAAGGCTCGCAAGAACGAGTTCCGTCGCCTCTGGATTGCACGTATCAACGCTGCTGTCCGCGCTGAAGGCATGACCTACAACCGCTTCATCCAGGGTCTAAACCTGGCTGGCATCGAGGTTGACCGTCGCGTTCTTTCCGAACTAGCTATCTCTGATCCGGCTGCATTCAGCACCCTGGTCAAGGCTGCTAAGGAAGCACTACCGGAAGACGTTAACGCTCCCAAGGAAGCCTGAGTTCCCCACGGGCGACGGTGGCTATAAGCTGCTGTCTTAACCCAGCGGATTAAGCTTACAAAAGCGGGCCGAGGATTTTTCCTCGGCCCGCTTCGTATATCCCGCCTTCCACTAGTGACTTTCAGTTGGGGAGCACGGAATCTAGCATGCTTACTATATCCATCATTATGCTGGAGTAATCGTGGGAGAGTAAGATCATGACCGGAAGGCACCCTGGAACGGGAGTTTGGAAATGCTAAGTACTACTAGATTAGGCAAGCCAATCGCACTTGCTACCTTGACATTTACGCTGTTGTTATCTGCTTGCGCTAGCCCCGGTGCCGGAACTTCATCCGTTCCAAGCCCTTCACCCGCCCCGGTAGTCAAGACTCCTGAGCCGACTGTAAGTAAAGTGGGCACCCCTGAAGCTAAAGATCAGAAGGGAGCCCAGGAGGAAGCGGCCGCGAAGGCCAAGGAAGCCGAAGTGAAGCAAAAGGCCGAGGCCGAAGCAAAGGCGAAGGCCGCTGTCGAAGCTAAGAAAGCTGCCCAGGCTAAGGCCGAAATGGAAGCCAAACGTCAAGCAGAAGCCAAGAACTCCGCGACCATTCCTTCTTCCCCCAAAGATGCTTCCGCCCCTCGTAAAGCAAAGTCTAAGCCTCAACCCGCCCCGCAAAAGGTAAGAACGGCACCTAAACATAAGACGGCACCTGTGCAGACTCCTCACAAACAAAAGCGCAAGTCTGCTCCCGCTCCCAAGAAGTCTGTTGCTCCCGCCAAGCCCGCACCAAAGAAGGTGGCTCCGGCGCCGGCAATACCAGATTGGAAGAAAAAACTGGAAGAGGGACGTGAACGTCGTCGGAGAGCTCAGCGGGAAGCCGAGAAGAGTTGTCCGAAGGGAACTGTTTACTACCTAAATGGAGTCAAAATCACCTGCTAATACCTTCGACACTCTCAGCGACCAAAACAGAATCCCCGACGCTTAAATGGATAAGACGTCGGGGATTAGTACGTTCAAAGGGATAATGGTCGCGGTCGCACTCGCAACCATAGGGCCAGAGCTAAAGCGGCCACCGCAATCGCCGCAATATAGGGCTGCGCCGGTGCCCACAAGCCTAAAGCACCAGAGGTGCCCAAAAGCAGTAGCACGATCTTATTACAGACTGGGCAGGCCACCGCAAAGAGCGTCGCCCCAATAATCGTCGCAAAACGGCCAGCCTGCGGATCCTTCGGAGCGGCCGGCAGTGCGAACCAGAGGAAAGTCAGAATCAAGGTGGCACCTACTGCTAGGTATTCCCACCAGCGCACCGGTACCTCCCTAGAGAAGATCGGGTTCGGCAAAATATCTGTCGGTAGGACCAAAAACAAACCTACGCCCAAAGTCAGCAGCAGGGCTCGTAAGTAACCCTGTAGGGGAGTGCGCTGGGTTTCTTCCCGCACGCCCTCGGCGGAAATAAACCTAGCCTGCGGCCACCAAGCCTGCGGCTGAGCGGTACGTAAAGAAGCGGGTACCGAAGTCGCGGACGAAGCCGTGACCTGTTCAGATCCCTTGGCGGCACGTTTGGCAGCATCATTGCGGTCAGAGCGGTCGGAAGGGGATGTCATAGGAACCTTTCAGCCTCGAAAAAGAAAACAGTCTCATCATAACAACCAAGTGGAACCGCTTTCTATTCCCGCGCCTTAGTGGCAAATGCGTCAAGCTTTCAATAGACTAAAACTGAGCCAAGAAAAACCAATAAAGACTGGCAACTAAAACTCTTATGCATAACCCCATCAAACCTTCGAAATCCCAAGCGGCACCGGAACTACCCGAAGCGGTAGCGCCCAAAGCCAAAGTCCCCAGTAAAACCTCACTCCTAATCAGCAACCCCACCCTACGCGCACTGCTAGTAATCGTATTCTTCACCTACAGTGCCCAAAACATGCTGAACGTATCCATCGCCCCGCTAGCGCGAAAACTGAACCTCTACAGTTGGGCAGTGGGCCTAGCGGTCTCACTCGCAGCTGTCTTCGTGGCGATGCTTTCCCAGTTCTGGTCTCGGCGCTCCCTAATTTGGGGACGGCGTCGCGTGCTGATCATCGCGCTCACCCTAGCTTTTATTGCCTCCCTGCTTTTCTCTGGCTCAGTCATGCTACGCGATGCCGGGATGCTCAGCGCCGGCGTGGCCACCGCCATTATCGTCATCGCCCGCGGCGCCTTCTTCGGGGCGGCAGTATCTGCAATCCCGCCCACCGGTCAGGCACTAATCGCCGCCCTAACTCCTGATGAACCCTCCCGCGTGGCGGGCATGAGTGCCTTCTCCGGGTCGATCAGCGCCTCGATCATGATTGGCTCCCTAGCCTCATCCGCCCTGGGTGCCTGGCACATCTACGGTCCCGTCCACGCCACCGGAATCCTCATCGCCATCGCGCTGCTAGTCACCATCTTTGCCGTTCCCGTAACCCCACCACCCCCGAAGAAATCCCAGCCGCTAAAGGTCTCATTCCTTGATCCGCGCATCTTGCCGTGGATCCTAGCGGCCCTGGGCATGTTCTTCACCAATGGGGTCGCGCAGATTATTACCGGCTTCCTAGCCCAAGACCGACTTCACCTAGCCCCCGAACAGGCCATGGCACCAACCGGGTTCCTACTACTAGCCAGTGCCGCCGGAGCCATGATCATGCAGATCGTGATTGTCCCACGCCTAGGGTGGACGCCGGATCGACTACTGCGCATTGGCCTAAACGTCTCAGTACTATCCCTCTTCGGCCTGGCCCTAGCCAGTAACTTCTGGCTGCTAATGCTCAGCTATTTAGGTTTCGGTATCTCCATGGGTCTGGTTTCCCCTGGATTCAACGCCGGGGCCTCACTTGCCGTAAACAAGAATGAACTAGCGGGTGTAGCCGGCGTACTCAGTGCGACCGGTGCGATCTCTTGGATCTTCGGCCCGGTAAGTGCTACCGCACTATATGCCTGGCACCCGCTTTCACCCTTCATTCTGTCCGGGGTCCTACTAGGGGCCTCCACGATCTTAGCCTGGGTCCACCCCGTGCTAAGAGGCTCAGTAAAACTTCGACCCAAAACGGAGTAACAAAATGAAAAAGATCCTGTGCGTGGGCATGCTAACCATGGACAACCTACTGCTAGTAGAAAGCTACCCCAAGGAAGACACCGCCCAACCAGTCAAGGACAGCTACCAAGCCCTAGGTGGTTCTGCCGCCAAGTCTGCCGTCGTGGCAGATGCCCTAGGACAGTCCGCGATCCTGATCGCCGCCCTCGGAAGCGGCGATACCGCCCAGAATCTACTAGACGATCTATCCCAAACCCAGATCGACCTCAGACTAGAACGCAATGAGGCCCCAGCCTCGCAATCAACCATAATCCTGAACGAGCTCAACTCCAGCCGAACCATCCTTTGGACCGGGGGTGAAAAAGTCCAATCACCCCAGCCGCTCTTCGATGAAATCAACCCCGAAGAGATCGGCATTATTATGCTCGATGCCACCGACCCGAAGCTCTTCACGGCCACCATCGAATACGCGAATGAACATCAAATCCCGCTAGTGTTAGATACCGGCTCAGGTCGCCCCTGGGTGGCTGACGCGCTACCCCAAGCGGACTACGTGATTGCCCCCGCCAAGTACCTACAGAAGTTCCTGTACACCAAGAACGACAATATGAAGGAACTACTGCAACAGGTTCCCGCCGACTGGGGACGACAGATTCTGGCTGTCAGCAATGGCTCCCACGGTGGCGCCTATCGTGTCACCGGGGAAGAACAAATCCGCCGCTGGTCCGCCCACCCTGCCAAAGCCGTCGACACCAACGGTGCCGGCGACGTTTTCCACGGTGCTTTCGCCTGCGCGCTACTCAATGACTTCACAGTTCCAGAAGCCCTAGACTACGCCTCTGAGGTGGCCGCGTTAAGTATCAGTACCTACGGTAACGAATGGTTGGCCGACCAGCGTGCCCTAGCGGAACTCAGTGACCGCCTGCTGGCTAAATAACACGTATTTCACGCCGGTCTAGAACGGTCCCAGCACCTACTGCTGCTAAGCTGGGAGACATGAGTGAATCTTCCCAGCATCTGTTTTCTGACCGCGTCGACTTGATGGACAACCCGAAGGCCAATCGGGTTGGCTTCGTGAGCCGCCTAGCCCGCCGTCAAACCCGTCAGAAGTACGGTTTAGCGCTAGTCGAGGGGCCGCAGGCCGTGCGGGAACTGATTCGTTTCCAACCCTCAGCCATCCGCGACCTCTATGTGGACCTAGAAATGGCTTCGGGCACCTACCGGGAACTAGTGCTGGCCGCCCGCGAGGTCACCGATTTCGTGCACCCCTGCACCCGCCAGGTGGTGGACCACATGTCCTCTGACGCGCAGGGGATCGTGGCCGTAGCCGAACTGGAGAAGCTACCCTTCCACCCCGTAGAACAGCTGCAACTAGATGCTGGAATGGCCGTGCTCTTAGCGCGCGTCCAAGACCCGGGTAATGCCGGCACCATGGTTCGCCTGGCTGACGCCTTCGGAGCCCAGGCCGTCTTAGCCTCGGCCGGTACCGCCGACCTTAGCAGCCCGAAGGTACTGCGTTCGGCAGTAGGGTCTTCCTTCCACTTGCCCACCTACACCGGTCAGTTCTCTGATCTGGTGGTTCCCTTGAAAAAGGCCGGGTTTAAGATCTTGGGTACCAGTGGCGAGGGAGCGATTTCCTTTGACGACCTAATCGATGCCGCAACCTTGGGTACCGACCCGGAACTGGCTCCCGTGCTGGAAGGCCCACTGGTTTGGGTATTTGGCAATGAGGCAAAGGGCTTGGCTCCCGACGAGGCCGAACTCTGCGACTACCTGGTCTCCATTCCCATGTACGGGCAGGCGGAATCGCTGAACGTGGCCAGCGCGGCGGCCGTGGTCCTGTCCGGTACGGCCCGGATTCGGCACCGTCAGTAGCTTAGCTGCTTAGGTTCATCGAAGTAGGTGGGGTAGATATGGCGCACTTGGACCCGCAGACCCGAATTGCCGACCTCGACGAGGTCGCGCTTTTAGAGCATCTTTTCCCGCACCTTCCCGTTAACGACCTGATTATTACCCCTCCCGGGGATGATGCGGCAGTCATGGCCGCCCCCGATGGCGCCTACGTGATTACCAGTGACATGATGATCGGAGAGGCGGATTGGCTTTCGCAATGGTCTTCTGCCTATGAGGTGGGGCAACGTCTTGCCGCCCAAAATCTGGCTGATATTGCCGCCATGGGGGCTTATCCGAGCGGGGTAGTGTTGAGTTTTGCTTTCCCGCCGCAGACCACCCTAGCTTGGGTTGATGAGCTGTATCGTGGAATTTCAGAGCGATGTGCGCAGGCTGGGGCGGCGATTATTGGTGGGGATCTTTCCGGTGGGAAACAGATTATCCTCAATGCCACCGTCACTGGAGACCTGCGGGGAGAAACTGCTGTGACCCGGTCAGGAGCTCGCCCGGGAGATCTAATCTGTTTAGCCGGTACGCTGGGCCGTTCAGGGGCAGGCTTGGACCTTTGCCATGCTGGTTACGCTCACCAAGAGGCACGAAATCAATTACCGGAAGGCACTCGTGCCGTAGTCGAAGTGTGTGTCTCAATCTTTAAAGCAGCCCGTCCACCTCTGGAGGCCGGTCCCGCGGCAGCTCGTGCCGGGGCCCATGCGATGCTTGATGTCTCTGATGGTCTAGGTAAAGACCTGCGCCGGATCCTACGCGCGTCCAGCCAAAGCCGCGGCCAGACCCTAGCGGCCCGCCTAGAAACCAAAGCCCTCACGCCTTTTGTAAACTTCCTAGCTCCAGCCGGGGAACTGATCGGGGTTGACCCGTGGCAATGGGTGATGGCTGGGGGAGAGGACCACCCCTTGCTAGCCGTATTCTCGGACTCTGCCAAGGTGCCCGAAGATTTCCGTCCCATTGGCCGGATTATCGAAGCCGAAGCCCAGCTTGCGGACTCGAAGCCAGCTATTTACCTTGATGATCAGCTCTATGAAGGTGTCGGCGGATGGGACCACTACGGGGAATCTGAAAAAGTTCATTCCATGACGCGGTCTTGTGAATGAGAATAACTGTATAGCTAGCTCAGATTGGTTACTGGTAGAGGGGATAACATTGAGGCCAGAGGCATGATTCTTATAGCGATCACTGGTAGTCAGCTCTTTGCCCATGCCGTGCTTCTAATTTTAGTTGGCATGCTTTTGAGCGCGGTTGTGTTCATTCCCCTATCAGCCTTCCGGTACTTCCTGATGGGAAGCAAAGACAACCAATCTTTGAAGTTTGGTTTTCACTCGATTGTTATGATCTATGTGACGGCGCTTATTGGATATACTTTTTTCCCAATTCCCAAGATAACGCCTTACTGGTGTTCGCGTAGACCAGCCCATAGGGTAGTGCTGGATCCTACTCTTCCGTTCAGAAGCATCCGCCAACAAGTGATGCAAGGTGAAAATTGGCTTCAAATCCTCTTTTCTCATTCAGCTACTGGATTATGGCTAAATGTACTCTTATTCGTGCCGATGGGTTTTATATTGGTATGGCATTACCGGCTCTCGATTAGGGCTGCTTTAGCACTAGGATTTATTAGTTCCTTGTTTATCGAAGTAGCCCAATTTAGTGCTAATTTTGGTTTAGTTGAATGCCAGTACCGCATTAGTGATATTAATGATTTATTGATGAATACCCTTGGTGCATTTTTGGGAGCGTTTCTTGCGCAGTCGATCCGGGCTCTTGTCAAAGGAGGGGATGGCCGTTGAATAGCAACAAGATTCTCAAGGCGTTCACCGCATTGGCTTTCGCGGGCGTATTAGTCTCGTTCTACACCTACTACACGACTCAAAGCCTAGTTGCCTTCCCCTATATTGTGGGTGTGTTAGCGCCTTTTGGAACGGTACTGCTAGCGGTGGTGCTGCTCTTAAGCTTGGTGGCCAGAAAACCTAAATGGGCGCTGATCAACCTCGTAATGATGGCCCTAATGCTAGGTAACTATCTGGTGTTGCCGTATTACCAAGCACGGACCGCGAACTCCCGGGCTGGCGCGAGCAGTGCTCAACATGGTGAATTAGCCGTGGTTTCGATAAATGTCGAGTTCGGGGCGGGACACCCGGAGCAGATCGCGAAGCAGGTAAAAGATCACCGGGCGGACGTACTGGTAGTTACCGAAGCGACTCAGGCCCACGCCCAACAGCTACTGCCACTGATCGAAGCTGAACTGCCTTTCCATACCGAGCTTCCGCGCAGCGACAGTGGATATGAAACCACCATCTATGCTCGTTACCCACTATTAGACACGGGTCTGCTCAACCAGTATTGGGGGCCCTATTCTGGATCCTTCCAGATCCCTTTCGCAACGCTTGAACATCCGCAAGGAAAAGTCCGCGTGATGGGAGTACACGTGCTACCACCGATGCGGGCTCGCACGGTCTCCCTGTGGCAAAGAGATCTAATGCAGATTGGTCAGTGGGCTGAAAAATCTCCTGAAGTTCCCGCCCTAGCAGCCGGTGATTACAATGCTGCCTATGTGCATCGTCCCTATCGTCAGATGCTGGGGTCCGGACATGACGCCCTAGACCAAGAGGGCATCTGGCCGCGCTATACTTGGCCGCACAAGTTCCCCTTCACCCGGATCGACCACATTAATCTGTGGGGAGCCCAAGCCAGTGAAGCTGGGACCTTCGAGGTAGAGGGAACCGATCATTTAGGAGTCTGGGCTAAGATTCGTTTCTAGATATCTAGGTACGTCCCTTGGGCCGGGTCTAGCTGCCTAGACTTCCCAGATCATCCAGGCACCCGGATCCAGTTCAAACCGGTCTGCTTCCCAACCGGCATCTTGGCCAGCTAAATACTGGGCCCGTGATGACGAGGGCGCTGGCTCACCATTTACCGAGCCTTCCGGGTCACTGGCAGTCAGACCGCTAATACCTTCACCGAGGGGAAGAGTGCTGTGCTTCTGGCCCGCATTAAGTGCCACCACCATTACGGGTTTACCAGCTTGGTCCCGAACCGCATAGGCTAGGGCTGCTCCAGCTACCGCTAAAATCTGGACTTGCCCAGAGGTGATCTGCGGGAAGCGACGACGTAAACCTAGCAACCGAGCGTAGTGAGAATATTCCAGCGGACGTTCAGTGGGGCCGGGAACCTGCTTTGGGAGCGCCTGTCGGATCGCATCATCGCCGCCAAATCGCTCTTCCTTCAGTCCTTCCCAAGCTAGCTCATCCCCGTAATAAACGGTAGGCATACCGGGTAGAGTAGCCAAAAGTAGGGGAGCAAGGTGACGGGAGGCTAGTGGTAGCTGGGACGAGATCCTAGTGACGTCGTGGTTCCCAATGAAAGTCCAGGGCAGGAACGCCCTCGTGAAGTAATTATGTCGGCCACAGGCCCAGGCTAGTTCATAGAGATTTTCATCCTTCAGGGCAGACCAGATCGCCTTCCACAATTCGTACTGAGTGCAGGTGTGGAAACCACCCTGAGCCACTAGGTGGGGATAGTCCCCGTGAATAATCTCTGCCGCCAAGAGTACCTGCGGGTACTGTGAGCGGAAACTGCTTAGAACCTCAGAGATGGCCGGACCATCAAGGGCGTAGGCAGCATCGAAACGCCAAGCATCAACCCCTAAATCGGTCCAATAGCTGAGGACCTTGCCAATGAGTGCTTTGGTGGCAGGCTTTTGTAAATCAAGTTCTTGCAACTGCCCGTGGCCTTCGAAGACTCGCACATTTCCAGCATCATCGATAGCTAGATGCGCTGGTGCCTGCTCTGGCTCCCAAGGGTAGTTCTTAGATACGTGGTTAAATACGCCATCCAACATGACTTTAAGACCACGCTCGTGGGCTGCCGCTAAAAGGGCCTGGAAATCATCTAGGGTGCCGATTCTGGGATCGATCTGGAAATAATCGATCGTGTCATAACCGTGAAGTTCGGACTTGAAAATTGGACCTAAGGAAAGACCATTTAGGCCCAGATCGCGCGCATGATCCAGCCAGGGAATTAGATCAGAAAGCTTTCCATAAGAGTTTGGGTCCTGACCGGTTGTATCAGCCCCTAAAGCACCAAGGGGATAAATCTGCCACCACTGAACGTAGTTAGCCCAGTCGGGTAGCTCTGGAATCGGTAGCGCACTATCGGTACTCATAACCATAAGTTTACGCTCCCTACTGCATAGAGGTAGAGAAAGTAGGCGGGGTAGGTCAAACGTGCAGCCAGAAAATTAGGATGCGAAAATGCCCCAGCCTTAAATGGCTGGGGCACTAGAACTTTAAGTTAACCGAATCAGATGTTACGGGTAACCTTGTCGCTCTTTAGGCACTTGGTGCACACATTCAGTCGCTTGGGGGCACCCTTAACTAGGGCGCGCACGCGCTGAATGTTCGGGTTCCACCGGCGGTTGGTCCGCACGTGGGAGTGCGAGACGCTCTTGCCGAAGCCCGGTCCCTTACCGCAAACGTCGCAAACAGCAGCCACGGTGAATCTCCTGATCTCTAAGCCTCGAATATTATAAATCACTACCGAACGGGAACTATTATTAATAGCCCCGGACAGGCAACCCAACCAGAATAGACTATTTCAGCCAAAATCCCAACATCTGCAGCTGTGCGAGTCATCACCTGTTGCATTATTCAGGATTGGGTCAGGGCCATTATCATAGACCTATGAGTGATTTTTCGTCCACCCCAAAGCCCGGCGGTCCCCAAATGAGCTACCAAAAAGCTCGCGAACTGAGTGCCGCCAGTCGCTTTACCGTGACGGAACTAAAGGGTGCCCTAGTAGCGCTTAAAGAACTCACGGAAGACCCACAGATCGCTCAAACGCTACAGCCTTTCGCTGAAGTCTCCAGATATAGCCTTCCCACCGGCTTCGATCACAGTCTGAACGAACTAGTTAAGCTCACCGAACCGGCAGCCGCCACCGCCTACACGCCACTAGAACAGGTGGACCTAGCTACGCTAGCGGAACTCCTGGCAGTGCGTGCCGAAACCTCAGCCCGGGGACTTGCAGGTATGCGCCTAGCCCATGTGCTTCGTGCCCTAGCGGATACCTGCTCAGGTCGGGATTACCTGACTGCGGTCGAACTAGCGAAGAATCTGGAACGCTCCCATGGGGAACTAGCCGTTCAACTCCCCGCACCTAGTGAAGAAATGCCACTGGCTCAAGCCACTGTCGATTACGCGCATGGAAACCTAACCGTTCCCTCAGTGTTATTGCAGCACTTCTACAGTCTGCTGGCCTACGTGTCTCTACCGCAGGCGGCCTATCAAGAAGGGGATTGGCAAAGTCATAAGGCCAAACTGGACAGTCGATCGGCTAATACCAGTGGGGAAGTCCTAGAAGCTAGTGCCTTACCGCTGCTACTTTGGGCTGCCGCCCTGTGCCGTGGAGCTAGCCCGCTGGACCCCGACATGCTCGAGGCCGTCCCGGAAACCTTGCGTTTCCAATTGGCTGACCTGCCGCAGGTCAAAAGCCCAACCCCAATTACCCGGCGCGCCCAGCGACTCTCTACCTGCCTACTCGAAATTGACGGCCCGCCGGGAAGTTTTAGCGCCTACCAGAAGGCCTGTCACTCCCATGACCCCCTGTGGAAAGTAGGGGCCCTAGATCCCTTCGGTTGGGAGCATTACCGGGTTCTACACCGATGCTTGGAACCAACCAGAGAAATCCCCGGCCTAGAGAACCGGCGTGATGTCCTGATTATTACCCCACCGGCCCCGGGGCAAAATGACCGCACCCAAGAGCCCCTAGATACCCCGCAGGCTAATAACGTGATTTTGCTAGGGCGTACCCGACCGGCGATCCGGCCCTTCGTTTTGGCACTCTCTAGCTCCCCGGAAATCACTAGAGAATTGTGCCTGATGGGGGTCAATGTCCTCTATCGCCCCCAGCGCCCAGAACTACTGCGTGACCTCCTGGCCAGCCCCGAACCCCTAGCTGGTACCTTGATTAGCGCCACGGAAGTGGATCATGAACTTGTCCGAGAAGTCCTCCAGGGCGCCCCCGTACCCCTGGTGCACTCAGCCTGCCGTAATGAGCTTGAACTTCTAAACGCAGCGGCCGCAGTAGTCCAAGAACTCCACGCCCGTAACGCGGAAGAAATCCTAGCGGCACAAAAATCAGCCCTGCAGAACTCCCGTTCTCACTACCGGCAGCTTCAGTGCGAAAACCCCGGGGAGATCGCCCTCCACCAGGGAACCCTAGAGGTTTGGACCGAAGAACAACCCGCGGGTACGCTACGCGTCTTACTCCCCCCGGAACTACCCAGTGGTTTCTTCCAAGAAACTGAATACACGCTACAGCGGATTTTGCCCCCAGAAGTGGCGCCCGAATACTTCAGCGGACCACAAGAGGGCCTAGTTCTTGGATACAGCTGGTGAAATGACACCTAAGAAAACTGACACTACCAAACCCCCGAAAACTAGTACTAACGGGGCTCAAAAAGGTGCCAAAAGTGGTCAGCTGGCGGCCCCGCCCCCCGCCGAACTGGACACGCCACTGGATCGTCGTGTCGGCCCCAAAACCGCCAAAAAACTGGCCAAACTAGGGCTAAATACCGTCCGCGACTTGCTCTATCTGCAACCTCGTCGCCTACAAACCTGGGCGGAACTGAGCGCCCTCGAAAACCTAAACGAGGGCGAAGAAGTCACCTTCATCGCGCAGGTCACCGACGCGCAAATGCGCTCCCTACGTAATCGCCCCGGTGCCATGTTCACCGCCCACCTATATGACGGGGCTATCGAGCTAACCGCCACTTTCTTTGCCCGCCACCAGGCGATCCTCAACTTTCACGCTCGCAACCTAGTGCCTGGAAACCACTACATGTTCAGTGGCAAACTGAGCCAATACCGGGGGAAATGGCAGCTCACCCACCCCGAATATGACACTGCCGAAGGCCTAAGTGAAAGCGAACTGGCCGCTCGGGCTGCCCGTCCCGCACTGATCTACCCGCAGAGTGCTGGCCTGCCCTCCTGGGTGACCGCCAAGGCGATCCGCACCATCCTAGACACCCTCAAGCCCGAGGACGTCCCCGAGGTCCTCCCGGAAGACTTCCGTAAAACACAGGGCTGGGATACTACCTTCACCGCCCTGCATAAACTGCACCAACCCGAAACCATCGAAGAATACCGCTGGGCCCAAAAACGCCTAGCTTTCGACGAAGCGCTAATCACCCAGACGGCCCTTGCGCAAGCCCGGCAGGGATACCAAGCCCAAACCGCGCACCCCCTGACGGAAGACCCCAAGGGCCTACTGACACAGATCGAAAGCGCTCTGCCCTTCGAACTTACCGACTCTCAAAAACAGGTAAACCAACAGATTGCTCAAGACCTGGCCAAATCCCACCCCATGCAGCGACTCCTGCAGGGAGATGTGGGCTCCGGCAAGACCATCGTCGCGGTCCTGGCCCTCGCCCGCGCCCTAGCCCACGGATATCAGGGAGCCCTATTAGCGCCCACCGAAGTCCTAGCGACTCAGCACTATCTGGGACTGCTGAAACAATTCCCCGGCCTGATAGCACCAGCCTCCCTTACCTCGCGTACCGCCCCCATTGAGCTACTACTACTTACCGGGAGTCTAAGCGCCAAAGACAAGCGACAAGCCCTTGCGATCCTAGCCAGTGGCAAGCCCGTCCTCGTGATCGGAACCCACGCGCTCCTCTCTGAACACGTCCAAATCCCCAACCTGGCGCTACTAGTCGTTGACGAACAGCACCGCTTCGGCGTTAAACAGCGCGAAATCCTGCGCGAAAAAACCGAACATGTCCCGCACCTCCTAGTCATGACCGCCACCCCCATCCCCAGAACGGTGGCGATGACCCTATTCGGTGACCTCGAAGTTTCCATCCTAGGTGCGCGCCCTCGGCCCGGAGAAGAAATTACCACCTACCTGGTACCCGCCGAAAAACCCGCCTGGATGGCTCGCCTCTGGACCCGTACCGCCGAGGAAGTCCACAACGGTGCCCACGTCTACATCGTCTGTCCCCGCATCAGCGAAGACGAAAAGGACCCCGAAACCCGAAGCGTCAGTACCGCAGACGCACCCCACAACCAGGCAAAAGCGGTAAAAGCTGCGACCCGGAAAGCAACCCCCAGCGCGCCTGCGGAAGAGAAACGAAAAATCGTTCTCACCTCAGCTGAAGGTCTCTACCAGAAACTCCAGCAAGAACCAGCCCTGCAGGGGATTAAACTGGCGCTGCTGCACGGGCGGCAAAGTCCCGCAGAAAAAGCCCAAATTATGGACGACTTCAAGAGCGGCAAGACCCCGGTACTAATTTCTACTACCGTGATCGAAGTGGGTGTTGACGACCCCGAAGCTACCTTGATGATCATCATGGATGCCCAACAGTATGGGCTTTCGGCCCTGCACCAGCTGCGTGGACGCGTAGGGCGTGGCAGTCGGCCCGGTACCTGCCTAGCGGTTTATCAAGAGACCCAAGGCGATGACGCTCTTACTCGACTCCAAGCCCTAGCGGAAAGTAATGACGGCTTCTACCTAGCGGAAAAAGACCTAGAGATTCGCCGGGAAGGCGACGTCCTAGGGGAGGGCCAGGCAGGCCGCGGAAGCAGCCTCAAGTTCATTTCCGTGCTCAAAGACCTGGACACCATTAAACGTGCCCGCAGCCTAGCAGACCACCTAGTTAGTGAAGATCCAGAACTTGCAGAGCATCCCGATCTGAAAGCTGCGATCGATTCTGCCCTTGCTGCCGAGCAACAAGAAAACCTTCTGCGCAGCTAGGCGCCCGAAAATCATTTACCCTAGCTACATGACCAGAATCATTGCCGGAAAATACCGAGGACGCGAACTTAAAGTCCCCGCCAAGGGAACCCGACCCACTTCTTCCCGGGTGCGCGAAGCCCTATTTTCCCGCCTAGAACACTGGA
The DNA here is from genome assembly GCF_001907245.1 of Boudabousia liubingyangii. Classification (GTDB taxonomy): domain Bacteria; phylum Actinomycetota; class Actinomycetes; order Actinomycetales; family Actinomycetaceae; genus Boudabousia; species Boudabousia liubingyangii. The sequence goes on from NZ_MQSU01000002.1 coordinate 224,488, forward strand.
ACCTGATCCAAAACTGCGACATCCTAGACCTGTGCGCAGGAAGTGGGGCCCTGGGGATCGAAGCCCTCTCACGTGGGGCCAATTCCCTTGACCTAATCGAAAAAGCCCCGGCGGCCGCCCGCATTATCCAAGATAATCTGCGTACTTTGAAGATCGATAATGCACGCGTCTACCCCCAAAATATTCACGCTTTCCTGACCGGTGCGCCCCGTAAATACGATCTGGTCTTCTTCGACCCGCCCTACGATATGCCAAATCAGGAAATCGCCCAGGTTGCCCAGAGCCTAGCCGGCGGCTACCTAGCTGAACACAGCGTGATCGTGATCGAACGTGCTAAACGCTCGGGGCAACCTGAATGGGGCAGCCAGCTGAGCGTCCTCGACGAAAAAAGCTACGGCGATACCATCATCTGGTTCCTTGAGCTAGCGAATGAAACCCAAGCACAAAAGCCAGAACCGTCGGAAAAGCCCACCCAAGCAGGGGAGTAACCATGCGCCTTATCTATCCCGGAAGTTTTGACCCCTTCACCCGCGGGCACCTTGATATCGTGCAGCGTGCCCTGAGTTTTGGGCTGCCGCTGACCGTAGTGGTGGGGCACAATCCCGAAAAACGCTCCTGGTTTACCCCTGAAGAACGGGTTGAACTGATCCGGCAAAGCGTTGCCGGGGCGGGGCTTGACGGGGCCGACCGGTTGACGGTTGAGGTCCATGAAGGACTGCTGGTAGCTAAGTATGCGCAGCCCGGCAACGTCCTGATCAAGGGCCTCCGTGGTGCCCAGGATTTAGAAGACGAGGCAGTACAGGCACGTTTTAATCGTGAGATCGGGAATTTGGAGACCCTATTTTTGCCTTCTCAGGCGAGTTTTTCCCATATTTCGTCCAGCATTGTGAAACAATTAGCGCAACTAGAGGTCCCCTTGGCTCCCTATGTCACCAAGGAGGTCGAAGCTGCCCTCACGCAAAAACTTGCGGAGCGAAAGGAACACCATGACTGATTACGAAGACGAAACCACCAACTTGAGCGTGGATGAAGCAACCGCCATGTCCCTGCTGGAGACCCTGCAGGAGCTAATCGAAACCGCTTCCGCATCTTTCCCCATGACCAGCTTCGCCAAGATCAACCGGGCCCAGGCGCTGGATCTTCTAGAGCAGGTCCGTGAAGCCCTGCCGCGCGACGTCGTGAACGCTGACTCGATTGTCAACGAAGCGAATGTCGTCTTGGCCCGCGCGGATGAGGAAGCTCGCGTCCGCCTCGAAGATGCCACCCACCAGGCTGACACGACCTTGGAAAGTGCCCGCCAGGAAGCCGAAAACCTGCACGAACAGGCACAGCAGCAGGCCCAGGACATTAACGCTCGTGCTCAGCAGGAAGCTGAACGGCTAGTCTCTGAAGCTCAAGCCGAAGCCGACCGCCTAATCGCTGACGCCCAGGCCAACGCTGAACGCCTAATCAGCGCCGAAAGCGTCCTCCAGGAAGCTAACGCTCGCGCCAACCAGGTCATCCGCAATGCCGAACGCGAAGCTAACCGCCTGACCATTGACGCTAACCAGTACGCTCGCGCCCAGATGGACGCCCTAGTAGCCCAGGCTTCTGAAGTAGCCCAGGTAGCTGCCGGTGGACGCGACGCCATTGATAACCGACTAGCAGGCCTCGAAGGATACGAAGCATGAGTTCAGAGCCTCAGATGCTCATCCCCATCGCGCAGATTCTGCGCGAACCCCAAGTCCCACACGATCTAGAACTAGACCTAGACGTGACTGAGGACTGGCGGACCGAATACGCCCACTTCGTACCGGGAATCTACCCGCTAGACCTAACCGTGACGGCCTCAGACGGGGGAGTGCTGGTGCACGCCCAAACCGAGCTGGACTACCAGGCAGAATGCTCTCGTTGTGTCACCGAATTTGAGGTCCCCGTAGAGATTGAACTTTCAGAGTACTACACCACCGAAGCCCGTGTTGCTGCGGCCTTAAAAGAAGGGGACGAGGACGCGGAAAACTGGCCCACTCACAATGGGGAAAGCTTCGATCTGCTACCTCGGCTACGTGAGGAAGCAATCTTGGCCCTACCGCTTTTGCCGCTTTGCGAACCTGACTGTGAAGGCTTGTGCGCGGACTGCGGTGAACCCTACCGTGACCTACCAGAAGATCATGAGCATGAAGTGCTAGATCCGCGTATGGCCGCGCTTAAGGACTTCTTTAAGGACTCCGAATCCTAAAGGACACCGAAGCTCTAAAGGCCGCGATAGTGCCAGAGGTAATATCTTTTGGCTAAATTCTAAGAGATAATAGGAAGATGGTTAAGAAAAAGACTCAACAGGATCGAGCTCAACGCGCCGTGGCTCCCGCCAGCCAAGAACTACTTAAAACTTGGGGTGCGCAGATCGATCCAGAGCTTTTAGTCTTAGCTTTAACCCACCGTTCCTTCGCCAATGAAGCCGGCGGACTACCGCACAACGAACGCCTTGAGTTCCTAGGGGACTCCGTGCTTTCCATCGTGGTGACCGACTATCTCTACCGAACCTATCCTGATCGCCCAGAAGCGCACCTGTCCAAGATGCGCGCCGGGGCTGTCTCTCAAAACGCCCTGGCCCTAGTAGCGCGAAACCTAAAGCTAGGCAGCTACCTGCTACTAGGCCGCGGCGAGCAAAAGACCGGTGGACGCGATAAAGATTCGATTCTTTCTGATGCGGTCGAAGCCATGATCGGCGCTACCTACCTTTCCATTGGCCTACCTGAGACTCGCCTAGTGGTGCTGGGGCATCTAAAACCCCTCCTCGATGATGCGATTTCTAGGGGAGCAGACACCGATGCTAAGACTCCTCTAGGAGAGTTAGTCGCTGAACTTGAAATGGGTGAAGTGACTTACGAGGTAGAAGGCACCGGACCCGCTCACGAACGCGAATACTGCGCTACCGTCATGATTCAAGGAAAGGCATACGGGCAGGGGACCGGCACCTCAAAACGAAAGGCCGAAGGCCAAGCCGCCCGGGTAGCGCTAGAGAAACTGCGCACCGAAAATCAGATCAGTACCGCGCCGATTCTTACCGGATCGGGTCTACACGGTGAGACCTACCCGCATGCCTGAACTACCCGAAGCCGAAATCGTCCGCCGGGGCCTAGCCGAAATCCTTGCCGGCACCAAAATTGAGGGCCTTGAGGTTTTTCATCCCCGGACCGCCCGCTACCAAAACGGCGGCAGTGCACAACTCACCCAACAACTCAGCGGCGCGCACCTAGATGCAGTGGTCCGACGCGGAAAATTCATGTGGACACTGACCTCGAACGGGCAAGCACTCATGATGCACCTGGGGATGTCCGGCCAGTTCCGCCCCCTAGCTAAGCAGGCGGGCGAGGCCCCCGTGAGGCATGAACGTGCCCGCCTCTACTTAAGTGGGGGACCAGCTCAGAGCCTTTCGTTTATTGATCAGCGAACCTTCGGGGCGCTCTATCTAAGCCCCACGGCCAATACCGAAGATGGCGCACCTGCCGGTTGTGGTTCCGACTCACTCCTGCTGCCCGCTGGCGCTTCGCATATTGCCCGAGATCTACTTGATCCTCACCTCGATTTAGTCAAGGTAAACCAGCGAATTCGAAAATCCAAAAGCCCCATCAAAAACGTGCTTTTAAACCAGTCAATAATCTCTGGATTCGGCAATATTTACGCTGATGAAGCGCTCTTCGTGGCCGGGGTTCACGGGGCTCGAAGCGCCTCGACTCTGACACGCCAGCAGGTCGCACAGATCCTCCAGGCGGGAATCGAAATCATGGAACGTTCGCTCAGTCGGGGCGGTACCTCTTTTGATCAACTCTATGTTGACGTTAACGGCAGCGCCGGCACCTTCGCTGACGAACTTCTGGTCTATGGGCGAGCCGGACAGGCCTGTCGCGAATGCGGCCACGAGTTAAGTAGTATTAGCCTTAACAAGCGCTCGCACGTGTATTGCGCAAACTGCCAGCGACCACCTCGGAACTTAAAGTAGAATAATCACACGTTATGATTGGAGCTGTGAATATGAACAACCAAAACCGTGAGGCCGAACCGGTCTCAGTAATGATCGTCGATGATCATGAAATCGTCCGTCGTGGCATCGCAGAAATTATTGAGCGAGCCGAAGACCTGAAGGTGGTAGCTGAAGCCGGCACCGTAGCCGACGCACTAGTTCGTGTCCGCCTGGTTCAACCCGACGTGATCCTAGTTGACCTGCAGCTACCGGATGGTACCGGTATTGATATTCTTAAGGTCTTAAAGGCGGAAGACCTACCGTCCCTACCCATTATCCTGACCTCTTTCGATGACGACTCCGCGGTCGCGGAAGGCCTAGCTGCTGGCGCGAAGGCTTTCGTCCTTAAGAACGTCCGTGGCAATGAAATCGCCGAGGTTGTGCGACAAGTAGCCGCCGGACAGGTACTGCTGGACGACCGCACCCTCACCGCCCGCAAGTCCGATGGGGACGACCCCACTGCTAACCTCACCCCCTCAGAGCGTAAGGTTCTGATGCTGATTGGTGACGGACTCTCGAACCGAGAAATCGGCGAAAAGCTGGGTGTAGCGGAAAAGACTGTGAAGAATCATATTACGTCTTTGCTGGCCAAAATGGGTCTGCAGCGTCGTACTCAGGTAGCCGCCTGGGTCGCGGGGCAACGTGCCGCAGCTTGGCGGACGCCCACTGAGAACTGATTTTATTCTCCAATCAAGTAGCGCGTGATTACCCCCAAGGGGAGCAAAGCCACTAAAGTGCCTGCACTTTTGCCCTGTGGAAACTCCCCGAGGGGGTAAAAATCTGCGTAAAATAAGAAATGTTTATCAATAAAAAATAAAAACCCATAGAGGAGTTCTTGTGGCAGAGCGTAACTATTCTGACAACTCACGGTCAGAGCGCAATCAACGATCCGGTGGCTTTGGTGGTCGCCGTGATGACCGCCGTGAAGGTGGTCGTCGTTGGAATGATGATCGTCGTGATGGTGGACGTCGTGAAGGTGGCTTTGGTGGTCGCCGTGATGACCGTCGTGAGGGCGGTTTTGGTGGCCGTCGGGATGACCGCCGCGATGGTGGTCGTCGTTGGAATGATGATCGTCGTGATGGTGGTCGTCGTGAAGGCGGTTTTGGTGGTCGCCGTGACGATCGCCGTGAAGGTGGCTTTGGTGGTCGCCGTGATGACCGTCGTGAAGGTGGCTTCGGTGGTCGCCGTGACGATCGCCGTGAGGGCGGCTTTGGTGGCCGTCGTGATGATCGCCGCGATGGTGGCCGTCGTGAAGGTGGCTTTGGTGGTCGCCGTGATGACCGTCGTGAGGGCGGTTTCGGTGGTCGCCGCGATGATCGCCGTGATGGCGGCCGTCGTGAAGGTGGCTTTGGTGGCCGTCGGGATGACCGCCGCGATGGTGGTCGTCGTTGGAATGATGATCGTCGTGATGGTGGACGTCGTGAAGGTGGCTTTGGTGGTCGCCGTGATGACCGCAACGGACGCACCTTCGACGAACGTCGCGAAAGCCACGCCGCTCGAGCTGCACGCCTAAACAACGAACCGGAAATCCCCGGCGATATCAAGGCAGAAGACCTAGACCGTCAGGTCAGCGCTCAGCTACGAACCCTATCCGGTGCCAATGCTGAAACCGTCGCTCGTCACCTAGCCGCAGCCGGACACCTAATTGACGAAGAACCAGAACTCGCATACGAGCACGCCATGGCCGCCGTGGCCCGCGCCGGTCGCGTTGACGTTGTTCGTGAAGCAGCTGCCCTCACCGCCTATCAGGTTGGTAAGTACGAGGAAGCCCTCCGTGAGGTTCGCGCTGTCCGCCGACTATCCGGAACCGACTCCCTACGCGCCGTGGAAGCGGACTGCGAACGCGCTGCCGGCCGTCCCCTAAAGGCCATCGAAATCATCGAACAGACCGATTTCTCAACCCTAGACCTAGCCGAACAGGTAGAGGTCATCATCGTCGGCTCTGCTGCCCGCGCGGACCTTGGCGAAAACGCTGCTGCCCTCGTCATGGTTGATGACGCACTAGCTCAGCTGCCCAAGGGCACTGACGAATACCTAACCGGTCGACTCCTGTCCGTTAAAGCTGACCGCTTGCGCGAACTAGGCCGTGAAGAAGAAGCCGCTGAAATCGAAGCCAACCTACCGGAAGAAATCGAAGAAAGCGTCATCTTCGACCTCGAAGAAATCGTCGAATCCGACTTCGACAACCTCCGTTCAGACCTACGTGGTTGCTCCGTTACCCTAACCAGCGCCTACGACGTGGCCCTATACGACCTAGACGGCGTTTGCTACCGCGGCACCGACCCGATCGAGTATGCTGCCGAGTCCATCGAAAAGGCTCGCGAAGCCGGACTAGTCGATGTCTACGTAACTAATAACGCCTCCCGCACTCCTAAGCAGGTTGCCAAGAAACTCAAGGGCCTAGGCATCAACGCCGACCCCGGTCACGTCATGACTGCCGCACTAGACATCGTGGGCATCATGGAAGGCGACCTAGAACCCGGCGCTAAGGTACTAGTGGTCGGCGGTGACGGACTCAAAGAAGCCGTAAGCGAAGCTGGCTTCGAAGTTGTCAAGACCGCCGCTGAAGAACCGGCCGCCGCCGTCCAGGGATGGGCCAGCGACGTCGACTGGGCACAGCTCTCCGAAGTGGCCTACGCAGTCAACAACGGTGCCCGCTACTACGCCTCAAACCTAGACGCTTCACTGCCCACCGAGGTTGGTTTCGCCCTAGGTAACGGTGCTTTGGCCGCAGCCGTAATCGAATGCACTGGCCGTCGCCCCTTCGCCGGTGGCAAGCCCTTCCCGGGCATCTACCGTAAGGCAGCCGCACTAGTAAGCGAAGACGCCAAGGTCCTCAGTGTCGGAGACCGTCTAGAAACCGATATTCAGGGCGCCCGCTCCGCACGCATCCCGGCACTTCACGTCCTCACCGGCGTACACGGCCCGCGTGACGTAGTCATGTGCCAGTCCAACCAGCGTCCCTCTTTCGTCGGTTTGGACCTACGCGCCCTTGACGCCTCTCACCCGCAGCCCCGTCACCACACTGACGGCGCCTGGTCCTGTGGCACCTCGGAACCCGTACACGTTGACCGCTGGGGCAATATCTTCATCGGTGAAGAAGAACTAACCACAGATTCTTCTCTCACCCTTGACCATTACCGGGCACTACTAGCAGCCGCTTGGGAAAAGCTTGACGCTGGACACCGCGTCAAGTGCCCCCAGTTCCAGGTCGTCCCGAACGAAGAAGGCAACAACATCATTCCGCTTCCCGAACCCGAGTTCGACGAAGAAGCAGCTGATGACGAAGACCAGGATCTCTTCGAGGAAAATGAAGCCGAATCTGACCTAGACGAAGAACTAGCAGACGAAGCTGACCTCGACGATGAACTGCTCGATGATGAAGACGACGACAACGACGAGGTAGATGACTAATCAGTCCGAAACCTCGACTCCAGTCGAGACCGCATCAAGTTCCCCCTCCACCAAACCGGTCGAGGGGGAACTACCAGCACGTCTACTGGCCTGCCAAGAACTAATCGAAGCTGAAGCAGGCCCAGAAGGCGCAAAAGAACTAGGAAAAATCCTCGACCACCTCGATCAGATCTTGGCCGAAGCGAAATACGATGGGTAAGTTAAGACGACTCGATAGCGAAATGGTCCGTCGCCAACTGGCACGTTCCAGGACCCAAGCTGCCCAATTAATTGCCGCCGGTCAAGTCAAGGTATCCGGGGAAACCGTTCTCAAAGCCGCCCGACAAATCGACCCGGCCGAACCCATCGTGCTAGACGAAGCGGCCGCCGATCAATACGTTTCCCGTGGTGCCTTCAAACTAGCCGGCGCCCTTGACTACCTAGGGGATAAAGCCCCCAAAATCAACGGGGCCCTCTGCCTAGATGCCGGAGCCTCCACCGGAGGTTTCACCGACGTACTGCTCAGACGAGGCGCGCAAAAAGTCACCTCCGTGGACGTGGGCTACGGCCAGCTAGCCTGGAGCCTACAATCAGATCCACGGGTAGAGGTCATGGACCGAACCAATGTTCGTAACCTCCAGCCAGAACAATTACCCTACCGGCCAGAAATCCTTGTTGGCGACCTCAGTTTTATCTCTCTGACACTGATCATCCCCGCCCTAGCCCGGTGTGCCCTGCCCACTGCCAACTACCTACTAATGGTGAAACCACAGTTTGAAATCGGCAAAGAACTACTAGGCGCCGGGGGAGTAGTCCGCAACCCTGACCACCACGAACAGACCGTCAACACCGTCGCTAAATGCGCCCTCGAAAATGGGCTTAAGGTGCAGGCTGTCGCTCCCTCGCCATTACCCGGACCAGCCGGGAACGTCGAATACTTCTTACATCTTAGCGGACCCGAAACTGAAGGTGGCTTGAGCGCCGAAGAAATTCCCCAAGCCATTGCCACGGCAGTAGCAGCCCGACCACAAGCAGAAAAGGACGGACACCATGCTTAAGCACGTCACCCTGGTTAAGCACGCCTCCCGCCCGCATACCGAACAGGTTGCTTTTCAGATAACTGAAAAACTCCGGGCTCACGGAATTACCGTACATGCTCCCGAAGACCCTGCTGCAGAGCAGAGCGAACTGGTAATCGCCGTCGGAGGCGATGGCACCCTGCTGTGGGCCGCGGAAGAAGCCCGCCCATACCAGCAAGCCATCATCGCTTTCAATACCGGACACATGGGCTTCCTCACCGAGGTCGATAGCGAAGACCTAGATCGCGCCATTGCCGCGCTGTGCGAAGGCGAATACCGGGTTGAAAACCGCGCCACCATTGACGTTACGCTACAGCACGAAGACGGCTCCAGCAGTGAACACTGGGCTCTTAACGAGGCTGCCATCGGCCGCACCGGGCTATCCCACCCAGCCAACCTAGTGGTAGGCGTCGATGGGCGCGCAGTCTCTGCCTATGCCGCTGACGGCATCATCATTTCAACCCCCACCGGTTCAACCGCCTACGCTTTCTCTGCGGGTGGTCCCATTGTTTGGCCTGATGTCTCCGCGATGCTCCTAGTCCCCCTAGCAGCTCATGGACTTTTTACCACCCCCTTGATACTGGGTGAAGGCAGCCAAATTGAAGTACAGATTGCCCGCAGTCAGGCTCAGAATCTACAGGCCTGGTTCGACGGTCGACGCCAGGTAGAACTACGTGCCGGTGACCGCCTAGTTTCACGAATTAGCAAAGACCCCGTGCGGTTAGCGCGCATTCAGACCGACTGCTTTGCCCAACGACTTGTTAACAAATTCCAACTTCCAGTTTCATCCTGGCGGGGAGCCTAATAGATGCTCAGCGAAATCACCATCCAAAACGTGGGTGTGATCGACCAAGCACACCTAGAACTAGGCCCCGGACTAACCACCATTACCGGTGAAACCGGCGCCGGTAAAACCATGGTGCTCTCGGGCCTAGGGCTGCTGCTAGGTGGCCGTGCCGACGCCAGCGTTGTTCGACTAGGAGCCAAAGAAGCCCGCGTCAACGGGGTCTTCGACCTCTCCGTCTACCGTCCCGAAAAGGTCCTTACTGAACTCGACCTAGAACTAGAAGCAGACGAAAACGAAATCATCGTCAACCGGACCCTAAGCGCCCAAGGTCGCTCACGCGGTCGAATCCAAGGCCTCGCCCAACCAATCAGCGCCCTCGCCCAGCTGGGCCAAGAATTCGTTACCGTCCACGGCCAATCAGACCAAATTGCACTCAAACAAGCACAGGTACAACGCGACCTACTAGACCAATTCGGGGGCGCCAAGCTCGAAACGGCAAAACAAAAATACCGAGAAGCCTGGGCACAAGCAGTCCAAGCCAAGCGCACCCTCGACGAATGGCAACAAAATGCCGCCCAATACGAACTAGAAGCCAGCGCCCTGCAGCAGGGACTGGACCTAGTCAACGAACTTGCCCCGAAAGCCGGGGAAGAGGAAGAACTAAAAACCCAAATCGAACGACTCAGTAACGTCCACGAACTCTCTGAGCATGTCCAACTAGCCGCCGGAGCACTACGCCAACCAGACCTCAGCCCCGATGCTTCCTCGCTGACTCAGAGTGCTGCCAATGCCCTAGAGAAGGCCTCAGGCCTCGATAACTCACTAAGCGAACTGGCTAGTCGCGCCCACCAGCTCTCCGTCCAACTAGCAGACCTAGCGGACGAAGTAGAAAACTACCTTGACAATCTAAGTGCCGACCCGGAAGCACTTAGTCGTGCCCATGCCCGCCGGGCCAAGCTAAACCGCGCCCTCGCTGGTCGCGCTGCCGATATTCCCGGACTCCTAGCTTGGGCACAGGAAGCTGCCGAACGCTTGGCGGCCGTGGGGGACACTGAAGGGCATACTCAAAAACTCACCGAACAGCTCCACCAAGCCCAAGAAAATGTTTGGGAAGCCGGGCGCGGACTCTCCCAAGCACGTGCGGAAGCCGCCCAGAAACTAGGGGAGGACGTTACCGCTCAACTAGCCTCACTAGCCATGCCAAACGCGCAGTTCACCGTGGCGTTAAATGAAACCCCCAAACCCAAGTCACACGGTCTAGAAGACATTGTCTTCAACCTCCAAGCACACCCGCATGCGCCGCAACGGCCACTTGCGCAGGGAGCCTCTGGTGGTGAACTATCCCGCGTCATGCTGGCCTTGGAAGTTGCCCTTGCACAAGCTAGTGGAAACCTAGCTGGCCGCACCTTCATCTTCGACGAGGTCGACTCCGGCGTGGGCGGGCAAGCAGCCATTGAAGTGGGACGTCGTTTAGCGCAGTTAGCGAAAACCGCCCAAGTCATCGTGGTCACCCACCTGCCGCAGGTAGCCGCCTTCGCTGACGCCCATGTCAAACTCGAAAAAACCGGCAATAGCACCAGTCTGCAGCTCTTGGATGAATCCCAAAGAGCGGCCGAATTGGCCCGAATGCTTTCCGGAGAAGCCACCCCAGAAGCGGCACGCGCCCACGGCCTTGAGCTACTTAAGGTCGCAAAGATGGCACAATCTAAGATGTGAGTGAAAAGAAAACCTCTGCTAAAAGAACGCAAATTAGCGGGTTGGTGCGTCTAGGTGACGATACCACCTCGGTAGCTGCGCACCTTGAACCCGGTGATATCGCAGTTATTGACCACCCTGATTTGGACCGTGCTACAGCTCTGGAACTGATTGAAGCCCAACCGGCGGCAGTCTTGAACGCAGCCCCCTGTGTCACCGGACGCTATCCCACCAAGGGTGCTCTGACCCTGCTTAACGCGGGAATCCCACTACTTGACACCCTAGGCACGGCGATCCTCTCCCTCCGGGAAGGTCAGCGTGTTGAAGTACGTGAGGACGGTGTTTACCTAGCTGATCAGCTTATCGCTCAGGGGAATCGGGTCACCCAGGAATCAAACGAAGCTGCCTGCGCCGCCGCCCAACTAGGCATGGCTGACCAGCTGGAATCCTTCGCCGGAAACACCTCCCAGTTCCTAAAGAGCGAAGAAGCCCTACTGCTAAACGGGCAGGGCCTAGACAAGCTGAAGACCCGCTTCACTGGCCGTCCAGTAGTGGTCGTAGGTCCCGGACAGCAGGCTGCCGAAGAGCTCAAAACTCTTAAGCATTTCATATCTGATACGAATGCCGCCCTAATCGCGGTGGGCTCGGGTGCGAAAACGATTCGCCAAGCCCGACTCAAGCCCGAACTTATCACCGGCAATATCCGCGCGGTGGAAGAACAAAGCTTAAAAAGTGGCGCCGAAATCGTAATCCATTCGCCACGCCTAGTGCAGGCCAGCGACCCTCGCCTCGATGCAATGGGTCTGGCCTACCATAATATTTCTTCCTCCCTCTCCGATATTGACCTAGCTATCGTGATCGCGCACCATCTAGATGCTGAACTGATCGTGCCGCTAGGCCAATACCGCGACGTGGAAGAGTTCTTCGATTTAGGACGACTCAAGATGTCATCGGCCTTCTTTACCCAATTGGTCGCCCACGGACAGTTGGTCTCACCCAAAGCGATTGCCCGGGCCAACTCCCGGCCCATTCCCGTTTCTTATCTTTGGACCCTACTAGCCGGGGGCCTAGCGGCCCTGCTGGTGGCCCTGTGGATCACCCCCTTCGGGCAGGCCGTCTGGGTGCTAATGCCTGAGTGGGGACACTGGCTAAGCTTTGGCATTTTGGGCTTTATCGGCCTAATTACCTTAAGTTCATTACTACTATCCTTCCGGAGGCCTCGAAAATGAAAGATTTCCGCTATCACCTGGTGTCGCTAGCCAGCGTGTTCCTAGCGCTTGCGATCGGGGTCGTCCTAGGAGCCGGCCCGCTACAAAGCACCCTTCAATCAGCCCTTTCTGGTCAAGTAGGGGATTTAAAAACCCAAAACCAGTCGCTAGAGCAACAACTGGGCGTCGCGCACGAACAGAATGAACTAGATCAGAAGTACTTGAAGGCATTGGCTCAGAGCAGTAACCAAGGAATGCTTAACGGTCTTTCCGTGGGACTAGTGCTGCTACCCGGCGTTGTCGATGCGCAGGTCAAAGACGTTACCGATACTTTAACCGCTGCCGGCGCTAAGGTAACTGGGCAAGTAAAGCTCAAGGATGCCGCTTTCCAACAGCCCTATCAGCAATACCGTAGTTCTTTGGCCCCGCAGTTAGGCCAGTACCTAGCCAGTACGCCTGAGCCTACAGCCTCGGCGGAAACCATTCTGGGTAAAGCAGTACTGACCATTTTGGAAAAGGGGGCCGAACCGTCTGCCACCCTAAAGCAGATTTTGGCTGCCCCAGAAAACCCTATCGCTGAGGTACTCCAGGCTACCGGTGGTACTCAGGCCATTGTGGTGATTACGCCGCCGCAGCAAAAAGCTACCGCAGATTCAACGCAAAACCAGGCTGCCAGCCCCGAGGCAGCACAAAACTTGACCGAGGACGCGCAGAACCTAGCAGAGTTCTTAAATGCCCTCGGCACCGCCCCTAAGTCCGCAGTGGTTCTTGGGTCTGCGGTTGATGACCAGCAGCTGCTCACTCACCTACGTGACACCAGCCTGCAGTTGACCACCATCGATAACTGCCCCTCTGCATCCTGTGATGCTTCCTTGCCGCCAGCGCTGCTAACGGCAGATAACAGTGCCCGTCACTTTGGATCCCAGCAGGGCGCCACAAACGTAATGCCATCACGCATTAAGTAGGTTAAAAATGAGCCAATACCCAGACCTGAAGTCAGAGGAACTCCACGATTCAAAACAGCAGTATCCCGTGCTCGCACATGAGGATATCTGGCAGGGGAGAATCGTTTCGCTCCATGCGGAGGACGTCCAACTTGGTGCGGATGGACCTGTGGTTCGACGCGAGTATGTCAAACACCCGGGAGCCGTGGCTGTGGTTCCGCTTCGAATTCAGAACGGACGAGAACAGGTGTTGATGATTCGTCAATATCGTCATCCCGTTGCTAAGAATCTGTGGGAATTCCCTGCTGGCTTGCTTGATATTGAGGGTGAAAACTATCTGGTGGCCGCCCAGCGTGAGCTAGCCGAAGAGACCGACCTAGCCGCCGACACCTGGAATGTTTTGGTGGATTACTACGCTTCCCCGGGCGGTTACACGGAATCTTTGCGGGTCTTCCTCGCCCGCGATCTAAAGGTGATTGAAAAGCCGGAGTTTGCGCGTGAAGAAGAGGAAGCCCTATTCCAGTGGGGGTGGGTGGACCTTGACGAGGCCGTTAAGGCCGTTCACGAGGGACGACTCCAGAACCCGTCCGCCGTTTTGGGTATCTTAGCTACCACCTCGGCTCGGGCCCAGAACTGGAAGAATCTGCGTCCTGCAGATGCGCCTTGGGAACGTTAATTATTGCTTGGTGTGCCATTAGTCCCATGTGGGTTAATAGACGCACAGTTTTACGTCACGACTCTTTTGCGAAATAGCGTTATCATAGATGAGATAACGCTCGCACTGACGGAGGGGAGAATCGGTTGAATAAAAACACCGACGAAGCCGGCACACGTCAGGCGGTTCTAGACCTAGTGGTCGAAAAGGGCCCCGTCACTGCCACAGTGATCGCCCAAATTCTTCGATTAACCGCAGCTGCTGTTCGTCGGCACATTACTGCCTTAGAACACCAGGGTGCCATTGAGGTCCTAGAGCTTCCAGTCAGCGAAAGCCGCGGTCGAGGTCGTCCCGCCAGACACTACGTGGCTACCGAAGTAGCACACGGCAAACTGCCTCAGGAATACTCTGATCTAGCCTCTCGAGCAATCGAGTACCTTGGTCAAGTAGCCGGAGAAGACGCCATCGACGCTTTCGCCGCCGCCCGTTCGCGCGAAATCGAACGCCGCTATTCGCAGGTAGTTCGAGACGCTGGAACCGATCCGCAGGCCCGAGCAAAAGCCCTCGCAGATGCACTAACCGCTGATGGCTATGCCGCCACCGTCCGACAGGTCGGAAACGGCTTTGCTATCCAGCTCTGTCAAGGCCACTGTCCCGTCCAGGACGTAGCCCATGACTTCCCGCAGCTGTGTGATGCAGAGACTCAAGCGTTCTCTAGGCTGTTAAACGTTCACGTGCAGCGTCTAGCCACTTTGGCTGGGGGAGAGCACGTGTGTACGACCCACGTACCAATCGGTATGCCGGCGGTACGAAATGGGAATTTAAGATCCGCCTCGCGCGGAAACCAGTTAGGAAGGAAGTAGATGACTTCATCAGCTTCAACTCCCGCGGAAAACAAACCCGCATCGGATGAAGAAATTATTGCCTCAATTGGCGCCTATGGTTATGGTTGGCACGATTCAGATGCCGCCGGTCAGGCCGCTAAACGAGGATTAGACGAAAACGTCGTAAAAGATATCTCTGCTCGAAAAGAAGAACCCGAATGGATGACCAAGCGTCGCCTAAAGGCTCTGAGCCTATTCGAAAAGAAGCCGCTACCCACCTGGGGTGCGGACCTTTCTGAGATTGATTTTGACTCGATCAAGTACTACGTTAAGTCCACCGAACAGGTCGCTACCTCATGGGAAGACCTACCGGAAGACATTAAGAACACCTACGATCGCCTAGGCATTCCGGAAGCGGAAAAGAAGCGCCTAGTGGCCGGTGTCGCTGCTCAGTATGAATCCGAGGTCGTCTACCACCAGATTCGCGAAGACCTAGAACGTCAGGGCGTCATCTTCCTTGATACTGACACCGGTCTACGCGAACACCCGGAAATCTTTGAAGAGTACTTCGGTAAAGCAATTCCCTCCGGTGACAACAAGTTCGCAGCCCTAAACACCGCTGTTTGGTCCGGTGGCTCCTTCGTCTACGTCCCCAAGGGCGTACACGTGGAAATCCCGCTCCAGGCCTACTTCCGTATCAACACGGAAAATATGGGTCAGTTCGAACGCACCCTAATCATTGCTGATGAAGACTCCTACGTACACTACGTTGAAGGCTGCACCGCCCCGATCTACAAGTCGGATTCACTGCACTCTGCCGTCGTAGAAATCTTCGTCAAGAAGGGCGCCCGCGTCCGCTACACCACCATCCAGAACTGGTCCAACAATGTCTACAACCTAGTCACCAAGCGTGCCATGGTTGAAGAAGGCGGCACCATGGAATGGATCGACGGTAACATCGGCTCCAAGGTCACCATGAAGTACCCGGCCGTTTACCTACTAGGTGAGCACGCCCGCGGTGAAACCCTGTCCATCGCATTTGCTGGTGAAGGCCAGCACCAGGACACCGGTTCGAAGATGGTGCACCTAGCTCCGCACACCTCGTCTTCTATCGTCTCCAAGTCCGTCGCCCGTGGCGGTGGCCGCAGCGCCTACCGTGGCCTAGTGCAGGTCATGGAAGAAGCTCGCCACTCGAAGTCCAACGTGCTCTGTGACGCCCTGCTGGTCGATCAGATCTCCCGCTCGGACACCTACCCCTACGTCGATGTTCGCACCGACGACGTGGAAATGGGACACGAAGCCACCGTTTCCAAGGTGAGCGAAGACCAGCTGTTCTACCTCATGAGCCGTGGCCTTGAGGAAACTGAAGCTATGGCCATGATCGTTCGCGGATTCGTGGAACCCATTGCCCGTGAGCTTCCCATGGAATACGCCCTGGAACTCAACCGCCTGATTGAACTGCAGATGGAAGGATCGGTGGGCTAATGACTACCCAGAACATGAGCACAGACCACTCCCGCGCCGTCCTCGACGGAGCACACAGCCACGGTGGCGGCACCAAGCCGCTAGGCTCCCGCGCCGACCGTGCAACCTCATTCAACATTGCCGACTTCCCGGTTCCCAACGGTCGCGAAGAAGACTGGCGCTTCACCCCGCTAGCACGCATTGAAGCCCTCTTCGCCGAGGAACTAACCGGCACTGGCCCCCAGGTTCAGGTCTCCGCACCCGAATCCGTCCAGGTCAGCGAAGTTAGCGCCGATCGCGCCGAAGAACTCAAGCTAGTGGGCGCCCCGGAAGACCGCACTGCGGTCACCTCCTGGGCAAACTTCAAGGCCGCAACGGTCGTTGAACTACCCGCCCAGACCGAACTAGACGAGCCTGTCCTGGTCCGCCTAGAAGGCGCCGATTACGAAGCCTCTGCCGGCCACCTCGTCATTAAGGCGGGGGAGCGCGCTAAGGGCGTCGTCGTGGTCAGCCACACCGGCAAGGCAAAGTTCAACCAGACCGTCCAGGTAGTCGCTGGCACCGACAGTGAACTAACCGTCGTAGCCACCCACGAATGGGACGGCCAGTCCACCCACGCCGCTAACCACCGGATCGCCGCTGCTACTGGCGCCCAGGTTAAGCACATCATTGTCACCCTAGGTGGCGACCTAGTGCGCGTCTGCACCGACGCTCGCATGAGCGAACCCGGTGCCAACGTTGAACTGCTAGGCCTGTACTTCACCGACAGC
Source organism: Boudabousia liubingyangii (assembly GCF_001907245.1). GTDB lineage: Bacteria > Actinomycetota > Actinomycetes > Actinomycetales > Actinomycetaceae > Boudabousia > Boudabousia liubingyangii. Next base: position 241,310 of record NZ_MQSU01000002.1, read on the forward strand.
AAGCAGCACCACGAACACCGACTATTCGTCGCTCACGAAAACCGCAACTGCATCTCCCGCGTCACCTACAAGGGTGCACTACAGGGCGAAGATGCACACGCTGTCTGGGTTGGCGACGTCCTCATTGGCGCCGAAGCCTTCGGTACCGACACCTACGAACTCAACCGTAACCTAGTTCTAACTGAAGGCGCCCGCGCCGACTCAGTGCCGAACCTAGAAATTGAAAACGGTGAAATCGAAGGCGCCGGCCACGCTTCTGCCACCGGCCGTTTTGATGACGAACAGCTCTTCTACCTGACCTCTCGCGGCATCCCCGCAGAGATCGCCCGAAAACTAGTCGTTCGCGGTTTCTTTGCCGAACTAATCAACCAGATCGGCGTCCCCGCAGTGAGCGAACACCTAATGGAACTGATTGAAGCTGAACTAGCTGAAACCGAAGCAATCGCAGAGGAACAGGCTAAATGAGCTTAAATCGCGTCTGTTCAGTCCACGACCTGGAACTAGGGGAGGCCCTCGAAGCCACCCTAGCCAACGATGAAGGCACCGAGGTTAAACTCGCCATCATCCGCGACCCAGAAGATCAGTGGTACGCCATTGAACGGATGTGCCCGCACGGTGAAGTCTCACTCGCAGAGGGAGAAATCGAAACCTGCGCCGTTGAATGCTGGGCCCACGGGGCCCGCTTCAACCTAGCCACCGGTGAAGCAACCCTGCCGTCACCAAGAAACATAAAAACTTATGAAATCACACTTCACGGCGAGGACGTCCTCGTCGACGTCAATGCCCTGAGGGAAGGAAAATAAATAAAATGGCAACTCTAAAGATTGAGGACCTCCACGTATCCGTGGACACCCAGGATGGCGAAAAGCAGATCCTCAAAGGCGTTAACCTAACCGTTAACTCCGGCGAAATCCACGCAATCATGGGCCCCAACGGCTCCGGCAAGTCCACCCTAGCCTACTCGCTAGCCGGCCACCCCAAGTACACCATCACCTCCGGTCACGCCTACCTAGACGGCGAAGACCTAACCGAGATGAGTGCCGACGAGCGCGCCAAGGCGGGCCTCTTCCTAGCTATGCAGTACCCGGTCGAGGTGGCAGGCGTTACCGTCTCCAACTTCCTCCGTACCGCCAAGACCGCCATCGACGGCAAGGCCCCGGCCCTGCGCCAGTGGGTTAAGGACGTTGACGAAGCCATGGGCCGCCTCCGTATGGACCCGGCTTTCGCCCAGCGTGACGTCAACTCCGGCTTCTCCGGCGGTGAAAAGAAGCGTCACGAAATCCTACAGATGGAACTGCTAAAGCCCGCTTTCGCCGTCCTCGACGAAACCGACTCCGGCCTAGACGTTGACGCCCTACGCATCGTCTCCGAGGGCGTTAACCGCGTCCACGAAGAGGTTGGCTCCGGCATCCTGCTAATCACCCACTACACCCGCATCCTAAACTACATCAAGCCCGATTTCGTACACGTCTTCGTTGACGGTCGCGTGGCTGATGAAGGCGGCCCGGAACTAGCAGAACGCCTAGAAAACGAAGGTTACGACCGCTACCTCGGACTGTGAGCCGAGCGTGCTAGAACGCCTTGAAAACACCAGCTCGGCCCCTTTCTCGGGGGCCGAGCTGGCCCATTTACGCAATGACTTCCCGATCCTCACGGTACCGGGCCGATCCGGTGAGCCCATCGCGTACTTCGATGCGGCAGCCACCAGTCAAAAACCACAGTGCGTAATCGACTCCCTCGTGCAGTTCTACGGGGGCCAGAACGCGGCGGTAAACCGTGGCACGCACCTGTTAGGTGATCTAGCCACCACCGAGTTTGAAAATGCGCGTGAGGCCGTTGCACACTACCTTGGGGCGCAACCAGAAGGCCTGATCTGGACGAAAAACGCCACCGAAGCCCTAAACCTGCTGGCCTATTCGCTCAGTGCCCCGCAAAGCGCCGCCCGGACCGCAGACTTTAAACCCCTTGGTCCCGGTGACGAAATCTGTATTACCCGCCTAGAGCACCACGCCAATCTCGTACCGTGGCAAGAGGCCTGTAAACGTACCGGCGCGAAACTCACCTGGCTGGAAGCTACCGAAGACGGCCGCCTAGATCCGCAGAGTTTCGAGAGAATCAACGAACGCACCCGCATCTTGGCCTTTACCCACGTTTCCAACGTTACGGGTGCCCTGAGCCCGGTAGCAGACCTAGTGGCGCGCGCGAAAGCCGTCGGCGCCGTTACCGTTCTGGATTCCTGCCAGTCCACCGCCCATGGTCCCTTCAACTTCCGGGAACTAGACGTGGACTTTGCGGTTGCTTCCTCCCATAAGATGCTGGGACCCACCGGTATCGGGGCACTTATCGCACGGCCGGAACTGGTTGACCAACTCCCACCTTTCCTTACGGGCGGGGCGATGGTGACCTGGGTAGAGATGGATTCTGCCACCTTCCATGAGGGGCCAGCAGGTTTTGAAGCCGGAAGCCAACCGGTAGCACAGGCGGTGGGCTGGGCCCGAGCCTGCGAATACCTGCAGCTGGTAGGTCCCGAACGGATTGCGGCCCATGAGCACGCCCTCGGAGAAGAGCTACTGGCAGGACTCCTTGAGATTCCCGGCTTACGCCTACTTGGGCCAACCACAATGGAACAGCGAGCAGCGGTATTCGCGTTCGCACTCCCCGGGATTCATCCCCATGACGTGGGACAGCTGCTGGACTCTAAGGATGTGGCTGTCCGGGTCGGTCACCACTGCGCGATTCCCCTACATCAGCATTTTGGTGTTCGTTCTTCCGCCCGAGCTTCGGTATCCTTGACTAATACGTCTGCAGAGGTTGATCGCTTACTGGCAGCCATCGTAGAAACTCAGAGGTTCTTTGGAGGTACCAATGTCTGATCTAGAGCAGCTCTACCAGCAGGTAATTCTCGATCACGCACGAGCCCGCACCGGCTCTGGCGACCTGCCCGAACAGTACGACGGTAAATCACATCAGGTGAACCCCACCTGTGGGGATGAAGTTACCCTAGCTGTGTCCGTGGATGATAAGGGCATCATCGACCAGATTCACTGGGAAGGCGACGGCTGCTCGATCTCGCAAGCTTCACTTTCAGTAATGAGCGAAATGCTTCCCGGCATGGCCGTTGATGACCGTGAAGCTACCTTGGAAGCCTTCATGAAACTGATGCGTTCGCGCGGGCATGATGAGCTTTCCGAGGAAGAACTAGACCTCCTGGGAGACGCTAACGCTTTTACCGGCGTCGCCAAATTCCCAGCCCGGGTAAAGTGCGCCCTACTTGGTTGGATGGCCCTAAAAGACGCACTTGCCCAAGCCCAGAACTCTGGGACTGACACTGAAGAACTCCCGGAAGGGGAAAATAAATGACGGAGAAATTTGAACCCATGAATACCTCCCTCTCTGAGGAAGAGAACCCTATGGCTGATGCTTCTGAGGTGCCCCAGCGTTTTGCGCCCGCACCCGCACCCGGTGAGGGCCCGGAGCTCTCTTCTCACGGCACCCTCGCCGCCGAGGACGTAGCTGAGGCAATGCGCGACGTAATCGACCCGGAACTGGGCATCAACGTTGTCGACCTGGGCTTGGTTTATGGCATTACCGTAGAAGAGGACAATCATGTTGCCATCGATATGACCCTAACCTCTGCTGCCTGCCCGCTAACCGACGTCCTTGAACAGCAGACCCAGATGGTCCTAGAACCGATCGCTAATGGCGCCACCATTACTTGGGTTTGGATGCCGCCGTGGGGCCCGGACCGTATTACGGAAGATGGTCGTGCCCAGCTGCGTGCGCTTGGCTTTAACGTCTGAGCTACCGCCTTGTTAAAGCGCCCGCGTAGCTAAGCTGCGCCTAAGCTTTTCGGCCGTACTTAAACTTATCCCCGATTACTAGTGGATAGTAATCGGGGATTGAGTTTATTCGGGGGAATCTTGACCTAGAATCTGGCGTCGCACCTCATGCCTTAGGACCTTACCCATAACAGAACGAGGTAGCTCCTCAAGTCGGTGAATCGCCTTAGGCAGCGCATACCTGGGTAGAGTCTGGCTGGCCAGTTCGCGAAGCGACTCTAGACTGGGCATCTGGCTTTCGTCTTCGGGCACAACCGCGGCGGTTACTACCTCGCCCACAATATCGTCGGGAGTACCCACGATGGCCACAGACTTAACCTGAGGGTGCTTCTCTAGGACCTTCTCTACCTCAGAAGGATAGACATTAAAGCCGGAGGTAATGACCAGTTCCTTTAGACGGTCAGCCATCACTAGGAAGCCATCTTCATTACGGGCAATATCTCCCGTGCGGAACCAGCCATTATGGAAAGCATTCTTAGTGGCTTCTTCATCATCCAGATAGCCTGAGAATACCTGCGGACCCTGAACTAGGATCTCACCGGGTTCGCCATCGGGAACCTCCACGTCCGGATTATTCGGATCAACCAGTTTCACATGGGTGGAGGGGAACGGTAAGCCTAGGGCCCCGTGACGGCGTTCAGGGGTTAGGGGAGAGCCACAGATTGTCGGTGAGGTTTCACTAAGCCCATAGCCCTCGATGATGAAGTGACCGGTGGTGTCTTCCCAGGTCTCAGCGATTGAACGTGAGAGGGGCATACCACCGGAAATGGCGTACTTGATGGTGCTGATATCCACCTTTTGCTTCCTTGCGGCTTTTGCGATCCGGTCAAACATGGGCGGGACGCCTACAAAGAAAGAGACTGGGCGACGCTTATGGGCTTTTAGTGCTAAGTCCACATCAAAGGTCGGCAGCACAATCTGGCAGGCGCCCAAGGAGACGGAAGCCACCATAAAGAAGGTCATACCAAAGGCATGGAAGTAGGGTAGTAGGGACCAGAAGGTCTCTGCCGCAGGCTTGAGTTTGTAAACCCAGAAGGTATTTTGGTTCGAGTTGGCCCAAATATTCTGGTGCGTCAGCGGGACCGATTTCGGAATGCCATTGGTGCCACCGGTGTGCAAAATAACCGCAATATCGCGGGCTTCCGCGTGGGGAACGTCATCGGCAATACGACGCTGTCGACGAATTGCCTGATCCCAGCTTTTAGCCCAGTCGGGGCGGGGGCCACGCATCTTTGATTTAACCTTGCGAGCACTCTTTAGCGGAAGTTTAAGAGCAGCCCTCATATGGGCTGGCATCATGGCGCTAATATCGACGGTGAATACTTCACCACCGGACTGGGCGATCGAGGCAAAGTTTTCGGCACACTGTTCCCAGACAACGGCGACCTTGCCGCCGTGTCGACCCAGCTGCTGTTCGATCTGACTCTTGGGAGCTAGCGGATTATGTTCTGCCGCGGTGGCACCCAAACGCATCAAGGCATAGAAAACAATGAAGTGCTGGGGGCAGTTGGGAAGTGCTAGCGCTACCGTATCGCCACGTTTTACTCCGGCGGCCGCAAGCAGATTAGCGCCTTTTTCCGCGGCGGCAAGAATCTGGGAGTAGGTCCAAGTAGCGCCAAAGTAATCGATTGCAGTCTGGTTCGGGTAGGCTTCAGCGGTGCTCTTTAGCAAGAAGTAGAGAGACTGGTCCGGGATTGGGATTTCGTGGGGGACACCGCGGTCATAGTGTTCCCAAGCGGTTTCCCAAATGTTTCCCATATTTAAGCGCTCCCAGTTTTAGTCCGGACTTTTTGGCGATGCTATTACTTTACCGCGCAAATCTAGATTTTGTGTGTATTAGGACTGAAAGTGACTCATTGAAGAAGCTAGGGAAGAGTTCCATTCGGACAGCCGATACAATATCCGGGTGATTAACGTTTCTGATTTGAGTATCCGCATTGGGGCTCGCACCCTTGTTCAACACGCTAGCTTTAAGGTTGATAAAGGGATGCGTATCGGTCTAGTTGGGCGCAATGGCGCCGGCAAGACCACCACGATGCGTTTACTGGCAGGACAGGAGGATCCTCGCGGCGCAGTAGAAACCAGCGGGGAAATTCATGTCAATGGCACGGTAGGTTACCTGTCCCAAGATCCACGTGAGGGGGACGCTGAACAGACCGCCCAGCAGCGCATTATTGAGGTCCGTGGCATTGATAAGATCATTGCCCGAATCAAAAAAGCCGAACATGAAATGTCCACCCAGACGGGTGCCCGCGCGCAAAAAGCGATGGAAAAGTATGTGCGTTTGGACCATGAGTTCACGGTTGCCGGCGGCTGGGCCGCCAATGCGCAAGCTGCTCAGATTGCCGCCAGCTTGGGGATTTCCAAAGAACAACTAGCCCAGCCGCTTAACACGCTTTCCGGCGGTCAACGTCGACGGGTAGAACTGGCACGCGTACTCTTTTCCGAGGCGGACGTACTCCTCCTCGACGAACCTACCAACCACCTCGACCATGATTCGATCCTGTGGTTGCGTGACTACCTACGCGCCTACCCGGGTGGTTTTGTCGTGATTTCTCACGATGTCAAACTGCTAGATGAGACGGTAAACCAGGTCCTTTATCTAGACGCTAACCGGGGCGTCCTCGATCCATACCATATGGGCTGGCAGGCCTACCTGAAACAGCGTGCAGCAGATGAGAAACGCCGTCGGGCACAGCGCGCTACGGCAGAAAAGAAAGCCGCGGCGCTACGTGCCCAGGGTGAAAAGATGCGGGCTAAGGCGACTAAAGCGGTGGCCGCGCAACAGATGCTGCGTCGCGCGGACGAACTCTTGGCTCAGGTTGAGCCCGAAACGCAGATTGAGAAGGTCGCGAACTTGCGCTTCCCCGACCCGGCTCCCTGCGGCAAAGTCCCCTTGGAAGCTGATTCAATCACCAAGTCTTATGGCTCTCTAGATGTTCTCATGGGAGTTGACCTGGCCATCGATAGGGGCGCGAAGGTTGTGGTGCTGGGGCTTAACGGTGCCGGTAAGACCACCTTGCTGCGAGTTTTGGCTGGGGTTGAGGAACCCGATGATGGGAAGGTTGTGGCCGGTCATGGTTTGAAGCTTGGCTACTACGCGCAGGAACATGAGACCCTTGATGTGCATGCCACAGTCTTAGAGAATCTGGCGGCTGTCGCGCCCGATTTTGATGATACTAAGGTCCGAAACGTACTGGGCCAGTTCCTTTTCACCGGGGATGATGTGGAGAAGCCGGCGGCGGTCTTGTCCGGCGGCGAGAAGACTCGTCTCGCCTTGGCGACCCTGGTGGTTTCGGCTGCGAATGTTTTGCTATTAGACGAACCCACTAACAACCTGGACCCGGCATCCCGGGATGAGATTCTTAAGGCCCTTAACAGTTACGAGGGAGCGGTAGTACTAGTCACCCACGATCCGGGGGCCGTCCAGGCGCTAAACCCCGATAGGGTGCTTTTGCTGCCGGATGCGGATGAGGACCTCTGGTCTGATGATTACCTTGACTTGGTCACTTTGACGTAGGAAATAGCTTTTCCTGCTAGTTAACGATAAAATGTGTGACATGAGAAACACTATTGTTCTGGTTCGACACTCGACCGCTGAGAGGTTTTCGGCCAACGGAGACCTTGGGCGTGCCCTGACTCCAGAAGGTCAAGAACAAGCAATAGAGTTGGGAAAACTACTGGTCAAAGAGCTAGGCCCAAGTGTTGACTGTCTAGTTGCCTCCCATGCTGTGCGAGCCCAAGAGACCGCTGATGCCATTGGACAGAACCTAAAGATCGAGAATCTTTGGATGGACCGCGCAATCTACGATTCCGATGTCGATAGCCTGCGCGAGATCGTGCATTCATGTGAGCGTAAGACGCTGGTGATTGTGGGGCATGAGCCGACAATTTCCGTTTTTGCCGCTGCCCTAATCTGTGACGACTGCCCGGGCCGAGAACTGGTCTACGGCGGAGTCCCTACGGCCTCTGCGATTGTCCTAAAGACGGACCTGCCCTTTGACCAAGTTTGTTGCGGCAGTTGTGATCTAGAAGCGTTCCTACACGCTGAGATCGGTTAGCTTTTAAAAGACAAAATATTCGGGGTGCTAGATCTGATTGATCTAGCACCCCGAATATCGTTATTGCTATGGGATTGCTGGTCGGATTACTTTGGAATGACCATGCCCTTAGGTGCGACTACTAGGCCAGTTTCGGTGACGGTCAAGCCGCGTTCACGGTCATGATCCAAGTCCACACCAATCTGAGCGCCGGCCTCTACGACACAGTTCTTGTCGAGGATGGCACGGTGAACGACCGCCCCACGACCTACGCGAACATTGTGCATAAGCACCGATCCGGAGACATCTGCCCACGAGTGAACGTAAACCCCGGGGGAGAGGACCGAACGCTGAACTTTACCGCCCGAAATGATCACCGAGGGGGAAACAATCGAATCGATTGCCACACCCATACGATCAGCCGAACCGTAAACGAACTTAGCCGGTGCTAGGGAACCGGAAAGACCGGTGTAGACGGGCCAATCCTGGTTGTAAAGGTTGAAGACCGGGTTAATCGAGATGAGGTCCATATTGGCTTCATAGTAAGCATCTAGGGTACCTACGTCGCGCCAGTAGTCACGGTCGCGTTCGAGTGAACCAGGAACATCATTATCAATGAAGTCATAAACTCCAGCAGCACCCTGTTCGACGAAATAGGGAACAATATTGCCGCCCATATCGTGTTTTGAGGTGGGATCGTTGGCGTCCTGATGAAGCGCCTCGATGAGCTCCTTGGTGGAGAAGATGTAGTTACCCATGGAGGCTAGTACCTGATCGGGGGCATCCGGCAGGCCCTCAGCATTTTCGGGCTTCTCAAGGAAGTTAAGAATCTTGCCGTCTTTGGCGTCGATTACCCCGAACTGGTTTGCAAGGGAGAGTGGCTGACGAATACCGGCCACGGTACAGGGCAAGCCCGAAGCGATGTGGTGATCCAGCATCTGGCTGAAATCCATCCGGTAAATATTGTCCGCACCGGTAATCACGATGTAGTCCGGCATTTCATCATTAACGATGTTGAGGGACTGATAGATAGCGTCGGCGCTACCTAGATACCAGTGCTTACCCATGCGCTGCTGGGCGGGGACAGGTGCAATAAAGTTGCCCAACAGGTTAGACATACGCCAGGTCAAAGTGACGTGACGGTCTAGCGAGTGAGACTTGTACTGCGTAAGAACCACTACTTGAAGAAAACCTGAGTTGACGATATTCGACAGTGAAAAGTCAATCAGTCGGTAGTGGCCTGCAAAAGGAACCGCGGGCTTAGCGCGGTCGATGGTCAGGGGCATCAGACGCTTGCCTTCGCCGCCTGCCAGAACAATAGCGAGAACTTTTTTGGTTGCCATGGTCACATTCTAGCGAGAAGTTGCACAACATTGCGCGTCGAGATTCGTTAGAATGAGCATAATAAATCATAAGCCAGCTACAAATGCTGTTTTTTCACAAGACTGAAGGTGAGGCTTCACAATGCGTGTAGACCTGTTAACAAAAGAATTTCCCCCCTTTGTATATGGCGGCGCCGGGGTTCACGTTGATGAGCTCGCTAAGGTCCTAAAGGCCCATGTCGAGGTTCAGGTGCATGCTTTCGGTGGTCCCCGAGAGGGGATGTCGGGCGTAACCGGTTACCCCGATGTGTCTGAACTCAAAGACGCCAACGGGGCGCTTCAGTCACTAGGCGTGGATCTAGAAATCGCCCAGGGAACCGCAGGGGCGGACCTGGTCCACTCCCATACCTGGTACGCCAATATGGCCGGGCACTGGTCAAAGCTGCTACACGGCGTTCCCCATGTGATCTCGGCTCACTCCCTAGAACCACTACGTCCGTGGAAAGCTGAACAGCTAGGTGGTGGCTACCGAGTCTCCTCCTGGGCAGAAAAGACTGCTTACGAGGCTGCCGACGGCATTATTGCCGTTTCGAATGCCATGCGTGACGACATCCTACGTTGCTACCCAGCTATCGACCCGAAACGGGTTCATGTAGTTCACAATGGCATTGATCTTGACGCCTGGCAGCCTGACCACTCTGAGGCTGGACAAGAAGCTGCCAAGGCGACCCTGGCTCGGCTAGGAATCAAACAGGGCGTCCCCACCGTGGTCTTCGTGGGCCGTATTACCCGTCAAAAAGGCTTGCCCTACATGCTGCGCGCACTTCGTGAAATCCCCCAGGACGTCCAGATCGTCCTCTGCGCAGGTGCTCCCGATACCCCCGAAATCATGAAGGAAGTAATCGGTCTAGTAGATGAACTGCGTCAGACCCGTGAAGGGGTCATCTGGGTAGAGGAAATGCTGCCTCGTCACGAACTTGTTCAGGTATTGGATAACTCCACCGTTTTCGTAACTCCTTCGGTTTATGAACCACTGGGCATCGTGAACCTAGAGGCGATGGCAGTTTCTCTACCCGTAGTCGGTACTGCGACCGGTGGTATTCCGGACGTAATCGTCGACGGCGAAACTGGCGTGCTAGTCCCGATCGAACAGGTCGATGACGGTACCGGCACTCCGCTAGATCCCGATCGTTTTGTGGCCGACCTAGCTGCCGGAATCAACCAGGTACTAGCTGATCCAGAAAAGGCCCGCAAGATGGGCGAGGCCGGACGCAAGCGCGCTGAAGAACATTTCTCCTGGAAAGCAATCGCAGAACGCACTGTGGCCGTGTACCAAGCCGTACTTGAATCAGTAGCAAGGTAAGATGATTCCTATGAACGCTGTTTTTGAACTTTCTGAGGTAACGGTAGAACGTTCGGGTCAAACTATCTTGGATCACCTGAACTGGACGGTTACGGAAGGCGAACACTGGGCAGTACTGGGCCCCAACGGTGCCGGTAAAACTACCCTTGCCAAGGTCCTAACCGGACGCGAGCGTCTGACTGGGGGAGAACTCGAAGTCTTAGGCGAACCCATCAGCGATCTTCCAGTAAATGAACTGGCTCGCATGATTGGTCTTTCCTCCGCTGCCTTGAGTGCTAAGTTTGCTGCACGGATTACGGCCTTGGATGTAGTTATCTCGGCCGCGCACGGTCTCACCAAGCGCTTCCAAGAAACCTACGAAGAAATGGATTTCCAACGCGCAAACGATCTACTGGCCGCCTTCGGAGTCTCCCACCTAGCAGAGCGCCAGTTCAGCACCCTTTCTGAGGGCGAAAAACAGCGCGTCCAGATAGCGCGGGCATTTATGGCCGATCCGCAGGCACTAATCCTAGATGAGCCCGGAGCTGGCCTTGATCTGGGTGCTCGTGAGAATCTGATGCTGGCACTATCCGAACTGGCCGGGGACCGTCGCTCTCCGGCAATGGTAGTGATTACGCACCACATTGAAGAAATCGCTGCCGGCTTTACTCACGCCCTAATTCTTAAATCTGGTCAGGCAATCGCTGCTGGTCCGATTGCTGAAGTACTAAATAGCCAGAACCTCAGCACTGCCTTTGGCCTTGAGCTAGAGGTATCCCAAGTAGACGGCCGTTTTTCGGCACGTGGAAAGAGGTAACTATGACATCACTGATGTGGTGGTTAATTGCCGCACTAGTCTTCGTGCTAGTTGAACTAGTAACGGTTGATCTGACCTTCCTAATGCTCGCCGTGGGCGCACTGGTCGGTGGAATCACGACTTTTGCTCTAGGACCAGAATGGTTCTATACCCCGGTTATCGTATTCGCTGTCGTCTCCGTACTATTGATCTTCCTAGTTCGTCCTTGGGCCAAAGCCTATCTGCAGCGTTCTATCCCGAAATATGCCTCCAATGCTGACGGCATGGTCGGTAAGAACGGACTGGTCGTAGAAACGGTTGCGGCACATGATGGTCTAGTACGCATTGACGGACAGGACTGGACCGCCCGGTCTGCCGACGGCAGCCAGATTTCGCCAGATGAAACCGTTTATGTAGCCCGCATCGACGGTGCTACCGCATACGTTAGCCGAACTGCCCCTTCGGAAACCCACTGAATGCCCTAGGGCAAAACAAGGAGTACCAAAACCAATGGAAGACACTTCATTCGTGCCGCTAATCGTAGTGGCGCTGTTGGTGATCATTGCGATCATCATTCTTCTTAAAACCGTCACCATCGTTCCCCAGGCACGCGCCGTGGTGGTGGAACGACTAGGTAAGTTCCGTGCTGAATGGAAAGCCGGGATGCATTTCCTAGTTCCTTTCGTCGATCGGGTAGTCGCCAATATCGACCTTCGTGAGCAGGTCGTATCCTTCCCGCCCCAGCCGGTTATTACCTCCGATAACGTCACCGTGTCGATCGACTCGGTCGTTTACTACCAGGTCAACCAGCCCTCACGTGCAACCTACGAAATCGCAAACTTCATTCAGGCAATCGAACAGCTAACCGTTACCACCCTACGTAACGTGATTGGTTCGATGGACCTAGAAGCCACCCTAACCAGCCGCGACCACATCAACGGTCAGCTCCGTGGCGTCCTAGACGACGCTACCGGTAACTGGGGTATTCGTATTAACCGTGTGGAACTAAAGGCCATTGAACCGCCGCCCTCGATCCAGCAAGCCATGGAAAAGCAGATGCGCGCGGAACGTGACAAGCGTGCCGCAATTCTTACCGCTCAGGGTCTACGTGAATCTGAGATTCTAACCGCTGAAGGTGAGAAGCAGTCCGCGATTCTTCGTGCTGAAGGTCAGGCCCAGTCTGCCGTTCTTCGCGCACAGGGTGAATCGGAAGCTATCCAGAAGGTCTTCCAAGCAATCCACGAAGGCGATCCGGATCCCAAGCTTCTGGCCTACCAGTACCTGCAGATGCTGCCGAAACTCTCAGAGGGCGAATCCTCTAAGGTCTGGGTTGTCCCGACTGAGCTAACTGCTGCTCTCCGGGCTGTTTCTGAAGGCTTTGGAAACAACTCCCACAACTAGAAAAACTAGATGAGTCTGAGGGCCGTGTGAATCCTTGTTTATGGAACACACGGCCCTCAGCTATACTCAGAACATTGAAGTGCGCAAACCATGGGAAACGTCCCGGGAAGGTCAAAGATGAACAGCGTTGAAGAACATGTCTTAGAGCGAGTACATAGCCGGGGCATCGAATTTATCACCCTCTGGTTCGCTGACGTCTCCGGGGTCCTTAAAGGCCTTTCCATTGCCCCTGAAGAACTCGAAGATGCCTTTAACGAAGGCATCGGATTCGACGGCTCATCGATTGAAGGCCTGACCCGTATCTACGAATCCGACATGCTACTGGCACCTGATGCCCGTACCTTCCAAGAAATCCCCTGGGAAAATGAACATCGTGTGGCCCGCATGTTCTGCCGCGTCCTTGGACCCGATGGACAGCCCGCTTTCCGTGATCCGCGCGGGGTACTTGAACGCCAGCTAGAACGTGCCGCTGAACTAGGCTTCACCTTCCATGTCCACCCAGAGGTAGAGTTTTACCTACTTCGCTCCGTGGCCTCACTTTCGGAAGAGCCAGAACCCCTTGACCGTGCCGGCTATTTCGACCACGTTTCTGGTGGTAAGGCACATGCCTTTAGACGCCGGGTCGTTTCGGCCCTTGAAAGCATGGGAATCTCAGTCGAATTCTCCCATCATGAGGGCGGGCCCGGGCAGTCCGAAATCGACCTGCGTTCCGCGCCGGCACTAATCGCCGCCGACAATATTATGACCCTACGGACGGTTGTCGAAGAACTAGCCTCCCGTGAGGGGATTACCGCCACCTTCATGCCAAAGCCCTTCGTGGACGAACCCGGTTCCGGCATGCACGTCCACCTCTCCCTTTTCGAAGGGGAAGAGAATGCCTTTTACTCGGCCGGAGGCCAATACCAACTATCACCTACCGGTCGTCGCTTCGTCGCGGGGGTGCTGGCGCACGCTAGAGAGATCAGCGCAATTACCAATCAGCATGTGAACTCTTACAAGCGATTATGGGGCGGGGGAGAAGCCCCCAGTTACGTCTGCTGGGGACACAATAACCGTTCGGCCCTAATCCGCGTTCCCCTCTACAAACCGGGGAAGAGTTCCTCGGCCCGCGTCGAATTCCGCGGCATGGATTCAGCCGCTAACCCCTACCTAGCGCTAGCGGTTATCCTTGCGGCTGGCCTAGATGGAATCGAACAAAAACTAGACCTTACTGATGAAACTGAAGATGATGTCTGGGCATTAAGCGACTCCGAACGGCAGGCCCTTGGGATTGAAGCCCTCCCGACCTCACTCTCTTCAGCCGTGAAGGAAATGGGCCGCTCAGACCTGGTCCCAAGCGTCCTCGGCGAGGAAGTATTCGCCTATTTCCAGCGCAATAAGGTTGCCGAGTGGGCCGAGTACCGCCGGCAGATTACCCCCTTTGAATATGCTCGTTTCCTTTCGGTTAATCCCTGACCCTGATTCCTATGGAAGCCTGCGATCTAAGTCTTAGTGATCTAAGTAGCCTAGGTTTTTCACGTCCCCAAACCGCGAAACAACAACTGGGGGACCCGGGGCTAGATTTTCCCCTGGCGCAGATACAGATCTTTTCGCACTGTGCTGATCCGGATGCCGCCCTAGTTTCACTGCTGAACTTTAGCGCCCAAAATCCGGGGCCCTGGCAAGCGATTAAAACCAAGACTGAAGAACTGGCAGCTTTCTTACGCCTGCTAGGGGCCTCAGAAGCTCTAGGGCAGATGATCCAATCCGACCCCAGCCTGTTGGCTCATTTAGCGGTACCCAATCTACACCAGGTGCATCCTCCCACAGCCCAGGTGGAGGAACCCGCAGCTAACCCAATCGAGCTCCCTGAAACCGAGGTCCAAGACCCCGGATATCGTCAGATCTTTATTGATTTCTTTAGTGCCAACCGGGGGAGCGATCCAGATACGTTCCGGCGGTGCTACTATGCGCTGCTGATCGAAATTGCCACCCTCGATCTGAACTCTCCCGACCCCCGAGCCTACCTGCCCACGGTTTGCCGGCAGGTCTCTGCGTTGGCAGATGCCGCCCTGGAAATGGCCATGGAACAAACCCGCACCCAGGTGGAACTACCTGAGGGACTTGAACTGGCCATTATTGCCCTCGGAAAGTGTGGGGCACAGGAACTTAACTACCTATCAGATGTTGACGTCATGTTCGTGGTCGACTGGGATCGCGAGAAGACAGTTGAAAATGAAGCCTTAGCGGCCGCTAGCAACTGGGTTAGTGCCATCTCTACGCTGATCGCTGGTCCGGGTAAGCTTCGCCCTCTCTGGCCTCTTGATCTGGGGCTGCGACCAGAGGGCGCTAATGGGGCCCTGGTTCGGACCCTCGATTCATACCGTTCGTACTATCTGCGCTGGGCTCAGTCCTGGGAGTTTCAAGCGCTGCTGAAGGCGCGTCCTGCGGCCGGTAATCCCCGTCTTGGTCAGGGCTTTATGGAACTGACCCAAGAACTTGTCTGGACGGCTTCAGCCCGCGCTGATTTCGTGGATAATGCCCGGGCTATGCGTCAGCGGGTGGAAGCAAACCTGCGTTTTGACGAACGCGACCGGCATTTGAAGCTAGGGCCCGGAGGTCTGCGCGATGTGGAGTTCTCGGTTCAGCTCCTGCAACTGGTGCATGGCAGGGTCGATCAGAAAGTCCGCGTCCCGGCCACCCTGTCCGCTCTCAGTGCGCTTAGTGCCCAAGGGTACATTGGTCGACAGGCCGCCCAAACCATGGATCAGGCGTATCGCGAGTTGCGCCTAGTGGAACATCGTCTGCAGCTCCATAAGCTAAAGCGCTCACATGTGCTTCCTAAGGATGCCAAGAGCTGGCGGCGTTTGGCCCGTGCCTGCCAGGTTGAAGGAGCGGAAGAATCCAGTTTCGAGCAGCATATCGCCAAGCTTCGCTCCGAGGTCAGAGCCTGCCACCAGTCCTTGTTCTATCGCCCGCTCCTAGGTAATCTAGCCGGCTTGGATGATGGGGCTTTGGCTTTGAGCCCGGAAGCCGCTACTGACTGGCTGGCCGCCCTAGGGTATCGAGACCCGGCTGGGGCTCAGCGTCAGATTGCTGCCCTCACTAGAGGCGTAACTAGGCGAGCTAATATTCAGCGTCAAATCCTGCCGGTAATGCTGGGCTGGTTGGCTAATGGGCCCAACCCGGACCAGGGACTACTGCGCTTGCGGGTACTGGCTGAGGAAGTGGGCTCGACTGGCTGGTTTGTTCGTTCCTTACGGGATTCGCCCTATACAGCTAAGCGGCTTTCGCAGGTGCTTTCCAGCTCCGAGTACGCTACGACCGCCATGATTAACGCGCCGATTTTGGTGGAGCAGCTTGATAATGACCAGGCTTTACAGATTACGAATTGGCCCAAGTTGGAGTCCGAGGTCCGTTCCCTGGTGGAACGCCAGGAAGACCACGCCCAAGGGGTAGCTCGCTTGCGGGCTTGGCGTGCCCGTGAACTGGGTAGAGCAGCCCTAGCCGATATCTGTCTGGGCATGGATTGTGCCCGCAGCGGCCAAGAGATTAGCGCCGCTAATGATGCGACCTTGCGGGTCACCTTGGACTTGGCTAGGGAGAATATTCCGCGTGGTTTCGAGGTACCCATTGAGATTATTACCATGGGGCGCCTAGGCGGTCAGGAATGCGGTTATGCCTCTGACGCAGATATTATCCTGCTTCACGAGGATGCGGGCTTACCCGCCGAGGAAGCGGCCCAGATTGCCCAACAGGTAGCCGTTGAACTACGGAACCTGCTTCAGGCAGACCCCAGTCGCCTGATGGTGGACTATGACCTGCGCCCAGAAGGCAAGCAGGGTCCTTTAAGCCCGTCTCTCAAGGGCGTGCGAGAGTACTACCATAAATGGGCGTCCACTTGGGAACGGCAAGCGCTTTTGCGGGCACGCCCTTTGAACCCGGATTCTCAGTTAGCCCAAGACTTCTTAGCTGCCGTTGATCCGATCCGTTACGGTAGTGATTTTGGGCCCAAGGAGCTGCGTGAGGTTCGTTTGTTGAAGGCCCGGATGGAACGCGAACGTCTACCCCGGTCGGTTCCGCCTCATCGGCATGTGAAGCTGGGTCCTGGTGGGCTGAGCGATATTGAATGGACCGTGCAGCTCTTGCAGTTACAGAATGCACACGCGCTATCAGAACTGCGTACTACCTCGACCTTGGGGGCTTTGAAAGCTGCGCGTAATACGGGACTTGTCAGTACTGAACAGGCCCGAGATCTGGAGCTGGCTTGGCGTTTTGCTAGCGCGGTTCGAGCCGGTAATACGCTAGCGACCGGACGGATCAATGGTCAGGCTTTGGATCAGTTGCCTAAGGATGCTGCGACTGAGAGAAGTGTGGCTCGGATCTTGGGGTATGCGGCGGGCCAGGAGCACCAGTTGGAAGAGGACTATTTGCGTAGTGCCCGCCATGCTCGACAGATCTATGAGGAGATTTTTGTCGGCGGCGGGCACTAGAACGCTATTTAGCTATCGGCTGCTTCGCCCGAGCTCCCCTAAGGGGTAGAGGATGTACCTCTTCTTGAAGAGGAGCTAGGCATTCATCTAGAGCACTTCAGCTAGGAACTCTTTGGTCCTGGAATACTGCGGGTTATTAATAACTTCCTTGGCTGGGCCAGATTCGACAATCTGTCCGTCATCCATGAAGACTACTCGGTCGGCTACTTCGCGAGCAAAGGCAATCTCGTGGGTGACTACCACCATGGTCATTCCTTCTGCGGCCAGGTCTTGCATTACCTGTAGTACTTCGCCTACCAGTTCGGGGTCCAGGGCAGAGGTCGGTTCGTCAAAGAGCATGACCTGCGGCTTCATGGCCAGGGCACGGGCAATCGCTACACGCTGTTGCTGGCCGCCTGAGAGCTGTGCTGGGTAGTGGTCTAGGCGGTCACCTAGGCCGACCTTTTCTAGCTCGGCAATGGCCAGTTTTTTGGCTGCTTCCGGTTTCAGGCCGAGGACACGCAGCGGCGCTTCCATAACGTTCTCAAGGGCGGTACGATGCCCGAATAGGTTAAACCGTTGGAACACCATGCCAATTTGGGAACGCTGGCGGGCAATTTCTTTTTCGGTGAGCTTGGCTAGTTCGGTTTGTCCTTTTCGCCACGGCTGCCACCAAGGGGTCGAGGCCTCCTTCATGCCCAGCAGCTCTCCGTTCAGGTAAATGCGACCAGCACTGATTTCTTCCAGTTCGTTAAAACAGCGGATTAGGGTCGACTTGCCGGATCCGGAAGGGCCCAGAATCGCGCAGACCTCACCTGGCGCAACATGTAGGTTAACGCCTTTGAGGACGTGTAGTTCTCCATAGAACTTGTGGACATTTTCGGCGCGGATCATGGGGTGAACTCCAGGAAGGGATCGTCAGTGACAGTGTGGGCTGCCAAAATAGCTGCTTGTTTCTTTGAAAGCTGGCGCTTCGGTACGGCTTTACCAGAACCGGTAGCGCTGCCTCGGCCATAGTAGGCCTCTAGGTAGTGTTGGCCCACCATGAGCACGCTGGTGATGAATAGGTACCACAGGGCGGCCACAATCAGCATCGGGATAACCGTGTAGTACTTTTGGCCAATGCGGGTGGCTTGGAACGTAAGTTCGTTCGTGACCGGAATGGCAATCACCAGGGAGGTGGTCTTCAGCATGGAAATCGTTTCGTTTCCCGTCGGGGGAACAATCACGCGCATGGCCTGGGGTGCCACGATCCGCCACTGAATCTGGCGCGGGCTCATACCCAGAGCTTTTGCTGCCTCGGCCTGACCGGGATCAACCGCGGCAAAGCCAGAGCGGAAGATCTCAGCGAGGTAGGCGCCTTCATTGAGTCCCAAGCCCAGCAGGGCGCACACTAGGGGAGTGAAGATCTCCTGGGTGTTCCCAAGTACGTACTGGGGGCCAATGGGAAGCCCAATGCTGACCTGTGAATACAGGGAGGGAAGCACACCCCAGAAAATTAACTGGGTGTAAATCGGAGTCCCACGGAAGAACCAGATATAGAAACCGGCCACCGCGCGATTCACCGGGTTGGTGCTTTTGCGTCCGACCGCCGCTAGCAACGCTAGGACAATACCGATCAGCATGGCGCAGACGGTCAGTAATAGCGTGTACATGACCCCTCGGACGATCGAGGGAGCGAACAGCCATTTTTGGACCGTCGGCCAGTCATACTTTGGGTTGGTGAACAGTGAGTGGATTACCGTGATCGCGATGAGGGCCACGATAATCCCGCTGATTACTCTTCCGGGATGGGGAACTGGGCGAGCTTTAAGAAGCTCGATGGGTTCGGGTTTTGGTTCGGTGCTCATGTGCTTTAAGACGGGTGTTTAGTTTTCACTGGCCGGGGTTGAGGACGGCCTGCTTGATGACGGAGGACTGGTCGACATTCCAGTGCTTGAAAATGTTCGCCATGGTGCCGTCATCGATTAGTGCCTGGGTGGCCTTGGTGATGGCTTCAGCCAGCTGCTGCTGGTCCTTGGCGGTGATGATGCCGGCTTCAGAGGATTCTACAACATCACCCACGGTCTGGAACTTGTTGGGGTTCTTGCTGGCGGTGAAGCCGGCCGCAATGTTGTCAACCATGATGGCGTCTAGCTGACCACCAGCTAGCTTGGTGGCTAGCATCTGGGCGTCAGCTTCAGGGAGTACCTCAAGGGCGGGCTTGTTTTCAGAAGCGCAGGTTTTAGCGGCGTTCTCAAGGTACTGCTGCTGTGAGGAGCCAGATTGGGCGCCCATCTTCATGCCGCAGAGGTTTGCTGGGTCGAACTTCTTGGGGTTCTCGTTTTGTACCATGAAGAGCGAGCCAGACTTCATGTAAGTGGACATGTTGACCTGGGCTAGACGTTCAGGTGAGACGTCGAAGGAAGAGATAGCCACATCGTATTTGGAGCCCACGGCCGGAATGATGGATTCGAAGGGAGCCTGAGAGAACTCAGTCTTAAGGTTTAGTTTCTTGGCTACGGCGTTGATGATATCGATGTCGTAACCAAGGAAGGTCTTGCCGTCGGCGCTCAGGAACTCTGCGGGTTCGTAGTCTGGGGAAGTGACGACTTTTAGGACTCCGGCGGACTTGATGTTTTCGGGAAGTGAATCTGCCAATGCCTGGTCGGCGGTAACAGCGCTTAGATCGGTACCTTGTTTGTCGGCCTGTTCTGCATCGGGGTCACTGCCGCTGCAGGCGGTGAGAGGTAGGGCTAGGGAAAGGGCTGCGAGGAGGGCGGTGGCTTTCTTCATTTTCATGCTTTCTGAATAGATATTAACTGATCTGAATATATATTAAACCAATTCTTAGCCAATTTCCTCAGATATGCCATGTAGTTATTCACAAAATTGTGAATATTTATTGAATATTGTGGGGGAAATAAAAAACCTGTGGGAGTCACACTAGGTGACTCCCACAGGAAAGAAGTGTTTATTCGCTGCTTAGCAAATCAGCCGCGCCCGTACATGGCCTTCTTAGACGGGCGAACACGGTTAGGATCGATACCCTTGGGGATCTGGGCCGTCGGGGGCTTCAAGGTGGCTAGACGACGGTCAACCATCGGGACCTCGCGCTTGTTTAGCACGTTCTTGAAGGAACGCATCTGCTTAGCAACCTTAGGTAGCGGAACCTGACCTTCTTCGTGACCATACTGAACCAAGTGGATCGGGACGGTCGGGGCCAGACGCTTGATGCGACGACGCTCGTTGTCCAGCAGTTTCTGTACCCGATTCGAAGGGCCTTCAGAGATTAGAACTACGCCCGGACGGCCAATGGCGCGCCAGACAACATCTTTCTCCTGAGTAACTACAGCGGGGGTGTCAGAAACAATCCAGCCGCGGGACTGACGTGATAGGACTGCGCCTACTGCGCCCGGGTGTCCATCAATCTGCTGGTAAAGTGCCGGATTGAGTAGTACCGTCAAGAGGATTAGGCATAGCAGGGTGGTTAGCATCAGACCTAGGAACGGGTAAGAAATCCAGTGTCCTGAGGTGATTCCCCATAGGATGGAGCCGCCAAAGACTACCACGACGATGGCGAGCATTGCCCAGCCAAGCCAGCCAAAGGTACGTTTGACCATGGTGTAGGCGTCTTTAAGGTTGTGATAAAAGCGCCGTTTCTTTGGTTTTTCAGCAGGTGTTGTCGATTGCGACATGCTTTGGGCCTTCCATTTAGCTAATACTTAAGCAACTCTGAGGGAGCTTACCACAAAGATTGTAACCGTTAGTTATCCACAATTTCATTTTTGCGGCATAAAGTCACTAAATTAATATTTTAGACTGCCCACATGAATACGGAAAATCTTCTGGAAATCACCCAGTTAGCCAAGACCAAACTGGGGTCCCTAGTCCTCGTCGTAGATGACTATGGGAAAGAGTACGTGCAGCAGACTTTCAGCCGGGAAATCTTGGAAAAGCATCGGGTGAAGGAAAGAGCGACGCTACTGCACCAGCATCCCCATCCTAATCTGGTGCGAATTGAAGCCCTCGAACAGAGTGGAAGCCAATTTCGGTTAATCACAGAGTACGTGGAAGGGCGAACACTAGTAGATCTGTTAAACAATAAACAACTTACAGAGGTACAGGCCGAACAGTTTTGGCACGAAGCTCAGGCCGCTTTAAGTCATCTCCATGGTTTGGGGCTCAAACATGGAGATATTTCCACCGCTAACTTCGTCCTAGGAAACGATGGCTGCTGGCGCTTGTGGGATCTCTTTTCTCCACCCGGGGCCGGAACCGAAGGGTACGGAAGTAAAACTGTCAAAGGAACTTTCGAATACTCCTGTGCAGCAGATCTTAAAGCCCTAGAAAAGATCGCAGACGAAATCTACGCCTATCAAAAACGCGGCGTGAATAACTCTAACGCAGCTGCACTAAACGACCTAGAAGCTACCTCGGTCGCCTCGATCCGTGCTCAAGCCCTGGCAACAACCTATCAGCCGCCCTCCCGGACTTGGATCTGGCAACAGCGAATAAAGACATGGTTAACGCAGTTACCAAAACCCAGCCTTGGTTTGATAGCCGCGATCGTCATCGCCTCAGGTTTAGCATGGGGTCTTTTAATGCAAAGCAGTAGCGTCATAAACGCAAATGCCTCAGATAATAACGCCGCCAGTAAGCCAGCGTCGGACGTAGCTACGCTTGAACAGTCAAACACCCAAGAGGAAAGAAACGCGCCAGTGAACCGGGAAAGTCAAGTAGAAGACCGCGTCCCTAGTAGGCCGCGGGAAATTCTTGAGGATCTTTTGGAGCGTAGAGATGAGAGCCTGATGAAACTTGACTTTAAGGGCATCTCCCAGATAGCGGTTCCACATGGTGCGGCGTGGCTTGCTGACCAAGAGATCTTGAAAAAACTACAACAGCAACACCTTCAGATTAAGGAGCTACGTACGGCTATTAAGGATTTTACGATCCTGAGGGAAGAAGCAAAAAGGATTCGGGTACAGGCACGTTTAAGCCAGGGAAAGTATCTCGAATGCCGCTTGTCGGAAACCTCTATGGACGCTGCTTGCCGTCAAGTGTTCGATATTAATCAGCAAAACTATGTAATCGACCTAGAGAAGTCTGAAGACGGCCATGCCACGTGGCTGATTAAGGAACTAGCTGCCGCGGATTAGGGCGATGAAGGGCAAATAAAATGTGGGTGACGATCTTAAAGATCGTCACCCACAAGTGAAGCTAGTCAGTGAACTTCAGAGTTGAAGTTGTTCACTTAACTTGATTTCAGAGCGCTAGATCCGCATCGAAATCAGCGGCTTCTAGACGCTGCTTAACGGCCATTAGGTAACGGGCAGCATCTGCGCCGTCGACCAGACGGTGGTCGTAAGAGAGAGCCAAGTAGACCATGGAGCGAATGCCAATGGTTTCGTTGCCCTCGGCGTCCTTTACGATCATCGGGCGCTTGACGATGGTGCCAACACCTAGGATGGCAGATTCCGGCATGTTGATAACCGGGGTATCGAATAGTGCGCCACCGGAACCGGTGTTGGTGATGGTGAAGGTGGAGCCGGATAGTTCGTCGGCGCCAATCTTGCCGTCGCGGGTGCGGGCAGCAAGATCATTGATGGACTTGGCTAGGCCTTCGATATCCTTTTCGCCAGCATCCTTGATCACCGGAACGAATAGACCCTTCGGAGTGTCTACAGCGATACCAATGTGTTCAGCATCGTGGTAGGTAACCGTATTGTCTTCGTTAACGGTAGCGTTGATCTTCGGGTGCGCTAGCAGTGCTTCGGTAGCAGCCTTGACAAAGAACGGTAGGAAGGTCAGCTTGGTGCCCTTCTTCTCAAGGAAAGCGTTCTTGGACTTAGCACGTAGAGCGGCCACGCGAGTAACGTCAACCTCAACTACGGTGGTTAGCTGAGCAGAGGTCTGCAGCGACTGGACCATACGCTTGGCAATGGTCTTACGTAGCGGAGTCATCTTTTCAGTCTTGCCACGTAGCGGTGAAGGCTCAGGCTTAGCAGCAGCGGCCGGAGCAGCAGCTTCAGCCTTCGGGGCAGCAGCAGCAGCAGCGGCGTCAAGGACGTCCTGCTTGCGGATACGGCCACCAACACCGGTGCCCTTAACGTTTGCTAGGTCAACGCCCTTATCGGCAGCTAGCTTACGAACAATCGGGGTGACGTAGCCAGAGCCGTCAGACTGACGGGACTCAGCGGCCTTCGGGGCCGGGGCAGCCGGGGCGGCCGGAGCAGCCGGGGCGGCCGGAGCCTTCGGAGCGGCGGGGTAATCCCACTCAACGACCTTGTCGCCATCTTCGCCGTCCTTGACGGTAGAAGGAATATCCTGGCCGGGGGTCTCTTCAGCGGCGCGTTCAGCCTTCGGGGCGGGAGCAGCAGCCGGAGCAGCTTCCTGCTTGCCGGGAGCCTGAGAGCCGATACGAGCGATGACGGTGCCAACCTCAACGGTCTCATCTTCCTCAACGAGGATTTCAACTAGGTAGCCAGCTGCCGGGGAAGGAACTTCAGAGTCAACCTTGTCGGTAGCAACCTCAACTAGCGGTTCGTCAGCAGAGACCTCGTCGCCAACCTTCTTGAGCCAAGAAGCAACGGTACCTTCGGTGACAGATTCACCTAGGGCGGGCATGGTGACATCGGTTAGATCGCCGGAAGCAGCCGGGGCAGATGCTTCTGCCTTGGGAGCCTCGTCAGGGGCAACAGCCTCAACGGGTTCTTCCTTGGCCGGAGCAGATTCTTCCGCAGCCGGAGCGGAATCAGCTTCAGAAGCGTCACCAATGATGGCGATCTCGGTGCCAACCTCAACGGTTTCATCTTCCTGGACCAAAATCTTTAGTAGGACACCGGAAGCGGGGGAGGGAACCTCGGAGTCAACCTTGTCGGTGGCAACCTCAACTAAGGGTTCGTCCGCGCTGACGGTGTCACCCACAGACTTCAACCAGTTAGTGACAGTACCTTCAGTCACCGATTCGCCCAGGGCGGGCATTGTTACGGAAGTGGACATTAAATTCTCCTTCTTAGCTAAGGTTCAGTTGTGGGAGTGGAGCGGTTTGCCGGCTAGGGCCATAGCGGCCTCGCCAATGGCTTCGTTCTGGGTCGGGTGGCCATGGATCAAGCGAGCTAGATCCTCTGGGTAAGCTTCCCAGCTGACCATCAGCTGACCTTCGCCAACCAGTTCCGAAACGCGAGCACCGAAGGCGTTGAAACCAACAATCGGTCCATCCTTTTCAGAAATAAGAGTAACGAAACCAGTGGTGTTTAGGATCTGAGACTTGCCGTTACCAGCAAGGTTGTATTCGACGACCTTGACGTTGTCCTTGCCGAACTTCTCTTCGGCCTGCTTACGGGATAGGCCAACGGAGCAGATTTCCGGTTCACAGTAGGTGACGCGAGGAATCTCAGCGTCAACGACCGGAGCAGGGTTCAAGCCGGCGATTTCTTCGGCGACGAAGATGCCGTGAGCGAAACCGCGGTGAGCTAGCTGCAAGCCGGGGACAATGTCACCAACAGCGTAGATGTTGCCTACGCCAGTGTGAAGACGTTCGTTAGCGAGGACGAAACCGCGTTCCATCGGAATGCCCTGCTCTTCGTAACCTAGGTTAGCGGTGGCCGGGCCACGACCAACAGCAACCAGCAAGAGGTCACCGTCTACTTCAACGCCACCAGCGGCCTTGACGTGAACGCCAGAGTCATCCTGGGTGACGGACTCGAAACGAGTGCCGGTGTGGAACTTAATGCCACGCTTGCGGAAAGCGCGCTCTAGAGCCTTGGAGATGCCTTCATCTTCAGCGGGAACTAGGTGATCAAAGCCTTCGATGATGGTGACGTCGCAGCCGAAGGAAGACCAAACAGAAGCGAATTCAACGCCAATGACGCCGCCGCCTAGGACAACTGCACGCTGGGGAACCCAGTCAAGCTGTAGTGCCTGCTCGGAGGTGATGACGCGGCCTTCGATGTTCAGTCCCGGAAGAGACTTGGAGTAAGAACCGGAAGCTAGAACGATGTTCTTGCCCTTGACGGTCTGGCCGTTTACCTCAATGGTGTCCGGACCGGTTAGACGGCCCCAGCCCTGGATGAGGTCAACCTTGCGGGACTTGATTAGACCCTGCAGACCCTTGTATAGGCGGGAGATGACGCCTTCGCGGTACTTGGAAACCGCAGGCATATCAATGCCTTCGAATGAGGACTTAACGCCGAATACTTCAGATTCGCGAACTGCGTCGGCAGTTTCAGCAGCGTGTAGTAGAGCCTTGGTGGGGATACAACCGCGGTGGAGGCAGGTGCCGCCAACCTTATCGCCTTCAATAAGGGCAACCTTCATGCCCAGCTGAGCTCCGCGTAGAGCACAGGCGTAACCGCCTGAGCCACCACCCAGAATGACGATGTCGTAAACTTCTTCGCTCACGTTTATTTCTCCTTCAATATGAGTCTTGGCTGTGCTTCCGGAGGCGCAAAACACCCCTGAAGGCCATAGGTCTAGTGTCCCACTTTTTGGCAGAACACGTGCCCAAAATACCCTCAGGGGTGCATTATGTCACACTATGCGCTCGGTGAACTTTACTTTAGGTTTGCGAGGTAGTCCACCAAGGTACGAACCATAACGCCGGTACCACCGTAAGCGCTGAAGCCCCACGGCTTGCCGGAGTTGTAGCTAGGACCAGCAATATCGAGGTGTGCCCACGGGAAATCATCCACAAAGTTAGAGAGGAAATCAGCGGCCACCATCATGCCGGCATTGCGGCCGCCAGAGTTGGCGACATCGGCAAACTTAGAGGCATTGGCTTCCTTGAGTTCTTCCGGAATTGGCATAACCCAGGCGGGTTCACCCACGCGTTCAGCAGCCTTGAAGACCTCTTCCGGAGCGCCCCCCTGACCCATGAGGCCGGTCGTGCGGTTACCTAGGGCCACAATCTGAGCGCCGGTCAGAGTAGCCACGTCAAGAATGACATCCGGCTTGATTTCGCAAGCTAGCGAAAGGGCATCGGCCATAACCAGACGGCCTTCGGCGTCAGTGTTCAGGATTTCAACCGTCTTACCATTGCGAATGGTGATGACGTCGGAGGGGCGCTGGGCCTTTCCGCCGGGAAGGTTCTCTGCCAGTGCCAAATAGGTGGTGATCTGCTGAGGAACCTCAAGGCGAGCCGCGGCGATCGTGGCCCCAAGCACGGTGGCAGCGCCGGTCATATCCGACTTCATAGCCTCCATGTTGGCGGCCGGCTTTAGGGAAATGCCGCCACTGTCGAAGGTGATGCCCTTACCAATTAGAGCCGCGTGACGCTTGGCGCCCTGAGGCTGGTAAGAGAGCTTAACTAGGTAGGGTGGGCGAGAGGAGCCCTGGCCCACACCTACTAGGCCGCCACACTTTTCTTCCTGTAGGCGGGCAAAATCCCAAACCTCAATCTCAATCGGCAGGCCTTCGCATTCACGCTTGGCGATCTCTACGAAATCGGCCGGGCATAGGTCATTAGCCGGGGTGTTGACGAGGTCGCGGGTTAGGTTGGCAGCAGAAACCAAGACTTCAGCGGTCTTAGCTCCCTTACGGGCAGCCTCACTATCAGGCAGTAGAACGCTTTCAATTCGATCCGCCTTCTTGGAGAAGTAACGGTCGTAACGGTAAGCGCCAAAACCGGCACCTTCGGCCAGAGCCTGCCAAACACCCTCGTCGGTGATAGCCCAATCGAAAGCTAGCGTCTTGGCCTTGGAGGTGCGAGTTACGCAACCGGCGGCGCGGCGAACTGCCTGAGCGTCACCAAAGTTGTGCTTGCCCAAGCCCACAAAAGTTAGGGTGCGGGTAGCTAGACGAGAAGGCGCAGTGGAAACACAAACCTCGTCGACCTTGCCGGACATGCCTAGCAGTGGTAGTAGACTAGCTAGTTCCTGACTCATTTCGGTGCTCAAAGAGCAGGGGAGTAGGTGCGGGCCATCTTCGCCCTGGGCAACTGCCAAAACCAATGAATCGCAATCGGTCTCAGCGGGCTTATTCACGTGTTGGAAAAAATCACTCATCGCAATGCTTTCTAAATAGATCGAAATTGAGGGGATCAATAACTAGTTTATACACCTTCTGGGAAGCCTAGCTGACGCCAAGCCTCATAAAGGCCAATCGAAGCAGAATTGGCTAAGTTCAAGGAACGTACTCCGGGCAACATGGGGATTCGAACTCTTTCAGCTACCCGCGGATGGGCCATGGCTTCCTCGGGAAGGCCGGTGGGTTCAGGGCCGAAAAGCAGGCCATCGCCATCCGCGTATTCAATCTGGGTATGAAACTTAGAAGCGTGACCGGTAAAGGCCCAAATGCGACCAGGAACTGCTGCCAAGGTTGACTCGTAGTCGGGGTGAACCTGAACATGAGCCAAATCGTGATAGTCCAAACCTGCTCGCCTCAACTTGGCATCATCCATCTCAAAGCAGAGTGGCTCCACCAAATGAA
Source organism: Boudabousia liubingyangii (assembly GCF_001907245.1). Taxonomy (GTDB): domain Bacteria; phylum Actinomycetota; class Actinomycetes; order Actinomycetales; family Actinomycetaceae; genus Boudabousia; species Boudabousia liubingyangii. The sequence goes on from NZ_MQSU01000002.1 coordinate 268,908, forward strand.
GCATTGATCCGGTACAGGCGGAAAGACGAATAGCATTGCCAGTATTGCCGGCAATGCGCGGTTCATAGAAAATCACGTGCAACATGGTAGCTATTTTGCCACTTACTTAAAGCAAACCCTAAAGCAAGCTAGAGAGCAGAAAAGAAATGAGCTAAATAGCTGCTATTGGCCGGAAATCTACTACTGCTGGAAAGTGCCAGTAATGGTTGCGCGTGCCAGAGTGTGGAAAAGCGCCTGGAATGAAACCACCGTAATTGAAGCCTCATCATCAAGCTCTAAAGTGGGCACATCTAAAGCGTGCACAGCAAACATGTAACGGTGTGGGCGGTCACCAGCCGGGGGATTGGGGCCGTAATAAGCAGCTGAGCCACTGTCGTTTACTGCATGGAAAGCAGCTCCATCCAGTTCTAGATCAGAAGCGCCAGCACCTTGCGGGAGGGAGGTGGTATTGGCGTCCAGGTCCTGGATGCACCAGTGCCAAAAACCTGCCGGGGTTGGGGCGTCAGGGTCGAAACAGGTAATTAAAAATGATTCGGTTTCAGGCGGAAATCCTGACCATTCCAGTGCTGGAGAGAGATTTTGATCGGTGGCAGAGAACTTCTTGTCAAGTGCTTGGCCATCATTGAAATCGGGGGAAGAAAGGCTAAAAGAAGGGAATTGGGGGAGGTGGTCGTAAGGGTTGGGTGCTAGTGGGCGATCGTTGAGGTTCATGGGGGTCCTTTCAAGTTATTTGCTTCCATGTTAAACAAAGCTTGGGTGTGTCGCATCACAGTAAATCTGGAGTGGAAAAAATTCTTTCTAAGTGGCATTATCGAACAAATGTTCGAAATTAGATTTTCTGGTTAACGGGAGGCGAAGATGTGGAATACCTTAAGTCAAACTAAACAAGCTCGCCCGGAACGACTCCAACACGCCAGAGAAGTACTGAAAGCTGCGGAATCACAACTAGGGGTTAACAGTCAGAAAGAAAAACAGTGCCAACGCGTAGTACAGCTAGGAATCGAAGGAGCGGCTAGAGAAACTGGCCGAAGAAAATCTCCCACCCGCCTGCGGAATGACAGTTGGCTGGAACTGTACCGAAGCGTGGGGATGCAGCAGGCAGCACACCGAAGCTGGATTGCCTTTGTGGGACTTGCGCATTTGGGGTGGGCTTGCTGCCTAGAGCAGGGAGTTGACCTAGAGCACGTAATCACGATTCCGCAGCCAGAAAAAGAAAACGCCTGGCAGGTATGTGCCGTACTCAGTGAAGCAATTCCGCTAGTAGTGGTTAATGCAAGATTATTCAGTGCGTCGCAGCTAAGAAAATTGCAGGCACGCGCTTTTCGAAATGGGGCACAGATACTTACCAGTCCACCGATCAGTGGTCGAAATGAAACTAAACGTCAGCTGGCAATTGGGAAAGTTGGCTAGGATGAGGCGATTAGTAGTCTATGTGCCACATTGGCAAACCAGTTCGTTAACCGTTGACGTACCTGTGGGGATACCAGCTGCACTAATAACGCAGGGTCGGGTAAAAGCGGTTAACTATCCGGCCAGTAAATATGGCATTGAAGTAGGTTTAAACTGGCGCTACGCAAAACAGCTCTGCCCAGAATTGATTCCTTTAGAACCCGATCCAGCCCGCTCAGCACGAGCTTTCTCTACGTTGGTTGAAGTCGTCAGTGAGCTAATGCCGCAAGTTGAAACTATTCGTCCAGGAATGCTCTGGGCCCCGGCTAGTGCGCCCGCAAAATGGATTGGAGGGGAAGAAGACCTTCGGCGAACTCTAATCGAAAACCTAGCAGAAGCCACCGGCATCAGCGCTCAAATTGGAATTTGTGACGGCCCCCTAGGAGCCCCTTGGGCAGCCCGTGAAGAACGAATAGTAGCCACTCAAAAAGTTAGTGCTTACCTTGCCGAAAAACCCTTAAAGCCCCTACTGAAGCATGCTGGTTTTTACACTAGGCAAACTGAAGACTTACTCTCTGAATGGGAAGATCTGGGCTTAATCAAATGCCTTGATCTACAGTCTTTACCAGTGGAAACCCTCTATAACCGATACGGGCCAGAGGGGAAAAAACTCTGGCTACTAGCCAAGGGTATGGAGATCCCTAATCGTTTACCTAAAACTAAGCAAACCAAGATCGTCGAAGAACTTAGCTTCGAAACACCTGTTAACAACTTAGAAACTTTACTTTTTGCCACCCGGCCGCTAGCCGAAAGATTCGAAAAGCGGAATCACCATTACGGCTACCTTTTAGAACGATTGAAGATCATAGCTGTCACTCCTAGCGGAAGTCAGCATGAGGCCTATTGGTCGCTTTATGGTCCAGCTGATACCAAAGCGATTATTCAAAGACTCCGCTGGCAGTTAGAAGCCTGGCTGCAAGGGCAAAAAATACTGGACTTTCGGGAGGGAATCAGCACCTTAATCCTAGAAAACCCAGAAACCGACAGAGGTAAAGAAAACCCGCCTACTCTCTGGGGAAAAGACAGTAACCAAGATCGACAGACCGCCCAAGCGATACGAAAAACTGCGGAACTTATTGGACCCGAACGAATCTTGAAACCAAAATACGTAGGCGGATACGACCCCCGTCAAGCGGTACTTTTAGAACCAATGATCGCCAGGGGAACAGCCCTGCAAACCGGGCCCGGAAAAACAGCTTTTGAAATCAAAACCCAAAAAGCCAGGGCCAAAACTATGTCAGAAAAGCCAATATTTACTAAGTGGCCCGGAAGCCTAAAAGAAATTGACGGAACCTGGCCCGCACTTGTCTATGAACCGCCCATTCCAGTAGGGATCTACAGTGAAACAGAAACCGCTGTCAGCATCAATGCCCTAGGCGAATTCAGCCAAACTCCAGTGAAGCTAAAAATACTGCCAGGAGAACAAGCTCTTTTAGGGAAAGAAATCCTGGGCAGAAGCACTCTAATCCTGCCTACAGAGCTGACTCCCTGGCTGATCTGGGGACAGTGGTGGAATCCGGAAAATAACCTTTACGGACCGCGTGCTTATCTAAAAATTCCTCGCGAAAACCAGAGTGACATCCTACTTTGCTACCGAAAAGGAAAGTGGACCTTGGAAGCCACTTACGAAAACTAAAACCCAACCAACATGCCTACCGCTCTAGAGCGGGTTAACCTATCAGATACGGCCAGTACATAAGGAGGACCCATGGCGAAACTCTATTTCCGCTACGGAGCCATGAATTCGGGAAAATCGACCGCCCTTTTGCAGGCTGCCTACAACTATGAAGAACGTGGGCAAAGAATCTTGCTGGCCAAGCCTAAAATTGACCTCAAAGGAGAAAACCAAGTTCTTTCCCGGCTGGGTGTCAAACGAGTCGTAGACTTCCTGATCTCCCCAGAAGACAACGTTTACGAACAGTTCTGCCAATTTGAAAAGGGTGAAGAACCGGCCGCGCTGCCCACCCACATGAGCCTTCCTCCCGTGGCCGCCCTGCTAGTTGATGAAGCCCAATTCTTGACCGGACCGCAAGTCGATCAGCTGATGCTCATCGCCCTACAAAAGAACGTCCCTGTGCTAGCCTACGGAATTAGAACCGATTTCCAAACCGTCGCCTTCCCAGGAGCTCGCCGCCTACTAGAGATCGCCCATACGCTAGAAGAACTCAAAACCATTTGTCGCTGTGGTCGAAAAGCCATCTTCAACGCTCGAAAAGTAGGGGAGACCTTCATCTTTGATGGAGACCAAGTAGCAATCGACGGTATGAATGTCACCTACGAATCCCTGTGTGGATACTGCTACCTAAACGAATCAGATGGACGTTTAGCTCCCTGGGACCAACAATAATCGGATAAAAACTGAGCTAACCTCGCCATGTCCAAACAACTACCACAGTTAGAGCTGCCCACTTGGCTACAAGAAAGCCTAGCTGAGCTAACTGAAGCAGAACTAGCCAACTACTACCAATGGCCCACCCTAGCTCGCGCCCAGGCAGAAGTCGCCGCAGATCGAGTCCTAAGCCTACGAGTAATCGACCACCAATATGACGGCCACCAAGAAAGCCTAAAAATCCGGGCCGATGTCCTAGGCAGAGGACGCCTCCTAGTATGTAATATCACCTTCCAAAAGCCGCTAAATATCACCAGTGAATGCACCTGTCGGAACCATTCCCAATGTGAACACGGAGCAGCCGTTGCCCTAGTCCTAAAACAGGCAGAAAACGGACGCACTAAAGCCAACGACTGGCGCCCCAGCATCGCTGCACTAGTGAAACGACACCAAAAACGTCCCCCACAAAAAACCAGTAAAACCCTAGTCTTAAACCTCAAAGAAACCGAAGAAGACTACGCCTTCACGATCGGCATCACCCAGGCCGAACACCGCCAAACGGCACTGCCCTTCGTCACCTGGAAAATGCTCACCGAAGAAGCCAGCGGAATCAGAAAAGCCACCTACCCCCAAAAGCAGCTAAATGCCCTCCTAGCGCTAACCCAAAGTGCCCAAGCCCGAGGTTTCAAATACGGCACCTACCTGCCCGTTAGTACCCTACGAGGCGGAATCGCAGAACACCTCACTGCTTGTCTAAAAAGTGGGATCCAACTGCAGGTCGAACAAGAAAACTATCAACTAGCTGAAAGCCACCCAGAACTCCAACTCCAGGTAAAAACCAAAACGGACCAAAGCCTTGAAATTACCCTCAAACCAGAACTAATAAATCCCCAAAACTATGAGGAAAGAAAGGCTGAAAACCTCACGCCTCTAGATCGACACGGGGTCTTCAGTATTGACCGCAAAGAAAAACTACTCTACCTAAACGACACCCAAAACAGCTGGCCCATCAGCGCTGCCCTCCTTGGGGAGCATCTGACCATCCCCGCAGCAGATCGCACCGAATTCGAAATAACCCTATTAAAAAACTTCCCCCCAGAGTTACCTATCATTAGCGATGGAAGCTGGAAAATCCCAGAAAAACTCTACCGAGGCTGGGAATTTGATGCGCCCGCCCCGCTCAGTGAAGCACAGCTCGAAGGCCGCGAAAAAGCGTACGTTCGGGCCCAACGAGTAATCGGAACCAATCCAGAAAAACTACTCCCAGATGAACCTACCCCAAATGAAGAAGCAGAGCTTCGCGCCCCGTGGCTAAAAATCGTCAAAGCGGCAGGACTCGACCCGCAAAACCACCTCGATCCTGAACTACCCATCAGCTGGCTTGACTTCAGCGAAAACTATCCCAAAATCAAAGCTGAAATTGAGCAGCAAGGAGAAATCTGCGTCCTCGGCAAAAATCTCCAAGACTACCCAATCGTGCCGCTTACGCCCCAAATAAAATGCCAGCTAAACCCCGCCGAAAACGACTGGTTCGACCTAAAAGTAAGTATCAAAATCGGAAAAACCGAAATCCTCCTACCCAAAATCATTACCGCCCTTGTGCGACATCAAAGATATCTGAGGGTAAAAGGTGCCGGCCTAATCGACCTCAGAGCCCCAATATTTGCCCGGCTTAAAGAAGCCTTAGAAGCCGCCGACGCGCTGCTCGAAAATCAGGATGGAGAAGCGAACGAAAGTATCGCCCTAAACCGATACCAACTCGAAAACCTCGACACTTTCGAAGAACTCATCACCGACCCGATAGCCAGCCAAAACTGGAAAACCCACCTACGGAACCTAAACGATCACCACATTCCTACCCCTCCCGAAGCGGAATACCCCCTCAGGAACTATCAAAAACAGGGCTACGAATGGCTCTATTACCGCGCCCAAAACCAACTGGGCGGGATCCTAGCCGACGACATGGGCTTAGGAAAAACCCTCCAAGTACTGACCATGATTGCCTCCCAGCAGGCGCACAATCCTCAACACGGGCCGGTCCTCATCGTCGCCCCCACCTCACTACTTAACACCTGGGCCAACGAAACCCAAAAATTCTATCCTCACCTAAAAACCCGAATCCTAGCCCAAACCCCCAAAAAGAACCCCGAAGCCTACCAAGACGCCAACCAAGCAGACCTATTGATCACCTCTTACGGGCTACTGCGACTCAGCGCGGAATACCACCAAGAACAAAACTATGCCGGCATCATCCTAGACGAGGCTCAAGCCGTCAAAAACCCCAATAGCGTCGCCCACAAAACCATTCGCTCACTACCGAAAAAATGGTGCTTTGCCATCACCGGCACCCCCATCGAAAACACCGTCATGGACCTGTGGTCCCTGCTGAAACTAACCTGCCCGGGATTACTGCCCAGAATCGATATTTTCCGGGCCGCATATGCTCGTCCCATTGACCAAGCCTCAGACACCTACGCCCTAAATAAACTAAACCAGCGAGTCCGGCCCTTCCTGCTCAGACGAACCAAGCAAGCAGTCGCCGCTGACCTGCCTGACAAAACCGAGCAGACCCTCACCATTCCGCTAAATACCCCCCATAAACGGATCTACGACCGGTACCTAGCTAAAGAACGCAAACGCATCCTAGGGCTGCTAGACGACATGAAAGCTAACCGCTTTGCGATCCTACGGGCCCTGACCAAACTGCGTCAACTGGCCCTAGACCCGGCCCTGCTAGACCCAGAAGATGACGAAGTCGGCTCAGCCAAGATTGACTTCCTGATCGAAGAACTCCAAACCATCATCGCTGATGGCCACCAAGCACTGGTGTTCTCACAGTTCACAAGCTACCTAAAGCGAGTCCAAATGGCCCTGCAAAAAGCCGGGATCGACTATGCCTACCTGGACGGAAGCACCAGTAACCGCGGTCAAATCATTGACGACTTTAAAGCTGGAAAACAACCCGTCTTCCTGATCTCACTTAAAGCCGGCGGTGTGGGCCTCACCCTCACGGAAGCTGACTACGTCTACCTGCTGGACCCCTGGTGGAATCCCGCCGCCGAAGCCCAAGCCGTAGACCGAGCCCACCGCATCGGACAAGACAAAAAAGTCAATGTCTACCGACTGATCTCTGAACAAACCATCGAGGAACGAGTCCTGCAGTTACAAGCCCGAAAACTGGGGATTATTGCCGCCGTCACCGAGGCCGCCGAAGTTGACGCAGAGGCCCAGCCTACTACGTCAAACTCAGCAGCACCGGGCACCACAAAGTCCTCTGCCGGAATCACACAAAACACCGCAACTGAAAAGACCACCCTGCAACTGACGCCCGAGGACCTAAAAATCCTGCTGGGGGAGTGAAGGCTAAAAAAACTGTCAGGGGAGTGGAACCTTTAATCCTGCTGGGGAGCAAAGCGAAAACACCGCTATCAAACCCAAAAATGGGCTGACCATAATCTAAAAACCGAGCAACCTCGTGACGCCTAAAGCATAAACTCATCTCAAACCGTTAAGCTAGGTATTAGTCTGAGAAAATAAATGCGCTCAGGTGCCCACCCGGGGTACCAAATGCACAAACCAAAATATCAGAGGGGGACCCTTGGATCATAAGCTGGAAACGCAACTCAAAGCTATTACCGCTGAAGAAATGCGCATTGCCGCTGCCGGAGTTGTGCCCCTGCCGATCGAACAAGCAGCCGTCTGGGAAGACTTCGCCGAACAGGTAGACGGGCCCCTATTCGGCCGCTACCTATGGACCGAAAACGGTAAATCCTGTGCCGTCATCGCCCTATATCGAGCCACCCTGACCGGTGGGATTCCCTACCTCATTGCCCGACACGCCCCCGTCTGGCTCAAAGAAGCCTCGCCCGCCAGAGAAGCTGCCTTCCGTGAGGACCTAAAAGCCGAAATCAAAAAACGCGACCCCAAGATTAGCTTCGTGCGACTTAACGCGATCTACTCGGCGCCTGACCTAGAAGAACCCCTCCAGGGCATCACCTATGACCGTACCGTCATTATCGACTGTGGCAATGGTAAAGCAGAGAAAATCCTCCAAACCATGGACTCTGAAGGTCGCCGCGGCATCCGACGAGCCACCAAAAAACTCGCCGAGGTGGGCGCCCAAGTCTACGAAGAAACTCACCTAGACCAAAAAGACTTCCACGAATACTACGAAGTCCTAAAAGAAACCGCCCAAAGAGACGGATTCCGCCCCCACCCCGAAAGCTACTACTGGAACTTCCTACAGACCCTCGGGGCCGAACACGCGCGACTATTTTGCGTCCGCGTCCCCGAAAGCCCCGAAGCTACCACCCCGGAAGCCGCCCAAGCGGAAGGAATCCAAATCCACGAAAGTACCGTGCGCACTCCGCAGCCAGGGAAAACAGGACCCGGCCGCCTAGTCGCCTGGGATCTAGTCACCGTCTACGACCAGCAAGCCACCGCCTTCTTCGGTGCCTCAACCACCGCAGATCGTCCCCTGCAAGCCACCTCGTACCTAGACTTCTGCACGGCTCAACTCTTAGGATCAGAAAAAGTAAAGGGCCTTGACCTAATGGGTGCGCACTCGCCTAGAGTGCCGCAACTCTACACCGTAGGCATGTACAAGCGTCGTTTCGCCAGTCACTACACGGATATCCCCGGCGGCTGGGACATGCCCCTGCGTTCCGGTATTATGCCAGTGCTCAGGGCTGCTCTAAAGACCAAACGAGGACTCAGTAGCGTAGTCAAAAAACTACGCAAAAACTAAGCCCCAACAACTCTAGCTAACCCTTTAGCAAATGAAACACTCAAACTAGTAGGGGATAAGTGCATCAACTATAATCGAACACATGTTCGAATATTTTGAATTGCATGCTCACAGCGCCTACTCCTTTCAAAGAGGCGCTGCCACCCCCGCACAACTGTTCGAACAAGCCCAAAAAATAGGGCTCAGCGGAATGGCCATCCTTGACCACGACGGATTCTACTCGGCACCCCAAAGCGCCCAAGCCGCACAAGAAACCGGACTAAAAGCCGCCTACGGCAGCGAGCTTACCCTCGCCAACGGGCAACATCTACCCATCCTTGTCAAAAACCTAACCGGATACCGACAACTCTCACAAAGCATCACCAAACACAACCTCCGTGAAACCCACAAACTAGAACCCGCCTACCAACTAGAAGAAATCGCCCAAAACTCCCAAAACTGGCTCATCCTCACCGGCACCCAACACGGCCCCCTCAACGCCCTCTGGGAAAGCCCCATCCAAACCGAAAAAGTCGAAACCCAACTAAAACACCTACTCAACTATTTTTCCCTCGAACAAATCGCCCTCGAACTCACCCTCCAAAACCGGCCAGGCGACCCCCAAAGAGCCCGCACCCTACAAAAACTCGCCCACAAATACCACCTACCACTAGTAGCCACCGGAGTCATCGAAGGCAGTCACATCGAACAACGCCCGCTCCTCGATATCCTGCACGCCTGCCGTCTCCGCCAACCCCTAAACCAAGCCGAAGCCTACTTACCCGCCACCCGCGGCATCCTCCAAAGCCCCCAAAAACTTGCCGAACTATACCAAAATCACCCCAACGCCCTCGCTAACGCCTACCACCTAGGGCAAGAAATCGCCCTTGACCTAAAACTCCTAGCCCCCAAACTACCCAAAGTACAAGCCGGAAATGACCACACCAAACTACGCGAACTAGTCAAACTAGGCGCCCAACAACGCTATGGAAGCACAGCGGAAAACCCCAAAGCCTACCAAGTAATCGAACACGAACTAAAAATCATCGAACAACTAGACTTCCCCGGATACTTCCTGATCGTCGCCGACATCGTCCAATACTGCCAATCACAAGGAATCCTTTGCCAAGGTAGAGGCTCAGCCGCTAACTCAGCCGTCTGCTATGCCCTAGGAATTACCGCCGTAGACGCCGTCAAACACCAAATGATGTTCGAAAGATTCCTCTCACCCCTCAGAAACGAACCACCAGACATCGACCTAGACATTGAATCCGGGCACCGAGAAAACGTCATCCAGTACGTCTACCAAAAATACGGACGCGACAAAGCCGCCCTAGTCGCCAACGTCATCACCTACCGCTCTCGACTAGCACTCAAAGAAACCGCCTTCGCCCTTGGGTACCCACCCGCCTGGGCCGAAAAAATCTGCGCTGAAGACCGTCGTGCCCTACATCGCTCAGACAATCAACTACCGCCGCAACTAGCCCAAAGAGCTAAGGAGCTACTCAACCTGCCCCGACACCTAGGTATTCATCCAGGCGGAATGGTCCTAGCAGACCGACCACTAGCAGAAATCGGCCCCCTCCAGTGGGCCACCATGCCCGGCCGAACCGTCCTCCAATGGGACAAAGAAGACTGTGCCCAAATCGGCCTAGTCAAATTCGACCTACTAGGCCTAGGCATGCTCACCGTCCTCAGAAAAAGCTTCGACCAACTCCAAAAACAAGGCGTCAAAACCAAAGACGGAAAACCCCTAGGCCTACACAACCTAGACACGGAAGACCCCAAAGTCTACGACCTATTATGTGCGGCAGACACCATTGGCGTCTTCCAAGTCGAATCACGTGCCCAAATGAATACTCTGCCGCGCCTGCGGCCCCGGTGCTTCTACGACATAGTCGTGCAGGTAGCACTAATTCGTCCCGGACCAATTCAAGGTGGGGCTGTCAATCCCTACCTTCGTCGGCGACAAGGGCGCGAACCGGTTACCTATTTGCATGAATCCCTCCGGCCCGCCCTTGAAAAGACCCTTGGGGTGCCCCTATTCCAAGAACAACTAATGAAAATCGCTATGGAAAGTGCCGGCTTTAGTGCCACCCAAGCGGATCAACTGCGACGCGCCCTCGGCGCTAAAAGGTGCCAAGAAAAAATGGCAGAACTGCGTGAACCGTTAATGTCTGGAATGCGGCAAAAAGGAATTAAGCAAGCAGCAGCTGAACAGATCTACCATCAGCTCTCTTCCTTCGCACAATACGGATTCCCCGAATCGCACGCCTTCAGCTTCGCCTATATTGTCTTTGCTTCCGCGTGGCTAAAAGTGCATTATCCAGAGCTTTTCTATGCCTCATTACTCTCTAGTCAACCGCTGGGATTTTACTCTTCAGCTTCACTAGTCAATGATGCAAAAAGACACGGAGTAAAGGTCTCGCCACCCTGTGTGAATGGTTCAGCAGAAGAGACTATAGCACTTGAAAATGGGACGGCAGAAAGTACTTGTTGTCAGGCGCCAAAGCAATGGGTGCAACTGGGACTAGCGGAAATTAAGGGCCTAAAACAGGCAACTATTAAAAGGATTCTAACAGCCCGCGCAGAAGGTCAATATGGCAGCCTATTCGACTTAGTTAGTAGGGCCAAACTGAGCAGTAAAGAAATCAAACTACTAGCCACTGCCGGGGCCCTTAACCACCTAGGTTGCGATCAGCGTAGTGGTATCTGGGCTTCTGGAACTACCTTGATTGGCGAACCAGTAGGGGAGGAATGGTACCAACCAGTGCTGCCCGGATGTGAGCTTTTCCTGCCGCCGCCCCAGACTTTGAAAGTCCCCAGCCCGGCCGAATTAGTCGCTAGTGATTATCGCAGTACTGGTCTCAGCACCAGGGCGCACCCGTTAGAACTAGTGCGCCCGGTACTGCCAGCAGAGCAGATCTTAAAGATTTCACAACTTTCGACTCTGAGCTCAGGGACTAGAGCTAAGGTGGCAGGCCTAATTACTCACCGGCAAAAACCTATGACGGCGCAGGGAATCATCTTCTTATCTTTAGAGGATGAAACCGGGGCCTTAAACGTGCTGTGCTCGCCCGGCTTTTGGGCCCGATACCGTCAGGTTTTAGGATTTAAAAACGGGGTTATTCTGCGTGGTCAGTGTGAGTATGATCAGGGTGCTTTAGTGCTTTTGGCTGATTGGGCGCAAGAGCTGAAGCTGCCGATTTCGAGCCGTTCAAGAGACTTCCGTTAACTGACTTCGGCTTAGAAGCAGAGACCGGTTTTTTAAGAGTGGGAACAAAATCCTTGAAGGATGGTAAGGCGCCAATCAGAGGCGGATCGATATGCCGCAATTCCGCGTAAACCGACCAGATGACAGCGAGGATCGGAATGATAATAACGGCACCCAACAGGCCGCCGAGGAAGGTACCTGCGGTTACCGCCAAACCTACTACCATGGGGTGCAAACTAACCTGGTGAGCCATGATCAGAGGCTGCAAGATCTGTCCCTCAATTTGGCCAATCAGGAAGATCCCCACACCGACAATAAGGGCCGTGATCGCACCCTTAGTAGCTAGGGCTACAACCATGGCAACACTCATCGAAATAGGGGCACCAATCAAGGGAATAAAAGCACCGATAAGCACGATGACGGAAAGCGGAGCAGCAAGTGGGATGCTTAATATCGTCAAGAAAACCAGCACCAAAAGTGCGTCGGTAGCTGCAATAATCATGGTTCCACGGGCGTAACCCGCAAAGGTATTCCAGCCAACGATTGCGGCATGGTGGGTCTTTGCGCGGTAACGATGAGGGAGCTGATTGAGACACCAGCGCCACATCTTTTCGCCGGAATTCAGCGTAAATACGGAAACAAATACGGCTAGGGCGAAGACGGTTAATCCTAGTCCAACCGCGGCAGCGTTGGAGGCAATTTGCCCGGCAAACTCGCCTGAATGTTCCGCCACGAACTGGAGGTATTCGTAGAGTTTTTGTTGGAACCAGTTTTCTAGTTTCGCGACCTTGAAATACTGGTTAATCGAGGGGCGATCTAGATAGTCGATGATCTGGTTGATACCGTAGCCAAACTGGGCCAGTAGCGAAGTCCAAGTTCCAGCTACAGAGGTAATCACGTAAATTACTAGGCCGACGATTAGCCCAAGGGACCCAATGATTGAAAGAAAGACGCTTAGGGGCCGAGGTAGAAAACGCGATAGGGCATTAACGATCGGGTTCAGAATGGTGGTAAATAGGAGTCCCAGGAATACTGCGAAAAAGACTGCCTGGAGCTGGACCACTGAGTCGATTAGCCACCAAAGCAAGACGAAAATGCCGATTAATAACCAGGCGTCAATCCCGGCACGAAGTAACCAGTGCGGGGCGTAAGAGGCTAGGCCAAAAGACTTTTCTGTGGTGTGGTGTCGTCGCGGGCGGGAACGTTTCTTAGCTTTGGTTGAGACCGCTGAACTCTTCGTGGGGCGACGTCCAATTTTTGACGAGTTCGCTTGGGCAAGACGATTAGATGAACTCGGGTTAGTGTTTTTCATCTGGACAGGCACCCCCTTCCTACAGCTCGATACTCTTCGATAATGCTAGCTAAATAGTAGTGTACTTTTAGACATGGCACGCCGTCTAAAGGGTTTGATTTGCGCATTCAAGGCACCGGGTGCTAACCTTTTGCAGTCGCAAAAGCTGACCACCTGCGCGGGTGGCGGAATAGGCAGACGCGCTAGCTTGAGGTGCTAGTTCCCACATATTCGGGAGTGGGGGTTCAAGTCCCCCTCCGCGCACAGATACCCCGGCTCACTGAGCCGGGGTTTTATTTTGCTTTCTAAAACTACTCTGATAATTCGCTTTACTTAGGTATAGTTAAAGCATGGCTTTAAGACTAGAAACTCCACGTTTAATCCTTCAGACTCCCAAAGAAGCAGATATTCCCGCAATTGTGGCCGGAATTGATGAGGAAGTCTTAATGTGGACTTCCGTTCCTAGCCCCTATACCGAAGAAGCAGCCAGTTGGTTTGTTAATACTCACGTTCCAGAAGTCCAGACGACCGGTGGTCAGGTCCTAGGTATCTACGTAAAAGACGGCGTCTTAGGTGAAGAGATCGACTCGAAGTACCTTTTGGGTACGGTTGAATTTCGGCAAAAGAGCAACTTTGAGGGTGGTATTGGCTGTTGGCTGGCACCTGAAGCTCGTCATCACGGCATTATGACCGAAGCGCTAAGGGCACTTTTGACGTGGGCTTTTAGCAACACTGATATTGATCGTGTTGAGTATCATGCGGCAGCAGAGAACTGGGACTCTCGTCGAGTAGCTTGGGCCTGTGGATTCAGGCATGAGGGTATCTCCCGTAAAGCCTTACCGGCTAGCCCTGAGCGGATTGCGCGTGGGGGAGACCCCGTAATCGATCGCGTCACCCTCTCGATTCTGAAGGGCGATCCGATGGAGGCAAAGACCCCTTGGTATGGGCCTTTGCCGGGGCAACCGAAGGGCCCAGTGCTGGCTGATTCTAACCGTCCCGATGATCTAGTTCGTCAGTTCCATGACACCTATGAGTGTCCTATTTTGCTTTCCCCGACGCTAGAAACTGATCGCCTAGGTATGCGTATGGATCTAATCCTCGAGGAAGCTTGCGAACTGGTCGGCGCAGTCTATGGTCCCCAAGCTCGCGCACACTTAGAATCCGCTTGGCAGGAAGCTAAGGGGATGGATGAAGCCGAACGTGATGTGGTCGAGACTGCCGACGCGCTTGCTGACTTGGTATATGTGATTTACGGCATGGCCTTGGAAACCGGTATTGATCTACCGGCAGTGCTATCCCAGGTTCAGGCTTCTAACCTTTCTAAACTAGATGCTGATGGCACCGTAATTAAACGGGAAGATGGCAAGGTTCTGAAGGGTCCAAACTTTTTCCGTCCACAGGTGGCGAAAGTCTTAGGGATATCCCGCGACTAGAGCACTTTCGTGGCACAATAAAACCTAAGTTCAAAACGTGAAAGGTACCTAATTTTATGGCACGTGTAGTTGTAGTTGGTGGCGGTTACGGTGGTATTACCGTTGCCGGCGGCCTCGATGATATTGCAGACGTAACCCTAGTTGAGCAGAAGGATCAGTTCGTTCACCACGCAGCTGCACTTCGCGCCGCAGTCGATCCAGTTTGGTCCCGGGCTATCTTTATGCCGTACAACCGACTTCTACGTAATGGCCAGGTTGTAAATGCGCCCGCCATGGGCGTGGAGGGCAACAAGGTCCTAGTTGCCGGTCATGACCCGATTGAAGCTGACTACATTGTTTTTGCTACTGGTTCCACCTACCCCTATCCGGCCAAGCACATGGTCTCCCGCTCCGCAGTAGCCTTGGCTCGCTTGGATCAGACTCGTGAAAACCTCAAGGATGCCCAGAAAGTCTTGCTAGTCGGCGTTGGTACCGTGGGCATCGAATTCGCCGGCGAACTCTCAAGCGCCTACCCCGATCTAGAGATCATCATGGTTGAAAAGGCCGATCAGATCCTCTCAACCCACGACTACACCGATGAACTACGCGAAATCATCAGCAAGCAACTCGAGGAACGCGGCATTAAGGTTCTAACTGGTGCCGGACTGGCATACCAGCCACCGATCGACATGGGTGCGCTTTCTCGTTTCCAGGTTGAAACTACCGCCGGTGAAAAGATCGAAGCTGACATGTGGTTCCAGTGCTATGGTTCCCAGACTGCCTCCGGCTATCTAACCCGCGAGTTCTCTGATGTGCTTCGTCCCAATGGTCAGATCGAGGTTGATAAGTACCTACGCGTCAAGGGGCGTGAGAACGTCTACGCGGTTGGCGATATCACCAACGTTGACGAATCTAAGCGCGCTGACGCCGCACGTGCACATGCCCGCGTGGTGGTAGCTAATATCCGTGACCAGATTGAAGGACGTTCTCCTTCCACCACCTACTCAGCTGGTAAGGAATGGGTCATTTTGCCCCTCGGCCCTGAAGGCGGTGCTTCTCAGCTGGTCGAGCCCGATGGCTCAGTGAAGATCGTCGGTGCGGAAGAAACTGCTCAGATTAAGGGCACTGACCTAATGGTGTCCATGATCCGCTCGCAGTTGCGTCTACCGTGATCTTGATTGCTTAATACAAACTAAAAATAGCGATTAACCCCCGATTTCGGGGGTTTTTCGTTTTAGTGGCAAAATCGTTATCAAATGTGGACTCAGTTCAGGCCACTAACAGAGGTTTTTCCCGCTAGACTCAAACCATGGCTAATAAACCGCAGCTCGCACTGGAAAAACTGATCAATGCGCTAGAGAATCATCTGGAAATCGCCAGCTCTGATTTGCCGCTAGAAGACCTAGAGGCAGCGGAACTGGCCTTACGTGATGCCTTCTTCACCTACGATGATGTCCTCTTTACCGCCTATGAGGTTGAGCTTCCCTTCGATATGATCACCGATGATGATGATCTAGACGAAGACGATGATGATCTTGACGACGTTGTCCTGCTGGATGACGAAGACGATGAAGATGATGAAGACGAAGAAGATAATGATGAGGATTACTTTTTAATCGACGAGGATGACGAAGACGACGACGAGGACTAACAACCGTTAAGCTGGTGCGTATGGATTACTTGTACGCCACCATCATGGGCCTAGTCCAAGGCCTAACGGAGTTCTTACCGATTTCTTCCTCCGCTCACCTGCGGATCACCTCTGATCTTTTAGGTATCGGGGATCCGGGTGCAGCATTTACCGCGATCATCCAGATTGGTACGGAGCTAGCGGTATTAATCTATTTCTGGAAAGACATCTGGCAGATCCTAACTCACTGGTACCGCTCCATGCCCTGGGTTGGGGAAGGGCACCTACCCAGTAGCGACCCGCATGTTCGTCTAGGCTGGATGATTATTGTCGGTTCCATCCCCATTGGGGTCCTAGGCCTGCTACTGGAAAAGTGGATTGACACGACTTTCCGAAACCTCTGGATTACCGTGTTCATGCTGGCATTCTTTGGTGCCCTGCTGGGCTTAGCTGATGGCTGGAGTAAACGCGAGAAGACGTTGGATAAGATGACTTGGGGACAGGCAATAGCCTACGGTGGCGCCCAGGCTTTAGCTCTAATTCCTGGCGTTTCACGCTCTGGCGGTACGATTACCGCTGGCCGGCTCATGGGCTTTAAACGTCCCGACGCAGCCCGCTACTCATTCCTGCTGGCAATGCCCGCAGTATTCGCTTCCGGTCTTTATAAAGTCGCTAAGGTACTTTCTGGCCCGACAGTCGGAGAAATTCAGTGGGGCCCGACGCTTCTAGCCACTGTTGTTTGTTTCGTAGTTGGTTATGCAGTTATCGTCTGGTTCTTGAAACTAATCTCGACCAAGTCGTTTATGCCTTTTGTTTGGTATCGTCTAGGGCTTGCCGCAGTGGTTTCAGTCCTCCTCTTGACCGGGGTCCTACACGCTAACGCAATCGGAGTCTGAACTTGACACAAGAAAAGGAAACCCCTGTGACGAATAGTGGTCTGCCAGCGGCTGTCCTATTGGATATGGATGGCACCTCCATCGATTCTGAGCCCTTATGGATTGAATCAGAAGTCAAACTAGCAGAGAGCTTTGGACGGGAATTCGATCCGGCCCAGGGAGCGAACTTCGTAGGAACCTCATTGCTCTCCACCGCTGAATGGTTTGCGAACTGGATCCCTACCGATACCGATCCAAAAATCTTAGAACGTCGTCTCCTTCAGTATGTGGTTGATCATTTTGAAGGTGACCGAATCCTATACCGACCGGGCTTCTTTGAACTTCTTGATCTTTGTGATCGTTTGGGGATTCCCGTGGGGATCGTGACCTCATCGCACCGTGACTTCCTGGATAAAATGCTGGCGGCTGTGGGCCCGGAACGTTTCGCGGTTTCACTAGCCGGCAACGAGGTGGAGAATCAAAAACCGGATCCTGAACCCTACCGGACGGCTGCCCAGATACTAGGGGTAGCGATTGAAGATTGTGTAGTGGTGGAAGATTCGAATTCTGGAGTGGCTAGTGCTGTCGCATCCGGAGCTCATGCGGTAGGTATTCCCTGTATGACACAGGTAAAGCCGCAGCCGGGTCTTACCGTCCTTGAATCCCTTCACCAACTGGATGAAGCCAAACTACGCGAATTAGTAGCCTGATTCCTTAGTCTTGGCTGCGAATCTGAAGTAGATATTCAATCCTGTCTTCCGGCATTTCCGGAGTCTTCCCACCGAATTCGGGACAGTATTCTTGGAAGGGGCACCAGTTGCACAGGGGGCCTTTCCGGGTAGTGAAGTAGCGTTTGTTTAGGGCCTCTTCGATACGTGTCCAAGTTTGGTTGATGGTCTTTTCAATCCCATAGAGGTCGTGTCCCTGGGGATCGAGTGGCAAGATCTGCTGGGCTTCTAGATACACCAGCTGGGTCCGTGCAGGGGTCTGCTTTTTAGCTTTGGTAAGCAGCAGGGCATAGAAGCGAAGTTGGTCCAGCGCGTCTTGTTGGTATTGTGGCCGCGGCATTTTGCCAGTCTTGTAGTCAACCACCCGCAGCGAACCGTCATTGGGATTGCGGTCGATCCGGTCGATAAAACCGCGGATATTAACCCCCTCATCGGTGACTGCTTGCACTTCTAATTCTCGCCCGGCATTAATTAGGAGGCTGGGGTTCTCGATTAGGAAGTACTTGTCGATGACAGTGCGAATCCGGCCCTGTAGCTCTTCTTTTTCTGCTTCGGTCTCGAAGAGTTCTTCATATTCGGGGTGCTCATCCATCGTAAAACGGAAAGCCTCAGGAATATCTGCCAAGGCCGCCTCGTGGGTACGTTCGGGGCGGGGCAGAGCGTATAGGTTCTCAAGCACTTGGTGAACTGCGGTACCGAAGGCAAGGTGCATTTGAGGAGGCTGTGGGATGCGGTTAACCATGGAGAGTTGATAGCGCAGGGGACACTGTTTGAACTCTTTGAGTCTCGAGTATGACAGAGTCGGGTTGTGAACAGTTTTTGCGCTTTCTTCCATGTCTGACACCATAACGGTTTCTGTGTCTGCGGGCATAACGATTTTTGAGATTGTGGGTAAAATGGGTGTTGGTATTTTTCTTTTCGTGGGGCGCCGGCTGGTGGTTTAGCGAATCGTTTTGGGAAGGTTTTTGTATGTCTGAGCTTGATTCTGAGCGCTTTGAGTCGGTTGCCGAGGGCGCTGCGCCGGCTTCTACCCCCATGGGACAGGCTTCCCGCCGCGGGCCTTTCCGTCCGGGTGATCGCGTGCAGCTGACGGACCACAAGGGCCGCATGCACACGATTATTTTGCAAGAGGGCGGTTATTTTAATACCCATAAGACCTCTTTTTACCATGATGAGCTACTAGGCCAGCCCGAAGGCACGGTCGTCACCACGAAGGAGGGCGCCACCTACTTGGCGGTGCGGCCCTTGCTGTCGGACTACGTGATGTCGATGCCTCGCGGCGCGGCCGTGGTTTACCCTAAGGACGCTTCACAGATCATTCAGTTTGGGGATATTTTCCCCGGTGCGCGCGTCGTTGAGGCCGGTGTTGGTTCCGGCGCTTTGACCCTCTCTTTGCTTTCCGCAATCGGCCCGCAGGGTAGCTTGCTTTCGGTTGAGCGCCGGGAAGATTTCGCGCAGATCGCCCAAGGCAATGTGGACCTGTGGTTTGGTGGCCGCCATCCGGCTTGGGACGTTCAGGTGGGCGACCTAGCACAGGTCCTCCCGACTGCAGTTGAGCCGCATTCGATTGATCGAATCGTCTTGGATATGTTGGCTCCCTGGGAGAACTTGCAGGTTTGTGCGGATGCACTGGCTCCCGGTGGCGTTTTGCTTTGTTATGTGGCGACCGTGACTCAGCTTTCTCGTTTGGCAGAGGACATTCGTAAGACGCAACTGTTTACAGAACCGCACGCTTGGGAGTCTCAGATTCGTGATTGGCACCTGGAGGGCTTGGCGGTTCGCCCTGAGCATCGCATGGTGGCTCATACTGGTTTCTTGATTACCTGTCGTCGTTTGGCGCAGGGCGTGACTCCACCGCCGGTCTCGCGTCGTCCCGCGAAGGAAGCTCAGGGATTAGACGGTCAGTGGGATGAGGTCACCGACTGGTCCCCAGAACAGGTAGGGGAGCGTCCCGTTTCTGATAAAAAGGTTCGCCGGGTAGCGCGTGACTTGCAGGCCCGGACGGATTATTGGCTAGCTGATGAATCAACGCAGGAGGCTTGATTTCTTTGTCTGAGGTGGAAAACACCGAACTTCAACTCCAGTTGGAACGCACGTCTGGGGCCTTGGCTAAGGCGCGTCAACAGCTTGAGCTTTTGCGTGACGAGGTTGCTCGCTTGCGGGTTCCACCTTCCTCACTGGGCTTCTTTATTGCTGGCTATGCGATGGAGCGGGAAGCTGAGGTTGCCCTCTCGGGTCGCCGTTTGCGCGTCCAGGTTGCCCCCGGGGTTGATTTAGCGTCTTTGAGCACCGGCCAGCGGGTCCGTTTGAATGATCAGATGGTGATGGTGGGGACGGCTCCCGCAGCCCGCGAGGGGACTTTGTGCGTGATCACCGAATTGCGTGGCTTGGATCGGGTGATTGTTACTACTCCTAATGGTTCAGAAGTGTTGGTGACTTTAGCGGGTCCGTTACGTTCGGGTGCGTTGCGCGTGGGTGAAGAGCTCATGGTTGATCTGCCGGCAGCTCTGGCCTTGGAGCGAGTACCCCGTGAGCGGGTTGAGCAGTTACTTTCCCCGGAGGTTCCCGAGGTTGCTTGGTCCGAGGTGGGCGGTTTGGGCCCCCAGGTACAGGCGATTAGGGACGCGGTGGAACTGCCTTTCCGCCAGCCGGAACTATTTAAGAAATTTGGTTTGCGGCCACCTCGTGGGGTCCTGCTTTATGGCCCTCCCGGTTGCGGTAAGACTTTGATCGCTAAGGCGATTGCGACCGCTTTGGCGAATCCTGAAGAGGGGGAGCCGGCTTATTTCCTTTCTTTGAAGGGTCCCCAGCTGCTTAACAAATATGTGGGTGAGACCGAACGTCAGCTGCGAGCGTTGTTTGCGCGGGCCCGCCAACTGGCTACGGCGTCTCGTCCGGTGGTCATCTTCTTTGATGAGATGGAGGCCCTGTTCCGGGTCCGTGGTTCAGGTATTTCTTCCGATTTGGAAACTTCGGTGGTGCCCCAGTTCCTGGCAGAACTTGATGGTTTAGAAACACTTGAGAACGTCATTGTGATCGGTGCTTCTAACCGTGAGGACATGATTGATCCGGCAGTGCTGCGTGGTGGACGTCTGGACGTCCGGATTGAGGTGTCGCGACCTGATCAGGCGGGAGCACAGGAAATCCTTGGGATTCACTTGGGCGCCCAGATTCCTTTCGCTGAAGGCATTGATCGAGCTGCTTTGATTGCTGATTTGGCGGCGGCTCTCTATGCGGATGATCCTGCTAATCGGGTCCTTGAGATTGAAACGGCTGAGGGCGAGCGTGGCTACCTGATGGCAAAGGATTTGCTCTCTGGCGCCGCCCTAGCAGCAATCGCTAATCGTGCTAAGCAACTTGCGGTCAAGGCTGCCTTGGATGGACAAGCCTTAGGGATCTCTCGTTCTGAACTCTGGCAGGCCGCTGAGTCGGAGGTCCAGGAGCTGGCCCAGTTGGCAGCTGCCAGTAAGCCCAGTGTTTATGCTCCGACGGCAGGTTTACGGGGCCGAAAAATTACTACTTGGGAGGCCTGCTTTGCAGGTGCTTTACCCGAGGCAAATAAGTAGGGAGAAAATCGATGGCAGAGGAAACAGAGACGACAGTCCAGAATGCAGTTCCGGGCTCACAGCGTGAGTTTCCCAGTAGCTTCCCAGGTTCGATGCTTCTGGGAATGGAATCAGAATTGGGGATCATGCCTGCCCAAGCTGGTACCCGAGGTAGTGAGGTAACGGCCTGTTTAGATTTGCTTAACTCCTACGCGAATGCTTACCCGAAGTTACCTAGCTGGTGCTATGCGGCTGAAACGCCTCTGCGCGATATTTTCATGGGAGACTTGGATCGAAGGGTGGCTGATCCCTCTCAGCTCACCGATTATGATCCCACTTTGGACTTGGATCCGAATGTGGATATGGAAGCCGAGCTAGCTAAGCTGGATCTGCCTTTGGCCCCTTGCGGAGGACATCAGGAATCTGCGGCACAGCGTCCGGCTTTACGTTCTAACGTTGTCACCACGAATGGTGGCCGCTTTTATGTCGATCACGCTCACCCAGAGGTCTCGACCCCGGAGTGCTGGACGGTCCCAGCTCTTATTCAAGAACATCAGAAGATGCTGTCAATGGTGCGCGAAGCACAGGCCCTAGCTGGTAACCGTTGGCGACTATTTGGCAATAATGTGGACGGTAAGGGATCAACTTGGGGACACCATGAAAACTATCGTATTTCTCGGGAGGTAGATTTCGGGGATCTGGCCGCCCTTTTCGCCGGTCATCTGGTTTCCAGGCAGGTTTATTGTGGTGCTGGACGCTTGGGCGTCGGTTCCGCGGGGGCGGTGAAAAACTTCCAGATCAGCCAGCGAGCCGACTATGTCGAATGCCTAACCGGTCTGCAAACTACCTTTAATCGTCCGCTCATCAATACTCGAGACGAGGCGCACGATGATGCCAGCAAGTGGCGACGACTGCACGTAATTGTGGGGGACTTTAATCAAGTCGACTATTCTACGTATCTTCGAGTCGGCTCTACCTCGCTAGTCCTCTGGGCGCTGGAGCGACGCTGTCTTCGCGGTCTTACCTTAGAAGACGAAGGCATGGCTTTAGTTGATGCCGTGCTAGAGGTTCAGAAGATTTCTCACGATACTACTTTGACCGCTTCGGTGGAACTACGTGGTGGACAGTCCGTGACGGCTCTGGAACTAGCGGGTGACTATCTACAAATGGTGGCGGAAGAACTAGCTAGTTTTGAAGCAGAGCTGAATAACTCGGCTAACGTCGATTCACTGAATGTCGCGCAGACCGTAAAGGAGCGTTGGCTCAACAGCGCTCAACGTCAGAGTGTCCAGCAGTTCATGGCTGATTGGGAACAGGTGCTTGCTGATCTGGGGCGTGATCTTTGGTCCGCAGCTGACCGCGTGGAATGGGTGGCAAAGTATCAGCTGCTTGAGCGTGCTCGTCAACGCTACCAGAGTGATTGGTCAGATCCGCGACTGTTCGCCCTAGATCTTGCTTGGGCGGATCTTAACCCCCAGAGTTCTCCAGCTCTCAAGTTAGCGGCCCGTGGAAGTTTCCGTCCCGTTCCAGGGATGTCAGAGGAAAACCTCTTAGGCTCTGATCTTTCTTGGCGTGCTCAAGTTCGTAGTGCCCTAGTTGAAAATCCCGTTGTTAGCGAGGTCGGATGGGCAGTTGTCCGCGTTGGAAACCTTGTGCTTTCGCTACTATCTGCCGGCTTAGAACAACACCCTTTGGAATTTTGGAGATCAGCTTCGCCCACAGAATTAGTGCAGGCTTTGGTTCCCTATCAGAATCAGCTTGTGGAGCTTAGTATTTAGTCTTAGTTTTTAGTAATAGGTTTGGAGGAAGCAAATGGCACAAGAAAGAATCTTTGCTCAGCGACAGGATCAGTCCCAGGAATTGGGAGCTCAAGAATCAGAAGCCTTAGATAAGGCTATCGAGGGCGCTTCGGTTGCCGCGCAGCAATCAGATGCCAGCGAGGTAGATAGTATTCTTGACGAAATTGATGACGTTTTGTCTTCGGGGGCCGCAGAGTTTGTGGATTCCTACATCCAACAGGGTGGCGAATGATGCCCACCACGGGCGTTAACGGCCGTCGAATCTTTGGGCTAGAGACCGAATATGGTCTGATTGTCCGTGATGAACAGGGGAAGCTACTTTCCGCTCCACGAGCAGCGCGGGAGCTCTTTGCCCACGGGCCTGATTTCTCCCAGCAATCTGCCACCTTCCTAACCAATGGTGGACGCCTCTATGTTGATGTTGGGGCACATCCGGAATATGCGACTGCCGAGTGCGACACGGTAGAGGAATTGCTGGCTCAAGATCTAGCGGGAGATCAACTGCTGCTGGGTCTGGTGTCAGAGCTCAAACAGCGCCAGCCTCAATGGCAAGTATCGTTGTTAAGAAACAATCTTGATGCGGCCGGTAACTCCTTTGGATGCCATGAGAACTATCTGCTTCGGCGCTTTCAGGCTGGTCGTATTCTCACAACCGCACTGACCTCATTTTTGGTAGCTCGGACGGCACTAACTGGGGCTGGTGCAGTGTTACCAGTTCCAGAGTCCCAAGATTGGCGTTTCGTGATTTCAGCTCGGGCAGAGCAACTTACGGGAGAGTATTCCTCTGGGACGACGCAAGAACGACCAATCGTTAACACTCGCGATCAGGCCCTAGCCGATCCGGGCGAATATCAGCGTCTGCACGTGATTGCCGGGGATACGAATATTTCACAGCTTTCCGGGTATCTCAAAATCGGCGGCGTACTTATGGTACTTTCCGCTCTGGAAGCGGGGATTTCCTTCAATGATCTCCTTTTGACTGAGCCGCTTACTCAACTCCGGGCTCTTAGCATGTCAGCCAATCAATCCCTACAGGAGCGTATTGGTCACGGTGTAGCTGCTGCTTCCAAGTCCCTAGATTCATCTGGAGCTGAGTCCGGTGTAAATCCTGGTTTCCCACAGAGTCCGCAGACAGCATTTGAAAGCAAACCTGCAAGCCACGGATTCTTGGGCGCTGATTTTCTGCTGACCTTGACTTCTGGCAAGGAGCTTAAGGCTTCTGAATACTTGATCGCGATTGCTGAACGCTGTGGTGCCCGAAAGACTGACTGGCAGGTGCCTGGTTTGTCTGATCCGCAAAAATTCGCTCAGCTTTGGTTTAGCGCCTGCGAACAACTGGCTGATCCCAATGGGGGAGAGCTGCTCTCACAGCTGGATTGGGTGGCCAAGGCCAAACTGCTAATTGGCAGTGCCAAACGGCACCCCTCCTTAACTCGGATTGAGGCCCAGCGGGTAGATTTTCTCTACCACGAACTCACCGCTTCTCTAGCCGCTAAACTGCACGCTAAGGGGATCCTTCCGCTGCTGATCCCCGCCGGGAATATTCGCCGTTCGCTGGTCGAAGCTCCCACTGAAACGCGCGCCAACCTGAGGTCTGAATTGATTGCCGCGGCGCGTCAAGCAGGTCGGGAACTTTCGGTTGATTGGTTCCGGGTGGCCCTTACTGGTGGTGGGGCAGCAGTTGATCTACCGGATCCTTTTGCTACCAACAGTGAACAGGTCCCGCGCTTTCTTGCGGCCCTCAATGAGGAACCCTGGTTCCCACTTTAAAATATTATGGTTGCCCGTAACCGGCGGCGGTTTTTCAGCCGGCTAGGGTAGACTACCTGAGTAAAGATTTAAGACATTTATCAGAACGGAGGCATCCATGTCCGCCCCAGAGGTTGAGGTGCCACGACGGAGTAGACGTCGTGACCGGTCGCCAGAAGCGCGACCTAAGCCTCGACCGGTGCGTTCGGTTTTGAGCGTACTAATAGTCTTACTGGTGGTTGCGGCTTTGGTTGGAACCTTCTGGATTTTCCGTCCTTTGGTAGCTACTTCGGGTAGCTCCTCGCTGGGGATTGAGGTTGAGGGACGCCCCGGGGCGGTTTTGGTAGTCAAGCTTGACGCCCCGGTAAATAACTCCCAGATGGGCCGCCATGTGATCGTTTCTGGCACGGGTCGACAGATTGTCGCTGGGGGACCGGTGTTATTAGCTGTTTCTACTTTCGATGGCAGTACCGGTAAGGTGACCGGCAAGGAAACGGGTCCCGCCCTTCTCGCTGGAAGGGCAGATGATGAACTGCTTACGCCGGATCTGCTAAGTGGCATTATCGGTGCGACCGAAGGATCCCGGATCTTGTTCGTCCGTAATACCAGCACTGGGACAGAGAAATCTTCTGAAATCGCGGTGGTGGACATTCTGCCTACCGCACCTACTGGGAAGTCAAAAATGAAGCCCGTCGGCGCCCCGGCTTGGGTGGAAGCGCCTTATCAGCCAGGGAAAATTATTGATGTGGATCCGGCTAAGCTGCAAGAGGTTTGGGCCGCGCAGGTGGTTACGGGCGAGGGCGATCAGGTCTCTAAGGGAGACACCGTGATTGGTCAGTATTTGATTTACGATCCGGTAGAAAAGAAAGTGCTTGAGTCCACGTGGGAGAATGGCGGTTTCCCAGTGCAAATCCCGGTGGTCGATATTATGGCTCCGGTGGCTGCGGAACTGGTTGATTCCCCGGTTGGATCTAGAGTCTTGACCGTCGTGCCTGCTAATTTGGGTAATGGTAAGGATCCGTTGATTATTTTGGTTGATGTTTTAGCTTTGGTGAAAGCAGGATAATTTGTTTACTCTTCCCCTCTCTATTCCTTCTCCGTCTCAGAGTGTTTGGTACTTGGGGCCTTTGCCGTTGCGGGCCTATGCACTATTCATTCTTTGCGGTATCTTGCTGACCCTGTTCTGGGGTAACAAACGTTATGCTGACCGTGGGGGAGATCCGGAACTGATCTGGGAAGTTGCCATTTGGGCGGTTCCCATGGGTATTATCGGCGGTCGGCTTTACGAGGTAGCTACCTCTCCCAGCAGATATTTCCCACCTTCCGGTTCTCTTTGGTTGATCCCTCAGGTATGGCTTGGTGGGATGGGGATTATGGGGGCAATCATCTTGGGTTGCGCCACGGTTTGGTTAGTTATGCGTCATCACCATGCTCGAGTGGCCCCATTTTTTGATTCGCTGGCCCCGGCGGTGTTGGTGGCGCAGGCGGTGGGTCGTTTAGGAAACTATTTCAATCAGGAACTTTTTGGATTGCCAACTACCTTGCCGTGGGGTTTGCAGATTGACGATGCTCATTTGCCGGCTGGTTACCCTTCGGGGACGCTTTTTCATCCCACGTTCCTCTATGAATTGATTTGGAATTTACTGGGCGCGTTGGTCTTGGTCTGGATGGGTAAGCACCTGAAGCTCTATGCTGGCCAGTTGGCTTGGGCCTATCTGATTGTCTACGGTTTGGGACGCGCTTGGATTGAGAACGTCCGAATCGATGAGCCCGCCCACTGGGTGGGGCCGCTTAGATTGGCGTCATGGTTTGCGCTTTCTTGGGTTTTGGTGGGCATCCTTGGTTGGTTCTGGGCAAAATACCGTGCCGAACCAAGCACATTGACTACTAAGGAAGTAGAATCTTGGCAAGAAGCAGAAAGAGAACGGGCAGGGAAATAGGGCACAACCTGTTCCCATAATCCGACTTTTTGCACTAGACTATTTATTAGTACAAGCTCGCAACTATCGAAGGGCAAAAACTTAAGCTATGCGTCGCGCAAAGATTGTATGCACTATCGGTCCGGCAACGGACAGTCCCTCTCAAGTCCAGGCTCTAGTTGATGCTGGCATGGACGTGGCTCGTATTAACCGCAGTCACGGTTCTCAAGAATCACATGAGAAGGTTTATGAGGAAGTTCGTCGGGCAGCACGCGCATCAGGCCGCGCGGTCGCCATCCTAGTTGACTTGCAGGGCCCTAAGATTCGTCTGGGAAACTTCAAGAATGGTAAGGAACTGCTAAATAACGGCGATACCTTCACCATCACCACCGAAGACATCGAAGGTACCAAGGAACGCGTTGGGACAACCTTCAAGGGGCTACCGGGCGACTGCCGCCCCGGTGATCGGCTTCTAATCGATGACGGTAACGTTGCGGTTCGCGTGGTAGAAGTTACCGATACCGACGTCGTGACCACCGTTGAGGTGGGCGGTTTCGTCTCTGACCACAAGGGTCTAAATCTTCCTGGCGTGGCCGTTTCTGTCCCCGCACTTTCCGAAAAGGATAAGGAAGACCTACGTTGGGCATTGAACCTGGGCGCTGACCTTATCGCCCTTTCCTTCGTTCGTTCCGCTGTTGACATTGAAGATGTTCACCAGATCATGGAAGAAGAAGGACGCTACGTTCCGGTTATCGCCAAGATTGAAAAGCCTCAGGCCGTAGAAAATCTTCAGGGCATCGTTCAGGCCTTTGACGGCATCATGGTCGCTCGTGGTGACCTAGGTGTGGAAATGCCTTTGGAAGCTGTACCGCTAGTCCAGAAGCGCGCCATCGAACTAGCTCGTCGTGAAGCCAAGCCCGTAATCGTGGCCACCCAGGTGCTTGAATCGATGATCAAGAACCCCCGTCCGACCCGTGCAGAAGCCTCTGACTGTGCAAACGCTATCCTTGACGGTGCCGATGCAGTCATGCTTTCCGGCGAAACCTCGGTCGGCGCCTACCCGATTGAAGCCGTCCGTACCATGTCTCGAATCGTTGAGAACGTGGAAGAAAACGGTGGTGAGCGAATCTCCCAACTAGGCGCTTTCGTACCTTCCCGTCCAGGTGTTATTACCCACGCGGCCGCAAAGATCGCTGAGATGATGGACGTTAAGTTCATGGTCACCTTCACCCAGACTGGTAGCACCTCTAAGCTAATGTCGCGTCTGCGCTCGCCGATTCCCCTGTTGGCCTTTACGCCGCTGGAATCAACCAGAAACACTCTGGCTCTCTCTTGGGGCGTTGAGACTTACCGGGTTCCGGAAGTCAAGCACACCGATGACATGGTTTGGCAGGTAGACCAGGTTCTACAGGCTACCCATATGGCTGAGCCTGGCGACCAGATCGTAATCGTGGCTGGTATGCCCCCGGGCACTTCCGGTTCCACTAACTCGATTCGTGTTCACACCATCGGTGATGATGTCGATTACCGTAGCTGAGTTAGGGCATTAAGTTTGAACGAGCGGCCAAGGGTTTCCCGAAAGGGAATAAAACCCTTGGCCGCTCGGTTAATTACTACGAAATGAGAATCTGATACAAACGTGATAGACTATTACTTCTGGCTGAAAAGCACCAAGCTTTCATTCCACCAGTCAGATCACCCAGAACCTTTGAAAACACTGGGACAGCTTGAAAATCGGAAGTTCCGCAACGCTCGCGTAGAACGCCAATAACTACGATTATTCGAGTTCAAAACCCAATAGTGGACCAAACGGGTCTACTGAAAATAGCTGCTAGGCTGCCGGCACAAACTTCGTTGCCTACCTAGCAAATACTTGAATGGAGAAAATATGAATAACATGATCAGTGTACGGGATGTAAACCGTAGCTTTGAAGCTCACAACTTCAATCTAGCAACCCTAGGCCAGACTATCCGTCCTTGGTTTAAGGATCTACATGACGATCGCATTGAACAGGCGATCGATGACCTAGCCAACGAAACCATGCGTGCTTCTGCCATGGACTACCTAGGGCTTGAGTTCATCGCCTAAGGTTCCTGCCTACGGGGATGGGACCCGGGTATAAAAACAGGCGCTCACTTTTGTGAGCGCCTATTTTGTATTTGGTTGGTACCTCGGGTGGGATTCGAACCCACAACATGCCGAGTTTGAGTCGACCGCCTCTGCCAGTTGGGCCACCGAGGCTTTCCGAAACGTAAAAATACGTTTTGGACAGCGAAGAAAAGTATAAACCAAGCGTAACCCGCCTGCAAGTAATATAGTTAAGGACATGAGTAATACAGAATCAACGAAGAATCCTGATGCACCCCAGGGGGAGCGGATCCTAGTAGCCGAAGATGAAGCGCTAATCCGCATGGATATCGTAGAGACCCTGTTGGGGGCCGGCTATGAAGTGGTCGCCGAATGCGCAGATGGTGAAGAAGCTGTAGAGCGCGCCCTTGAGCTAGAGCCTGATCTATGCATCCTCGACGTCAAGATGCCCAAGATGGACGGCATTACTGCGGCTGAAAAGATCATGTCAGAAACTACCGCTGCCGTTGTTATGCTAACCGCTTTCTCACAAGAAGAACTAGTGGTGCGTGCCGCTGATGCTGGTGCCATGGCGTATCTAGTTAAGCCCTTTACTCCTAATGATCTATTGCCTCAGATTCGTGTGGCCCTCTCACGGCAGGCAGAAGTGATTGCCCTTGAGGATGAAATCGCTAATCTGCAGGATCGTTTTGAAACTCGCAAACGCGTTGACCGGGCGAAGGGTCTGCTCATGGCGCAGATGGGTTTGAGTGAGCCGGAAGCTTTCCGTTGGATTCAGAAGACTTCGATGAATCGTCGCCTTTCCATGCGCGAGGTTGCAGATGCAGTTATCGAGCAGGTCAGCGAGGACGAATAACCTTCTAACTCTGAAGGTATTGACGGTACCACAAGGCTGAATCGTTAAATAGGCGGAGAGAAGCTCCTTTCAGGAGTACTTCTCTCCGCCTATTTCGCTTGGTTCGGGAGGATCACCGTGAGGTGTTATTTCCTATCCGGCTCGCCTGATTCTGCTGGCTTGGGAATGTGATTGCACCGCAGCGTACCGGTGGCGGTAAGCTTTTCTTCCTCGTTGAACACTTCCACGCTAAATAGGCTGGTCGTCTTCCCCAGATGAACCAGTTTTGAGACGGCCGTGACGTGTCCTTTAGTCGCTGGTCGTAGATGGGAAACGTGCAGCTCAGCCCCGACGGCAATTAGGCCCTTCGGGTTGACCAGCTGGTTGGCGGCTCGTGAAGCCAGAGTTTCAATCAGGGTGCCGGTGGCCCCTCCGTTTAGAAAACCTGCCGGCTGCCGGTTTCCGGCCACAGGCATAGTGGCTTGCGCACTACTTTCGTTAATTTCGATAATTTTGATGCCGAGTCTTTCGGCTAGTTCGCCAAGCTCGAAGAAGGGCGGGGTGGGGGAGTTGTGCGCATTTTCCATGGGCTAAGTTTATCGAACTCCTAAGCTATCCTCGCATTGTTTTACTTTTTCTTTGATTTCTTGCGGTTAAATATCCACTTTAAGCGACACTTTCGTATTTTCTTGCAACTTTATAGGGAGGATTCGGCTGAAAGTTTTATCTCATTTTGGAAACAAAAAGCCTAAAGTAATATAAAAGTAAAGTTTGTATGTTATCTTGTTACTAAGTATTGACTGTACTTGAATAAATCCCCCACCTGGAGGTCAAAATGAAAACCCGTTATGCATATGTTGTGGCAGTCGCGCTAGCTAGCTCACTGGCCCTAGCTGGATGTTCCGACTCTAGCACCGGTGGCTCTACCGGTGGCACCAACTACATTACCGCCAACTCGGGGGAACCAGAGAACCCCTTGCTACCGGGCCTAACCAACGAAGTTAACGGTGGTAAGGTACTAGACCTGATTAACGCTGGCTTGTACTACTACGACGCTGAAGGTAAGACTCACGAAGACCTAGCAGAAAGCGTCACCACCGAAGATGGTCAGCACTACACCGTAAAGCTTAAGGCAGGAAAGAAGTTCTCTGACGGCACTGAAATTAAGGCCGAAAACTTCGTCAAGGCCTGGCAGAACGTCGTTAAGAATAGCGAAAAGCAGTCCTTCTTCTTCGAAGACATCGAGGGCTACGAGGCTGGTAAGGAAATGTCCGGCCTAGAGGTTGTCGATGATCACACCTTCAAGGTCACCTTGAGCCAGCCGGAAGCAGACTGGCCCCTACGCCTTGGCTACAGTGCTTTTGCGCCGCTACCTGACGCTTTCTTCAAGGATCCCAAGGCCTATGGTGAAAAGCCGCTAGCCTCGGGCCCCTACAAGGTTGAGCGCTGGCTGCACAACAAGGAAATCCTACTGGTCCCGAACGCATCCTATGACGGTCCTCGTAAGCCGAAGAACGACGGTATCCACTTCAAGTTCTACGCTCAGCAGGATGCTGCCTACAATGACCTAATCGCAGATAACCTAGACGTTCTAGACGCCATCCCGGATAGCGCATTCAGCTCCTACGAAACCGACCTGAAGGGTCGCGCCATCAACCAGCCGGCCGCGATCTTCCAGTCCTTCTCTATCGACATGGATGAGAAGCACTTCTCCGGCGAAGAAGGTCAGCTACGTCGCCAGGCCATCTCCATGGCCATCGACCGTAAGCTAGTAACCGACAACATCTTCAAGGGCACCCGTACCCCGGCTAAGGACTTTACCTCCCCGGTTATCGCCGGCTGGAAGGACAACCTACCCGGTGCTGAAGTAACCAACTTCAACCCCGAAAAAGCTAAGGAACTATGGGCCAAAGCCGACGCGATCTCGAAGTGGGACGGCACCTTTAAGATTGCCTACAACTCCGACGGTGGCCACCAGCCTTGGGTTGATGCCGTAACTAACCAGGTTAAGAACAACCTGTCCATCGATGCTGCTGGCGATCCTTACCCGGACTTCAAGAGCCTTCGTACCAAGGTCTCGAAGCACGAGATGGACACCGCCTACCGTACCGGTTGGCAGGCTGACTACCCGTCGCTCTACAACTTCTTGGGCCCGATCTACGCTACCGGTGCCTCCTCGAACGATGCTCAGTACTCGAACCCTGAGTTCGATAAGCTCCTCAAGACCGGTCTAAGCCAGAAGACCCCGGATGAGGCAAACAAGTACTTCGATGAAGCACAGACCCTACTATTCCGTGACCTACCGGCCATCCCGCTATGGTACGCGAATGTTAACGGTGGCTACTCTACTCACGTTCAGGACGTGAAGTTTGGTTGGAACTCGGTACCGCTGTACCACGAGATCACCAAGAAATAGACCTATCTAAACTCCATAGATAGTGGTAATCCCCGGCGCTGGGCAACTGGCGTCGGGGATTTTTCTATCGGGCAAAACCCCGTCCTGTAATTGCCGCTTTTAGCCGCTACCGATAGCCTGATGTAATGACGAACAAACTGCTAGTCCTCGACGGTCACTCCATCGCTTTCCGTGCTTTTTATGCCTTGCGTGAGGCCAATTTCCGGACCCCGAATGGTCAAGCCACCGGAGCCGTCCATGGTTTCTTAAACATGCTGGCCAAAATGGTCGATGAAGAACAACCCACGCACCTAGCAGTTACTTTCGACCTTGGGCGGGAATCCTTCCGTACCCGCGAATACGCGGAATATAAGGGCGGTCGTGATGAAACCCCGGAAGATTTTATCGGCCAGGTCCCACTGATCAAACAGTTCCTGGAAGCACTAAATATCACGGTCTTAACGAAGCCTGACTTTGAGGCCGACGATATTATTGCCACCCTTGCAACTAAGGGCCCCAAGCAGGACCTAAACGTGCTGATCGCCTCTGGTGACCGTGACGCTTTCCAACTGATCAATGATCGGGTCATGGTCCTTTGGCCGGGTCAATCACCCTCCGACGTCCGTCATATGGATGCGGCCGCGGTAGAGGCGAAATACGGGGTTCCGCCTCACCGTTACCCGGAACTTGCCGCCCTTACTGGCGAGGCTGCTGACAACCTTCCCGGCGTTCCCGGCGTTGGCCCCAAGACGGCTGCTCAGTGGTTGGGTAAATATGAGGATCTTGAAGACCTCTTGACCCATGCTGATCAAATTGGTGGCAAGCGTGGGCAGGCACTCCGCGATCACCTAGAGGACGTGCGTCGAAATCGACGTTTGAATCGTTTGGTCACTGATGTGGAACTGCCGGTGGAACCGCAGGATCTGCTAGTGGGTCCGCTCAATCAGGCCCGAGTCTTGAGTCTTTGCGATGAACTGGGCTTTAACCGTTTGCGCGCTCGACTGCTGAAGCTGCATTCTCAGATGCGCAAGAACGCTGGTTTTGCGGCAGATGATTCAACTATGACCGCTAGCCTAAATGAGGACGCGACTGCGGAAGCTACTAAGGAAGGCAAGGCGGGCAAACAGGTTTCTGAGCCTGCCACCTCGGCTGCCGCTGAAGCCCCCGCGGCTCCTGACGATCTTCCGATCGCTCCCTCGTGTTCGCTTAGCTGGCGAGAAGTTCCCCGATACGACTATGCTCAGTTCACCCAGGAAGCCGGCAGCCTAGGGGAGTGGCTCCAGGCCGCTCCAGGCCCCGTAGCCCTCTTACTTTGGGGCGAGCGCAGCGCTCAGGGTTCTGATGTACAAGCCTTCTTCCTGGCGGACTCGCGTGCTTGCGTCTACTTGGATCCGGCCTTTTTACTCCCTGCCGACGAGGACGCTCTGGCAACCTGGCTGGAAAACGGACCGGTACTGTCTTGGAACTGGAAGGAAATCGCCCACTTGCTCACGGCCCGGGGCCTGCCTGTTCCGCAGCTAAGCGCTGATGTGGCTTTAACTTCTTATGTGGCGGACCCATCGCGCCATAGTGACGATATTTTCAAGCTGGTTGAGGTATGCACCGGGGTAGATGTCACCCCCGCTGAGGGATGGTCGCGTAAGGCTGAAGAAAAGCGCGTCCAGCAGATTGCTGCCTATCAGGCGGCTGCCTGTGCCCTGCCGGCGCTCCAAGAATTCTTTATGGCTGAACTTGAGCTAGCGGGGCAGACTGATGGCCCGGGGCAGAAGTCTTTGGCTTCCTTACTTAGCGAGGTTGAGATTCCGATTGCTCGCGTGCTATTCCAGATGGAACGCGAAGGCATTGCGGTTGACCAACGTCGTCTGGCAGAGACCTTGGCGGATTTTGATCACCAGGTGAACTCGGCTCAGCAAGCTGCTTTTGATGCGATCGGTGGGGAGCAGGTGAATCTGTCTAGCCCCAAGCAGTTACAGAAGGTACTGTTTGAAGACTTGGCCCTGCCGGCCACCAAGAAAACGAAGACCGGTTATACCACTAATGCGGCCGCGCTAGTGGACCTGTATAACCGTACGGAGCACCCCTTCCTGGGGGCGCTACTGGAGCACCGGGAAGCTATCAAGCTACGCCAGACCGTTGAGGGACTGGGGCGTGAATTGGGAGCGGATGGGCGAATCCATACGACCTTCCAGCAGACGGTTACTGCTACGGGGCGTTTGTCCTCGACCGACCCGAATCTGCAGAATATCCCAGCCCGTACCGACGCCGGCCAGCGGATTCGTGAATCCTTTGTTCCCGGGGCAGAAGCTGAATCAATCCTGACCGCTGACTATTCGCAGATTGAAATGCGCATTATGGCGCATTCTTCGGGGGACTCGGCACTGATTGAGGCTTTTAAATCGGGCGAGGACGTCCACGCCACCATGGCGGCATTGGTATTCGGCGTCCCCGCGGACCAGGTTTCGGGTGCGCAGCGCTCTAAGATTAAGGCGATGAGCTATGGCTTGGTTTATGGCCTTTCTGCTTTTGGTCTGTCTCAGCAGTTAAAGATTTCGCGGGTCGAAGCTAAAGATCTGATGGAAACCTACTTCTCCCGTTTTGGGGCCGTAAAGGAATATTTGGATTCTTTGGTGGCGCGCGCGGCACAGGATGGTTTTACCTCCACCATTTTGGGGCGTCGTCGCTACCTTCCGGATTTGCAGTCCTCTAACCGGATGGCACGCGAGGCGGCGCAGCGGGCAGCCCTGAATGCTCCTATCCAAGGTTCAGCGGCGGATATTATTAAGTTGGCGATGCTCGACGCGCAGCGGGCAGTGTCGGATGCTGGGTTGAAATCTAAAATGCTTTTGCAGGTTCACGACGAACTAGTTTTCGAGGTTGCTGCCGGTGAGGAGCAACAGTTGACGGATCTGGTTCGCAAGTCCATGCAGGGAGCAATGGAACTGTCGGTTCCCTTGAATGTTTCGGTCGGTGTGGGCTCGGATTGGCGGGCGGCAGCTCATTAAATTGCCTTTTTCTGGCTTTTAGTGGTCAGATGCACTGAAAATCAGGTAAAAATGGGGGCTTTTTCAACTCGCACTTTTGCTGTGAACCGGTAGAATTGCCTGCGGCAGTGAAGTGTTGATGACTGACAGCTCTTTAGTGCCACCCCTTTGTAATTGTCCGTACGATATCAGTCATTTCGGAGTCTATATTTTATGACCACCAGCCAGCAGCAGCCTTCAATCCCGCAGGTTGCTATTAACGACATTGGTTCGCAAGAAGACCTGCTTAAGGCCATTGACGCCACCATCAAGTACTTCAACGATGGTGACATTGTGGAAGGTACCATCGTCAAGGTTGACCACGATGAGGTCCTCCTAGACATCGGTTACAAGACCGAAGGTGTCATCCTTTCCCGCGAACTTTCTATCAAGCACGACGTTTCCCCCGAGGACGTTGTCAAGGTTGGCGACACCATTGAAGCTTTGGTTCAGACCAAGGAAGATAAAGAAGGTCGCCTGATGCTATCCAAGAAGCGCGCTCAGTACGAACGCGCTTGGGGTGCCATCGAAAAGGTCAAGGAAGAAGATGGTGTCGTTTCCGGTACCGTCATCGAGGTCGTCAAGGGCGGCCTAATCCTAGACATCGGTCTACGTGGCTTCCTCCCCGCTTCTTTGGTGGAGATGCGCCGCGTCCGCGACTTGCAGCCTTACATTGGCCGCGAGCTGGAAGCAAAGATCATCGAACTAGATAAGAACCGCAACAACGTGGTTCTATCCCGTCGTTCCTGGCTGGAACAGACTCAGTCCGAGGTTCGCTCTCACTTCCTCAACACCCTACAGAAGGGCCAGGTCCGTTCTGGTGTTGTTTCCTCCATCGTTAACTTCGGTGCCTTCGTTGATCTTGGTGGTGTTGACGGCCTAGTCCACGTCTCCGAGCTCTCTTGGAAGCACATCGATCACCCCGGCGAGGTTGTCGAGGTTGGCCAGGAAGTTACCGTTGAGGTGCTGGATGTCGACATGGATCGCGAACGCGTTTCCCTGTCTCTAAAGGCTACTCAGGAAGATCCGTGGCAGACCTTCGCTCGTACCCACGCTATCGGCCAGGTTGTACCCGGTAAGGTCACCAAGCTGGTTCCGTTCGGTGCCTTCGTTCACGTTGAAGATGGCATTGAAGGCCTAGTTCACATCTCCGAACTAGCTCAGCGTCACGTTGAGGTTCCCGAGCAGGTTGTGAAGGTTGGCGATCCGGTATTCGTTAAGGTCATCGACATTGACCTAGAACGTCGCCGCATCTCCCTATCTCTAAAGCAGGCTAACGAGGGCGTCGACCCGGCCGCTGAAGAGTTCGATCCTTCGCTATACGGCATGGCTGCTGAATACGATGAGAATGGCAACTACAAGTACCCTGAAGGCTTCGATCCTGAGACCAACGAATGGTTGGAAGGCTACGAAGCACAGCGCGAGGCATGGGAAGCTCAGTACGCTGAAGCTCAGGCTCGCTGGGAAGCTCACAAGGCTCAGGTTGCTGCCGCTGCTGAAGCTGATCGTGAAGCTGCTTCTGAAGCTGCTCCGGAAGAAGCCCCGGCCTCCTCCTACTCTTCCGCTCCGGAAGACATGGGCGGCACCTTGGCTTCTGACGAAGCCCTGGCAGCTCTACGTGAGAAGCTCACCAACAACTGAGCTGATCACCTGTAGTTAAAACTACTTAAAGGTCGGGCACCGGCTGGTTTATCCAGCTGGTGCCCGACCTCTTTTTAGAGCTAAAAGCCGCACTTAAGGGTCATACCGATACTAAACTACCTCGGCGAAACCTGGGTTATCCCTGTTGGGGGCGTACATGGACCTCTTCAACACAGGCGTCTTCGGTGGCCTCAATAATCCAACGGGCAGCTTTGGCAACACTTTCCGGGCGAAGATGCTCTTCTGCATCATAGGGCTTGCCGGACACTTGATACATTCGTTCCTGCATCGGAGTATCAACCCGCCCCGGATGGATCGCGCTGACCCTGACCGTGGGGCGCTCTTCGGCCCGAAGCGCTTTAGTTAACGCATCCAAGGCGTGTTTTGATGCCGAATATAGCCCCAGATAGGGGCCAGAGAATCTTCCGGCCCCGGAGTTCACCATAATCACTTGCCCCTGCGCCTTACGAAGTTTAGGTAGCAAAGCTTGGGTTAGCATTGCCGGGGCCGTCACGTTGAGCGTCAGAACTTGATTCCACTCATCCCAAGTGCCCTCATCAACCCTAGAGACCGAGTCGATGCCCGCATTATTAATCAGCACGTCTAAGGTGTCGACTTGGGCGGCAATTCTCGCCGGGGTTCCGCGCTGCGTTAAATCCGCGGCGATGTAACGAGCCTGGGGGAGCGTTGCACATAAATCCGCTAGCGCCTCCTCGTCACGGGCAACCAAGATCAGCGCGTAATCAGAGGCTAGTTCTTTGACCATAGCCAAGCCAATGCCTTTAGTGGCTCCAGTGATTACTACCGTGCGTTTTTGATTATTCACGTTTAGCCCCTTTCATCCTGCGAGAATTTTCCTGAGATTCATATTAGTTTAGAAATCTCATTTGGATTTTGATGAAACACGCCGGTCATCTATCAGTTAGACAAGAGAAAGCTTTAGGAGTTGTTTACTACCGACTTCTGAGGTACTTTTAAGCGTAAATATGTTGCAGCGCATATTAAAAGTGGAGTTAGAAATGTCTGATAAAAACCCAAATAATGAGATCATCAATGTCGAGTTTGATGAGGCTGCTCTAGCCGATGATGAGATTAGGGTTGAGCAAAATGAACTCAATAAAATGACCGCTCAACAAGATGCGGAGGCAGTTTCATTCGCCACTGAGTTCTTGAAGAAGATCATTCGAATCCGTGGTGTGAAAATTGATCGAAAGACTTTTCTTTCTCAAGAATTTAAACGAACAGGTGTATCAGAGCAGAAAATTTCTGAAGCAATTTTAGAAACTCCCATTGAGGCGGGAATTGAACCCAAGATTCTTGATGAGTTAGCAGCGGAGCTAATTGCTTTTGAAACGAAAAAGTCAGCTTCAATGTCTTTTGCATCTGGTTTACCCGGCGGCTTTGGAATGGTTGCCGCCATTCCGGCGGATATCACTCAATATTACGTACATGCGTTCCGCGTAATGCAGAAACTGGCTTACTTATACGGCTGGAAAGAGTTTTTAAATGATCTGGATAATGTAGATGATCAAACATTAGGTCTTTTAGCCTCGTTTCTCGGAACTATGATGGGCGTTGCAGGTGCTGCGAACTCGCTAACGACTTTTGCTAAGAATATTGCTAGGCCCGCGCTTCAAAAACATATTTCTAAAAAAGCACTTACCAAAACTGTTTGGTATGGGCCCGTTAAACAGACTCTTAAGCTCGTTGGCGTAAAAATAACAAAGGATAGTTTCGCAAAGGGCGTGACAAAGGCCGTTCCCTTGGTAGGCGGAGTTGTATCTGGCGGATTAACATACGTTTCATTGAAGAAGCAGGCAAACAGATTGCAGATGCACCTTCGTAAGAACCCTCCACCTAGCCGTGATGCTGAAAAGTATCTTCAGGCATTCAGTGAACTTGATAAGCTAGACGAAGTGAATCTTGAGTCGGACGAGAGTGCTACTAGGAGTTTGGCAGGGCGTACTCTGAATGCTGGAAATAGCGCGTTAAATGTTGCTACGAAAGGTATTCTTGCCGCTTCTACGGGCATAGGCACTATAGCGTCTAAAGTTTGGCAGGGTAAGAAAGCGGATTAGCTTGGAAGATCTTTGATCTCTCAATGTCTTGTGTTTAATTAGTTCATTAGTCGGGGTAGCGGACATTCAGGTACCAGACACCAAAAAAGCCAAAGATCGCGCCCATGATGAGGGCCGAGTAGTTAACTCCAATTAGATCGCCCGGGGTGGTTCCGTAAATGAGCAATCCCGAGATGACGCCATAGAGGGCATCTAGTAAATACAGCTGCCAATCCTCGCCCGTGTAGTAGAGGTTTTTAGCGAAAAGAGTTAAAACAATCGCCAAGGCGATAAAAGCCACCACCGAGAGGATCGTGACGATCGGAAGGGGGACCTTACCCAGGACCCAAACTGATAAAGTCGCGACGCCAAAAGCAATTATCAAAATAATCGCCATAGTCGTGGCATAACCAATCAGTTTTTCGCGCATGAAGGCTCCTTCTGAGTCCAAAGTTTTAACACTCAGTATTCTACTCTACGCCGGCACCACACCCATTTAGCGGAAGCACGAGCCTCCTTCCGGGAGTTAGGCGCTGGCATTATTAGAGTCATACTTTTCTAATAAATCGGGCCATTAATCTGGCCGATTCAGCTATGATAAGCCATGTGAATGCCAATCCAGAGCTAATGCCAAAGCCAGAAGCTGGTTACCTTCCCAAGATCAATCCTAGGGAAGCAACAGTTAACGTGAGTGACTTCGATTCCTTCGAGCAGGCTCGAATCTGGTTGGCTTACGGACCTGAGCGGGCCGTGGCTCGAACTGTGGCCATGCTACGAACCGCGTTCTTAGTGGCCGATCGAATCTATCTAGATCGAAATCAGCTGCTTGATGGGATTATTTTTCTTGCCCTTGGACCCGCTGGGGTGGCTCGAGCTTTAGGGCTTGAACCAGGCCAAGACCTGCCCTTGATGGTGGGGTGTCAGCCACTGCCACATACTTCACCGTTCGGTCCTATCACCAATGAAGCTGAACGTATTGAGCTTTTTTCAACGCAGTGTCGCGCAGTTTCAGATAGTGGCTTTGCTTCGGCCGCAAAGGTAGCCTGGGAACTAGGTAAAGAACCTCGCCTTAAAGAGAGCTTTTCCGCCGCTGATACGCCGCCCTTAACTCTGGATTTGGCCGAACTGCTCTGGGATTTTCAGCCCCGCCGGGATCAGAAAAATTTACCTGATCCTGGACTCTTTGAAAGGGCTCGAGTTAATCGGCAGACCTTCTTGAAAGACTCCCGGCAGCAGTGGCAGGAAGCCGCGAATGAGGGGCGAATCCAACTGACTGCCTGGCCCGATATTACGCAGATTTCTGACCGGGAGTTTTGGTCCGGAGATGACCAAAATGCCCGAGCCCCGCAGACACAGGTCTTAGTCGATCAGTTGCAGGATTATCTGGCAGGGGAGCAGCAACAGATATTCGCCCGAAAGCTGGTGGTTAAGTGGGCGGCACAGCAGGTGCGTAGTGGACAACTACAACCTACTGAGGCTCGCTCAGTAATCCGTTGGTGGACCCAGATCTACGAAAACGCCGTATTTAAGGTCCTAAAAGGACGTCAGGCAGCGGTGCCCGGTAATGATGGAATCCAAGTTTCCCGCCTTGCCTTCACAAATACTACCCTGCCCGAGGATGCGGCCAGTCTACTGGGCGTAGACCCCCTTAATCCGGCTGAACAACAAATTGAGAAAACGTGGGGACTTCGAAAAGAACGTCGTACCCGGTGGCAGGTCTTCAAAACCAGGGTTAACCCCCAGCGGATTTATACCGGTGGGCCGCTGCGTATCGAAGGGCAAATCATTCAGGCTGTTCATGATATGCAGCCCGCTCAGTATCGGCAGCTTCACAACCATCCTCTGGTAGACCGGGTACAACTACGCGATAGCAATTCTCCGCGTGCTTGGAATGACTTGATCTTGGCAATTCGAGACTTGGCCGATGATACTCGTTCCTGGGGGAGCCGCCTTAAAACTGGAGTTTTTAGATTCCTATTTTTAGCTTTCTTTGCCATTATTCTGGGACTTCATGATGCCGGACTTTTGGATGGCATCTTTGATCGTACTTTCCATGGCTTCTTCGGCACTAATCTAGGAAGTGGATTCTTTGATTTAACCCTGTGGACCTTGATAGCGATTTTGGTGGCTTTCCCCTATGCTGAACTCAAAGAGCTTTGGCGGATGGGCCCAACTTCGATGAGTTCGACGATGTATTTTGAAGCTGTCTAGGGTATTCGGGAGATATTTAGGACGCCTTTAGACTTTCGAGTCGGGGCTGATTTTTAGAAAAAGGGAAGCGAGTTAATGTGAACGGGTGGCAGACAGTCTGGAAAGCGGATGATTTTGCTTTAGAGATGCAAAGGAACGCCCAAGGACGTCACCGGGTGGTGGCTGCTGAAGGAAAACCCGGTGCGGTGGTGATTGCCCAGTTTGAGGATAGGGTCCTGTTGGTTCGCCAAGAGCGCCCGGCAGTGGGGCAGACCCTCTGGGAGTTCCCTCGTGGTTTCGGAGATCCAGAGGATACTAATCTGTTGACTACGGGGGTACGTGAATTGGTGGAAGAAACCGGTGCTCAGGCGCAGATTGCCAATTCAAAGCTGCTTGGTGAGATTTGGATTGATTCTGGATTGCAGGCAAATGCCGTGGGTATTGTGCTCGTCAACCTTGAAAGCTCAGACCTTAAGGGCGAAACCGATGGCGAGGTAGATGATTCGAAATGGGTGCCTATTCATGAGCTAAGCAAAATGATTAATGAGGGTGCGGTCTGTGATTCTTTGAGCATCGCTGCCTGTGCCTTCCTCTTTAGTCAAAGCGCATAGAAAGCTGCCTCTCCGACCGCTTAGGGCTTAGTGACTCTCTAGGTTCTAGCCAATCTAGAGAATTCGCTTGCTCACTTTGGATCTTTGGGTATAGATTTGCCCTGAAACGACCTAGGTAGATTGGTAGATCATTATGTCGATGCCCCCGAATTCGCAGAACTCATTACCAGGTGGAAACGGTAGCGATCCAACAGCGCAGTTGCTACGTGATCCGAACCTAGATCCCAGCATATTGGCTCAGATCGTAAACTCTCGTCGGGATCTATGGCTACAAGTGGCTATGCACCCCCGCATCTACCCAGAGCTACTCCACTACCTTGCAGAAAAGGGTGATCCGCAAACTGCGCAATATGCGAGGTTAGCTCTTCAAGTACAGCAGGGGATCCCAGCGCCGACCGCTGCGATGGCTTCATCGACCGCAGAAGGTAAAAACGATCAGCAAATTGCTGGGAATCAGGTCCATGACGGGCAACAATCGTCGTTGCCTAGCTATCAGCAAGCTAACGTTGCCGCGGGGACTCAAGACGTATCTCAGCCAAAACGAAAGAAAACCTGGTGGATTGCTGCTGGGGTAGCTGTGATTCTAACTGTTACCGGAATTGGCGGATACTTCCTCCTTTCCAATAATCAGCAGTCGGCAAGCCCGTATCTCTCCGTTGCAGAAATGAGTTCAGACTTCCTTACTGGCAAAGTGGAGGTTATTGATGCCGAATCTCCCAAGTTTCCTGGAGAGTTTTCCAAAGATTCGGCGCACATTTGGACAGTGGAGACTTCTCCAGACAAGAAACAGGTACTTATGGGCGTCGAAGGCGTTGGGCAGGAATCCAAGTCTGATTTCATCACCTATGTTGTTTACGATGTAGCAGCTCTTCGTAAGGGAGAAGGCCCCCGGGCAATGACCCCAGATAATTTCAATGTTTCAGTAGCTCGACTTTTGGACAGCAATCAAATCCAAGTCGTGCGGCTCGTTGATGGCAAGCAGAAGTTAGAAACCTATGATTTGGATAATTTTGATAAGCCGCTAGAGAGTATCGAGTTCAAGTTTGCTAACCCAAGTAACGAAGAGCATAGGAAACATTGTTGGCTTTCGCCAATCTATCCTTCACAAAAACAATATCTTTCCTGTGAATACAAAGGTGTTGTAGTGTTCGATCACAAGTCAGGTGATTTTCAAAACTACGACACCATGGCAACACATGTTTTTAGGTCCTCTTCAGAGCCAAATTATCTGCTTCTTTCGGATTCCACTTCAGCTAAAATCTATCCCCTCAATGACAGGGTAAAAGCCCGCAGGCTCGAGGGAGCAGAAAGGCTTTATGGTCACTCCTACCTTTTCATTGCTTCAGATGGAAGTAGCCAGATCTCGAACTTTAAACTTGATGCTGAAGGAAATAATCTCACTGAACTTGAGGAGGTTTTTGCGGATGAATTTAATAAACCCGGTTTAACCAAAGCTAGTCCCCAGGAAATGGCTAATAGCCTCAAACTGATGCCAGAAGAAGAAAGGAAAGACCTAAAGGACACTTTCTTACTTCCCGGAGAGCGAATTGTCCGTTTTGACCGCTCGCGACTTGAGCATAAAGCACCAGCAGATAATATCTTCTTCGCTAATGACCGAATCCTTTTCACGACTAGATTGGATCCTTCGAAAGACGTGATGCTCATTTGCGAAGGCTATGAGAAGCAGGGAAATGTGGAAATGTGCCTTGATAAAGAGGGTAAACCTGCTTCGAAACTTGTGCCTTTCAACCACCCCGCTGTACTTTTTAAAAAGCCTGTAGATGAAAATGGGCGTGATCTCACCCGTGGGGTGGTCATTGATCAAAACACAGCATTCATGGCTCAGGTAGAAGAAAACAAGGTGCGACTCGCAATTGCTGAAACTGCGAAGTGACAAAACCGCAAATTGACTCGAAGTAACTTGATACCAGCCCAAATATACTGATTCCAATGAACCAACCACCAAACACGGGAACTCCAATGAACTACTCTTCACCAAGCGATCCGACCACAGCGCTACTGAACAACCCCAATTTGGATCCCGCTATCCTTGGGCAAGTCGCGGCCGCTAGGGCTGATCTTTGGCCGTTGATCGCCCAACATCCGGCCGCATATCCAGAGTTACTGCAGTATTTAGCGGCAAATGGAGACCCGCAAACTGCACAAATTGCTGCGAGCCGTTTGCAATCGAATAATGGCCATGTTGGCAATCAGTCCGGCGTGCTTAACCAAGGCAACGTAGGAAACCACGCGAATGAACCGAAACCCAAAAAGCGCAAACCTTGGTTGATTGCACTAGTTTCAGTTCTTTTACTCGCCATGGTAGGCACCGGGAGCTATTTTGGATACACCTACTTTAGTGGTGATGATCAAAAAGCCCCTTCCGCGAAGCAGGTAAAGAAAACTAAGCCCACGAAGGCTGCTAAGAAACCGCTCAAAAAATCAGAGGGAAAAGAACAAGCAAGCACCGTCGAAGAGGAAGAAAAACTCGATCCGAACCGGAACGAGATTACGGAAACGGACCCGGCACCCTCGATCACAAAGTATTCTGCGTTAAGCAATGATCTTGTCATTCACGCCCGTCAACTAGCGGTCCTT
Source organism: Boudabousia liubingyangii (assembly GCF_001907245.1). Taxonomy (GTDB): domain Bacteria; phylum Actinomycetota; class Actinomycetes; order Actinomycetales; family Actinomycetaceae; genus Boudabousia; species Boudabousia liubingyangii. The sequence continues at coordinate 313,010 of NZ_MQSU01000002.1, forward strand.
CCAGATCAACTCACAAAACTAAAAAGTCGTCCCCACCAAAGCGGCACCCCCGGCATGCCTAATGACGTGCTCTTCACTAAGGACGGGCAGAAGGTAGTCTTCACCTACCAAGATGGATTCACCGTAGCCAGTATCAGCGAAGATCCCGAGCACCCAAGGGTTATTTTTGAAAGCCCCAGCAATGAGCGCTACCTTGCCGCAGCACCGCGCGGAAACCTGCTAGTGACGCTGAACCTAAATGGGCAACTTGGACTTCGAGATAAGGCTGATCCCAGTCAGATCATCCAGAGCGCCCAGCTAGACTTGGCGGGAATCGAACGATGCCAGTTTAGTGAGTTTAAAGCCGGGACTCGTGAAATCCACGTCGCGTGCCACGGCGCTACCGGAGATAAGGGATTTGAGGTTAACCTGGCAAACGGGAATGTTAAAACTCACCCGCTCTGGGTGACCCCGGTAAAGCGCCTACAGGAATATACCGGATATCCCGTCTATGTAGCCGTACCCAATGGTAGTAATGCTAGCGTTATGCGCCTGTCCGATAATCAGAAAATTATGGATATCAGTGACGCAACTTATGCCTTCGGGCTTAGTGACGGGGGGATTGTCGTCAACTACCATCCAAACGGGGACAAAAAACGTGTCTTCCGTAAGGTCATCGACCCCAGTGGGGTAACCCTGTACGATGGTGAATTCCGTCGGATTGCCTACGATGACTGGAGCACGGTAGATACTAAACAGTTAGCTAGGAATCAAGCAGAACTAAACAACTCCGGTATGCGTACCACATATGGTGGTTACGCCTACGTGCAGAAGAATGGAACATGGGTCTTTGGAAAAGACTTCGACGGCCCCATCGGGGACAAGTTCGTCTTTACCAATACCGGTCAGATCTACCCCTGCAGCAATATCTCAACTGCCGCAAAAGAGGGCCAATGTGCTGACGATAGTGGCAATGTGTCCGCACCGGCAGGAAACCTCCCAGCTTGGAAGAGCTCTGTAGCACCTAATACTGTGGGCTTCTGGCCCTACGTAGGCTCCAACCGGGTACTTATTGAGACCCCAACCGGATATGAAATCTGGGGACTATAAGGAAAACCCTAGCAGTTAAATTGCCTACTCCCGGAAAGGGGAGAGGTCTATCCGCATGAACACGTCCTGCTCAGTTTGCTGCCAGATTTCGGCTCCAAAATGGGCAAAAAGTGCTTGGGATGCCCGATTATCAACTTCCATCGCCGCATAGAGATGATCTTCTGGCACTAGGTGAGCCGCCACGGGTAGGAGCAGTTCAAGCCCCCTAGTGCCCAGACCCTGGGATCGAAAGTCGGGATGTACGAAATAACCGACGTGGCCACCACCCTGCTTTAGTTCAGGGGTTAGATGGTGGCGTAATTTGAACAGGGCTAGGATCTGATCCTCACCCTCTGGTTTGGCTTCCCAAAGGAAATAGTACGTTTGCGGTACCCGGTTAGGTTTCAGGTCGATGCCTGCCGCTTCTTTTAATAGTCGAGGAAGCACTTCGCTTTCCCAATCCGCTAAGGATTTGCCGGCATCAGGGTTTTGGAACCCATTAGTATTCGCCGGAACTAGGTTCATGAAGTTGTAGATTGAGTCCAAGTCCTTAGGGTCAAGCGCTCTTAGGTAGTATTGGTCGCTCACTTCTTCAAACACCGCTAGCCTCCTTATATCGTGCGGTCACTAGTTGACGGCTCTGGCGTCCTTTTAGCGCTAGAACGCCAAACTGCCCGGGTTTGGCAATGACTCTCTGAGTTGGGCTCTTTACCTGACAAGGTTTGCGTTAGAAGCTTTACAGCTTCCTTGGTCATTGTTTCAAGGGGCCAATCTACAGTGGTAAGTCCTAAAATATCTGCTTCTTCTGGCACGTGATTGCCGAAGCCAATTACGCTGAGCTGTTGGGGGATCTGAATCTCTAGTTCTCTGGCGGCTCTAAAAACGCCACTTGCTTGAGAGTCGTCTGCGCACCAGATTAACTTGATATCGGGATTCTCATTTAAGAGTTTCAAGCTGGCTCGATAAGCGCTCTCTGCTTGCCAGTCGGGGAGTCGTAGCATCGAGCCATTGGCCTCGAAATGCGCCAAAATGGGCAGATGCCGATGGTGATGCTGGTAGGGTCCCGCTAGGAAAAACACTTTGGCATCCTGGGGAATATCGAGCTCCGCCAAGATTTCTTTCACACCAGCGGTTTCATCCAGTCGGACAATCCCGTCGCCTTTGAAGTCTTGGTCAGATTCGATTAGTTCTAGCCAAACTAGGGGGATCCTCTGTGAATCCATTACTTGGGAAACAAAATCGGGAGCCGAGGTGGTTTCACAGAGGACTCCGGCTAACTCGACATTTTTTAGTGCCGAGATTAGGTCTGCTTCGCCCAGATCGTGTTGTTGATGTAACGGTAGGATGAAGTAGTCTGAGCGTCGAGCCTCGATCATAGCGCTGGTCAGCACTTTATGGATCACGGGAACGAAGGGGTCATCGGGGAGCTCGGCTAGTACTAGACCGATCAGTCGCGAGCCTCCTAGACGTAGACTGCGGGCGGTGCTATTGGGAATATAGTTAAGCTCGCGGGCGGCTTTTTGAACTCTTTCGATGGTGTCGCTAGAGAGTTTAACCTGCTCTCCGCGACCGTTAAGGACAAGTGAAACCGTACTGGGTGCTACACCCGCTAGTTTTGCAACATCACTGCGTTTTACTCGTGCCATTTCACACCTACCGGTCTTTATAGGGCTCTGCCATAGAGCCAACTACGTTCTGTCAGTATAACTTAACTTTCGATTTTTCAATAATACTATCTCGTGTTAGCCTATGGTTATCAAAAGCCTCACAGGAGAATACAATGGCCGTAGATCTTCTCAATCCAACTATTGATGACTATCTCCCAGATGGTGGTTCGCTGGCGCCGGCGCGAAGCTACCCGCTAGATTCTGAACCCCACATTTCACTAAATGGGGACTGGCAGTTCAACTACTACGACACGGACCCCAATCCGGAAATAGCACTTCAGGAACCGAAGGATCTTTCTGAGTTTACTGTCCTCCGATCCTCGGCACCAAAAACTGCGCAGCTTCCTAACCACTGGGTCCTAGATCCAGAGATTCCCTCCAATCCCTGTTACACCAACTTGGCGTATCCGTTTCCGCTAAATCCGCCCTTCGCGCCAGCGAAGAACCCGACAATGGATTACTGGCGGGAAATTGTAATTCCTGCTGATTGGACCGAAAAGGAAGGGATTCGACTACGGTTTGAGGGGGTGGAATCTCAATACCGGGTTTGGCTCAACGGTCAATGGGTGGGCTTTGCGACCGGTTCGCGTCTAGCTCACGAATTTGAAATCGGATCATTCTTAAAGCCGGGCAGTAATCAGCTATTTATTCGGGTCAACCAATTCGGTAGGGGAAGCTACCTAGAAGATCAAGACCAGTGGTGGCTCCCGGGTGTTTTCCGCGATATTAGCCTGCAATACCTTCCTCAAGGACAGGTTGAAGATCGTTGGATAAAAACTGATTACGATGCGGCCACTGGACGTGGCCTGCTAGAGATCAACCTGAGAATCCGAGGCCTAGGCTCGCTCGACGAAAGTGAGCGGCAAGAACTAAGTGAAGCTATCAAGGTAAAAGTAAGCCAGCAGCCTCGTCTCAAATCACCCTTCTTGAAGCCAGTAGCTGAACTGGCCGAGGTCGCGTCAGAAGATTTCGTGACCCACCAGGTGCAATGGCAAGTCACGGAACGTGAAGGACAAACCTGGCTTAGCAGTAGTCCCATTGAAATCCCGGATGCACAACCATGGAGTGCTGATCGTCCTAATCTGTACTCGCTAGTGATCGATGCTGCGGGCGCCGTACTCGAAGCCGAAGTTGGCCTTCGAAGGGTTGAATTAGTAGCAGGCCAAGTCCTGGCTAATGGGCAGCCGTTGAAACTGCTGGGAGCTAACCGTCACGAAGTAAACCCGGAGCGGGGACGAGTTTGGGATCAAGACTATGCGCTACAGGATCTTTTAACCTTAAAGGCCTTCAATTTCAACGCTATCCGTACCTCTCACTACCCGCCCCATCCGAAGCTATTGGAACTTGCCGATAGGATCGGACTTTGGGTCTGTTTAGAGGCCGACATGGAAACTCACGGTTTCGAATTCTGTGGATGGGATAATAATCCGCCCGCAGTGCCCGAATGGAAGGAAGCCTTTGTAGATCGAATTCGGCGAACTTTCGAAAGGGATAAGAACCATCCTTCAATCGCAATCTGGTCTTTAGGGAACGAAGCTTTTACCGGACCGAATCTGGCGGCGATGGGCCAGTGGATCAAAGCCCAGGACCCCAGGCTGCTAGTCCATTACGAGGCTGACCGGACACTTTCCTACAGCGACATATACTCGCGAATGTACCCGACTCTAGAAGAGGTTGAGACGCTACTTAACGGGGAACCGGAAGCCCCGGTTGCCGGTGCTCATCACGCGGCATCAAAGGTAGAACCAAAGGACCGTCCTCGCCTCAGAGAAGCCCCCTACCTGACGGTGGAGTATCTCCATGCCATGGGAACGGGACCGGGCAACGTCGAAGGGTACCTGTCGAAGCTTGGTCACCGTCGCCACCTAGGTGGATTCATCTGGGAGTGGCGAGATCACTCTCTCTGGCAAGAAACTGAAAAGGGCCGGCGCTTAGCCTATGGTGGTGATTTTGGTGAACCAATCCACGATGGCAATTTTGTTTCGGACGGTTTGCTGACTGCGGAAGGCAAAATCACCTCTGGCTTGTTGAACCTAGCTAACCAGCAGTCGCCACTTCGGGTACGTTTCGATTTGGGAGACCGTACGGATGCCCCCAATGATTATGACGATTCAACACCGGAAAAGGCTTTGACTGAAGCCGAATTTGCGGGAGTATCAATCTATATTGAAGCGCAATGCACATTAGATTACCTACAGGGCGCTTTCCTCAAGTGGGAGCTACAGGAACTGGGGGCAGAACAGAAGATTCCTAGGCGCACCCTCGGCCCCTTGGTGGCCCTGCCTAAGCTAGCAGCGGGACAACGCTGGGAGATAGATAAAGGCCCTATCGAGGCCGCGCTTAACCAGATGCGACATGAGGGCGTGTCTGAAGCGGCCTTAGTGATAAAGCTCTTGCATGATAGCTGGAGTCTGCCTGACCTCTATCCTGTGCGTGCCTTCGATAATGGGCAGCCGGTCGGCTACCAAGAAGATAGCAAACGGGTAATGAACCTGAATTCGATCACGGTCTCGCTGGCTCCCAGAGAGCGGCAAGATATCGGTATTCAGGTAGCTGATTCCCTCGAATTGTCCCGGGATGGGCAGCTTCAAAAGCTTCTCGGGGTAGAGGTGTTGGGAGCTACGCTAGCTGCTTGGCGGGCTCCAACCGATAACGATAATGGCCACGGGGCGCTGGACTATTTTGGGTTTACTGAACTAGATGACCTAGGTTCTGGTCGTGGTTCTAGAGCGGAATCAAGTTCAGAGCGCTGGGCAGGATTTAACCTTGATAAGCTCGAAAGGCAGCTAGTAAGGACTTGCTCTACCGAAGAATCTTTTACAGTTGTTGAACGTTGGGCGGCACCTGTTTATGACTATGGGGGAGTGCTTACGTGGGTCTACCGAAAAGTAGCATCAGCGATTGATGTCGACCTCGACTTTGAACCTTTCGGGACGTGGCCTACCTGTATCCCTCGCCTCGGGGTAACTATTCCTTTGCCAGGAGTGGGTTGGAAAGCATCCTGGGGTGGATTCGGCCCTGGTGTGGCCTATGCTGATATGCGCCAAGGTGGCTGGTGGGGCAATTTTGAAGCGGATGCTAAAGATCTAGTCGAACCGAATGTGGTCCCCCAAGAAGGGAACTATCATCCAGCAGTTCGAGTCTTGGAACTGTCAAACCCGGACGGCAAAGTGCTGCGTTTCGATAATTTCGCTGGAAGTAATCCGCTTGGTTTCTCCATCTCTGAATATTCAGCGGCAGAAATAACCGCCGCTGGGCACTGGGATGACCTGCCAGCAGCTACTCGCACCTATCTGACCTTCGATTGGGTTCAACACGGTATGGGAACTCGCTCATGTGGTCCGGATGTCAGGCCCGAATATCAGGGGCGGATTGGGAAATTTGATGGAAGCTTTAGGATTTTAAGGAAGTCCTAGACGACATAGCTTGAAAAACGATCAGCTGTGTTGTATAACATAAACATAAACCTAATACGTGTTAGTTAGGTTTTTGAAATATCGGCCAATGGAGGTCAGCATGACAACTCGACGCAGAGCTTTTGCTCTAGTACTTGCAGGGAGCCTTGCTCTTACTGGGTTAACCGCATGTTCCAGTTCGGAAGATGAAAAACCGGTAGATACCAGTAAAGCACAGGGCGAAATCACTTGGATGACCCAGAGTCTGCAAAAGGACTTCGGGGACTTCTTCCGGGAACGAATCGCCAAGTTCGAAAAGGAAAACCCAGGAACCAAGATTAACTGGGTCGACGAATCTGGCGGCCCAGAATTCGACCAAAAGATGATGCAGCAAGCCGTTAACGGCAAGATGGCAGACGTTATTAACGTTCCCTCGCCCACGATTCTGGCACTCACCAAAGCGGACCAGCTCTTGGATCTAGACAAGGCACTACCGGAAAGCGGGAAGCGCTTTATCCCTGATATTTGGAAATCAGTCGGAATGGGTAAAGACGGTGCCCATACAGCTTTCCCGTGGTATTTCAGCCCCTTCGTCACCACTTACAACAAGCAGGTCTTCCGCGCTGCGGGCCTAGATGAAAACACTCCTCCAAAGACTATGGACGAGATGTTCGAATTTAGTCACAAGATTGCTAAGACGGGCGAATACAACGCGCTATGGGGCAACGCTAACTGGTACCTAATCAGCCAGTGGCATGGCATGGGCGTAAAGATCATGAACGACGAAGGCACTGAATTTACCTTCGCCAAAGATCCAAACGCACTCAAGTGGATGAATGAAATGATCAGCCTCTACAAGGACGGCGGCATTCCCAAGGACTCCTTGACCGGCGAACTCGACCCCGGAAAGGAATACCTAAACGGGCGTTTGGCTTTCGGTACCCCCAACCCTGGATTTATCCGCAACATCAAGAAGAATAATCCTGAGGTTTACAAGCAGACCGGTGTTGGATCCTACCCGATTAACCCCGGTTTGAAATATGAGTTCTCAGGCCAGTTTATTGCGGTAAATGCTAAGACCAAGAACAAAGCCCTAGCACTAAAGTGGGCTGATTACATCACTAGTGCTGAGGAAGAACTAGCTTGGACTCGCGACGGCGGAGCGGTCATTTTCCCTGGTGCGACTGAAGCTCTAGATAACTTGATCAAGAATCCTCCGGAGGCAGTTGCTAAGGATCCCGTCTTTAAGCAGACCTACGAGGTCGCCGCAAAGGAAGCTAAGAATTCAGAGGCTTTCAAGGCTTCCTTCTACGTCACCGGTCAGGTCAAGAATGCACTAGTTGAAAATGTCAACAAGGGCATTCGCGGCGAAGTATCTGCAGAGCAGGCACTTGAAAATGCTCAGAAAGAAATGAACGAATTGCTTTCTGCGCTGAACAACTAATATGCGAGTTGCTCCCCGTGGTTGTGACTGCTGCGGGGAGCAACCAATTCTCGTTTCATAGGTGAGATGATGAGTAAGACTAGAAAACCAAAAACTGGAAAGAGGGCAGAAAGCCTCAACGGAGCCGCGCGCTTCCGGCCATGGTGGGTACCCCTGCTTTGGGTTATCGCTCCGGTGGCAGCAGTTCTTTCCTTTTACATAATTCCGTTTGGGGTAACTCTAGTTACCTCCTTTACGAATACCAAGCCTCTTCGTCCAATGGGCGACTTCAATGCCTTCGAAAACTACGAAAAGGTGCTTAGCTCTCCAAAATTCTGGGATGCAGTCTTAAATTCATCAATCTACGCCCTTTGCGTGGTTCCGATTATGGTGATTCTGCCCTTGCTCTTGGCCCTCCTGGTTAAAGAACATGTCCCCGGGATCGGTTTTTTCCGCGCTATCTATTACATTCCCGCGATTTCCTCGCTGGTAGTGATCTCGATTGCCTGGCGTTACCTATTGGAAGCTGATGGTCCCATTAATGCGCTTTTGAAATCTATGAACGTCATTCAGGAATCTATTCCATTCCTTTCTGATAGATGGCTGATCCTCTTCTGTGCCATGCTCATTACCCTCTGGCAGGGAATGCCCTACTACATGATTTTGTATTTAAGCGCTTTGGCTAATGTCGATAAATCTGTCTATGAGGCTGCTGAAATTGACGGGGCCGGACCAGTGAGGCGCTTCTTTACGGTAACCGTTCCGGGCGTTAAGATCATGATGTATCTGGTTGGCGTGCTCAGCACAATTGGTTGTCTAAAGGTCTTTACTGAGGTGTTCTTACTAGGTGGTCCAAACTCGCCTACGCAAACGATTACGATGTACATCCGCTCTCAGCTGGACGTTACTTACGGACACCTTGGTAGAGCAGACGCGACATCCGTATTCCTATTCCTATTCACTCTTGGATTTATTATTCTTTCGCAGAAGATCCAGCGCAAGGCAGAGGAGCAGCCGTGATGAGTACCAATACTGCTAATCCGATCAAAGATTTCCTTAAAAAACGGAAGCTCCAACGTGAAGCACGGATCGTAAATTCAAGGCAGATTCGGGGCCCACGCTTAGTACTGCGATACGTACTACTTATCTTGGTTTCGATCTTCATGCTGGGACCTCTAATGCTGCCCCTTTTAGTAGCATTCAAAGCCCCAGGGGAGCCGATTTTTGGCGAGGGCGCGACAATTATTCCGCAGACATGGTCCTTGGCTGCATTTAAGGAACTCTTCAGTACCACCAACATTCTTTCGGGTATTACGAATTCCTTGATCATTTGTGCGCTGGCTGTCGTCTCACATATCGTATTGGCTTCCGTCGGCGGCTATATTCTTTCCCGCCGTGGATGGACGGGACGAAACATTGCTTATCTGATCGTCATGTCAGCGATGATTTTCCCCTTCGAAGCGATTATGAGCTCCCTGTTTGCAATCGTTAACGATCTGAACCTCTACGACAGTCTGATCGGCGTTTGGTTGCCTGGCATGCTTGGTCCCTTCCACCTGCTCTTAATGAGGGCTGCGTTCCTTGGGATCCCTGACGAAATTGAAGATGCCGCCTTTATCGACGGCGCTGGCGAGTTTAGGCGTTTTTGGTCGATTTTCTTGCCTCAGGTCAAGGGTGCTATGACAATCGTTGGGCTCACATCCTTCATCTACGCTTGGTCTGACTTCCTCTGGCCGCTACTGGTCTTGCAGTCAAGAGAGAATAAGACCTTAACCTTGGTGCTAGCGGAACTCTCAAGTTCCATTCAGGGGGTTTCTTACCAAGAAGTAATCGCCGGTGCGGTGGTTGCCATGACCCCGGTTGTGATTCTCTTCTTCTTCACCCAGAAGTACTTCTTCCGAGGAATTGAAGACGGAGGATTGAAGTTCTAAACGGATTGGAGTCTGCGCATCGCAGACTCCAATCTTTTGGAAGGATAAATAATGGGCGAACTAGATGACTTTGCACCTGACGATTTAGCTGCTGCCGGCGCAGTAGGTAGTAAACCTGACCCCGGATACATCTATCCAGATAGTCCTCTCACCCAAAAATCTCTGTCTCGATGGCGAGATTTAAAACTGGGAGTGATCATTCACTGGGGACTTTATACCGCCATTAACCAAGCTGGATCATGGTCTTTGCATCGTGGTCATCTAGGTACCTTCACGGACAAGCCGGATTCATTCTTGGGAACAGATTCTGAATACCAAGATTGGTATGAGCACCAAATCGTTAACTTCGATGCCTCACAGTTTGATGCCGAAGAATGGGCTGAAGCCTGTGCTGACGCGGGAATGCGCTACCTAGTCTTTACTACCAAACATCACGATGGATTCGCCCTTTACGACACCGACTATTCAAACTTCAAGGTGACTTCTGAACAGTGTCCGGTAGGACGTGATCTTTTTAAAGAGATCTCCCAGGCGTTTAGGAGTAAGGGGCTTGAAATAGGTGTCTACTATTCGAAGGCGGATTGGCATCATGAATGTTACTGGGATCGAGCCCGACCGCTTCATGGACGCTTCTGTAATTATTCGATTCGTAACAAACCCCAAAAATGGGAAAACTTCAAAAGATTTACCCAGCAACAGATTTCTGAACTACTTAGTAGATACGGAAAAATTAACGTACTTTGGCTAGATGCGGGATGGGTAGCCGCCCCGGAAGAACCGATCGACATTGAACAAATCGGCGTACTGGCCCAAACACTACAACCAGAAATTCTAGTCGTGGACCGGGAAGTCCATGGACCATGGGAGCACTACCGTACCCCGGAACAAGAAATTCCAGAAGATATTCTTGAATACCCTTGGGAATCGTGTATTACTCTGACGCGCTCCTGGTGCAGTATGGAAGTTGACGAAGCGACGAAACCCATGCAAACGATCATTGCTAATCTATTAGCAATTGTTAGTAGGGGAGGGAACTATCTGATCGGCTTCGGGCCGGATGAGCACGGTGCGATGAGTAAGCATATTCGGGACTCCCTGTCCGAACTTGGCAGCTGGATGAGAGTCAACGGGGAAGGAATCTACGCCACTAGAGCTCTAAATCCCAAAAATGAACTCGAGGCAAAATTGCTGCAGAGCTCACCGGTAGATGATGCTCGATGGGACTGGTACTTTACTAAGAAATCCAACCAGTATTATCTTTTCGGGGCTTTCCATGACTCTGATATAGATAAATCATCGACACATCTTGTTCCTGAGGTTGAGGTAGAACTTCCCATAAAAATTAGGGAAGCTTCGATCATGGGGAGCGGGTCCGTGACTATCAACCGCCAACATAATGACAGCACTAGACTGAGGATTACTTGCGCTGGACAAAAATACGCGGTTGGGATTCGACTCTCCATTGCAGGGGATTAAGTCTCGGCAGTGCTGCTAAACACCCATAAAGTGATATGGGACTAAAGGCTTAAATGCTGGAATATCTTGGCAAAGATTTATGTTAACTTAGTGTTGCCTAATTAATCTTATTGCTAGGAGTTCCAATGACTGAAATTGCAATTGTGCTGGGGTCAGTGCGCGAAAACCGATTCGGAGCGCAAATCGCAAACTGGGTCTTAGAGCAGGCGAAAGCAGTAGGGGACCCTGGAACTAGCTTCAAACTAGTGGACCTAGCAGATTATGAGCTACCGGTATTTACGGGGAGTACGCCCCCGGGCGCCTTGAAAAAACACTATCCGAATCCAGCCGTGGCAGCTTGGTCTAAAGCACTTGACTCCGCTGACGGGTACGTATTTATTACCGCTGAATATAATCACTCCATTCCTGGGGCTTTCAAAAATGCGATCGATCATATTGGCCCCGAGCTAAACAAAAAAGCCATCGCATTCGTTGGTTACGCCTGGGATGGCGCTATTCGTGCGGTAGAACAGTGGCGAACCATTGCCGGACAGTTCAATATGTACGATATTCGTCCTCAGCTTGCGCTGTCTTTCCCCCATGACAGTGAGGAGGGTACCTTCAAGCCAATGACGCGTCGAAACATGGAACTGAAGTCCTTAATAACCGAACTAAGTGCGGCATCCAAAGCTTTGAAAACCTTGCGCTAGAGAAAATCCCCGCTAGAAGCCAGGCATTAGAATAGATAGGATCCAAAATCAACAGGATTCCTGACTCCATAAGGTATGATTAACCTCAGAACTCGACTGAGAGTCTTAACAACCGTACCTGAAAGGTGAATCAATGAAGAAGCAGCTGACGGCCCTAGCCTTAGTGCCGCTAATGACACTCCCGATGCTTACCGCTTGTGGCGGCGGTGCAAACTCTGATGAGGTGGCATGCCAGGGACTCGAAAAGAACCTAAAGGCTTTTGCTGAAGATTCCAAGGATCTTCAGAATCTAGATCCCTCAAAGCCCGAAGACCTAGAGAAGGTCGGCGATAAGTTTAAGGAACTATCCAAGCAAGTAAAGGCTTCCGCCAAGGACGCTAAGACCGACGAAGTCTCCAACGCTATCTCTGAACTATCCACCGATCTTGATAATCTAGGTGATGCTCTTAAGAAGCACGATATCACTAAGATGTCGGAACAATACCAGAACTTCAACAACTCTGGCCAGAAGGCTGCTGATGTTTGTAAGGCCTACTTCAAGTAAGAGCCGAACTTAAGCTAAATAGTTACCCCGCATCTAATAGACAATCGTCAATCTTAGATGCGGGTTAACTATACAAAACTATTGATAAGAACTATTTCGAAACTCATTTCCTACTAGTCGACAATGATTTATGACTCGCAATGAGAGCTACTTTCGGTACCTAGGACAGAACCAAGAAAAAGCCCAAACCAGCACCCCTGCGGGCGGACTAAGCTCTAGCCAGCAGTCTCATCGGCCCTTAGTCGTCGGGCTGACCGGTGGTATCGGTACCGGGAAGTCAACATTTGCGGAAGCTCTGCTACGACAGAACCATCAGCTTGGACGGGGGACCTCTGTAACCCACCTAGATGCTGATCAGATTTCACGAAACCTAACGGCCCCGAATGGGCTGGCCCTACCTGAAATTCGTACCGAATTTGGTCAATCCGTCTTTAACGGGACAGAACTTGATCGCCAGGCACTTGCCCAAGTTATCTTCCAAGATGAATCCGCCAAAAAACGACTAGAGGCCATCTTGCATCCCCTGATTCGACAAGAAATTCTAACCGGCATCCAAACTGCTAAAGAAATAGAGCACTCAGTTCTCCTCGATGTCCCCTTATTATTCGAGGCGGGACTAAATAGAATCTGCGATCAGATCATCACCATCACGGCTCCGTTAGAGCTACGTATTGAGCGCTTAACCGAAAGAGGGATTTCCCAACCGGATGCTCAAGCGCGAATCGCCAATCAAATCTCCGATCAGGAACGCCTAAACGGCAGCACCTGGGAAGTACACAATGGGGGAGATAAGAGGCAACTTTCCCTTCTTGCTGCGGCTTTCCAAAATCTCGTATTCTAAACTCTGACTTCGATCCTCCTGTGTCTGCCAGAGGATAAGTCTTCTGAATCCTCAAGATGACACCTTTAATAAAGGCCTGCACCCGCTACCTATAGAAAACAGCTAGGAAGAGTTAACCCGCATTTGAGAAAGCCTCAGGTGCGGGTTACTTTTTCGTATTATCGAGACAAGCGCTCAACCAATTGTTGATAAACAGCATTGGGAATGAGCCGCCTCTGAGCCTCTGGGAGTTGCTGCAAAAGTTCTAGGGGGCTGATTTCTTGCTCGGCAGCGATCTGCTGAAGCTTCTTAGCCATCATTGGGACGTCAGCCAACTTTAAAGAGCTAAGCTTAAAGCCCTTAGTGACCTGTGAAACTGCCTGGCCAATATTCGAAGAAATCGCGGACTCAATCCGATTCTTAGCCACGGGTCCAGCCCCGCCACCAATTAGCAAAATCCCCACTAGAGCCACAAGCGCTAACTTACGTGACGCCCGAGCCAATAACGCCGCCAAAAACAGTGCCACACTGAACATCATCAAGAAAATCACGGCCAGCGTCGATACTGACATTGAAGTTAGTAGGCCGCTAAAATCGCCGGCCATAATCTGTGAAGCCTCGATCTTATAAGGCACATAGAGCAGCGCGATTACTGCTGCGGCACCCATCGAAAGTAACGACAAGAACGGTAGAAACCAACGGCTCATAAAGGCCTCCCTAGAAATAAAACTGAGTCCACCCTAGCGATAAAAGCGCACCTCCTGCAACCCATTAAGCTACGGGCGCGCCGTAGGTAAAACATTAAAAGCCAGGGGCAGAGTCCCGCTAATCTATCACTACCTGCTCACCTGGTAGACCTAAAAAGAGACACAAATGCTAGAGTGAAACCGATGAATCCCGCAGCTAGCATTATCAGAAGCGAAGCCCCCTTCGAAGTTATTTCGCCCTTCCAACCCTCCGGTGACCAGCCCACCGCAATTGCTGAACTGGTCGAACGTATCGAAGCAGGCGAAAAAGACGTTGTCCTTATGGGCGCTACCGGTACCGGTAAATCAGCCACTACCGCCTGGATGATCGAAAAATTAGGCCGACCAACTCTAGTAATGGCCCCCAATAAGACCCTAGCCGCCCAGTTAGCTGCGGAACTACGCGAACTACTTCCCAATAACGCCGTCGAATATTTCGTCAGCTATTACGACTACTACCAGCCAGAAGCCTACGTCCCCCAAACGGATTCCTATATCGAAAAAGACTCCGCCATTAACGACGAGGTCGAACGCCTCCGTCACAGCGCGACAAACGCGCTGCTCACTCGCAGAGACGTAGTAGTTGTTGCCTCTGTCTCCTGCATTTACGGCCTAGGTACCCCCGAGGAATACGTGGCCCGCATGGTCCCGCTAACCGTGGGAATGGAAATTGACCGGGACGCCCTACTGCGACGCTTCGTCTCCATGCAGTACACCCGCAATGACATGGACTTCCAACGTGGAACCTTCCGAGTCAAGGGTGACACCATTGAAATCATTCCGGTCTATGAAGAACTAGCCATCCGGATTGAAATGTTCGGTGATGAAATTGAAAACCTCACCTACCTGCACCCGCTCACCGGGCAAGTATTGCGGCAAACTGACCACGTGTACCTATTTCCGGCCACCCACTACGTTGCCGGTCCAGAACGCATGCAACGCGCCATCAAGTCCATTGAAGAGGAACTAGAAGAACGACTCGAGGTCTTCCACAAACAGGGAAAGTTCGTGGAAGAACAACGCCTACGTGAACGCACCAACTACGACCTCGAAATGATGCGCCAAGTGGGCGCCTGTTCCGGCATTGAAAACTACTCCCGGCATATTGACGGTCGTGGCCCCGGCACGCCACCACACACCCTACTCGACTACTTCCCCGACGATTTCGTCCTCGTCATCGACGAATCTCACGTGACCGTACCCCAGATCGGGGCCATGTACGAGGGGGACATGTCCCGCAAACGCACCCTAGTCGACTACGGCTTCCGACTACCTTCCGCAATGGACAACCGCCCCCTCAAATGGGAAGAGTTCCTCGAACGGATCGGACAAACTGTCTACCTTTCAGCCACCCCCGGAAAATACGAACTAGAACAATCCGATGGGGTAGTGGAACAAATTATTCGCCCCACCGGCCTACTTGACCCCAAGATCGTAGTGAAACCAACCGAGGGACAAATCGACGACCTCTACGACTCAATCAAGGAACGCGTGGAGCGAAACGAGCGTGTACTAGTGACCACGCTAACCAAACGCATGGCGGAAGAACTCACCGCCTACCTCTCAGAGCGGATGATCAAAGTCGAATACCTCCACTCAGACGTCGACACCTTACGCCGCGTTGAACTACTGCGCGAACTGCGCCAAGGTAAGTTTGACGTCCTCGTCGGTATTAACCTGCTGCGAGAAGGCCTAGACCTACCCGAAGTTTCCCTAGTGGCCATCCTTGACGCAGACAAGCAGGGCTTCCTGCGTTCAGCCACCTCGCTAATCCAGACCATCGGTCGTGCAGCTCGAAACGTCGACGGGGAAGTACACATGTACGCAGACCAAGTAACCCCCGCGATGGCCCAGGCGATTGACGAAACCGAACGGCGACGCTCAAAGCAGCAAGAATACAACCGAATTCACGGAATCGACCCGCAACCCCTGCGTAAGAAGATCGCGGACGTAACCGATATGTTGCAACGCGAAGAACTCGACACCCAGGAACTGCTGGCCGGAGGCTACCGAAATAGCTCCAAGTCAAAGAAACCAGGAGTTAAAGGCCATAACCCGGTACCTCGGGTTAAAACCGGTGAAGCCCGAGGAAATAACGCCCAAGCGGAAGCAGAACTACTGCAGTTGATCACCGATCTAGATGAACAAATGCGCTCCGCCGCGGCCGAGCTAAAGTTCGAACTTGCCGCACGCCTTCGTGACGAACTAGCGGAACTCAAAAAAGAACTCCGTCAGATGCGCAACGCCTAAAATAGGATATTGTCCACTGTTTGAACAAAATGGATAGTCCCTAAGTGCGAAATATGTAAAATGGTCCGAAAGTAGCGAGTTCTACTACCGGATCTGCAGAAAGAAAAACATATGCGTGCACTAAGTGATATTTTCCGTAAGGGCGGTATCCTCCTGTGGGTTTTGATCGCAATGCTGCTAGCAGTAGCTTTGGGATCGATCAAAGTTGGCTCCGGCGTCCTAATGCCCACCAGCGTGGCCCGAGTATTTGTCACCTTCACAGCGATCTTCTCGCAGTTCCTCTCTTTCACTATCCCGCTGATCATCATCGGGCTAGTCACCCCCGCCATTGCCGACCTGGGGCGAGGCGCCGGGAAATGGCTCTCGATTACTGCCGCCATCGCCTACGCCTCAACGCTCTTCTCAGGCATATTGACCTTCATCGTTTGCCGACTAGTTTTCCCCAGTCTGATCGGTGGACAAACCCTAGGTAAAGCTGATGAACTAGGCGGACACGAGCTCAGCACCTATTTCACCATCGAAATGCCACCCGCAGTGGGCGTCATGACGGCCCTCATCCTGTCCTTCCTGATCGGCATTGGCCTCTCGATGGTTCCGCGTGGCGTTCTGCGGAAGGGGTTCATCGAATTCCGACACATCATCACCGCCGTGATCGAAAAAGTTATCATCCCTTTACTGCCACTGCACATTTTTGGCATCTTCCTAAACCTAACCATGGGCGGGACCGTCTGGAACGTAATTAACGTCCTGCTACGAGTCGTAGTAGTCGTCCTCGTACTTGAAGTAGTCATCCTCGGAACCCAATACGGGGTCGCCGGGGCCCTAACCGGTCGGAGCCCGATAAAAGCTCTAGGGACTATGATGCCCGCCTACCTAACCGCCTTGGGTACCTCCTCCTCGGCGGCGACAATTCCGGTCACCCTGAAGCAGACCCGCAAGAATGGGGTTAGTCAAGCAGTCTCGGCCTTCACCGTGCCACTCTGTGCAACTATCCACCTAGCTGGATCAACCTCAAAGATCGTCGCCTTCTCCCTAGCCATCATCGTGACCCAAGGATTGCCGATTTCTACCGCCCACTACATCGGAT
This sequence comes from Boudabousia liubingyangii, assembly GCF_001907245.1. Lineage (GTDB taxonomy): Bacteria > Actinomycetota > Actinomycetes > Actinomycetales > Actinomycetaceae > Boudabousia > Boudabousia liubingyangii. The sequence continues at coordinate 330,106 of NZ_MQSU01000002.1, forward strand.
TTATCTTTATGTTGGGTATCACTATGGTGGCCGCTCCCGGGGTCCCCGGCGGCGCGATCATGGCTGCCACCGGCATCCTCCAGTCCATGTTGGGCTTTGATGATGCGGCCGTTGCCTTGATGATCGCCACCTACATTGGTCTAGATGCCTTCGGTACTGCGACTAACGTTACCGGCGATGGTGCCATTGCCATGGTCATCGATAAATTCGCCCGAGGTCGCATCGGCCTAGAAGGGGACCCGGAAAACGCCCGGGAACTAGCCTTCGATGGCATGAAATACCTACACCAAGTGACCGAAAACCCGGTGCTCGAGGAAGCAAACCGTTAAGAAGTCCTGGGGCGCGAAATCTCCAACGAGATTAGTGGGGTAGGAAACACGTTCTAAATCCCCCGGGGGCTGGTGCAATCGGCTAAACTGGGAAATCCGGTAGGGGAGTATTTCCACTAACAGATACGTCGTCATCACGGGCTAAAACCCCGGCGTAGAGGCTTAAAACACTAAAGTATTCAGCCAGCTAAATCGAGTAATCAACTCGAAAGAACTGCGCGAAACTTTAGGAAATGAGCGGAAAGAGACCTCCGGTACCCCGAATTTATCCTCGTACCGGAAAAGGAAATCCTAATGGATGTACATATTTTAGGATGGCTGGGTCTTGCCGCCATCGTTATTGCCCTATTAACGGTTGACTTCGTGGGCCACGTGCGTAGCCCGCACGCCCCCTCGATGAAAGAAGCCGCTACCTGGTCGGCCGCCTACATTGCCCTTGCTGTATCTTTCGGCTTCTTAATCTGGGGCATTTGGGACCTGAATTTTGCGACCCAGTACTGGGCCGGTTGGATCACCGAATGGTCACTTTCGCTAGATAACCTCTTCGTTTTCGTGATCATCCTAGGCGCTTTCCGCGTGCCCCGCGAATACCAGCAAAAAGTGCTACTAATCGGCATCACCCTTTCTCTAATCTTCCGCTTCGTCTTCATCCTGGTAGGCGTTGTCATCATTGAAAAGTTCGTCTGGGTGTTCTACATCTTCGGCGCGTTCCTAATCTACACTGCCATTAAGCAGGCTCTAGAAGGCGTGGAAACCGGCGAGCATGAGGACGAAGAGTACAAGGAAGCTTTCCTCACCCGCGCAGCCCGTCGAGTTTTCCCCACCACCAACGGCTTCGTCTCTGACAAGATGCTGCACCGCCACAACGGCAAAACCTACATCACCCCCATGCTGTTGGTCATTATCGCCGTGGGCACCGCTGACGTCATGTTTGCTGTGGACTCGATTCCGGCAATCTTTGGCCTAACTAAGGAACCCTTCCTAGTATTCGCCGCTAACGCTTTCTCCCTACTTGGTCTCCGTCAGCTCTACTTCCTGATCGATGGCTTGCTGGAGCGTCTGGCATACCTACACTATGGCTTGGCTGCCATCCTTGGTTTCATCGGTGTCAAACTGGTCCTGCACGCCCTGCATGAGAACTCCTTGCCCTTCATTAACGGGGGCGAAGGCATTCACGTTTGGGAGCCCTCCATTAACTTCTCCCTAGCCTATATCGTGGTGGTTTTGGGCGTTACCATTATTGCCTCACTACTACGAGGACGCCGCGAAAAGCAGGCTGAACAGCCCGCCTAATCTGTTACACGCTCTAGTCTTGGGTACCCGTTACCGATAGAGATACAGCTAAATATATTTCAGCCCCGCTAATTCCCAGATGACTGGGAGCGGGGCTGAAAACTATCTTGGAGCGAACCTAGACTATCTGTAGGATTACTTAACTAACCCGGGGAAGACTCGGGCTAGACCATTAGCCATCATTTCGATCGAAATGGCCACCAGCACCATACCCATTAGGCGCGCCATGATGGTCCGAAGCGTGAGCGACATGTGGCGTGAAATGGTGCCAGAGAAGTAGAAGGTGACAAGCAGCATCAGCAAGACGATCGCCATGGCGGCAAACACTAGGGCATGTTCACCTACGGTCTGTGCCTGAGACTGGAAGACAATGATGGTGGTGATAGAACCGGGACCCACTAGCATGGGGAAGCTCATAGGATAGAAAGCGACCGAATCGGGATCTTGCTTAGAAGCTTCTGCCTTTTCTTTGGCGCTGCCTTCATGGGTGGCCGAACCAGAACCACGCAGCATGCCTAGTGAGATCATCAGGAGGACTAGGCCACCGGCAATGCGGAAGTGGTCAATGTCAATCCCAAAGACATTCAGCATTAAGGAACCAGAAAAGAAGAACACGCAGCACAGGATGGTGGTGTAGAAGATCGTCCAGACACCAGTGCGGCGTTGCTGATCGGGATCCTCATTGCTAGTCAACCCTAGGAACACCGGAAGGTTCACGAACGGGTTCATAATCGCGAAGAATGCAGCTAGGGCACGTAAAAAGAGGTCAGTCGCCATATTATTCGATTAATCCTTTATTTTTCACTACCTAAGCGCCGCGCGATGGCTGCGCAGACAACCAGTTGAAACTGATGGAATACTAACACGGGAATTGTGACCGCTGCAGTCAAAGAAGTTGGGAAAATTGCTGCCGCAATGGGCAAACCAGAAGCCAAAGATTTCTTAGAACCACACATTAGCACTACAATTCGCTCTGCCCGGGGTAGCCCCAACCAGGCGGACCCAAACCAAGTAAAAGCCAACATGAAGCTCAAGAGCACCGCCGCTGCCAGCAGCAGGGCGACGATATTCCAGCCGGTAACCTCAGACCACAGTCCCTGCGCAGTAGCAGAACTAACTGCTGCGGCCACAATAAAGACAATCGTTAAACGGTCAGAAAACTTGGTAAAGGCGGCGTGAGCACGCAAGGTAGGTCCAAGCCAAGGCTGCACCAGCTGCCCCAAGATGAAAGGCAATAGCAGGTGGGTAAGAACGCCCCAAAAATTATCCAAACGCACGCCCGCACTCTGCCCCATAAGTAGCCAAACCAAGGCTGGAGTTAGGAACATTCCCAGGGTATTAGAGATGGTGGCCGCTGTGACCGCCGCCGGGATATCGCCTCCAGCCAAGGAAGTAAAAGATACAGAGGCTTGCACCGTCGACGGTAAGAGCGTCAGAAATAGGAAGCCTAGGGCAAAACGCTCCGAAAGTACGTAACCCATAAATGGGTGCGAAATCAAACCCAGGATCGGGAACATGACGAAGGTACAAAACAGCGTGAAGAGCTGAACCTTCAAGTTTTTGACACCCCGCCAGACTTCCTCGGTGCGCAGACGCGCCCCATAGAGGAAGAACAAAAGCGCCGTAAAAATACCCGCTAGCACATGGAAGGTCTGTACCAAGAACGGGGGAAAGGGGACCAGAATCCCGATCGCCAAAGTCGCCAGAATAATGGCCACAAAGGGATCAAACCATTTCCCTAGGGACTTGCCCAAGCGGGTACTAGCAGGCATGAGGGCTATTCACCGGCCTTTCTAAGCAGGGACGTGTTTCTTGTTGATTTCGTCGAATACATTACTGATTATCCCCTGATAGCTGTCTAATCTCACGCTCTGGCTCCTAGAAGCCCCCAAGACAGTTCGATAAAATATTGGGGTGAAAGAAGAGATCATTGTAAAAGGCGCCCGAGCACACAACCTCAAGAGTGTGGACCTGAACCTACCCAGAGAGGCGATGATCGTCTTCACGGGCCTATCTGGTTCCGGTAAATCCTCCCTCGCCTTCGACACGATCTTCGCCGAAGGACAACGCCGCTACGTCGAATCGCTCTCTTCCTACGCCCGCCAGTTCCTAGGACAAATGGATAAGCCGGACGTGGACTTTATTGAAGGCCTGTCTCCCGCGGTTTCCATCGACCAAAAATCGACCTCAAAGAACCCGCGTTCAACCGTCGGTACCATTACCGAAATTCACGACTATCTACGTCTACTTTTTGCCCGCGCCGGTGTCCCGCACTGCCCCAAATGTGGGGAAGTAATTGTGGCACAGAGTGCCGAACAGGTTGTTAACCAACTAATGGAAGAACCTGAAGGTACCCGCCTAGTCCTGCTAGCTCCCGTCATTCGTGGCCGTAAGGGCGAATACTCAGAACTCTTTGAGGACCTCCAGGCTCAGGGCTATACTCGCGCCCGCGTAGACGGCGAGGACGTACGCCTAGACTCGCCACCCACCCTCGCCAAAAACTTAAAACACGACATTGAAGTAACCGTCGACCGGATCGTCCTGAAGGAAGGCATCCGGACGCGTCTGACCGATAGTGTCGAAACCGCTTTTGAGCTGGCGCAGGGCCTGCTACTGGTTGACTACGTCGACCGCGATCCGGAGGCAGAAAACCGCACCCGTAAATTCTCTGAAAAGCGCGCGTGCCCTAATGAGCACCAGCTGCAACTAGATGAAATCGAACCGCGTACCTTCTCCTTCAATGCCCCCTACGGGGCCTGCCCGGACTGTACCGGTATTGGCATGAAACTTGAGGTCGACCCGGAACTGGTGGTACCCGATGAAACCAAATCCCTCTCCGAGGGTGCGATCGGGCCCTGGAGTGGCGCCAATAAGTACCATCAGCGACAGCTAAAGGCTCTAGCTTCTCAGCAGGGTTTCTCCATGAAAACTCCCTGGGAAGACCTCCCCGCAGAAGTCCAAGACATGCTGCTTAACGGCAACAACTTCGAAGTCAAGGTTAGTTTCGTCAACCGCTGGGGACGCAAACGTGAATACACCTCCGGCTTCGAAGGGGCAATCCGCTATATCGAACGGAAGCGTGAAGAGACTGAATCTAACTGGTCTCGTGAGAAACTCGATGCCTACATGCGTGAAGTTCCCTGTGCTACCTGTCAGGGAGCACGTCTCAAGCCTGAGGTACTAGCGGTGACCGTGGGGGAGAAAAACATCTTTGAGCTCTCTTCCATGTCGATCGCTGATGCCTACGAGTTCATCTGCGGTCTAAAACTCGAAGGCCGGGCAGCCAAAATCGCACCCCCGATCATTCAGGAAGTTAAAGCTCGTCTGAAATTCCTAGTCGACGTGGGCCTAACCTACCTGACGCTAGCGCGCTCGGCAGGTACTCTTTCCGGCGGTGAAGCGCAGCGCATTCGCCTAGCCACCCAGATCGGCTCCGGACTAGTGGGCGTACTCTACGTCCTCGACGAGCCTTCAATTGGCTTGCACCAGCGAGACAACTCGCGCTTGATTGCGACGCTACAGCGACTACGAGACCTTGGCAATACCCTCATCGTGGTGGAACACGACGAAGAAACGATGCAGGCAGCCGACTGGATTGTCGATATCGGTCCGCGAGCGGGCGTGCACGGCGGTGAGATCGTCTATTCTGGCCCCCTAAAGGGACTAGAAAAGGCTGAACGCTCCCTAACCGGTGCCTACCTGACCGGAAAGAAATCCATCCAGGTACCTAAGAAACGACGCCCCGTCGATAAAGACCGGAAGCTAACCATTAAGGGCGCTAAGGAAAACAACCTCAAGAACCTGAGCGTTGATATCCCACTGGGCTGTTTTGTGGCCGTGAGCGGTGTTTCCGGCTCCGGTAAGTCTTCCCTGATCAATACGATCCTTTATCGTTCCCTAGCTAATCAGCTCAATGGGGCGCGACTAGTGCCTGGACGGCACAAGACCATTACCGGCCTAGAACACCTTGACAAGGTCGTGCACGTCGACCAGTCACCGATCGGTCGTACCCCTAGGTCGAACCCGGCTACCTACACCGGCGTTTGGGATAAGATCCGAACCCTGTTCGCAGCGACCGAGGAAGCTAAGGTTCGTGGCTACGGACCGGGACGCTTCTCCTTTAACGTCAAGGGTGGACGCTGTGAAACCTGTAAGGGCGACGGCACCATCAAGATCGAAATGAACTTCCTGCCCGACGTCTACGTACCGTGCGAAACCTGCCATGGAAAGCGTTACAACCAAGAGACTCTAACAGTCACCTACAAGGGCAAGAATGTCGCGGAAGTTCTCCAAATGCCGATCAGCGAGGCCTGCGAGTTCTTCGAAAACGTCCCCGGCGTGGCCCGCTACCTAAAGACCCTAGATCGAGTCGGCCTAGGCTACGTACAGCTGGGACAGTCGGCAACCACCCTTTCTGGTGGTGAAGCCCAGCGCGTTAAACTGGCCTCTGAGCTACATAAACGTTCCAATGGGCGCAGTATCTACGTCCTAGATGAACCCACCACCGGTCTGCATCTGGAGGATATCAATAAACTCCTAGCCGTCTTGCAGACGCTGGTAGATAAAGGCAATACGGTGGTGGTCATTGAACACAACTTGGACGTCATCAAGTGCGCTGACTGGATTCTGGATCTTGGCCCAGAAGGCGGCGCGGGCGGTGGTACGCTAGTTGCCGAGGGAACGCCAGAGCAAGTAGCGAAGAATAAAGACTCCTACACCGGGCAATATCTGGCACAAATGCTCTAAAGTGTAGGAAGACCCAAACTTCGGTTTCCTCACAAACTGAGCTTGTCTGCCCTCAAAGGAGTCTCCATGTTTACCCGGCACACCGTGATCAGCACGCGAATAGGCGAGTTGACGGTAGTGGCCAACTCGGAGGCAATTACCGGGGTTTATTTCCCCGGCCACGAACCTGCCGGACAAATCGGAGCTCTAGTCGGCCCCACCTCACCGCTTTTCATGGACTTTAGCGAGCAGGTCTCTGACTTCTTGGCAGGCCGCCGGGAAGATTTCACCATTCCCTTCGAACTCCCCAAATCGAGTGAGTTCAACGAGGCAGTCTGGCAGCGTCTCACCAAGATTCCCTACGGAAAGACCACCACGTACGGAAACCTAGCAGCGGAACTGGGAGGACGAAACCAAGCCCGCGCCGTTGGGCGCGCCGTCGGGGCTAATCCACTGGCCCTAATCATTCCCTGCCACCGCGTCTTAGGATCAGATGGCAAACTTACCGGTTATGCCGGTGGGATCGAGGCCAAGGCCTACCTATTGCAGCTAGAAGCTGCCAATGCAGAAAACACCGATCAACTCTTCTGAGCTGACCGGTGCTTTCAAACATGCAGAACTATTTACTTTTCGCCGTAAATTTCTTTTACTGTATCGGCAAAACGTTCTAGCACTGCCGGACGCTTGACCTTCAAGGACGGGGTCAAAAGCCCATTGGCCTCCGTGAAGTCCCCGGGAACAATGCGGAATTCTCGGATTGATTCAGCCCTCGAAACGGAGGCATTGGCACGCTTTACAGCCTTCTCAATCGAGGCCTTCACCCGGGGGTGGCTCACCGCCGAGGTAGCATCCATTGGCGGTAGAGAATGTGCCCGCAACCAGGTGGGTAGAGCTTCTGCATCCAGTGCTACCAGGGCAGAGATGAACGGTTTCATATCACCTAGAACCACCGCCTGGGAAATCAGCGGGTGCAGACGCAGCTGAGCCTCCAGCGGACCGGGGGAGACATTCTTACCACCGGCGGTTACAAGTAGATCCTTTGCTCGGCCAGTAATGACTAAATGTCCCTCGGCATCAAGATGACCTAGATCCCCGGTATGCAACCATCCGTCCCCATCGATAGCCTGGGCGGTTGCTGCCGGAAGATTGTGGTACCCCTTGGTGATCTGGGCACCGCGCAAACAAATCTCACCTTCATCGGTGAATTTAACTTCAGTACCCTGAAGTAGGGTCCCCACAGAACCCATAACGGCATGACCGGGACGGTTCACCGTAGCGGGACCGGTGGTTTCAGTCATGCCATACCCCTCAATGAGGTCAAGACCGACGCCACGGAAAAAGTGTCCCAAATTGGCGTCCAGGGGAGCGCCCCCACAAACTACCAAATCGATTTCGGGCCCGAAGGCTTGCTTTAGCTTATTGAGTACCAGTTTGCTAGCTAGGGCGTGTTTACGACGCAGCCCCCAACTTGGGCCCTGAGGCTCTTCTAAAGCTTGTGAATAAGCGATCGCAGTATTTTCCGCGAACTTGAAAACGCGACGTTTGAAACCAGAGGGGGCCTTTGCGGCGGCCGCATTCTTGATCTTTTCTAGGACGCGGGGGACCACCATAATGGCGGTCGGAGCAAAAGACTGCATATCAGAAAGTAGATTCTTCACATCTGGTGCCTGAGCAAGGGCAGATTCAGAAGCCAAAATGGCGAACTGTACATAGCGTGCCAGAACGTGTGCCACCGGCAGGAAGAGCAGTAGCTTGCCGGAACGATCCAAAAGTAGCTGAGGGGCAATGAACTGAATATCGTAAATCGTTTTGGCAAAGTTATAGTGAGTTAGTTCCACACCTTTAGGGGCTCCAGTAGTACCAGAGGTGTACACAATCGTCGCTAGATCAGAACCGGAAACGTTTTCACGGGCTTTAACGACTTGTTTGAGGTTAAGCTTCGAGCCTGCGGCAATAATCATCGCCAAGGCTGAATCATCAAAGCTCAGAATCTGGAGTTCTTGGTCGTCTGGCTGGCAGGATTGCACAAGTGCAGCTTGAGTAGCCGATTGAGTGACGACTAGTTTAATATCCGCATCCTTGAGGATATGGCTAATCTGGGCGGCCGAATCCGATTCATAAATTGGCACCGAAATGAGCCCGATCTGGACAGCTGCCAGATCCAAAAGCATCCAGTCGAATGACGTCGAGCCCATAATCGCCAAGGCATCGCCCTTTTGGAATCCTAACCCTAGCAGGCCCTTAGAAATAGCGTCGACCTGAGCTAAGACCTCAGTAACGGTAGCGGGAACCCAAGATCGACCGACAGAGGATTTTCGGTAGACCATATTAGCCTTCGGGGCTCTTTTTAAACGCCCCTGGAGTAGCTCACCAATGGTGTCGACAGCAGGTACTTGCGGGACGATCTTTGACTTGCGCGAAAAAATAGACATGGGGTAATCCTAAGAGCCACGCGCCGGAATCCCGTTTTTAGCAGCCACTTCTGAAAAAGCTTGTAAAACCAACACAAAAAGCAGGGGGTGATTTTGTGCCCCGGTACAAAAGCGATTTTCTAAAAGGTGGCGTGTGCGACAAAGTTGGGGAGACCCCGAAATCGCCATTGAAAACTGCCGATATCAGCAAAGTCGCTGTCCAATAAATCGCCAAAAAATGTCCCCCGCGGCCACAGGCCAACGGGGGACAGATGCTTAAGGCTTCTAGGCTCTTAAGAATGCGAAGTTCTTAAGAGTGCCAGGCATCTAAGATTTACAGGTCGTAGTACAGACCAAACTCGAACGGGTGGGGGAACTGACGCATCGGAGCAATCTCATTCTCCCGCTTGTAAGCGATCCAAGTATCAATCAGATCCTGAGTGAAAACATCAGATTCAGTCAAGAAGTCCTGATCCTGTTCTAGTGCTTCAAGTGCCGCCTCCAAGGAGGTGGGAAGCTTAGCAATATCATGGTATTCCTCAGGCGGAAGCTCGTACAGATCTTTATCGATCGGAGCTGCCGGCTCAATCCGATTACGAATACCATCAATACCGGCCATTAGACAGGCGGCAAAAGACAGATACGGGTTGGCGCTGGGATCCGGTACGCGGTACTCAATGCGCTTCTTCTTCGGGGAAGTGCCAGTGACCGGGATACGGATACAAGCCGAACGGTTACGAGCGGAATACACTAGGTTCACCGGAGCTTCAAAGCCCGGGACTAGACGACGGTAGGAGTTAACCGACGGGTTAGTGAAGGCCAAAAGCGCCGGAGCGTGCTCTAGCAAGCCACCGATGAAGTAGCGGGCCATATCAGACAAGCCACCGTAACCAGATTCATCATGGAACAGCGGCTGTCCGTCCTTCCAGAGGGAGAAGTGCTGGTGCATACCTGAACCGGCATCACCAAAGACCGGCTTCGGCATGAAGGTCGCGCTTAGTCCCTGAGCCCAAGCAGAGTTCTTAATGACGTACTTGAACTTCATCAGATCGTCAGCTGCGTGAAGCAGGGAGTTGAAACGGTAGTTGATTTCCTGCTGGGCGCCACCGCCAACTTCGTGGTGTCCACGTTCAACAACTAGACCAACCTCGGCCATCTTAAGGGACATTTCATCACGCACATCAGCGTAGTGATCGTAGGGGGTGACGGGGAAGTAGCCGCCGCCGCGACGAACCTTATAGCCCTTGTTGCCGCCTAGTTCTTCCGCACCCGTATTCCAAGGTGCCGCCAAGGAATCTAGCTGGTAGAAGGAGCTCTGCGGGTTGGTCTCGTAACGAACCGAATCGAAGAGGTAGAACTCTGCCTCGGCACCGACATAGCAGGTGTCAGCAATGCCGGTGGACTTCAGGTAAGCCTCTGCCTTCGCGGCAACCTGACGCGGGTCGCGGCTAAAGGGCTCCATGGTGAACGGGTCCACGATAGAGAAAGAAACCGCTAGGGTTTTAGCCTTACGGAAGGGATCAATGAAGGCGGTTGAAAGATCGGGGAGCAGACGCATATCGGATTCGTGGATCGCGGTAAAGCCGCGAATCGACGAGCCATCAAACATCAGCCCATCAGTGAAAACGTCCTCGTCAAAAGCCGAAGCTGGAATAGTTAGGTGCTGCTGTACGCCCGGAAGGTCACAGAAACGTACGTCAACAAATTCAACATTTTCGGATTTAATAAACTCAACGGCCTCAGCGGAGTTTGAAAACATAAGAGTGCCCTTTCGTGGTCAAAGTAAGGCTCAGCGCAAGTGTATTGCGAAAACAAGCGAAAAGCCACCTAAAGGCTTTAAAGTAGAAGCGTGGCAGATCCGCAGAGTTACCGGCCGAAAACCAGCGAAATCCCCGCATCTCCGGGGGTCTATCGCTTTCGCGACCCCAAAGGGACCGTCATCTATGTGGGGAAGGCCAAAAATTTACGAAACCGCTTGACTAGTTATTTCCAAGATCCACAGCGGTTACACCCCCGAACCTACAAGATGGTCCATACCGCCAGCTCCGTACAATGGACGGTGGTAAACAACGAGATGGAAGCCCTCACGCTCGAGTACTCGTGGATCAAAGAGTTCAGTCCGCGTTTCAACGTCATGTACAACCGAAACGATATGTCCTTCCCATATCTAGCGGTCACCATGAACGAACAGTACCCGCGCGCCCTCGTCATGAGAGGAAAACGGAAAAAGGACGTCCGCTACTTCGGGCCCTTCCCCCAGGCCTGGACCATCCGAGAAACCCTAGACCTGCTGACTCGAATCTTCCCGGTCCGGACCTGCGCCCCCGGAACCTTCCAACGCGCCAAGCGGGAAGGCCGCCCCTGCCTCCTGGGGCATATCGGGAAATGCTCCGCCCCCTGCGCCGGCTGGATCACCCCCGAAGACCACCGCGAACTCGCCGAGGAACTCTGTCGCTTTATGAACGGCAAAACCGGCCCGATTAAACGCGAACTCAAAGCCAAAATGCTCAACGCCTCAGAGAACCTAGAATTTGAAAGAGCGGCTGTCTACCGGGATCAATTAGAAGCCATCAACCTCGTGCTCGAAAAGAACACGGTCGTACTTCCTAATGGCACTGATGCTGACGTAATCGGAGTCGCCCACGACGAACTCGAGCTCGCTGTTTACGTCCTCGCCGTCCGCGGCGGACGCATTCGGGGCGTCCGACACTGGGTCAGTGAAATCCCCTCACAAACCCAAGACCTCAGCCACCTGCCCGGAGACGCTGCGGCCGACGTCCTCGAACAGCTCTACGGCAACCTACCCGAAATCCCCGATTCAGAAATCCGCAAACAAAGGCAAGAACAACAAACCCAAGCTGCCTCCGTCGACGATGTCGAGCACCTCTCAGCCGAAAACGTGCCGCCCCTAATCCTTGTCGGGCAGACCCCAAAGAACGCTACCGCCCTCAAACAGTGGCTAACCAAACGAGCCGGCGTAAACGTCACCTTCAGCACCCCGCAAAGAGGCGACAAAAAGTCCCTCCTCGAGATGGCACAAAAGAACGCCCAAGAAGCCCTACAACTGCACAAAAACCGCCGGATTGCCGATCTTTCAAGGCGCTCACAGGCACTCGAAGAACTACGCACCTATCTTGATCTCCCGGCCATCCCGCTACGTATCGAAGGCTTCGATATCTCCCACACCCAAGGCACCAATCAAGTGGCCTCAATGGTCGTCTTTGAAGATGGGGCCCCCAATAAGAACGCCTATCGTCAATACCTGATCACCCCAAAGGATGACGGTAGCCCACTGGACGATACTGCCGCCATGAGTCAGGTGCTCACTCGCCGTCTCAAACGGCTCCAGGCAGAACAGGCGGGCGAACAGGGCTACGACGAACAGGGAGAAGCCCTAGAGAGCGGTCCGATCGATCCGTTAACCGGCAAGGCACGACGCTTTTCCTACCGGCCGGACCTGATCGTAGTTGATGGCGGTTTACCCCAAGTAAATGCTGCCGCCCGGACCATCCACGAGCTAGGGATGGACCTGCCCGTAGTCGGATTAGCAAAGCGACTTGAGGAAATCTGGATCCCGGGAGAAGACTTCCCGCTGATCCTGCCGCGTACCTCTGCCGCTCTCTACATGCTGCAGCATTTGCGCGACGAATCGCACCGCCGGGCCATCACCCACCACCGCAAAAAGCGAAATAAAGCGATGACTGTCTCAATTCTTGATAGCATTCCAGGTGTCGGAACCACCCGGCAAACTGCCTTACTACAACATTTCAAGACCTATAAAGCGATCCGGAACGCCAGCGTGGAAGAACTCGCCGAAGTTCCCGGAATCTCTGAAAAACTTGCCCATACGATCAGCGAACACCTACAAGCAAAGGACCAGAAATGAGCCTCAGAATCGGAACCCCTAACACTCCGAATGCCCACCGAGTCCTACTCTTAGGTGGCGGCGAACTAGGACGTGAGGTGGCCATTGCACTTATGCGCCTCGGCGTCGAAGTCCACGTTGCCGACCGCTACGCCGGAGCCCCCGCCATGCAGGTTGCTCACCATGCACACGTGCTCAAGATGACCGACGCCCAGGCCCTAACGGACCTCATTAACGAAGTCAAGCCCTACCGGGTGGTCCCCGAGGTTGAAGCACTCAATATCGAGACTCTAGTGTCCCTAGAAGCCGCGGGCACCACTAAGGTCACCCCGACTGCCTACGCGGTCCAGTGCACCATGGACCGTCAAGCCATCCGCCACCTAGCCGCGGAAGAACTACAACTACCCACCAGCCCCTATGCCTTCGCCAGTACTTTCGAAGAACTAGCTGCGGGGGCCGAAAAGGTCTCTTACCCGTGCTTTGTTAAACCCACCATGTCCTCATCTGGTCACGGTCAAAGCTACGTGAAAACCCCTGAAGAACTTAAAGCCGCCTGGGATTATGCCCACGAGGATGCACGCGCCGAAACCGGACGCGTAATCGTAGAAGGCAAGGTCGATTTCGATTTTGAAATTACCCTGCTCACAGTCCGTTACCGTGACGCCCACACCGGCAAGGACGAAACCCGCTTCTGTGAACCTATCGGTCACCGCCAAGATGGGGGAGACTACGTCGAATCTTGGCAGCCTCAGCCGCTAAGTGCCCGGGCCCTAGAACGTGCCCAGGAAATCGCGAAAACTGTTACCAGCGCCCTCGGCGGGCACGGAATTTTCGGGGTTGAACTCTTCATCAAGGGCGACGAGGTAATCTTCTCTGAACTCTCCCCGCGGCCCCACGATACCGGCATGGTAACCATGGCCTCACAACGATACTCGCAGTTCGATCTACACGCGCGAGCCCTAATGGGACTGCACCTAGAAGAAATTACCCAGGAGCGCCCCGCGGCTACCGCCGTTATTAAGGCCGCAGCAGAATACTCCGATCCGGCATATCTAGGTTTGGAAGCCGCGATGGCAGTGCCCGGAACGGATCTGCGTATCTTCGCCAAGCCAGAAGCTCACCCCGGACGACGCATGGGCGTGGCCCTCGCTTCGGGCCCAGACGTGGCCACCGCCCGGGAACGCGCCCAAACCGCAGCCAATCTGATTCAGTTAGAAAATAACTGATTTACCCCATCCGAATCCCCTCAGACAACGGCAAAGCCTAAGGACCAAGATGACCGACAACGAAATCGAATTCAGCGACGACACCTCACCCGAGGGCCTCGATCTGGGCGGACAGCCCCTAGCCGATCGGGGACCGGAACTGGTGATTATCTCTGGTCTCTCAGGCGCGGGCCGGACCCGGGCCGCCAACGCGCTAGAGGACCTCGACTGGTATGTGGTCGATAATTTGCCCCCGCGGATGCTATCTGCCCTAGCGGGCATGATGACCACGACCGGTGAAGGTGTTCACCGGCTGGCGGCTGTGGTTGACGTCCGCTCCAAGGCATACTTCCATGAGCTAGAGGCCGCCCTCCAAGAACTGCGCGATACTTCCATCAGTTATCGCATCATCTTTCTTGATGCCCAGGACCAAGTGCTGGTACGCCGCTACGAAGCTAACCGTCGCCCACATCCGCTACAACGCGATGGCGGCCGGATCATCGACGCGATCAAGACCGAACGCTCCCTACTTGAGCCCCTGCGCCGTCAGGCAGACGTCATCATTAACACTTCGGAATTAAACGTCCATGACCTATCACGCCAGGTTCAACAAAGTGTCGCCGTCCAAGAATCCCGACCGTTGCGCCTAACGATCATGTCCTTTGGCTTTAAATACGGTTTGCCTGTCGATGCTGACATTGTGCTGGATATGCGCTTCCTAGCAAATCCCTACTGGGTGCCCGGCCTACGTCACCTAACCGGCCGTGACGACCCGGTAGCTGACTATGTACTGGGCTTAGAGGGGGCGAAAGAGTTCCTAGACGGATGGGTTGAGCTCTACCTAAAGGTTCTACCGAACTACCTTCGGGAACTAAAACCCTATGTCACCATCGCCGTGGGCTGCACCGGCGGTAAACATCGGTCAGTAGCCAGTGCGGAATACCTGTCCGCAGCTTTCGGAGCGCACGATTACCCAGTCAAAACCATCCACCGAGATCTGGGGAAGGAATGAGCTCCGAATTAAAGCCGGCAATTCTAGACCCGGCGAATACCGACCTGAAAGTCTGTGCCCTAGGTGGGGGACATGGGCTGTTTGCCACGCTCTCAGCCCTTCAGCTCCTTACCAATGAACTAACCGCAATCGTGACCGTTGCTGACGACGGCGGATCTTCCGGGCGCCTACGGGAAGAACTAGATTGCCTTCCTCCCGGGGACCTTAGGATGGCTCTAGCTGCCCTCTGTGACCGCCATGCGTGGGACGGGCTCTGGCCCAAGGTGCTGCAGCACCGGTACGAAAGTCAGGGAGACCTAGGCGGGCACGCCCTCGGGAACCTGCTAATGGTCGCACTATGGCAGGTGCTAGACGATCCGGTAAAGGGACTTGATGCCTTGGGCGAACTACTTAGCTGCCGAGGACGAGTCTTACCTATGGCCTCTGAACCGCTGGAAATTACGGCGCTAGTCCAAACTCAGCAGGACGAAAAGATCGTGCGCGGGCAACAGCATGTTGCCAAGGCTAATGGCCGTGTAAAAGACGTCTATCTAACGCCGGCCGAACCGAAGGTTCCATCTGCCACACTCGAGGCCATTGAAGAAGCTGAGTACATTTTTATGGGCCCGGGTTCCTGGTATTCTTCAGTAATCCCACACTTACTGGTACCGGAATTACAACAGGCATTGGTTAGCTCCAAAGCCCGGAAGGTGCTAGTCCTAAATCTAGGCACCCAACCCGGTGAAACCAGCGGGATGTCGCCCGCCGAGCATCTGCGGGTCCTTAAGAAATACGCCCCGGATTTGCGCTTCGATGCAGTCCTTTACGGCGAGGAAGATACCCCCACCGATACGGAGCTACAACAGACACTGGCCGAAGAGGGCGCTAAACTCTATTCTCAACGGCTGCATTCAGCGACTAAACCTCAGGTTCATAATCCGCTATTGTTAGCTTCCTTGATGGCCGATCTCTTTAACGAATGGGGACGAAATTGTCACTAACCGCAGAGCTAAAAGCAGAAATAGCTTCGGTAATCGGTAAAACCACCGACGAACGCCAAGCTGAAGTAGCTGCGACCATTCGCTTCGCGGGAGGGCTACACCGAGTTGCTAACCACCTAATCATCGAGGCTGAACTAGACTCCCTAGCAGGCGCCAACCGACTACAAAAAGAGCTACTTGACCTATACCGGGCAAAGTCAGAGCTGGTCGTAGTTAACTCTTCCTCGCGAAAAAACGAACGCTACGTAGTCAGAGTGGTACACCAAACTGAACAACTAGCTAGGATTACTGGTCTCATCGACCCCAAGGGACGGCCGATTCGTGGCCTACCACCTCAGATCGTTAGCGGTCGCCAAAGTGCCGCGGTAGCTGCCTGGCGCGGTGCCTTTATGGCCCGCGGTTCGCTAATGGAACCCGGACGATCAGCAGCCATGGAAATCAGTTGTCCCGGGGCTGAAACTGCCCTAGCCCTAGTGGGAACGGCAAGGCGCTTGGGGGCCTTGGCGAAATCTCGCGAAGTCCGGGGAGTGGATCGCGTATTGGTACGCGATGGTGACCATATCTCCCTGCTGCTCGAAGTGATGGAGTGCCCGAAAACTAAAGCCCTCTGGGAAGAACGCCGTAAGGAACGTGAAATGCGGGGGAGCGTAAACCGCCTTGCCAACTTTGACGATGCTAATATCCGTCGTTCTGCTCGCGCTGCCGTGGCAGCTGGCGCTAGGGTTGCCCGGGCTTTTGAAATCTTGGGGTCGGATATTCCGGAACACCTGAAGAGCGCTGGCGAACTCCGCTTGGCTTATAAAGAGGCTTCGCTGGAAGAACTGGGGCAGAAGTCGACGCCGCAGTTAACCAAGGACGCGGTGGCCGGTCGAATTCGTCGTTTGCTAGCGATGGCAGACAAACAGGCCCAAGAACAGGGGATTCCGGATACCTCCTCCGTCTTGACTCCGGACATGCTCGACGAGTAGATTTGTGGGTCTTTTAGCCCCAGACAGAAGAATTATTCGTCAAGCGAAAACTATGTGCTGGCTCTCTAGGTAGTAACCCGCTTCATGCTAGATTAGGGGGTGCATTACCGCGGGAAATCCGCGGGCCTGGAGTCAATCTGGCTCCAGCCACTTATTAGACGAATAACGTGCAGAAACCTGCACTTTAGGAGGACACAGTGACCATCCGCGTCGGCATTAATGGCTTCGGTCGTATCGGCCGTAACTTCTTCCGCGCCATCCTATCTCAGGGCGCAGACATCGAGGTCGTAGCCGTAAACGACCTAACCGACAACAAGACCCTCTCCCACCTGCTCAAGTACGACTCCATCTTGGGTCGTCTAGACGCTGAGGTGACCTACGATGATGAATCCATCACCGTTGACGGACACCGCATCGTTGCCCTAGCAGAACGCGATCCCGCAAACCTACCTTGGGGCGAGCTCGGCGCCGACATCGTCATCGAATCCACCGGTTTCTTCACCGACGCTGAAAAGGCCCGCGCACACGTTGAAGGTGGCGCCAAGAAGGTCATCATCTCCGCTCCTGCCAAGAACGAAGACGGCACCTTCGTCGTCGGTGTAAACCACACCGATTACGATCCGGAGAACGACACCATCATCTCCAACGCTTCCTGCACCACCAACTGCCTAGCCCCGATGGCCAAGGTCCTAGACGAAAAGTTCGGCATCGAACGCGGTCTAATGACCACCATCCACGCTTACACTGGTGACCAGCGCCTACACGACGCTCCCCACAAGGATCTACGTCGCGCCCGTGCAGCTGCTCTAAACATCGTTCCCACCTCCACCGGTGCTGCTAAGGCCGTTTCCCTAGTTCTACCCCAGCTAAAGGGCAAGCTAGACGGCTACGCACTACGCGTTCCGGTTCCCACCGGCTCCGTAACCGACCTAACCTTCACCGCGAAGCAGCCGGTCACCGTGGAATCCGTCAACGCAGCCATCAAGGAAGCTGCTGAAGGCGAACTAAAGGGCATCCTCGCTTACTCCGAAGAAGCTCTAGTCTCCACCGACATCGTTACCGATCCTCACTCCTCGATCTTCGATGCACCTCTAACCAAGGTTATCGATGACCAGGTCAAGGTTGTTTCTTGGTACGACAACGAATGGGGCTACTCCAACCGTCTAGTCGACCTCACCGTCTACGTCGGCGAGCGTCTCTGATCAGACCGTTAGAGTCTAGACTCTTAAAGTGATGACGCCCGCGCATGAATCTTAGTGCGCGGGCGTCGTCCCAATTTCAAGTATTACAACAGGAGTATCTGTGAAAACTATCGAATCTTTGGGCGACCTACGCGGCAAGCGCGTCCTCGTCCGTTCTGACTTCAACGTGCCGCTAGACGGCGACCGCATCACCGACGATGGTCGTATCCGCGCCGCACTACCCACCCTCAAGCACCTAGTGGATGCCGGCGCCAAGGTCATCGTTATGGCCCACCTCGGTCGTCCCAAGGGCGAAGTAAAGCCCGAATTCTCTCTAGCTCCCGTTGCGAAGCGCCTAGGCGAACTACTTGACGCTCCCGTCAAGCTAGCCAAGGACGTCGTCGGCGAATCCGCTAAGGAAACCGTTGCTTCCCTACAGGACGGCGAAGTAGCCCTACTAGAAAACATCCGTTTCGATCCTCGCGAAACCTCCAAGGATGACGCCGAGCGCGAAGCCCTAGCCAAGGAACTAGCCGAACTAGCCGACGCATACGTCTCCGACGGCTTCGGCGTCGTACACCGTAAGCAGGCTTCCGTCTACGACATCGCCAAGCTACTACCCAGCGCAGCTGGCTACCTAGTCTTCAAGGAAATCGACTCCCTCTCGAAGGTCACCGGCGATCCCGAGCGTCCCTACGCAGTGGTCCTGGGCGGATCCAAGGTTTCGGACAAGCTAGGCGTTATTGCCAACCTACTGACCAAGGCTGACATGCTGCTAATCGGTGGCGGCATGGCCTACACCTTCCTAGCTGCTAAGGGCTACGGAGTAGGCAAGTCCCTACTAGAAGAAGATCAGATCCCGACCGTTAAGGGCTACCTCGAAGAAGCCGAAAAGAACGGCGTCGAAATTGTTCTTCCCGTTGACGTAATCGCGGCTGACCGTTTCGCTGCCGACGCCACCGCAATCGTGGTTGACGCTGACGCGATCCCCGAAGACCAGATGGGTCTAGACATTGGCCCCAAGAGCCAGGAACTATTCTCGCAGAAGATTCTCTCTGCCAAGACCGTAGCTTGGAACGGCCCCATGGGCGTATTCGAATTCGATGCCTTCGCCGGTGGCACCCGCGCCGTTGCACGCGCGCTATCCGAAGGCAACGCCTTCTCTGTCGTCGGTGGCGGTGACTCCGCAGCTGCGGTTCGCCAGCTTGGCTTCGACGAAGAAACTTTCTCACACATTTCCACCGGTGGTGGCGCCTCTCTAGAACTACTAGAAGGCAAGACCCTACCCGGCATTGCAGTTTTGGAGGACTGAAAATGGCACGTAAACCCCTACTAGCAGGCAACTGGAAGATGAACCTCAACCACCTTGAGGCCATCACCCTAGTTGAAGGCCTAGCCGCAGAACTACGCGACGCAAACTTCGACTACGACACCGCTGATGTCGTTGTGATCCCCCCGTTCACCGACATTCGTTCCGTTCAGACCGTCGTGGAATCAGAAGACCTACGCATCGCCTACGGCGCTCAGGACATTTCCGTACACGAATCCGGTGCCTACACCGGTGAAGTCTCTGCCGAAATGCTCTCTAAGCTAGGCGTAACCTACGTCGTCGTCGGACACTCAGAACGCCGCGAATACCACCAGGAAAGCGACGCCCTAGTTGGCGAAAAGGCACGCGTAGCCCTCAAGGCTGGCATGACCCCGATTATCTGCTGTGGTGAAGGCCTAGACGTTCGTAAAGCTGGAGAACATGTCTCCCATGTACTCAAGCAGATCGAAGGTGCTCTAGAAGGCATCCCGGCCTCTGACGTAGTTAAGTCCGTCATCGCCTACGAACCCATCTGGGCCATTGGCACCGGCGAAGTAGCTACCCCGGAAGACGCTCAGGAAGTTTGCGAAGCTATTCGCAAGCGCGTTGCTGAACTATACGATCAAGCAACCGCAGACGCCCTACGCGTTCTATACGGTGGCTCCGTGAAGTCTTCTAACGCTGCTCAGATCATGAGCAAGCCCGATGTTGATGGTGCTCTAGTTGGTGGCGCCTCACTAAAGGCTGACGAGTTCGCCAAGATCGTCAACTTCGAAGGCTGAACAAAACCTTAAAAACTAAACCGGACCTAGCACTCTTTCGCTAGGTCCGGTTTAGTTTGTGACAAAACGCTCTAGGCACTATGCTTATAGGAGCAGAAATTCGCACTATCGATAGGAAACGCCATTGCACGCGCTCACTCTTACCCTACAGGTACTAGTAGTCATCACCTCTCTACTACTTATGCTGCTAGTCCTCTTACACAAAGGTAAAGGCGGGGGAGTCTCCGACATGTTCGGCGGCGGCATGTCAGCATCCGCAGCCTCCTCTGGCGTCGCAGCCCGTAACCTACACCGAATTACCGTAGCCACTTCGATCACCTGGGTCACCTTGATCATTGTCCTAGGTGTCTTTATCAGATTGGGAATTAGCTAAAATGTCTGCCAACTCTCCAGGTCCTATACGAGGAAGCAAGATTGGCGCCAGTGCGCCCCGTCCTGACTCTCAAGTTTCGGATGCTCCCCGTTTTTCAGTTAACTACTACTGCGAGAACGGGCATGTCACTAAGGCAGTTTTCTCTGCCAATATCAAGGGTGACTATCCCGAAGAATGGTCCTGTGAGAAATGCGGTCAACCCGCTGGACTAGACGCGGAAAATCCGCCCGTAGAACCAAAGACGGTTCCCTTTAAAACTCACCTTGACTACGTTAAAGAACGACGCAGTGATGAAGATGGTGAACGAATTCTTGATGAAGCACTTGATAAGCTCAGGAACCGATTCGGTCGAGCACGCTAAGCTTGCTTAAACTTTTCAATGAGCCCGGATGTTTTAGCATCCGGGCTCAAACTATTCATGCACAATAAAAAACGCAAATAGAATCGGCGGGTAGGAATCCAAAGTGGAGAGCCGACCCGCCGATCTTAGCTAGCTAGTAAATCTCAGAGTAGTTCCTGAGCCTTGGCCACGACGTTATCAACGGTGAAACCAAACTTCTCAAAGAGAACATTCGCGGCACCAGGAGCGCCGAAGGAAGACATGGTGACCGTAGTGCCGTTGCCTTCTAGGTACTTGTACCAAGACTGATCAACACCGGCCTCAATCGCTACCTTCGGAAGATCCTTAGGCAGGACGGATAGGCGGTAGTCTTCGGACTGCTCATCGAACCATTCGAGACAGGGAGCAGAAACCACGCGGGAACCGATGCCGGCTTCCTGCAGCTTCTCCTGTGCACCAAGTGCGAGCTGAACTTCCGAACCAGTCGCCATTAGGACCACCTGGGGTTCACCAAGGTCACGCAAAACGTAGGCGCCCTTGGCCAACTCGCTGGCCGGAGCCAAGCCCTCGGCCTTACGGTCGGGGCAAGGCAGGTTCTGGCGAGTCAATGCTAGAACCGCCGGCTTACGGCGCTCTAGGGCAGAAGCCCAAGCTTCAGCAGTCTCATTAGCATCTGCTGGGCGAACTACGCTCAGACCAGGGATCGCACGTAGCGCGGAAAGGTGCTCTACCGGTTGGTGGGTCGGGCCATCTTCGCCCACCCCAATGGAATCGTGGGTGAAGACATAAGTGACTGGTAGCTCCATTAGGGCCGCCAGACGGACCGCTCCACGCATGTAATCAGAGAAGACTAGGAAGGTACCACCATAGGGCAGGAACAGGTTAGAAAGGGCGATACCGTTAAGAATCATGCCCATGCCGTGTTCACGGATGCCTAGGTGCAGGTTACGACCCTTAATCGAACCTTGGAAATCCTTCGTTGAACGAGACTCCGGGAAGAAGGAAGCTTCACCCTTCATAATGGTGTTATTGGATCCAGCTAGGTCAGCGGAACCACCCCAGAGTTCGGGCACTACCGGAGCCAATGCATTGATTACCGCACCAGAAGCAGCGCGGGTAGCCAAGGCCTTGGTATCAAAGGTGGGAAGTGCTTCGCGGAAACCTTCCGGAAGCTGCTTAGCCAAGAGACGCTCAAGAAGCTTAGCTTCCTCCGGGTTCTCTGCCTGCCAAGTTGCAAAACGCTCATCCCAAGCGGCGCGAAGTTCGCGACCACGAGCAGCGGAATCTTCACGAACTGACGCTAGCACTTCCTCGTCAACAAAGAAGTGCTCTTCCGGATTAAGGCCAAGGGCTTCCTTAAGGCCAGCAAGTTCTTCCGCACCCAGCTTAGAACCGTGAATCCCACCAGTATTCTGCTTATTGGGGGAGGGATGTCCAATAATGGTACGAACGCGGATTAGCGAAGGACGATCCTGCACTTCCTCAGCGGCGGCAATCGCACGATGAAGGGCTTCTACGTCCTCGAAATAGCCATCCGGGCTGGCGGTGAAGTCAACAAACTGTGTGTGCCAACCATAAGCCTCGAAGCGAGCCTGAACGTCCTCGGTGAAGGCAATCGAAGTACCACCCTCGATGGAGATCTGATTGTCGTCATAAATGGCAATTAGATTACCCAGCTGCTGGGTGCCGGCTAGTGCACAAGCCTCGTGGGTAACGCCTTCCTGCATATCGCCGTCGCCCATCATCACGTACACGCGATGGTTAAACAAGGATTCATCATTTGGGGTGTTTGGATCCAGCAGTGCCGATGAACGGCGGGCCGCCATCGCCATACCCACTGCAGAAGCAATACCAGAGCCCAGCGGACCGGTGCTAATCTCAACAAAGTCAGTGTGTCCAACTTCCGGGTGACCCGGAGTTAGTGAACCAGCTTGACGGAAATGCTTTAGGTCATCAATCTCTAGACCCAGACCGTGCAGGAACAACTGCGAGTACTGAATCAAAGAAGCGTGACCAATGGACAGAACGAAACGGTCGCGTCCTAGCCAGTGCGGGTCCTTAGGGTCGTAGCGCAAATGGTCACGGTAAACGACATAGGCTACGGCAGCCAAGGAAATCGCAGTACCGGGGTGGCCATTGCCGACTTCTTCGACGGCATCAGCAGCTAGAGCTTTCAACATTGTGACGGCGCGGTCATCGCGCTCATTCCACGCAAAGGGCATGGATTCCTCCTTTAATACGAAGCGTGACAATATTCTAACGTATGAAAGCCCGAATGAATCAAACTAGAGAGCGAAAAACAAAAAGGCTTACACTGTGGTTATGGACCTTGAACGCGTAACCGCACTATATCTAGGACATTTGGCTGCCGAAAAAGGTGTTTCTGCCAATACTCTGGCGGCTTATAGACGTGACCTAAATCGGTACTTAGAATACCTAAAAACTGAGAAAATCAAGTCCATTGGGAAAGTCAAAGAGCAAACCGTCCAGCAGTATCTGCAATCTTTAGCGCAGGGAGATAAGCCCCTGGCGGCTTCCTCTAGAGCCCGACACCTAGCAGCCATCCGAGGCCTGCATCGCTTCGCCCTGCACGAAGGCATAATTGCTAAAGACGTAACCGAAACAATCGGGGCCCCAAAGTTACCTAACCGCCTACCAAAAGCCCTTAGCCGTGAGCAGATCGCGCGACTCCTAGCCGGAGCCGGGCCAGAGAAAAGCGATAATCCCGTGGTTTTACGCGACCGGGCCTTCCTAGAACTCGCTTATGCCTCCGGTGCGCGCGTCTCTGAACTGGTTTCCCTAAGCGTTGATGACCTAGAGTTCGGGGCCGAACTGACCTTCCTGACAGTTACCGGTAAAGGTAATAAACAGCGTTTGATTCCGATTGGCTCCTACGCGCAAGCAGCCTTAGAAGCATATTTAGTCCGAGGTCGTCCCAACCTAGCTGCAAAGGGGAGCGGTTTCCCGCAGCTATTTTTGAACCTGCGTGGACGCCCGTTATCACGTCAAAGCGCCTGGGAACTAATCCAGAATGCGGCCAAACAGGCCGAACTCGAGGCGCATATTTCACCCCACACCCTGCGTCATTCCTTTGCCACTCACCTGATTGAAGGTGGCGCCGACGTTCGGGTAGTGGGAGAACTACTGGGGCATGCTTCGGTGAACACTACTCAGATCTACACTAAGTTGTCTTCAAATGTGTTGAAAGAGATCTATCAAGAGACCCACCCGCGGGCCCTACACGAATAGTGGGCAGTCGTAGCGGTTTGTGCCTGTAGAAGCCTTAAAACAGGCGGCTTAGAATCGTGTAAATAAGTAATCGTGAAAATAAGTTATGGGCGGCGGGATAGAAAATCTCTATCCCGCCGCCCATCTATGAGATTGGGTAATCCGGTTACTTAAAAGTTGGATTTACCGGTTTAGCTCAGAACTTTTTCTTGAACTTTCCGCCCTTGGAACCACCGAACTTGCCGCCCCCAAAAGGACGCTTGCCGCGACGCATACCGCCGTCGGAAGGGGCTCCGTGATCTTCGCTGATACGCAGTTTACGGCCAGAAACAGTAGCATGCGCGATGCGTGAGTGAGCCTCGGGATTAAGCTCACCAGAGATCTCAACTAGGGAGAAGCTGGGGAAGATATCAATCTTGCCTAGATCGCGACCGTCAACACCGCCCTCGTTGGTAATTGCCCCAACAATGGCACCGGGACGGACCCCATCACGGTGGCCGACCTCAACGCGGTAACGACGCATAGCCCCAGTCGGAGCACCATTCGAGAAGCGACCTTCACGTCCTTCACGACGGCCCGCACGGGCAGCCTTACGAGGCTCATCGCGACCCGGTTCAAAGGTAGCAGCGACGAAGTTTCCTTCTTCATCAACTAGTTCTTCACGACGCACTCGGCCCTTGCCACGAACGTCAGGCTCCTGCACGGGGCCCTCATCGCCAACCGACTTAGCTAGTAGCGCGGCAGCCACATCGTAGATATCAAGATCCGGTGATGAAGTAAGTTCATGTAGCAGATCGAAGTACATTTCTAGGCGACCTGCATCGATACGCTCACCAAGGGTTTCGATCATGTGACGGGCACGGAACTCAGAGACCTCACGAGGAGTCGGAATCGCAACCTCTTCGAGCTTAGTGCCGGTGAGTTTTTCAATCTTCTTTTTACGAGCAGATTCACGAGGCGTGAAGAAGGTCAGTGCCGTACCTTCACGGCCGGCGCGACCGGTACGACCAATACGGTGCACGTAGGCTTCATCTTCACGCGGCACGTCGAAGTTCACCACTAGGCCGATACGTTCTACGTCTAGGCCACGCGCAGCCACGTCAGTGGCGACGAGGACGTCGAGCGAACCATCACGCAGGCGACCCACGATGCGTTCGCGATCGCGCTGCGGCACGTCACCGGAAATACCGGCGGTACGGAAGCCACGAGCGGTTAGGTCAATGCTGATATCTTCAGCGTCCTGACGAGTACGTACGAAGACGATGGCCGCATCTGCGGTGCGGGTTGCGAGGACGCGCGAAAGTGCGCCCATCTTGTGCTTGAAAGGTACGACAGCGTAGGTCTGACGGACGGTAGCGGTAGTAGAAGCCTGTCGGGAAACGGTGACGTTTACCGGATCGGTGAGGTGCTCTTTGGCGACCTTCGCGATGGCCGGAGGCATAGTGGCCGAGAAAAGCGCGGTAACGCGTTCACGGGGAACTGAGGAAGCAATGGTTTCTACATCCTCGGCGAAACCCATACGAAGCATTTCATCAGCTTCGTCAAGGACCAGCATACGGACGTGTGAAAGGTCAAGGGCTTCGCGCTTGATCAAGTCGATAATACGACCGGGGGTGCCAACTACCACCTGGACACCACGACGCAGAGCGCCGAGCTGCGGACCGTAGGGGGAGCCACCATAAACCGAAAGGACCTCGACACCATTGGTGCGCTTGGCGAACTGGTCGATCGCATCAGCAGTCTGCATGGCCAATTCGCGGGTGGGGGCTAGGACTAGTGCCTGTACCGGGCCACCAGCCTCAGTCATGGCAATAAGCGGAAGACCAAAGGCAGCGGTCTTGCCGGTACCGGTCTGGGCGACGCCCACAATATCGCGTCCCTCTAGAAGATAGGGGATAGCTTGCGCTTGAATGGGGGTGGGATTCACAAAGCCCATATCAGAGATAGCTTCCAAAATGTCAGAGGGAAGCGAAAGTTCAGAGAATAATACTTCAGTCAAGAAAATACCGATCTTGTTATAAATCAAATGCCCACTTCTTGGGCCTAGACCAGGGGCAAGTCGCCCGATAGCCTACTGGGTCGGAAAACTACTACCGACCTGATCGCCCGGGGCAGTAGCTGAAGTGCTCTGAATTGCCGATAGGCGCTAGTTACACACTACAGGGCTGGGGAACTTAAATATAGTGCGGCGCAGGTGGTATCCCTCACCGGAGGTTTTGGGAATAAAACCGAAAACCCTCACCCTTGAGTGAAAACAGCAGCCCAAAGGATGACTGCGCAGCCTCGATGGTGCGCTTTCTATGGGTGGGGACTATTTAACTCCGATGGTACCGATTCGGCGGCCAGCAATCGCTGCGAGGACGCTCAAGCCCAAGGCTAGGAGCAGTGCCGGAAGCATGGGACCAGGAGCTGGAAGATTGGCAAGGTAAGTGAAGGCCGTCGTAATAATCGTCAGTGCCGCCGCACCGCCCAGTGAGTCAGCTAACTGTAGGGAAGAAGAAATGTAACCGTGCTTTTCTTCAGGTGCGGACTCCAAGGCCAAAACTGAAAGCGCCGGGTAGGAAAGACCCACGCCAAAGGCGGAAATGCACCAGCCGACGGTCGCGAAGTGACCAGTCACGGAGGGGAAAGCCGCAACTGCGGTTGCGATGCCGCCTAGGGCCGCCAAGATTCCGCCCGCCACAGGTAGATGACGGCGCAGCTTCTCGCCCGCAATCTTCGACTGGATACCAGCCGCAGCTGCCCAGGTGATAGCCCCGGCAGAGATTACCTTCGCACTATCGTTTAGGCTCCAGTGGTGGATAGTAACCAGGAGTTGAGGGATAAAGGTTTCAGTGGCCACATAGGCGGCATTAATGAAGCCGCGGGAAGCGACCATGGCAGGAATGCCACGCTTTAGGCGAATCGTTCCCGGTGGGAAGATCGCGCTCAAGGAAAGCACCAAGAAGACTAGGGCGATAATCGCGGCCAGCTTAGCGCCAGGGAAGGTGAGGGTAAACCCGAACTGGGCGACCATCAGTGCGACGAAAGCAACGGTGGCACCGCGAACGGTCTTCCTCGCCCTCGGATGAAGCGGATTACGATGTTTCGGTACGTGCCGAAGTAGCGGGAAGATAACTGCAGCTGCCGCTAAAATCGCGGGAACCAACACGTGGAAGATTGCGCGCCAGCCAAAAAACTCCGCTAGACGGGAGGCAATGTACGGGCCGGCAAGTGCCGGGACCACCCACGCGCCGGCGAAAACGCCAAAGAAGAAAGGACGTCGCACCGGGGAAACCAAGGCCCCCACCAAGACGTACATTGAGACCATCAGTAGGCCTCCGCCTAGACCTTGGAACATACGTCCAATCACGAAGATCAACATGGTCGGCGCTAGACCGCAGGTAACTAGACCAGCGATGAAGAAGAAGAGACCGGAGAGGAGTGGCTTTAGCGCACCCCTTGAATCACACCAGGCACCGGCCACGGCTGTCGCCAGAAGCTGTCCTGCTAGCGCGGTACCGTTAGCCAGCGGGTACATCGCCTCACCATCGAGCTGGTGGGCAATTTCTGGCAGGACCGTGGTCACGCCCAGGGTTGCAAATCCAGCAAAGCAGATGGAAATGCTGGCGCCAATTAGTAGCAACCAGCCCAGGCGGGGCGAATAATAAGTCTCAGTTTCTTCAGACATCACGCCTATTCTTCCCTGTTAAGTGGATTCTTTGCACTTCCAACACACTATCTTGTCTAGGTGGTACCTGCCACAGTTACCGCCATAGAAGAAACTCAACCGGTCACCGACCTACGAATGAAAGTAGTATTGGACATGCACCCGCTCGTTTCGCGGGCCGCTACCTAGAAAGGAATAACAAGTGCTTCGTACACACCAGGTTGGCGAACTATCGCCGGCACTAGAAGGACAAAAAGTCACCCTCACCGGTTGGGTTGACCGTCGTCGTGACCACGGAGGCATTGCCTTCATCGACCTACGTGATGCCTCGGGTATCGCCCAGGTAGTTATCCGAGATGAAGAGGTTGCCCACGATCTTCGTGCCGAGTACGTCCTCAAAATCACCGGTGAAGTTACCCTTCGTCCCGAAGGTAATGAAAACACCAATCTTTCCACCGGCGCCATTGAAGTTATCGCCGATGAAGTTGAGGTCCTAAATACCGCCGCACCGCTACCTTTCCAGGTTTCTGATCACGCTGAAGACTCCGGCAAGGTAGGCGAGGAAGCTCGCCTCCGTTACCGTTACCTAGACCTCCGTCGTAGCCCCATGCAGAAGGCCCTTCGCCTACGCGCGGCGATCGCTCGCGCTGCTCGTCGCGTGCTAGACAACGATGGTTTCGTCGAGGTGGAAACCCCGACCCTAACCCGCTCTACCCCGGAAGGCGCCCGCGACTTCTTGGTCCCGGCTCGTCTAAACCCCGGCACCTGGTACGCTCTACCGCAGTCCCCGCAGCTGTTCAAGCAGTTGCTCATGGTGGGCGGTATGGAGCGTTACTACCAGATCGCTCGCTGCTACCGTGACGAAGACTTCCGTGCAGACCGTCAGCCCGAGTTCACCCAGCTAGACGTCGAAATGTCCTTCGTAGACCAGGAAGACGTCATCAAGGTGGGCGAGCAGGTCATTAGCGAAATCTGGAAGGAAATCGGCTACGAGATTCCGCTTCCGATCCCGCGCATGACTTACAAGGACGCGATGGAACAGTACGGTTCCGACAAGCCTGACCTGCGCTTCGGCCTCAAGCTAGTCGACCTAACCGAATACTTCAAAGACACCCCCTTCCGCGTTTTCCAGGCTCCCTACGTGGGTGCTGTGGTGATGCCCGGTGGTGGTTCACAGCCGCGCCGTACTTTCGACAAGTGGCAGGAATGGGCTAAGGCGCGCGGCGCTAAGGGCCTCGCTTACGTTACCTTGGACGAAGAGGGCAACCTTGGCGGCCCGGTCGCCAAGAATATTTCCGAGGAAGAGAAAGCTGGCTTGGCTGCCGCTACCGGCGCCAACCCCGGCGACTGCATCTTCTTCGCCGCTGGCCAGCCGACCCCGTCCCGTGAACTATTGGGTGCTGCTCGTCTAGAGATCGGTAAGCGCACCAACCTGATTGACGAGGACGCTTGGGCCTTTACCTGGGTGGTTGACGCCCCGCTATTCCAGCCTTCTGGCCAGGCCGAAGCTGATGGTGACGTGGCTCTAGGCAACTCCGCTTGGACTGCCGTGCACCACGCCTTCACTTCGCCCACTCCCGAATGGATTGACCGTTTTGAAGAGGATCCGGGCAATGCGCTAGCTTACGCCTACGACATCGTTTGTAACGGTAACGAACTGGGTGGCGGCTCGATCCGTATTCACCGTCGTGACGTTCAGGAACGTGTCTTTAAGGTCATGGGGATTGGCGAGGAAGAAGCCCAAGAAAAGTTCGGCTTCTTGCTTGACGCCTTCAAGTTCGGCGCTCCGCCTCACGGTGGTTTCGCCCTTGGCTGGGACCGTATCGTTTGGTTGCTCACCAAGTCCGGTTCGATCCGCGACGTGATCGCCTTCCCGAAGATTGGTGCTGGCTGGGATCCGCTAACCGATGCTCCCGCTCCGATTACCGATCAGCAGCGTGAAGAAGCTGGCGTTGACTACGTCCCTGAAGAAGAGGACGAAGACTGATCAGCTAGTCGTTTGAATTTGGGCCCCTATCCGAAAGCTCGGATAGGGGCCCAAAGAATTTGACCTTATAAGTTCGCAGATACTTTGAGATAGGATCGACGAACCGGGTTGGTTGGCAGCGACTTATTGTTCGGTGTCTTCAGGGTCCGCTGTATTCGGAGTCGAACTTGCTAACTCGGCCGTTTCAGCTTCTGAAACTTCATCGGTCTTAGCCTCTGCAGTCTGGGGCTCAACATCGGTTTGGTCAGCGGGTTCCCAATCAGACTTATTAGTCTTTTTGACGTCCTTTAGGCGGGGGCCTTTTTCAAGCGCCTGGTGCAAACGATCATGAAGCTTTTGAATCCGGGGGTGCTTACCCTGAAGCTTAGAGTCCTGTTGGTTACGTAGCTCGAGTAACTGGGGATTTACCAAGACTGAAATCAGCATGCCCATAGCCACTGAGGCCAGCATAATCGCCCCGGTGGTGGCTAACTGGATAAATCCAGAGAAGATAGCCGCTAATGCGGTTAAACCACTAATTAGCCAGGTAGCGCGGGTGGCAGTAGGGCGACGGTTAGAAAGTGGCTCAAGCAGGGTTACGGCGGTAATCATGATTGCTAGGACGCCACCAAGATAGAGGCCACCTAAATCTACGCGGTTCTCAACTAGGGTGCCGGGCAGAATCTTAAATAGACCCAGTTTGAAAGCTCCAGCAGCCAAGCCCACTGATGCGGTAACCGTCAAGCCACCCATAATGGTTTGAATAATTGACCACCAGATATTTCCAGACAACAGGAACAGGCAACCGAGGGAAAGGATTACTGTCAGGGTAATTGCTAAGGGGACGTTGGAAACCCCGGAATCTACGGCTTCAATATTTCTTGCCGTGTCGGAGTAAACCCCATGCTCGAATCCCTGAGCGGGGGTAGAAACCTGGGCTAGTGCCGTGCGCATTTCCTTAAACGTAGGATCAGGCTGGCGGAAGTTAAAGGAAACGGTCGCGAAGCGTTCGCCCAGAGTGGTGGCTTCATTCTTTGCCACCACCAGTTGACTCTTCGAATTGATCGAATCAGCCCATTTTTGCAGGTTGGTGGGGGAGGTCTGAGCAATGACCACAAAGTCCGGATCGACCATCTGGGGGAAGGCCTGGCGGGCGGTCTGCTGGAAGTGGACTGTCTGCGAAGCGTCCATTAGTTCGGCCGCTGACATGGCCCGCGGTGAAATCACGATGCAGGGAAGACTGGCCAGAATCAGTAGTAGGGCGGCAATACCCGGGGCTGCTTGGTTCTTACTGAAGGGGGTCTGGGCATAGGGGAGGGCTAGGCGTTGACGCAGCCAGTTTTGGGCCCTGACGATGGGAGAGGTTTCTGGCAGCGTCACCTTCGAATGATTCCAACGCTGGCTAAAACGTTCAGCTAGTAGCAACACGCTGGGGGTAGCAATAAGCTCAATCGCCCAGACCGCGATCACGGTGGGGAGCAAGATGATGGCTAGCTTCACCAAGTGATTCAAACTGGCAGCAAACAGAATCAAGATACTGGCAAAGGTAATGCCAATGGCGGTAATAATTAAGTTCCGCTTATCCTTCATGCGCTGCGCTAGATATTCGATGCGCGCCCGACGGCGAGTCCGCGGACCATGATCTCCCGCTAACTCAATATTTTCGCGGTACTCCAAAGAATAAGCGTCAACGGCATTGAAGACGGCGCTGGAAATGCCGGAAAGGACGGTAGTGGCAAGTGCTACTAGGGGTACTAGCGAGGTAGGAATCGTGATGAAGAAGCTTAACAACCAAGTAATGGTTAATGCCGCTAGTTGTGAGCCTAGGATGCTGCTAAAGGAAGCAAATGCGCGAGTAGCCTTACCCGTGGCCACATAGAAGGCAATTAGCGATGCCAAAAGGGTGACTAGGATGATGATCAAAGTACCTTTGGAGGCATTATTCTGAGCCTGTTCTTGAGCGAAGGCAGGGGAGGAAACCGACACGGTGCTATTCGGATATGCCTTCTCGATTTCCTGCTCAATCCTAGGTAGGTTTTCAGAAATACGAGCTTGGAATTCAGCCTGTTTGGCGGGAGTATCCGTGCTGGGCGCAAATAGCAGGGCCACGAATGCTTTTCGGTTAGATGAAAGTAGCGGGTTTGCTAGCTCTTCATTTGCTTTGGGGAAACCGAGGGTAAAGGGATCAAGGAAATTCTCACCGGTGGTGACTTTCAGTGATTTTTCGATGTCCGCCCGTGCGGCTGTAAATTTTTGCGAGGCAGCATCGAATGCGGCCTCATTGCTCAAGTCCACACCTTCAACCAAAATGGCCGTAGTTTGTTCGGTTTGTCCTTCGCTTAAAAGCTGTTGCCTAGTTTCGGCGATCACCGAGTTTACTGCGGTGTCTGCCACTGGTACGGTGCGCGCGATGACTGACCCCTGTCCAAAACCGGTCGAAACGGTTAAGGTCATGGCAATTATTGCGGCCAGAAAGACCGCACAGATCAGTTCGTAGCTGGCATAAAGCCGGCTGGCAATAGCTTTAATCACCCTCCTATTTTGCCCTAATGCTCCCTAGATTGCTAAAAAAGGGACTTTAGTACTTATTACACTTAACTTATTTAGCTCTCTAACCGTTCTACTTTAGGTGCTTATCGGTCCGCTCTTGGCATTCGAATTATCATTTTATGGACCCTGGTTGTGATTAGTGTGTTTGCTAGTTTGGAACCAATCAAGGTAGGGTTTTCTAGTGGACCTTTTTACTCCGGCTTCCAGTAGTGAAGCAGCAGCTCAGAGCGCACCCTTGGCGGTCAGAATGCGACCTCGTGATATTTCCGAGGTCGTTGGGCAAGCACACCTTTTAAAGGCACAGTCACCCCTTCAAAACCTATTCGCCCGGGCTGAAGCCGGAAAACGTCCCGCCTCCTCGGTAATCCTATGGGGTCCAGCAGGGACGGGTAAAACTACCATCGCCTATCTACTGGCACGAAAGAGTAACTGGAACTTTGTGGAGCTTTCGGCCGTAAGCGACGGAGTGGCTCAAGTTCGTCAAGTAATCAAGCAGGCTAAATCGGAACTCTCGCTGTCGGGGAAACCTACGATTCTTTTTGTTGACGAGGTGCATCGCTTCTCCAAGTCTCAGCAGGATGCACTGTTGCCGGCGGTTGAAAACGCCTTCGTGACACTGATCGCGGCTACCACCGAAAATCCCGTCTTTTCGGTGATTAATCCCTTGCTTTCACGATCCCTCATGGTTACTTTGGAGCCCCTGACCGAGGATGACCTTAAAGAGGTTATCTCCCGTGCACTAAGTTCTGAACGCGGGTTGGGTGGTAGATTCGAACTAGAGTCTGAAGCGATTGACATCATTTTGGGTGCTGCCGGTGGTGATGCAAGAAAATCATTAACGATTCTGGAAGCCGCCGCAGACGCAGCGGGGGAGAGCCCCGTAATCTCTGTTGAACATGTCCGGGCCGTCGCTGACTCAGCGGGCCTAGAATACGGTATCGATCAGCATTATGACGTTATCAGTGCCTTTATTAAATCAATGCGTGGTTCAGATCCGGACGCGGCCCTGTACTACTTGGCTAGGATGCTTCACGCCGGCGAAGACCCGCGGTTTATTGCCCGCCGAATCATGATCGCCGCTTCCGAAGACGTCGGGATGGCAGACCCAACCGTTCTACCGTTAACCGCAGCAGCGTTGACTGCAGTACAACACGTGGGTATGCCCGAAGCGCGGATTATCCTGGCGCAGGCGGCTGTGGCCGTAGCGGTAGCACCCAAATCTAACGCTGTTTATAAAGGAATTAATGCTGCGCTTGAACTAGTACAAAACGGTCAGGGGAATGATATTCCACCTTATTTACGGGATGCGCGATCGCCGCTTCAAAAGGGCGCTTCCTATCGCTACCCGCACGATTACGAGCATGGGGTGGCACCTCAGCGTTACCTACCCGAATCACTGGGTGATCTAAAACTGTACGAGCCCACCACACACGGCTTTGAGAGTCGTATCACAAGTCGCCTGTCGAAGGTAGAAGAGCTACGTAATATGCCGTAAACTAGGGCAGTTGCCAATCGTGGCAATCCTGGGGTCTTGGCCTTGTGTCGACCCCACCGCGCAAGCGGTTGAACGAAAAATCGTACAGGAAGGTACAAAATTATGGCTATTAGCCGCACTCGTCGCCAGGTGCGCCTCTCTCGCGCCCTAGGTATCCCGTTGACCCCCAAGGCTGTTCGCTACTTCGAAAAGCGTCCCTACGGCCCCGGTGAACACGGCCGCGCCCGCAAGCGCAGCGAATCTGACTACGCTATCCGTCTAAAGGAAAAGCAGCGTCTACGCGCCCAGTACAACATCCGCGAAGCTCAGCTAGTTCGCGTCTTCGAAGAAGCACGCCGCGCTGAAGGCCTAACCGGTGAAAACCTAGTCGAACTTCTAGAAATGCGTCTAGACGCCCTAGTGCTACGTTCCGGCTTTGCCCGCACCGCAGCCCAGGCTCGTCAGATCATCGTGCACCGTCACATCCTAGTTGACGGTCAGCTAGTTGACCGCCCGTCCTACCGCGTGAAGCCCGGACAGGTCATCATGGTTAAGCCCAAGAGCCAGACCATGGTTCCCTTCCAGATTGCTGCCGCTGGTGAACACCGCGACGTGCTACCTGCAGTCCCCGCTTACCTAGACGTCCAGCTAGAAAAGCTAACCTCCACCTTGGTCCGTCGCCCCAAGCGTGACGAAGTTCCCGTCACCTGTGACGTCCAGATGGTTGTTGAATACTACTCACGCTGATATTTAACAGCGCCATTTACTGGCCCCGTAGTGAAAACTGCGGGGCCAGCAATGTATTATTAGGTGATTACCGTTCAGAAAGAATCCCGGGTCTATGCCCGGTTTAAGGAAGAAAATGCGTACCTCTGAAATTCGCTCCCGCTGGCTTGATTTCTTCGCCTCGAAGGACCACCACATCGCGCCCTCCGTACCGTTGATCTCTCCGGATCCCTCGATCCTCTTCACCATCGCCGGCATGGTTCCCTTTATTCCCTACATTATTGGAACCGAAAAGGCTCCCTGGCCTCGCGTAGCTTCAGTACAGAAATGTATCCGAACCAACGATATTGACAACGTTGGCAAGACTACCCGTCACGGCACCTTCTTCCAGATGAATGGTAACTTCTCATTCGGTGACTACTTCAAAGAAGGTGCCATCGATTTTGCCTTTGAGCTACTCACCGGCAGCGTCGATAAGGGCAACTACGGTCTAGATGCCGACCGTCTCTGGGTAACCCTCTGGGAAGAAGACCACGAATCCTTTGACGTCCTGACCAAAAAGATCGGCATCGATCCCAAGCACATCGTGCGTCTTCCTCGAAACGAAAACTTCTGGGACACCGGCCAGCCCGGTCCCGCCGGTCCCTGTGCGGAATGGCACTATGACCGTGGTCCCGCTTACGGTCCGGAAGCTGTCGGGGGCAATGTCGATCCCGGTGGCGACCGCTACCTCGAAGTTTGGAACCTAGTTTTCGACCAGTTCCTACGCGGCGAAGGCAAGGGCAAAGACTACCCGCTACTTGGCGAACTCGATGCCAAGGCAATCGATACCGGTGCTGGCTTGGAGCGCCTCGCTGTGCTACTTCAAGACAAAGCCAATATGTACGAGATCGACGAAGTCTACCCCGTCATCCAGGCAACCGAACAACTAACCGGCCTGAAGTACGGTCAGAACCAAGATCCAAGCGTTGATATCCGGATGCGTGTCATCGCAGACCACGTCCGTTCGTCGCTAATGCTGATTGGCGATGGGGTCCAGCCCGGTAATGATGGTCGCGGGTACGTGCTACGCCGACTAGTCCGCCGTGCTGTCCGGGCAATGCGCTTGCTAGGTGTAGACCGAGCAGTCTTGCCCGATCTATTGCCGGTCTCCAAGGACGTAATGAAGCTTTCCTACCCAGAACTAGAGCAGCGCTGGGGACAGATCTCAGATATTGCCTACGCGGAAGAAGAAGCGTTCCTCCGTACGCTTTCATCCGGAACTACCATCTTCGACAACATGGTGAAGAGCGCACAGAACAAGACCATCTCTGGTGCTGATGCCTTCGCTCTTCACGATACTTACGGTTTCCCCATCGACCTAACCTTGGAAATGGCCTCTGAAGCGGGGCTACAGGTTGATCAGGATTCCTTCCGTGCCCTCATGCAGGAGCAGAAGGACCGTGCTCGTGCGGATGCCGTTAATAAGAAGACAGGACACGTGGACTCCCGTATCTACCATGAACTAGCGGAAAAGGTTGGTGGCAAGGTCGACTTCCTGGGCTACACCGAAAGCACTGCTACCGCTAAGGTTATGGGTCTACTAGTTAAGGGACAGCCCCAGCCGGTGGTAACCGCACCTGCTGAAGTTGATGTCATCCTTGACCAGACTCCTTTCTGGGCTGAAATGGGTGGTCAGCTAGCCGACCAAGGTACCATCACTGCCCCGGGAATGACCTTGGAGGTTACCGACGTGCAGGCCCCGATTAAGGGCCTAAGCGTACACCGCTGCCGCTTGGTAGAAGGCGAAGTAGCACTAGGCGAGGAAGTTACCGCTAGCATCGATACGGAACGTCGTCTTCACATTGCTCGGGCCCACACCGCCACTCACATGGTGCACAAGGCTCTACACGAAACCCTAGGCGAACAGGCCACCCAGGCCGGCTCTGAAAACAGCCCGTCCCGGATGCGCTTCGACTTCCGTCACAACCAAGCACTAAGCTCTGATGCCCTCGGGACAATCGAAGGCCGCGTTAACGAACAGCTAGCCAAAAACCTAGCCGTCACCGACCAAGTCATGGATCTAGACGATGCTCGTGCACTAGGAGCCATGGCGCTCTTCGGTGAAAAGTATGGTCGCGAAGTACGCGTTGTTACCATTGGCGATGGTTGGTCTCGCGAACTCTGCGCCGGTACCCACGTTCCGATGACCGGTAACATCGGCCGCATCACCCTCTTGGGCGAATCCTCTATTGGCTCCGGTGTACGTCGTATGGACGCACTTGTCGGTGATGGTGCCTACCAGCACCAATCCCAGGAGCACAGCCTACTAGCGAACCTGTCCACTCTAGTAGGTCGTCCTACCGAAGAGCTTCCGGGCGCCATTGAAAACCTCATGAGCCGCTTGAAGGAAACTCAGAAGGAACTTACCCAGCTGCGTACCCAAAGCGTCTTGAACCAAGCTAAGGAATTAGTCAACAAGGCACAGGAGATCAACGGCGTTCGGGTTATTAACGAAGATCTAGGCTCGCTTGGTGCAGCCGACGCCCTACGTACCGCGGTACTACAGCTACGTGACCAACTTGGAAACGAACGTCCGGTTGTGGTGGCCCTAACTGCGGAAGTCGCTGGCAAGGGCTCACTTGTGGTAGCTACCAACGCCACGGCTCGCGAAGCTGGAATTAATGCTGGACAACTGGTCAAGGCTGCTGCTACTCGTGCCGGCGGTGGCGGCGGCGGTAAGCCCGATATGGCGCAGGCTGGTCTAAAGGATCCTGCCAAGTTGAGCGTTGCTCGAGAAGCTCTAACCGAGGCACTTAGCGAAGCCTGATAATGACAGTTACACGCTGGGCCTTTGACGTTGGGCGGGCACGAATCGGTGCCGCACGGACCCCAGCCGGAACCACGGTGGTGCTTCCGGCTGGGACCTTCCAAGTCGATAAAAACGGCGCCTACTGGCATCGAATCGTCGACGCCCTGCACGAAAGTCCTGCCTCCGTCATATATGTCGGGTTACCATTACACCTAAACGGAAATCAGGGAGCTTCGGTAAAGCTAGCTCGCAACTTTGCGAAACAGTTACATCGACGCTATCCCACAGCTGAGATCAGAATGATTGACGAACGTCTTACGACCTCGACAGCACATCTGAGATTAGCTGACGCAGGAATTTCCGGTCGCAACCGCACACAGATCATCGATCAAGCGGCCGCGGCGGTAATTCTTGAATATGCCATTGCCTCAGAAGGCCCAGATGGACAGTTCAGCGGCGAACTATTTGCTGCGGCAACGGAAGAAAGGAACAACGGTTGAGTATGGACAACCAAGGCGAACCGACCCGTCGGATTCCCTCTCGTAGGGAACTACGCGCACAACGGGAACAGGCCCTTGCTGCTCAGCAGAATGAAACTGAACCCAAGATTGAAGAGCCTCGTGAGACTCCTTCAGAACTGGCTTCAGCCAATCCTTCTTCCGAAGCACAAAGTGAAGCGAACGTCGCGCCCGTGGTGGAAGAGACCCCAATCACCGCGCCCGTGGCGGAAAACCCGGTTACCACGCCTGAACCGACAGATGAAACCACTGTCAAGTTTGCGCCTACCACTCCCGTTTCCGCGGAGGCCCAAGCCCAAACCATTACCCGTCAAGCAATCGAAAATAAAGCCCGACGTATTGAGCAAGAGGGTGGCCCAAGGGAGGAATTCTTGAACACTTCACGTAAGCAACCCAAGAAACAAAAGCGTGGGCGGATCATTTCGACCCTGATTATTCTGCTGTTAATGGCGGCCTTGGTGTTCGGTGGTATCTATCTAGCCAAAATGCTTCTAGGCCAGACCGAAGAAGCTCCCGCTGATTACTCCGGTGGCGGTAGTGGGGTAGTGACTGTAGAAATTCCCCAGGGTGCCACTGGTAGTCAGATTGCCAGCATGCTAAAGGAACAGGACGTCGTGGCCTCTACAGATGCCTTTGTCTCTGCATTTAAAGCAAATCCAGAAGCGAAGAACATCCAGCCCGGCACCTACACCTTGGCTAATAAAATGAGCTCGGCAGCCGCGGTGGCCGCACTATTGGATTCGGCTAACCGCGTGGATAACGATCTCACTATCCCCGAAGGCTTCACACTAAAACAAATCAAACAGCGTCTTATCAAACGTGCTGGCTACACAGAAGAACAACTAAACGCCGCACTTAAAGATACGAACGCCATTGGTCTACCAGCGGAAGCAAAGGGCAATGTAGAAGGCTGGATTGCCCCGGCAACCTACACTCAGAAGAAGGGCGAAGACGCTAAGGCCCTCTTCAAGACGATGATTGAAACCAATACCAAGCGACTTGAAAAACTTGGGATCCCGCGCGATCAGTGGCAGGTAGCCTTAACTAAGGGGTCGATTCTAGAGCGCGAAGTTGCCAAGAAGGAATATCTTCCCATGGTGGCTCGCGTGATCGATAACCGCCTTGATGCAGAAAAGGGCAAAGAGGTACTGAACCGTCTGCAGATGGACTCTACGGTAGCTTATGCTTCAGGACGTACTAGCGGTCTACCTACCCAGCAGGAACTACAGGCTGACTCTCCCTACAACACCTACAAGAACGCCGGCTTACCGCCCACCCCGATTGGCGTTGTCGGTGACGCTGCTCTGGAAGCCGTCATGCACCCCGCCGACGGTAACTGGTTGTACTTCGTAACCACCAATCTAGATACCGGTGAAACCAAGTTCTACGACACCTACGACGAGTTCGTCAAGGGTAAGGCGGAACTAGCGGAGTACTGCAAGACTCACGAAAAGTCCTGCTACTGAGATAAGTAATTATCGAGATAATACGATGCGTTTTGCTTTAATTGGCTCGCCGGTGGCTCATTCGCTATCACCTCTGATGCATAATGCTGGCTACCGGGCGCTAGGAATCGAAGCGACTTACGAAGCGGTCGAGTTATCGGAGATCGAATCTGAAGGGCCCTGGAGTCAATTTGATGGGCTCTCAGTAACGATGCCACTCAAACAGAAGATCATTCCCTTCCTTGATTCTCTAGAGCCGTCCGCGGCCGCCACCGGAGTGGTCAACACGGTAGTAAACTCGGCCGGCTTAAAGGTTGGTTTCAACACCGATATTTACGGCATTTCTCAGGCGATTCAACATGCTGCCCGGCAGTACCAGCTTGAACCACAGTTTAAAAAGGCCGTCATAATCGGTGGACGTGCCTCCGCGTGCTCGGCTCTAGCCGCCCTCGGCGAACTGGGAAGACCAGAAACCTTTATCACCGCACGAACCTTAACGGGCCCGGGCACAGTGACTGCCGCACGTCGGGAACTGAGGACCGACTTCTTACCTGTTGCGTGGCGACTGACCGACATGATCAAACGTGTCCTAACCGAAGCTGACCTAGTCATTTCGACTGTCCCAGCGAAGGTCCTAGAAGGTTGGGATGAAAGCTTCCAGCTCAAGGCAGAGGCGCTAGTCCTTGAAGCCTCTTACGCAAATGCCGGCACTTGGCTACAAGCTGCCTGCCAACGCAGCGACGCACACTATATCCCAGGTGTCGAGATGCTCTTCCATCAAGCTATCCAGCAGTTTGCTTTACACACTGGTAAAGCTGCTCCGGTCGAAGCCATGCGCGACGCACTTGATCAGCACTTAGCACAGGCCTAGTAATACCTAGACGCAGAGAGCTAAGAATGAATCCGCTAATCATTCTGTCCCTAAGCCTGGGCGTGCTAACGTTCCTGTACACACTTTTCTGGATTAAGAAATATTCGCCTAAATATGCTAGTTTCACGATTCGAGATCAGCTGGTCTATGTCTTTATCGTGTTAATACTTTTGGGCTTTTTCCTCTGGCATTTTAGAGTTGGAGCGTTCTTGATTCCAGCACTGCCGCCCACTGCCTTAGCTATAACTATCGATCAGCGCGTTCATCTACTGCCTAACCGCTTGGTCTTAGCTAGTGTGGTACTTCATCTTGGGGCCCTTGCGGTCTTTCAAGCCGGAATTCCAAATCCACAACAAAAAACCCATTCTTGGACCTTTTTAGCATTAGTACTAGCTATCACCCTCGTCGTTTTAGGAATATTGCTATTCGTTGGAATCGGTATGGGAGACCTCAAATTTGCGCCTGCTTTAGTGCTCTGGGCAGCGGCCACAGACACACTACCGCAGTACCTGTTCATACTAGCCATTCTTCCCGCTCTCTACTTAATATTTAGGCGAATTGCAGGTCATAAAGATAAATATGTGGCTTATGGTCCATGGTTATATATTTCTCTCCCCTTGGCGCTGAGCCTGAGTATTTAAAAAAGCTATGCAATAATTCGTGTCATGCTTAGATGGTTAACTGCTGGAGAATCACACGGTCCAGCGCTCGTAGGAATGATCGATGGAGTCCCCGCAGGTCTCAAGCTGCAAAGTAAAGATTTTGAGGC
The DNA here is from genome assembly GCF_001907245.1 of Boudabousia liubingyangii. Lineage (GTDB taxonomy): Bacteria > Actinomycetota > Actinomycetes > Actinomycetales > Actinomycetaceae > Boudabousia > Boudabousia liubingyangii. Next base: position 370,866 of record NZ_MQSU01000002.1, read on the forward strand.
CGAACTTCACCGGCGTCGTCAAGGAGCTGGCCGAGGAGCGCGCCAAGCCTTTGAAAAGGATCGTCTGGAAATCCTCGGGGGAATCCGTCATGGCGTCACCACCGGTGCGCCCATCGCGCTGCTAATTCATAACTCTGAGTGGCCAAAATGGACCGACGTTATGAGTGCCGATCCAGTAGACCCGCAAGCGCTAAAAATCGACGCTGGTACCGGCGATGAACGGGAAATTGCCCGAAACCGTCCGCTTACACGTCCTCGCCCGGGCCATGCTGACTTGCCCGGAGCTATTAAATACCAGCAGCAGGATGCTAGAAATATCCTCGAACGTGCCTCCGCCCGGGAAACCGCTGCGCGAGTAGCGCTTGGTACCGTAGCCAAAGCCATCCTAGAACAAAGCTGTGGGATTAAACTTGTCTCGCATTTGCGCTCACTGGGCGCGGTCACCTCCCAGGCAGCAGAACCAATCCCAGCAGACGCACCGGCACTTGATGCGAGTCCCGTTCGCTGTCTCGACCCTCAAACCGAAGCTGAAATGCTCGCACACCTTGACGAGCTTAAAAAGGCTGGCGATACCTGTGGGGGAGTAGTAGAAACCCTAGCCTACGGAGTCCCAATCGGTCTGGGCTCACACGTTCAACATGACCGTCGTCTAGATGCGGCCATCGCCGCCGAGATCATGTCCATCCAAGCAGTAAAAGCCGTCGAAATCGGCGACGGTATGGAAGCCGCCCGCCGCCCTGGATCACAGGCCCAGGATGAGATTGTCCGGGATGCCGATGGTAACTGGCAGCGAGTTTCGAACCATGCCGGTGGTATTGAAGGGGGCATTTCCAACGGCCAACCAATCGTCGTTCGCGCAGCCGTGAAACCTATTTCCACCGTTCCCAAAGCCTTACGCTCAATCGACTGGGCCACCGGTGAAGAATCCCGTGCAAACCACCAGCGTTCTGATGTCTGCGCTGCCGTACCCGCGGCAGTAATCTGCGAATCGGTGTTGGCTCTGGTGTTAGCCGGATTCCTACTAGAGCGTGCCGGGGGCGACACCATTTCACAGATTAAAGCAAATCTTGAACGTTTGAATGCCGGTGATGATCGTGCCTGAGAACGCTGTTTTGCCGACGCGGATTTTCTTGTGTGGACTTCCCGCTGCTGGAAAAACCACCGTCGGGCAGATTCTGGCCCGTGCTCTGGGATGGGAGTTCCTTGACCTTGATCACCTCATTGAAAAAACTGCCGGAAAGTCAATTCCCGAAGTATTTTCTGAATCAGGGGAAGAACACTTTCGCGATCTTGAAACCGCAGCCTTGCAGGAAGTGCTCCAGGCGGAAAATCCGTGCATTATCGCCCTTGGCGGCGGTGCTTTAGATCGCCCCGCTAATCAGGCACTGCTTGCGGAACAGGCTGTTGTCCATCTAAAAGTCGACCCAAAAACCGCTTTTGAACGTGCTCGACACGAGGGCAATCGGCCACTACTGAACGGTACTGACCCTGAGGCTAAGCTCCAAGAGCTTGCGCAACGACGCAATCCTATCTATCAGAAGGTAGCGACGATTCAGGTTCCAGCCGAACAAGCTCCCGAACAGGTCGCGCGGCAAATCTGTCGAGAACTTGGAAAAAACCTCGGGATTTCCCTTGTTAGGGGCCAGCGGGACTATCTAGTCTTGGTAGGCACAGACCTGCAAGCCGCGATTCTTCGAAGTTTGCTCGACGCAGGTGACGACCACCTGATTGTCCACCCAGAAGCCTTAAAACCAGCCGCACTCGAACTATCGGAGCTGCTAGAGCAGCAGGGTAAGCGGGTACGGTGTTTTCAACACGCTGATGGTGAGGCTGGAAAATCTCTGTCGCAACTAGCCGCTGCCTGGGATCTGCTAGGCGCTGAAGCATACGGTCGAGATTGTGTAATCACCGGTCTAGGCGGGGGAGCTACCACTGACCTTGCTGGTTTCATTGGTGCTACTTGGATGCGCGGTGTCAAAACTGTCATGCTACCCACCAGCCTGCTGGGAATGGTAGATGCTGCTGTCGGCGGGAAGACCGGAATTAATACTGAGGCCGGAAAGAACCTTGTTGGCGCTTTCTATCCACCCACCGCAGTCTTCTGTGATTTAAAGTTCCTGCAGACCCTACCGGAGGCTGAACTACGCAATGGCATGGCCGAGGTCATCAAATGCGGATTTATTCGGGATCCATATATCCTGCAGCTCTGCCAGGGGATCGCTCCCGGCACCTTACCCACGGGCGAGGTACTACAGGCCCTAATTGAGGCTGCAGTTCGGGTAAAAGCACAAGTAGTTAGCACCGATTTATTCGAATCTGGTCTCCGTGAGATTTTGAATTACGGCCATACCTTGGGGCACGCTATTGAAAAAGCGGAAAAATACCAGTTACCTCACGGTCACGGGGTCAGCATCGGCATGGTCTTCGCGGCCCATCTGGCGGCTGAATTGGGGATTGCCACCAAGGAATATGCGCGAGACTTGACGGATCGGATTGCAGCACTAGGCTTGCCCACAAACTATGCGGGTTCTTGGCCTGATTTACGCGATACGATGGCTCGTGATAAGAAGAACCGTCAGGGGCAGCTGCGTTTTGTGCTGTGTTCCAGTCCCGGTCAGGTCCAAACGTACCGAGTTAATGACGAGGACGCGCTTAAGCGTGCTGCTCAAGCCACCGGAATTACGGTTTTCTAGTTTTTAGGGGAGGAGGCTTGATGTCTGAGTTGATGATTCTAACGGCCCTAGATGGGGCCCTGATCGAGGGAGTCCCGGCACTAGTGGCAGACTCTCTCAACCGGGAACTAAACTTTGCCTTCAGCGACTCGGAGCTTCCTGATGAGTCTGCCTTTCGTGGTGCCGCTACCGATCCCGGTGATGCTCACACTTGGCTTGAGCGCCTGAAAGCTGTCTTGCAGGCAGAGGAAAGCCAGAATCAACTCGTAGTGTTGCCTTCCTTCTTGGTGCTTTTACCTAAAGCGGCTCAAGAACTAAGAAAGTCGCCGGCCCGCATCGTGTTCGCCCGTGCCTCGCTAACCGAATGCTGGTCACGGTTGGGTTTGTTGGCGCCGGGACAACCAGTCGGTTTAGGCCCTGTGCGTGCCACCTGGCTACAGTTGGCGCAGAGCCGTAAAGAAGCTTGGCTAGCTGTAGGGGCAATCGAACAAGATCTTTCAGGATATGCAACTCACACCGCTGCCCAAGCGCTTTTTGACGTATTTAGCAGTAGGATAGACCAGTCATAGTGGGATCACCCCACACGTTATTATTGGAAGGAAATACCTTGGCAACTACCAACGATTTGAAAAACGGCATGGTTCTAAAGATCGACAACGGACTCTGGTCTGTCGTCGAATTCCAGCACGTTAAGCCGGGCAAGGGCCCTGCCTTCGTTCGTACCAAGCTCAAGAATGTACTTTCTGGCAAGATCGTTGATAAGACCTTCAACGCTGGCCTAAAGGTTGAAACTGCAACTGTTGACCGTCGTGACATGACCTACCTGTACCAGGATGGTCAGGACTTCGTATTCATGGATGACTCCACCTACGAACAGATCATGGTTCCCAAGGAAACCGTAGGCGACGCTGCTAACTTCATGCTAGAAAACCAGTCTGCAATCGTCTCTATGCACGAGGGCTCGGTTCTATTCATCGAACTACCGGCTTCTGTCGTGCTAGAAATTACCTACACCGAACCGGGCCTACAGGGCGACCGTTCCTCCGCTGGCACCAAGCCCGCTACCTTGGAAACCGGTTACGAAATCCAGGTCCCGCTATTCCTAGAAACCGGCACCAAGGTTAAGGTTGATACCCGTAACGGTTCCTACATTTCCCGCGTTAACGACTGATGAGTGTACGCAAAGGCTCACGCACCAAAGCGCGTATTCGCGCGATTGACGTCCTCTTCGAAGGGGATGAACGCTGTGGAACGCTAACCAGCGGTGACCTTTTGCGCCTCCTCGAAGAACGCAAGCAGGTAACCGCGGCACAGACTCCGCTACCCGCCTATGCGGTAGAAATCGTCTCTGGGGTAGCTGCCAATCTGGATAGCATTGACCGAGCAATTGCGACCTATTCCAATCGTGACTGGAACCGGATGCCCTCTGTGGATCGTTCGATCTTGCGGGTGGCCGTTTGGGAAATCCTCTTCAATGAGGATGTCGATGGGGTAGTAGCAATTACCCAGGCTGTCGGCATTGCCGATTCACTCTGTGCTCCTGATGCGCCCGCGTTCATTAACGCAGTCTTGGATAAGGTCCAAAAGTCCGCCGGTAAGCTTGAAGGAGTTTACTTGGACGAACTCGACGAGGAAGACGAACCCGACCTAGAAAAGTCGGTTTCGGCTTTCTACGAGGGCGAGTACCTAGACGAGTAATCTGACACTTTAGAGTGGGGTTCCAACTATTGAAGTTGGGGCCCCACTTTTGTGTTTTCTCACATACTTTAAACCCCTAAATTCACTCACGAATTCACCCCTGCTGCGCTAAACTAAACAGGAAGTTTCCTTTAAGCCCGTCCAGAGAGACGGGGAAGGCAGGTGAAGATGCGTACGCATCCGCAAACGCGTCCGGTTTTAGGGCCGGATGATATACGTCGTTCTCTGGCGCGAATCGCTTTTCAAATTATTGAAAAGAACAAAGGTGTTGACGAGGTCGTGCTGATGGGAATCCGCACGCGCGGCCAAGTTCTGGCCGAACGAATCGCCCAAAATATTGCTAAACATGCAACTCCAGTTCCCACCGGAAGCATTGATATCTCCGGTTTCCGCGATGATCGCACGAATGCCGACCGAGATCTAGGCCTAACCGAAATCCCAGAGGGCGGCCTCGACAATAAACGCGTCATCCTAGTAGATGACGTGCTCTATACCGGCCGCACCGTTCGTGCCGCTTTAGATGTGATCTCTGAACTCGGTCGCCCGCAGAGCGTACAACTAGCCGTGCTAGTCGACCGCGGGCACCGTGAGCTACCAATCCGAGCCGATTACGTAGGAAAGAACCTACCCACGGCCCGTGATGAACAAGTCCTAATCCACGTCGAAGATCTCGACACCCTAGAAGGTGTCTTTATTACCGGGGGAGACCGATGAAAAACCTACTAACCCTTTCCGGAATCTCTAATTCCGAAGCAATTACGCTTTTGGACCGAGTCCAGAATATGAAGACCAAATTCGGGACCCCCGATTTCGAACCAACCTTGGCAGGCGCGACGGTTGCGAATCTATTCTTTGAAGATTCCACCCGTACGCGCCTTTCTTTTTCCTTAGCTGCAGAACGGCTTGGGGCTCGGGTAGTTAACTTCTCTGCCGCTGGTTCCTCACTCTCAAAGGGCGAATCCCTCCGGGATACCGTAGCCACCATTACCTCCATGGGGATCGACGCCGTAGTCATCCGCCACCAGGCGGTCGGGGCCGGGCAACTGGTCGCCAAATGGACCGGACTGCCGGTCCTAAACGGTGGCGATGGTGCCCACCAGCATCCCACCCAGGCACTACTAGATGCTGTCAGCCTACGCGAATACCTACACGAATCCCCGCTAGGTAAAGACCTAGCCGGCACTAAACTCCTAATCGTTGGCGACCTACTGCACTCCCGAGTAGTGCGTTCGAACGTGGATTTAATGGTCGCCCTCGGCGCTGAAGTAACCCTAGTTGGCCCCAGCACCCTACTCCCACCAGGAGTACATACTTGGCCCGTGAAGGTAACCACCGATTTCGATGCGGCCATCGCCACCCAGCCTGATGCGGTGATGATGCTCCGTGTTCAAAAAGAACGTATGAGCTCAGCCGGTGGAGGCTACTTCCCTTCGGTCGGCGACTACATCCGCCAGTACTGCCTAAACCCAGAACGCTACGAACGCCTAGGCGAAAAGTGCGCCATCCTGCATCCAGGACCCCTGAACCGCGGACTAGAAATCTGTGACCAAGCGGCAGATGGCCCCGGTTCACTAATCCTGAAGCAGGTAAACAATGGCGTATTCGTCCGGATGGCCATGCTCGATCTACTAATCAACGGAGATGAAAACTAAGATGACTCAATACCTAATCAAAAACGTCTCCATCGAAGGCGCCGAACCAACTGACCTAGCCTTCAAGGACGGTCAGATTGTAGGACGTGGCCCCCAGGCTGCGGAAACTGTCGAGGATCCCCAAGTAATCGATGGAACCAACCTAGTCGCTCTACGCGGCCTCGTCGACCTACATACCCACCTGCGTGAACCCGGTGGCAGCGCGGCAGAAACCGTCTACACCGGAACCCGTTCTGCAGCGGTTGGTGGTTATACCTGCGTTCACGCCATGGCGAACACCTCCCCGGTAGCCGATAACGCCCTCGTCGTGGAAAAGGTCCTCGAACTAGGAGAGCGTGCCGGATTCGTCCAGGTCTGTCCGGTCGGGGCCGTCTCAAAGAACCTCGAGGGACACGCTCTAGCTGAACTAGGCGCCATGAATAAATCTAAAGCGCAAGTGAAAGTCTTCTCTGACGACGGCAAGTGTGTCTGGGATTCGGCCCTGATGCGCCGCGCCCTCGAATACGTTTCCACCTTCGATGGGGTAATCGCCCAGCATGCTCAGGAACCGACCCTTACCGCCGGGTCCCAGATGAACGAGGGCGTCGTCAGCGGACAACTTGGTCTGCGCGGCTGGCCCGCAGCGGCAGAAGAGATCATCGTCGCCCGCGATATCATCCTGGCTGAACACCTCAACGCTCGCGTCCACGTCTGCCACCTCTCTACCGCTGGTTCTGTTCGCCTAGTCCGTGATGCGAAAGCGCGCGGCGTCAAGATTACGGCCGAAGCTACCCCGCACCACCTCTACTTAACCGACGAACAAGCGCACACCCTAGATGCGCGCTTCAAAGTCAACCCGCCACTACGGACCGAGAACGATCGCCTCGCCGTCCTTGAAGGCCTACGTGACGGAACTATCGACATTGTCGGCACCGACCACGCCCCGCACCCGGCCCAAACCAAGGATTGCCCCTGGGATGAGGCAGCCTTCGGTATGACCGGTCTGGAAACTGCGTTACCAATCATTATCAAAACCATGGTGCAGCCCGGACACTTTACCTGGGAACAGGTCGTGCAGGTACTTTCGGTAAACCCCGCCCGCATCGGTGGTGTCTCCGACCAGCAGGGACGCCCCCTAGAAGTAGGGGAGCCCGCCAACCTCTGTCTAGTCGATCCTAGCGTCACCCGCGTGGTAGACCCGGATCGTCAATACTCCAAGTCCAAAAATACGCCCTACGCCGGGATGGAATTGCCCGGCCAGGTACTCTACACGTTCTACCAAGGCAAGATGACCGTTAAGGAAGGTCGCCCAGTTGAAGAAGGGATTCAGTGATGACTGAAGAAATGGCATTACTGGTACTAGAAGACGGTCAAGTCTTCCAAGGTACCGCCTACGGCTACCGCGGCAAGACGGTCGGTGAGATTGTGTTCTCAACCGGCATGACCGGATACCAAGAAACCCTAACGGACCCCTCCTACCACAAGCAGATCGTGGTCCAGACCGCACCCCACATCGGTAACACCGGCGTCAATCAGCAGGATCCCGAGTCCGCCCAAATCTGGGTAGCCGGCTACGTGGTCCGCGACGCGGCCCGACGCGCTTCCAACTGGCGTGCCGACGGCGAACTAGAAGATTACTTGCGCGACCAGCAGGTAGTCGGTATTAGCGGGGTTGATACTCGCGCCCTCACCCGTCATATTCGTGAACGCGGCGCCATGCGCGCCGGCATCTTCTCTGGTTCAGCACTGCCCGCAGGTGCCGAATACCTAACCACGCCCGTGGTGGAAGCACTGGTGGCAATCGTACAAGCCAGCCCCCAGATGGAAGGTGCCAACCTAACCGACGAAGTGTCGACCACCGAAATGTACGTCGTGGAACCAGCAGGCGACTTTGCCGGCAAGGAACCGCTAGCCCGGGTGGCCGCGCTCGACCTCGGCCTGAAGAACCGCACCCCGTACCACATGAGCCACCTTGGCATGCAGGTTTACGTGTTCCCGGCTAACGCCACCTTCGAAGACCTAAAATCAGTAAATCCCGATGGTGTCTTCTTCTCTAATGGCCCCGGTGACCCGGCCACAGCCGATAGCCAAGTAAACCTACTACGTGCCGTCCTAGATGCCAAGATTCCCTACTTTGGTATCTGCTTCGGTAACCAGCTGCTGGGACGCGCGCTAGGGTATGGCACCTACAAGCTCGGTTATGGTCACCGTGGCGTTAACCAACCGGTGCTAGACCGTACCACCGGCAAGGTCGAAATCACTGCTCACAACCACGGTTTCGCGGTTGATGCCCCAACTACCGGCGCCTCGGTCGCCCCCTTCGAAAATGGTCGCTACGGAAATGTTGAAGTCTCCCACGTCTCCCTCAACGATGGGGTAGTGGAAGGGCTCCGCTGCCTAGACTTGCCGGCCTTCTCCGTGCAGTACCACCCCGAGGCCGCAGCTGGCCCTCACGACGCTGCCTACCTCTTCCCCCGATTCCTAGAACTAATGCAAAAGACTGCCGCCCAGGAGGCCAAGAATGCCTAAGCGTAACGATATTAACTCCGTGCTGGTTATCGGCTCCGGTCCGATCGTGATCGGCCAGGCCTGCGAGTTTGACTATTCTGGCACCCAGGCCTGCCGCGTCCTACGAAATGAAGGTATCCGGGTCATCCTCGTGAACTCGAACCCGGCAACTATCATGACCGACCCGGGCGTTGCGGATGCTACCTACATTGAGCCTATTACCGTTCCGGTACTAGAAAAGATTATCGCGAAGGAAAAGCCGGACGCACTACTCCCGACCCTTGGTGGCCAGACCGCTTTGAATGCGGCAATGGCACTGTCCGAAGCGGGCATTCTAGACCGCTACGGCGTAGAGATGATCGGTGCGAATGCGGCCGCCATCGACGCCGGTGAAGACCGTGACCAGTTCAAGGCCATCGTCGAAAAGTGCGGCGCAGAGGTTTGTCGCTCAGAGATCGCCCACACCATGGATGAGGTCCTAGCTGCCGCTGATACACTGGGCTACCCAATCGTGATTCGCCCGTCCTTCACCATGGGCGGTCTGGGTTCTGGCATTGCCTTCAATGAGACCGAACTACGCCAGATTGCCGGCCTTGGCTTGCAGCAGTCGCGTACTACTGAGGTCCTGCTGGAAGAATCCATCCTGGGCTGGAAGGAATACGAACTCGAGCTTATGCGCGATAAGGCAGACAACGTGGTGGTTGTCTGCTCGATTGAGAACGTTGATCCCGTTGGTGTACACACGGGTGACTCGATTACCGTGGCGCCAGCCTTGACGCTGACAGACCGCGAACTGCAGAAGCTGCGCGATATCGGTATTGCCGTTATCCGTGAGGTCGGCGTTGATACCGGTGGCTGTAATATCCAGTTCGCTGTACACCCGGAAACCGGCCGCGTGATTGTCATCGAAATGAACCCGCGTGTTTCACGTTCGTCCGCGCTAGCCTCTAAGGCTACCGGCTTCCCGATCGCGAAGATTGCGGCCCGCTTGGCGGTCGGCTACACCCTAGATGAGATCCGCAATGACATTACCGGTTCCACCCCGGCCTCCTTCGAGCCGGCCCTAGACTACGTGGTCGTCAAGGTTCCGCGTTTTGCCTTCGAAAAGTTCCCGGCTTCTGACCCGACCCTGACCACCACGATGAAGTCCGTTGGTGAAGCGATGGCCTTGGGCCGCTGCTTTACGGAAGCTTTGAATAAGGCGGTTCGTTCCATCGACAAGAAGGGCGTGGGCTTGCACTGGTCGGGCCCAGTCCCAACCCCGGAGCAGGTCGCGGAACTCCTTGAGGCCGCTAAGACTCCTACCGAGGGCCGTTTGGTTCAGATCCAGCAGGCTATTCGAGGCGGCGCCACCCTAGAACAGGTTGTGGAAGCCACCAAGATTGACCCCTGGTTCGTTGACCAGCTCTTCCTTCTGCAGGAAGTTGCCGACGAGGTCGCCCAGGCCGACGGCTTGCGTCCTGAGGTACTTCGTAAGGCTAAGCGTCACGGCTTCTCTGACGTCCAGATCGGTCAGATCCGAGGCCGCAGCGAGGCTACCATTCGCGAAATGCGCCATGCCTTTGGTTTGCGTCCCGTTTACAAGACCGTGGATACCTGCGCGGCCGAGTTCGCGGCCAATACGCCCTACCACTATTCCTCCTATGATCAGGAAACGGAAGTTCAGCCGCGCGAACGTCCGGCCGTGATTATTTTGGGTTCGGGCCCGAACCGTATTGGTCAGGGTATTGAGTTTGACTACTCTTGTGTCCACGCGGCTATCACCCTGCGAGATGACTATGAGACCGTCATGGTTAACTGCAACCCCGAAACGGTTTCTACTGACTACGACATCTCTGATCGTCTGTACTTCGAACCGCTGACCCTTGAAGACGTACTAGAGGTTATTCATGCGGAATCCCAGGCGGGCCCGATCGCGGGCGTCCTCGTCCAACTCGGCGGTCAGACTCCGCTGGGTCTAGCAAAGGCTTTGGAAGCCGAGGGCGTCACCATCCTTGGCACCAGCCCGGATGCGATCGACGCCGCAGAAGACCGCGAGCTGTTCGGGGCGGTACTGGACCGCGCAAAGTTGGCGGCACCCGCCCACGGCACTGCTACTACCGCCTCGCGCGCCCTTGAAGTGGCCAGCGAAATCGGTTACCCCGTACTGGCTCGACCCTCATTCGTCCTCGGCGGTCGCGGCATGGAAATCATCTATGACGAGGCTGGTTTCGAAGATTACCTACGACGCGTGGGCGTTGGTCAGGTCTCTGAAAATGCTGGCCCCTTGTTGATTGACCGCTTCCTTGATGACGCGATCGAAATCGACGTCGATGCCCTATATGACGGTACGGAGCTGTTCCTCGGTGGCGTTATGGAGCACATTCAGGAATGCGGGATTCACTCTGGTGACTCCGCCTGCGTGTTGCCGCCCATGACCCTTTCGGCGAAGCAGCTAAAGCAGATTCGCCGCGCCACCGAAGCGATTGCCGCCGGGGTGGGCGTGCGCGGCCTGATTAACATCCAGTTCGCGCTACTCTCTGACGTGCTGTACGTGATTGAAGCTAACCCGCGTGCCTCCCGCACGGTACCGTTTGTGGCCAAATCAACCGGCGTGCCCTTGGCGGCCGCGGCAGCACGCATTATGACCGGGGCAACCATTGCCCAGCTGAAGGAACAGGGCATCCTACCTGACACCGAACTGAACACGGAAGAATACGGCGGTGCCATTGCCGTTAAGGAAGCAGTCCTACCGTTCCGTCGCTTCCGCACTAAAGAGGGCGCCATTGTAGATACCGTCCTAGGCCCGGAAATGCGCTCTACCGGTGAAGTAATGGGCTTTGACCGCGACTTCCCGCGCGCCTTCGCTAAGGCAGAAGCCGGTGCTTCGATTACGCTCCCGACCTCCGGTAAGCTCTTCGTGTCCATTGCCGACCGCGATAAGCGCAACCTAGTGCTCCCCATCGCGCGCCTCGTCCAGATGGGCTTCGAAGTCCTCGCTACCAAGGGTACGGCCACGGTGCTACGCCGTAATGGTATTGAGGCGACCGTGGTTCGCAAGGCCTCTGATGGTCGCGGCCCCAATGGCGAACCCACCATTATTGATCTGATTGCCGAAGGCCAGGTTGACCTAGTGATTAACACGCCTTCCGGCCAGGGTGCCCGCGCCGATGGTTACGAAATCCGAACCACCACAACGGCTGCCGAAAAGCCGATCATCACCACCATCCAGCAGCTTTCTGCCGCGGTTCGAGCTATCGAAGTACTACGTAAGGAAAGCTTCGAAGTTTGTTCCCTCCAGGAGCACTACGCACTAAGGAAAGCAGGTAAGGAAGCATGAGCAAGACTAACTTTGGCGAACGCCTAGCCGCAAAGGTCGAAGAGTTCGGCCCGGTTTGCGTGGGAGTGGACCCGCATCCGGCCTCCCTCGCTTCTTGGCAGCTTTCTGATAGCGCTGAAGGCGTACGAAACTTTGCCTTCGAAATGCTCAGTGCGCTAGGGGACCGAGTGGCGATCTTCAAGCCCCAGGCAGCCCTTTTTGAACGTCATGGGGTAGCTGGTATGACCGCCTTGGCGGACTTCTTGGGTGCCTGCCGCGAGCAGGGAGTCCTGACCATCCTTGATGCTAAGCGTGGTGATATTGGCTCTACCATGACCGCCTATGCGCAGGCTTTTATGACGCCCGGTGCTGATTTCGAGGCCGACGCAGTCACCCTTTCTCCCTTCTTAGGCGTGGGCTCACTGCAGCCGGCTTTTGAACTGGCAGCTGAGAACAATAAAGGCGCCTTCATTTTGGCTTTGACTTCGAACCCCGAGGGCGCCTCGATCCAGCACTGTGTCTCGGCAGTGGATTCGGTCAGCGTTGCCGCCCGGGTGGCGCAGGAGGTCCAGGACCGAAACAACCTGCTTTCCGAGGGCGCTCATGGTTCCTTTGGCCTAGTAGTTGGTGCCACGGTGGGGGATGCTGCCCGTCGAGTGGGGCTAGACTTCTCGGACTTTACCGGCCCGCTGTTGGCCCCCGGAGTCGGAGCGCAGGGAGCTGGCGGAAAGGAAATCCGTGAGGTTTTCGGGACTCCGGCGCCCTTCGTCCTCGCCTCTGCCTCTCGTTCTGTGGCTGCCGGTGGTCCCCAGGCTACCGGTCTACAGGAAGCCTTCTCAAAGACCGTACTTGAAGCAAAGGGAGCCCTGAGCTAGGATTCTGCCCATGAGTTTAGGTCAGGTAACAGTAGTAGCAGGTCCCACAGCAGTCGGTAAAGGCACGGTTCTTACGCGTTTGCGTGAACTGTATCCAGAACTCGTCTATTCGGTTTCTGCAACTACTCGTAATCCTCGTCCCGGAGAAGAAGATGGGGTTCACTACCACTTCGTCACCCGGGAAGATTTCGAAAAAATGATTGCCGCCGGGCAGATGCTCGAATGGGCAGAAGTTCATGGCTTGAACCTTTACGGCACCATGCGTCAGCCGGTTGCGGACGCGGTCGCCAAGGGGCAGCAGGTGATCGTGGAGGTGGATCTAGCCGGCGCTAGGCAAATCCGTCAGTCGATGCCGGAAGCCAAGCAGGTTTTTATCGCCCCGCCTTCCTTCGAAGTCCTACGCGAACGCCTAGTAGGGCGAGGGACGGAATCTCCCGAGGAACAGGAACGACGCCTGCAAACAGCTCGTGAGGAACTGGCCGCACAGTGCGAATTTGATGTGGTTATCACCAATGACACAGTGGAAAAGTGCGTGGCTGACCTAGCCCAGGTTACGGGATTAGCGTAGAATAGCACGGTAACCGATAGCTTTAACCGCTCTCAGATTAAGGAAATTCATGACAACCGGTATTGTGGCACACCCCGAAGGTATTACCTCTCCTCCTATCGATGATCTATTGGAGCAGGTCGATTCCAAGTACGCCCTAGTCGTTTACTCGGCACGTCGTGCACGCGAAATTAACACCTACTTGCGTCAGCGTTCCGCTGGCATGATCCAGGGCGTCCCGCCGCTAGTAGAGACCGAACCCGATCAGAAGCCGCTTTCCATCTCCATGCATGAGATCGCTGAAGGCAAGCTGAACTTCTACACTGATACGGCTATTAGCGAGTAACAGTGTCGCAATCCGCTTCGGCTTCCGTACTGGTAGGCGTTAGTGGTGGAATCGCCGCATTCAAAGCGGTCACAGTCGTTCGGCTCCTCAAAAAAGCCGGCTACGATGTGCACGTGGTTCCTACCGCTAACGCCTTGCGTATGGTTGGGGCTGCCACTTGGGAAGCAGTCTCTGGTCACCCCGTAACCGTGGACCCATTCACTGGGGCCGCGGATTCTTTGCATGTCAACCTAGGCAAACAGGCAGATGCCGTCATCCTAGTGCCAGCTACCGCTAACCTGATCGGAAAGATCAGCAACGGTATTGCTGACGACATGCTCACCACCACCTTCCTGACCGCTACCTGCCCGGTTTTCATCTGCCCCGCCATGCACACCCAAATGTGGCAGGCACCCGCAGTCAAAGAAAACGTAGCGAAACTTCGCGCCCGTGGCTATCACTTTATTGGCCCGGTTTCTGGTGATCTAACCTCTGGCGATAGCGGGGAAGGGCGCCTAGCTGAACCCGAAGAAATCTTCGCTCGCTTTGAATCCCAATTCCGTTCCCACACCCATAGCGAAACTGAAGCTACCAACGCTGATCAGCTAGCCGACTCACCCTTGCGGGACAAGCATGTGGTAGTTACCGCGGGTGGAACCCGGGAGCCAATCGATCCAGTACGATTCCTTTCGAACCGTTCTTCTGGACGCCAAGGGGCCGCCCTAGCTGAAGCAGCACTAAAAGCCGGGGCACAAAAAGTTACGCTAGTTAACGTCAATATGGAGGTTCCCCTTCCAGAGGGCGTTGAAGAGGTCAAGGTTTCTTCCACGCTCGAACTGGAGAAAGCCCTCGATGAGCTTTTTGACTCGCTAGACGTTCTAATCATGTGCGCGGCGGTCAGCGATTACCGTCCGGCCGTGGTGAGCGAAGAAAAACTTAAGAAAACCGCCTCAGATACCTTCTCCCTTGAGCTGGTAAAAAACCCAGACCTGCTAGCCCAGTTGGGGGCGCGTCCTCGGGAAGGCAAAGTGTTGGTAGGCTTCGCCGCGGAAACCGCCGGGGGACAGGCTGGCCTGGACTTCGCCAAACGGAAAATCCAAGCCAAGCAGGCGGATTTATTGGTTTATAACCAGGTCGGAAACGAACAGGGCTTCGGGGACCGTCCCAACCAGGTCCAGGTCATTAACCGACAGGGCGAAATCCTTGGACAAGCTGCCGGATCCAAGCAGCTTGTCGCCGAAAAAATTATTGAAATTATCATCAACCAGAGCATCCTCAAGGATGCGGCTTCATCCTAGGAGTTTTAAATGCAGCTATTTACTTCCGAATCCGTCACTGAGGGACACCCCGATAAAGTCTGTGACCGGATTTCTGACTCCATCCTTGACGCCCTGCTAGAGCAGGATCCCAAGTCACGCGTTGCAGTAGAAACCCTAGCCACCAAGGGCCTCATCCACGTCGTCGGTGAAGTTACCACCGAAGCCTACGTGGAAATCCCCGAAATCGTCCGTCGGGAACTAGAAATCATCGGCTACACCTCTTCAGAGGTTGGTTTTGATGCGCGCTCCTGCGGTGTTTGTGTATCCATTGGTCAGCAGTCCAGCGATATTGAAGCTGCCGTTAACTCTTCTCTTGAGCAGCGTCTAGGACAGAATACCGACGAACTTGATCTTCAGGGTGCCGGCGACCAAGGCCTCATGTTCGGCTACGCCTGTGATGAGACCCCTGACCTGATGCCTGCTCCGATTTGGCTTTCTCACCGCCTTGCCCAGCGTCTCACCCAGGTGCGTAAAGATGGCATTGTGGAAGGCTTCTACCCGGACGGCAAGACCCAGGTAACCCTCGCTTACGACGGGGATCGCCCGGTTGCAGTCCGCAACGTCCTAGTCTCCACTCAGCACAGCGCTGACCTGCAGCTAGAGCAGATCCAGGAACTGGTGGCAAAGGAAGTGATTGATCCGGTACTTCAGGAATCTGGTCTGGACCTAGACCTCAGCGAAGTAACCTACCAGGTCAACCCCTCCGGCAAGTTCGTCATCGGTGGTCCTGCTGGTGACGCTGGCCTAACCGGACGCAAGATCATTGTTGACACCTACGGTGGTATGGCCCGTCACGGTGGCGGCGCCTTCTCTGGTAAGGACCCGTCGAAGGTTGACCGCTCTGCCTCGTACGCCATGCGTTGGATCGCTAAGAACTTGGTGGCTGCCGGCATTGCTAAGCGCGTAGAGCTCCAGGTTTCATACGCGATCGGTTCCTCCCACCCCGTTTCCCTCTGGGTCAACTCTTATGGCACCGGTGTCATCCCAGACGCTCAGATCGCGGAACTGGTCCGTCAGAACTTCGACCTGCGTCCCGCTGCAATCGTCCGCGACCTTGACCTACTGCGTCCGATCTACGCCCAAACCGCAGCTTATGGCCACTTTGGCCGTCCGGGGCTGCCCTGGGAAGAAACCAACCGGGTGGAAGCCCTTCGTGCCGGAATCTAGCCTCTTTTCACCACTGATTGATCACCCCGGGGTGGTTGCTTCGGTGGTGTTAACCGGGGTGCCCGCGCATCTGAGCTCCGCATTTGACTACCTCGTCCCAGAGGAACTAGTTAAAGACGTTCAGATCGGGGTCCCCGTAGAGGTAAAACTGGCCGGCTCAAAACGTATTGGTTGGGTTGTAGAGCTAACCGATCACTCTGATTTTCAGGGGCAACTACAACCTATCCTGCGGGTTCTTTCGCCCTTCCCGCTGCTTACCGCACCAGTTTGGCAAGCGATTAAACAGGTTGCCCATTGGCGAGTCGGCACGGCCAGTCAGCTTCTACGCGCGGCTATTCCGGCGCGCCACGTCAGCGCTGAGAAAGCTTTCCTTAAGTCGCTATCAGCAGGGGACGGGAAGCAGGCTGTTCAGGAAACTTCGGCGTCCGGTAGTTCGGTTGCATCCCCAGAAGTGCCCAGTGAAGACGAACCGGCTGCCCTACCGGAACCCGCGGGTGCATTCACGGCCTACCAGCTGGGGGAACCCTTTCTAAAGCACCTGCTAAGCGGCGATCAGCCACAGGCCATCTGGCAGTATCAGCCGGCAACGCATACCTCGGATTTCGATGCTCCCGCGCTTACTGAGCTACTCTCGCCACTCCTAGTAAGGAACGCTGGCGTACTAATAGTGGTTCCCACGGCCCGGGAAGCTCAAGCGCTAGCAGACGAATTATCCGGCCAACTGCCCGTCGAAGCTGCGGTAATGCACCATGAGCTTAGTGCCGCCGAAAGATATCGCATGTTCCTTGAGGTTAAATCAGGGATCAGCAAGTTCGTGATTGGTACCCGTAGTGCGATTTGGGCTCCGGTAGCAGACCTAGAATTGATCCTAGTTTTGGGTAGTGGTGATGATTCGCTACAAAGCCCCAAAGCGCCCTATGCGGCCACCTGGGAGATTGCAAAAATCCGTGCGCGAATCGAAAACACGGCACTTATTTTGGGTTCCCTAGCCCCAAGTCTCTGGGACTGCTGGCAACTTCAAAACGCGGGTATGCATCTAATTGCCCCCACTAGGCAACAGTGGCAAAAGCGCGGTTTGCAACTGATATATCAAGATGAAGTACAGGCAGAGCGGGCCGGTGCCTCGGCGTGGTCAAGGCTGCCCCAGTTCGCCCATCACCAGTTAAAGAAGGCGCTCGATCAGGGCCTGCCAGTACTGGTCAGTGTTCGTTCAGGCGGCTATATCCCCACGATTACCTGTCGTAGCTGTGGGACCCGCGCCGCCTGTAAACGGTGCGGCGGCCCCCTAAGTTCCACTAGCAGTGCTAACACCACCAGCCCCTTTGAGACCATGGCTTGCGCCTGGTGCGGTACGAAGCCCACCCAATATCGCTGCAGTGAATGCCAAGGAACTAACTTCCGAGCCGGTCGGATTGGGGCTGACCGGACGGCAGAAGAACTGGGTCGGGCCTTTCCCCAGATTCCGGTTCTGGTTTCTTCTGCGGCTCGTGGCATCATTAAGGAAGTGCGGGAACGAGCTCAGATCGTGGTGGCTACTCCCGGAAGTGAACCTTTCGCCCCACAGGGTTTCGGCGCCGCGCTGGTGCTAGACACCAGTATGGCCTTGCGCCTACCAGATTTTGAAGCTGAATCAAAGGCCATCACTGATTGGCTGCGCCTGCGCTCACGCTTGGCAGATAATGGGTCACTGATTCTTTCTGGCCTCCTTCCGGTTCCTATTCGCCAGGCTCTGTTAACTGGTCGTTGCCTGCCATTTTTAGAGGAGGAGTTAGCCGAACGCCGCCAGATTCCGCTGCCCCCAGCAGTATGGTTGGCGCAGGTTTCTGGATCCCAAGCGGCCCTTCAAGAGCTCTATGAGCGACTTTCAGAGCGGTTTAGTAGCGACGCTGTAACTATTTATCCGCCCATTCTAACTAGGGGAGAGGTCGCCCAAGAGGCCCGCACTGAAACCTCGATTTTTGAGCCCTACCGACTGGTGGTGGTAGCGCCTTGGGATCAGGCTTCCGAGGTTGCTGGAGCACTAGGGGAGTACCGTTCGCAGATTGGTGCGCTCAGAAATGAGCGTTTCTTGGTGAAGGTTCAGCCCCAGTCTTTAACCTGAGAAAGCTCTTGCCGTCCGGGCCGCCGCTTCGTCCGTCATTTGCCGGTGGCTTGGCATTACAATATGACTGATGCGTGTTTTATTTGTTGGTACCCCAGATGTTGCCGTTGCACCCCTGCGTGCGCTTCTTGAATCCGAACACCAAGTTGTTGGTGTTCTAACCCGAACCGATGCCCGGGCTGGGCGCGGACGGAAACTGGTTTCCTCACCTGTTGCCCAGGTTGCCGAGGAAGCAGGCTTGCCCGTTATTAAAGCTGATTCTTTGAAACAGCCAGAGGTGCTTGCACAGATTTTGGACCTGGGCCCTCAGGTAGCCATTGTGGTTGCCTACGGTGCTTTGATTCCGCTTAAAGCCCTGGAAGCACTTCCTATGGGTTGGCTAAATCTGCATTTTTCGGCCCTGCCTAGGTGGCGTGGTGCGGCTCCCGTGCAGCGGGCGATTCAGGCTGGTGATGAAGAGATCGGCCTGAGCGTTTTCATGCTCGATGAAGGGCTGGATACGGGTCCGCTTTATGCACGACGTAAGTACCCCTTGGATCCTGATGCGACCACCGGCCAGGTGCTCTCTGAACTCTCTGAGACAGGTGCGCGCGTGATCTTGAATGTGCTCGAACAGATCAAGGATGGCAGTGTTATGCCGATGCGCCAAAAAGAGGCTGGTATGACCTTGGCACCCAAGTTGGATAGTAGCGACACCGGGATTAGTTTCGAGGTTCCCGCGGTGACCGTTAAGCGCCGTATTAATGCGGTTACACCGGCACCGGGAGCTTGGACTTTGCGTCACCAACCAGACTCTGAGCCCCAACGTTTAAAGCTTGAGCCCGTGATGGTCCTTGACGAGGCGGCGCCTTCTGATCTACTTCCCGGTTCCCTAGTGGTTTCTAAGCGTTCGGTGAGCGTGGTGTGCGCTGATAACACGATGGTGGAGCTTTCCCGGGTTGCTCCAGCCGGTAAGGGCTGGATGAATGCCGCTGACTGGGCCCGAGGTGCTCACTTGGGTGAGCAGGACCGTTTAGGGGTGACTTTAGATGCCTGAGAAGAAGTACCGTGACGGCTACCGGAAGAAGCGAGCCGCGGATCCGGCTAGGTTAGCCGCTTTGGATATTATGGCTCAGGTTCGAGAAGAGGGTGCCTACGCCAATTTGGTTGCTTCAGCAACGCTCTCAGATTATGGCTTGAGCGGCCGGGACGCGGCTTTCTCCCTGGAATTGGCCTATGGGGCTTTGCGTATGCAGGGCTACTATGACGCAATCTTAAGCAACTGCGCTACTATGCCACTTTCGGATCTGGATCCGCTGATTTTGGACGTCCTGCGACTGGGCACTCACCAGCTCATCAATATGCGAGTCCCCGCCCATGCGGCCTTGGCTGCGACGGTAGACGTGGCCCGTCAGGTGGCCTCTGATGGCCCCTCTCGCTTGGTTAATGCGGTTCTGCGCCGAGTTTCAGAAAAGACCCCAGAAGAATGGTTCAACCTAGTTGGCCAGGACGAACCTGAACTGGACCGCCTCTCTCTACAGTACTCGCATCCTCGTTGGATTACGAAGGCCTTTTTTGAGGCGCTAAAGGAACAGGGGCGTTCAGAGGAACTGGAAGCTCTTTTAGCCGCCGATAACGAGGCCGCTAAGGTGGTTCTGGCTGCCCGCCCGGCACTTATTTCACAGTCCGAACTTCTTGACGAGGTGGGCGCGCGCGGTTCTGCTGGAGAGCTGGCAGATAACGCCGTGGTCATGGCTTCCGGGGTTCCGGCTAAGGTTCCTGCCGTGGTCGATGGTCTAGCTGGGGTACAGGATCAGGGCTCTCAGTTAGTAACCGAGATTTTTGCTAAGGTTCCTTTGGAAGGCAAGGATGATTTTTGGCTCGATATGTGTGCGGGCCCGGGTGGTAAGGCGGCGCTATTGTGCGGTTACGCCCAAGAATCTGGTGCGCAGCTGATCGCCAATGAGGTTCATCCGCATCGCGCGAAGCTGGTCCAAAAGTCTTTGCGGGCGTTCGATCGTCAAAGCTACCGGATCCGCTTGGGGGATGGGCGTCGGCTCCCGAAAGAAGATGACTTGATTGAGGCATTTGACCGGATCCTGCTGGATGCTCCCTGTACTGGTTTGGGTTCGTTACGTCGTCGTCCTGAGGCACGCTGGACTAAGAAACCTAAGGATCTAAAGGATCTATTGGTACTCCAAAGCGAACTTATCGATGCCGCGCTGGAAGTGCTACGTCCAGGCGGGCTATTGGGGTATATCACGTGCTCCCCGCAGGTTGATGAGACGACTGGGCAAGTTAACCGCCTACTCGCTGAAAAGCGGGTTGAACTAGTCGATATTTCAGAGTTTGTGCCTCAGCCCTTGCAAGAATTACTTTCAGAGCAAGGTACTCTTCAGTTGTGGCCCCACCACGGTGGTACCGACGCCATGTTCTTGAGTGTGTTGCGAAAGGTCTAGGATGAAGCGTTTCTGGGTGGCACCCTCAATTTTGAGTGCTGATCCGTTGAATTTAGCCGCCGAGCTGGATCGGATCTCCGCGGCAGACGCGGTTCACGTCGATATTATGGATAATCATTTTGTCCCTAACTTAACTTGGGGATTGCCTACTGTGGAGGCGCTAGCACGCTCGCAAAAGCTACCGCTGGATGTGCACCTGATGATTTCCGATCAGGACCGCTTAGCGCCCGCTTATGCGGAGGCGGGAAGCGAGTCGGTGACGGTCCATTTTGAGGCTTGCCAAGACCCGGTGAAGGTCGCAAGAGAAATTCGACGGCTTGGTGCGCGCCCGGCTATTGCTCTGAAGCCTTCGACTCCGGTTTCGGTCTTAGATCAGATTTTAACCGAGTTTGACATGGTGCTGGTGATGACTGTGGAGCCTGGGTTTGGTGGGCAGTCGTTCATGCCGGAGATGTTGGCCAAGGTGCGCCAGATTCGGTCTCGTTTAGCTCGGGAAAATCTGGATATTCGCCTCCAGGTTGATGGGGGAGTGAAGGCCGATAATATTGCCTTGGCAGCAGAAGCTGGTGCTGATTTCTTCGTGGCCGGTTCGGCTGTTTTCGGCTCGGATAGTCCCGGTTTAGAGATTTCTAGACTGCGGGAGGCAGCTCGCGCCCATATTCACTAAGAGCATGTCGCACTTGCTTCATTTACCTTAGTGGGGTTATGGTTTTCTTATTAAACGTGCACCGGGGTCAGTGAAAGTCTGAACCGGCGGTTATAGTCCGCGACCCGTTACTTGTTAACGGTTGAGCTGGTGGAACTCCAGCACCGACGGTTAAAGTCCGGATGGGAGGCGCACGATTTCCCGACAGGGGTGTAATTTTTGCACCTCTGTTTTACCCCGGTGTCTTCATAGAGACCGGGAGTTTTTATTTTGAACAAACGCCACTTTAGGCCAGGGGTGGCCACCCTTATCGGGGTGGTTTTCCTACTGCTACTTTGGCTAGTCTTAGCAATTTTGATTGCTCAAGACGCGATTCTTCCTGGCCCTTTGAGTGTCGCTCAGCGCCTCTTACGTGATGTTCAAAGTCCGCTATTCTGGTCTGCGGTGGGGGATACCGCCACAGAGGCGGTCCTCGGCTCACTCTGTGCGGCTGCGGTGGCCTTGCCCTTAGCTTACGTAATGTACCGCTCCCGGTTTATTTCTGCCGCCTCCGAACCGCTCTTAGCGCTTTCCCAATCCATCCCGGCAGTAGCTCTAGCACCGCTCCTAGTAATTTGGGTGGGTTATGGGCTCCGGGCTATAGTCCTGCTCTGTGCGCTGATCGTGTTTTTCCCTATCTTGGTTAATACGGTTTTGGGTTTCCGTTCGCTGCCTCGGGAAGTATTAGAGGCGGCCCGTTTGGATGGAGCCAATTCCTTCCAGCTACTGTTCCATATTGAAGGGCCGATGGCACTGCCCGCGGTCTTAGCTGGTTTCCGAACCGGTTTTACGCTTTCTATCACCGGCGCTGTGGTCGGTGAATTTGTGATGGGGGGCCAGGGCTTAGGGGCTCGACTTTCCGCACAATCTGCTGCTGCTGATATGACCGGCCTTTTTGCGACAACACTGGTGTTGATCTCTTTGGCGGCAGTTATTTTCTCTGGAATTTCCATTCTGGAGCGTCAATCAAGGACCTTAAGGGCCCTTCGGGATACCAAGGAGTAATGTCATGCGACTACTTTCCACCAACTCTGGCCCTTATCGGTCATTTCTGCGAGTTTCCGGACTCGTTTTAGCTTCCGCTTTGGTCTTGCCACTGGGGGCATGTGCTAATAGTGATTCTTCGGCCGCGCCTCAGGCTGTGTCCTCGCCCGAGGTAGCAACTGCTCTGCCAGCAGTTACCGTGGGTCTTACCTATATCCCTAATATTCAGTTTGCGCCTGCTTACGCTGCCGTTTCGGAAAAGAATTTCGGTGCGCAGCAGGTCGAGCTTCGTCACCATGGGCAGAATGAGGGACTCTTTAACGCCTTGCGTTCCGGCCAGGAAAATTTCGTGATCGCAGGTGCTGATGAAGCGGCCGTCGCGGCAGAGCAAGCTGATGATCTCTTGGTTGTTTCTCCCTATTATGAGCAGCATCCGGTAGAGGTCTTGGCGACGAAGGATTCGGGCATCAAGAGCCTTTCAGATCTGAAGGGTAAGCGTGTGGGTGTGCCGGGTCGTTTCGGTGAGAACTGGTTTGGTCTCTTGTTGGCATTGAAATCGGTTGGTTTAGCTCCCGAGGATGTACAGATCGTAGAGATTGGCTATACCCAGCGGGCGGCTTTTTCTTCTGGTCGCGTTGATGCTCTGGTGGGCTTCAAGAATAATGACGCGGTCCAGTTCCAGACTTTGGATTTGGGGGCCACGGCCATTGAGATTCCTACCCAGGGTAAACTGCTGGGCGCTAGTATCATCACCACGAAGAAGTATGCTCAGGCCAATCCGGCTTCGGTAAAGAACGTGGTCAAGGGCTTTTTTAAGACCTATGGGGACTTGGCTCAGGATCCGAATTTGGCGATGCAAGCTTCTGGCGCGTATATCCCGGATCTAAATGAGAAGGCAATTTCCGAGGCCGCGAAGGCCACTTGGCAGGCCACCTTACCGCTGTTACCGCAGTCGGCGACTTGCCAGAATTTTGGTCCGACCCAGGGCACGCAGATGGTTGAGTTTTTGAAGTCTTCGGGACTTATCACGAAGCCGGTTGATGGGGCTTCCCTAGTAACCTCTGAGTTCTGCCAATAGCGTTTGTAGGGGTGTCCGCTCCCGGGTGGGCACCCCGCTAATGCTAATCTAGCCATGCCTCCTGTTGGTAGTTCGATTAGCCAGAAAGTGTGCCTATGCCGAAACGTAAACGACACCGGAAGCGTAGTGAAAACGAAGCTTCAGATCTGGTTAATCAGGCTGGCCCGGCTGGTGATTATGCTCGGTTTAAGGCCCGTCAACAGATTGAAAAGACCGAGGTCGGTCGTTTCGCCGCGGGTTTCGATTTTCCTTTAGACGATTTTCAGCTTCAGGGTGCGAAAGCGCTAGAAGCGGGGGAGTCGGTCTTGGTGGCCGCCCCTACGGGTGCCGGTAAAACCATTGTGGGCGAGTTTGCTCTGCAGCTTGCCCTTTCTCGAGGACAGCGAGTTTTCTATACAACCCCGATTAAGGCGCTTTCTAACCAGAAGTTCAAAGAGTTTACGCATAAGCATGGGGCCGATCAGGTTGGGCTTTTAACGGGTGATGTCAGCATTAATGGGCAGGCGCCGATCGTGGTTATGACTACTGAGGTCCTGCGTAATATGCTCTATACCCAAAAGCCTTTGGATGATCTGGCTTTTGTGGTTCTAGATGAGGTTCACTATTTAGCTGATCGCTTCCGTGGTCCCGTTTGGGAAGAGGTGATTTTGCATCTTCCCGCAAGTGTGCAGCTGGTATGTCTTTCAGCCACAGTTTCTAATGCGGAAGAGTTTGGCTCGTGGTTGGGGCAGGTTCGCGGCGATACCCGGGTGATTGTCTCTGAAGAACGCCCAGTTCCGCTCTGGCAGCAGATGATGGTGGGTAAGCGTCTTTTTGATCTCTATCCTACTGGTCGGGTGGATTCTTCTATCGGTCCGGAACGTTCGAATTTCCGGCGGATTAACCCAGAGCTTGAGGCCTCCTTTAAAGAGGCGGCGCTGGGACAGGGGCGCGATTCACGCCCTCGTGGTCGTAGAGGTGATTTTGGCCGAGGGCGCTACCATCAGAATCGTTTACGTCCTGCGCCCCGTCCGGTAGTAATTGAGAAGCTTCGGAAGGCGCACCTACTTCCGGCCATTTATTTTATTTTTTCGCGTGCGGCCTGTGATGATGCTCTTTTTGATGCGCTCCGCTCGGGGATTTGTTTAACTACTGCCGCACAGGCAGAAGAGATTGATCAGTATTTAGATCAGGCCTTTGAGTCATTACCTGCTTCTGACTATGCGGCTTTGAATCTGGATGCGTTCCGAGCTGCCGTTACCCGCGGTTTCGCCGCCCACCATGCGGGTCTATTGCCGCTTTTGAAAGAAGTTGTGGAGCATTTGTTCCAGGCCGGCTTAGTTCAGGTCGTATTTGCTACCGAAACCTTAGCTTTGGGAATCAACATGCCTGCGCGCACGGTCGTGTTAGAAAACCTAGTTAAGTGGGACGGGGCAGAACACGTCTTACTTACTCCTGGTCAATATACACAGTTGACCGGGCGGGCGGGCCGCCGAGGTATTGACGTTGAGGGACACGCGGTCGTCTTAGCTCGGGAGGGCATTACCCCGAAACAGGTCGGGGCCTTGGCCTCAAGGCGTTCATATCCGCTTAGAAGTGCCTTCGTGCCCACCTACAACATGGTTGCAAATCTGCTGGCCCGTTATAGTCCGCAGGATGCAAAGAAGATTTTGGAGCAGTCTTTCGCTCAGTATCAAGCTGACCGAAATGTGGTTGGCTACGTTAAAGAGATTCGTACCTTGGAACATCGCTTGGCGAAGTTCAAAAAGAAATCGCAGTGCGAACTTGGTGATGTGGGGGAGTTTATGGCGCTCCGCCAACGCCTTTCTGAGCAGGAAAAACTGGTGGCGAAGAAGGCCCGCCAAGGAGCCCAAGCCTATGCCCGTCAGTCACTTGCAGCCTTGGAGAGGGGCGATTTAATCGCGTATGAGGCCGGGCGTCGGCTTCACTTCGGTGTGGTGGTCACGCCGGCGGCACCTCTGCAGGCTGATCCTACGGTTGAGGTGGTTACGAACTCGGCGCGGCAAAAGTTTTTGAACGCCCAAACTGCACCTCAAGGCGTCCAGAAGATCGGTCGTAAGCGTCTGGGACCTGATTTCTCTGCACGATCGGCTAAAGACCGTGCTCAGGTTCAGTCAGCTCTTAAAGCGGCGGGGAAGAATTTTGTTAAATCCGGCGTTGATCATCGTGCCTCTGCTGATGTCCTGACACTAAATGAGCTCCGCGCCGAGCTACGGAACCATCCGGTAGGCAAGTGTCCTAAACTCGAGTCGCATATTGCGGCTTTACGTGAACCTTTTGCTTGGCAGCGACAGATTGATAAGCTGCAGGAAAAGATCGCCAGTTCGCAATCCTCCCTAGGGGCGGATTTTGAACGTATTACTTCGCTACTTAAAGATTTGGGCTATTTATCCGATGATTATGAGCTCAATTCTTGGGGGCAGATGTTGGCACGTTTGCATGCTGAACGTGATCTGTTGGTCGCCCAAGTACTTAGACATCGACTTTTAGCGGAGCTAAATCCGATTGAAGCGGCTGGGTTTATCGCAGCTTGTGTTTATGAACCCCGAGGGGATTCCGTGGGGGTGGCGCCACCACTAGTGTCTCTACCACTATCAAAAGCCTTGAATCGCGCCCAAGAGTTGGCAGCTGAACTTGCGCATCTTGAGGCCCACTATCAACTTGACCCCTCCTTGCCGATTGATCCATCGTTGATCGCTTCTGTAATTGCTTGGGCTCAAGGAGAGGATTTATCCACTTGCCTAGAGCTTTCGCAGTTACCATCCGGGGATTTCGTTCGTTGGATGAAACGCACGATCGATCTGGCCCAGCATATTGAAGAAGCCTTAGGTCCTGAGCTTGCCACTCAAATCAAGTCGGTGAACGGGCTACTGAATAGGGGAGTAGTGGCGTGGTCCGGAATCTAAAGCAGAGTAAGGCTAAAGGGAAAAAGCAGCGTGATGCTAATTGGAGTCTTGGACTCATTTCTACGTTAGTTAGCATCCTCGCCGGGCTTATTATGTGGGGTGCTCAGTCGCCTTGGGGTTTTGAACCACTGTTTTTAATTGGCTTAACCTTGCTGGTCGGGGTTTTCTATAGTGCTAGTCTCAAGCGTGCCACGCTAATGGGTTTTGTTGCGGGCGTAAGTTATTTTGCTCCGCTCATTTACTGGTCTTCGGTTTCTATTGGCTCGCTGATTCCTTGGTTTGTCTTAGTGGCTATTCAGAGTGCCTGGTGGGCGCTTCTGGGTTTCCTGACGGCCTCCTCGGCTCGCCTACCGCGTAGTGTGAGACCATTACTCTTCGCAAGCCTCTGGACCGGGATTGAATTGATTAGGGGCCTGTGGCCACTTTCTGGCTTCCCGTGGGGGACTACTGCACAAGCTAGCGTGGGTGGAATCTTTGGTGGCTTACTTCCTTATGGTGGGGAAGTGCTACTGAGCTTCTCGGTGGCCCTAGTTGCGGCCTATTGTCTATCAGGCCTAGCCGTCCTACCTAGACTGCATCTTTCGCCCTTACCTACTGCTGCAGCATTTGCGGTGCTACTTCTAATTGGTGTCTCTAGTTTCCTTTTTGCTCCGCATCAGCGTTTTCCTCTTGGAAACGATCAGCAGCTGACGCTAGGTTTAGTTCAGGGCGGAGTCCCGCTGCCGCCAGAAGAAAGCTATGCTGAGCCAGGCAAAATCAGCGGTAATCATATTAGGACTCTTGAATCGGGCCGGGCCGCACAAGGTGAAGTGCAAGTATTTTTAGCGGGGGAGACCGCCCTTGATCGTGACCCGCGAAAGCATTTTGAGATTGCTCAACCGCTTTCGGCGCTTAATCTTAAGGTGCCCTTTATTTACGGTGTCAATCAGTATTTTGTGGCTCCCGATTCCAAACTGTGGCGGCACAATCAGGTAACTGGTTGGCAGGGGGAGTATCCCCTAAAGTTGAGCTACGATAAGCAGATTCCCGTACCCTTTGGAGAATATATTCCGTTTAAGAAGTTCCTCAACTACTTTGTGGAGACGGATAAACTTTTGCCCACTGAAGTGGTTCCTGGGGCTGGACCAGCCGTCTTGACGATTCCTCTTGCTAAGGATCCGGTTACTGCCGGGATTGGTATCTGTTTTGAAGTGGCTTTCGAACAGCATATGATGCGTGGCATCAGGGAGGGCGGCACATTTATTTACGTGCCCACTAATAACTCTTCCTTTGGTAAGACCTATGAGGCCTACCAGCAGTTCCAACTTTTAAGGGTTCGTGCTCGGGAGTCAGATCGTTGGGCGGTGGGAGTTTCTACGAACGGGATCTCCGGGGTGGTAACTCCACAAGGAGCAGTGTCTCAAGTCACAAAACTTAATGAGTCTGCCTACCTAAAGGCCACCATTGGCCTTAGAAAGACCCTTACACCCGCCGTAAAATATGCCCCTGAAATCCAGGTTATTGGCTTAATTCTGGGCTCAATTGCCGCAATTGTGGCACTTGGTTTAGACGTTTTTGGGTA
The DNA here is from genome assembly GCF_001907245.1 of Boudabousia liubingyangii. GTDB lineage: Bacteria > Actinomycetota > Actinomycetes > Actinomycetales > Actinomycetaceae > Boudabousia > Boudabousia liubingyangii. Next base: position 398,659 of record NZ_MQSU01000002.1, read on the forward strand.
TAAAAAACGTCCTCGTCGACCCTGAGGGTTAACGAGGACGCTAGGTTATTTAGGCAGATTGACGGTAACGTGTATCTGCCCGCAGCTTACCGGAACGTAATAGCTTTAGCTGTTCTTCCAGAAGAGCTTCAAGTTCTTCTTCAGTACGGCGCTCGCAGAGCATATCCCAGTGGGTTCGCTGAGGCTTGGCAATCGATTCGGACTCAGGTTCGCTGGCTCCGACAAGAATTGCGGCCTCACCACAACGTGCACATTCCCAGGTCGCTGGCGGTTCTGCGTCAGTGGCCATAGGAACGGTAAATACGTTCTGACAAATGCATTCGTATTTGACTTGCATACGCTCAACAAAGACGACGCCTTGCTCCGATTCGAGGCTGTTCGCCCCGATTGACATTCCGCGTAGTACGCGATCAGCCATAATGCATCTCCTTGCTGAAAAAGGTTTGTACCTTTAAATACCTGACATTCCACCTTAGCAGTCTTAAAGACGGCCTGGTCGCAAAAACTAACCTTTTTCCGATAATGTACATTATGTCAGATTTAAGATTACCTGGAGATTTTGGCTCAATCACGCGATCTTACTACCCCTACCCTCTGACAGGCAACCATTACTGAGATTAAACACACGCTCAAAAGTCCCATTTCGAAGTGTAATCCTCATCAGTTTTTAGGTACTTTTTTCCTGTTGATGCACATAACACCTGCTTCAACTCAATAAGTCAATCCTTCAAACCTAAGGGCTAGTCGTGACTAAAAAGCATCCTGTAGATGTCGTCCCTCCCGCCGGTCAACTTGCGGTCCTCTCGATCCAGCATGTTTTGGCCTTCTATGCCGGAGCTGTTATTGTCCCGCTGGTGATTTCCCAAGCATTAAAGCTTGATGAGGCCACCACCATCCATCTGATTAACGCCGATCTCTTTACCTGCGGTATTGCCACCATTATTCAATCCGTAGGTATTTGGAAGATCGGCGTTCGTTTACCCCTTATTCAGGGCGTAACCTTCACCGCAGTATCACCCATTATTGCCATTGGGCTATCTGCCCCTGAAGGGCACGGTTTGCCCCAGATTTATGGGTCTATCATTATTTCTGGCATCTTCACCTTCTTGGCGGCTCCATATTTCGCCAAGTTGATCCGTTTCTTCCCTCCGGTGGTCACCGGTACCGTCTTGACGATCATGGGCGTTACCCTCATTTCGGTTTCGGCAGGCGATATCGCCGGCCAGGATCCGACCGCGACTCCCCTAGGCAAAAACCTTGCCTACGCCCTAGGTACACTAGCGTTAATTGTTTTGGTTCAGCGCGTATTTAAAGGCTTCATGGCCACCATTTCGGTGCTCATTGGTCTTGTAGTTGGAACCGGCGTTGCCCTCGTATTGGGCGACGCCTCTTTTTCTAATGTCGCTAATTCGCCCTACCTTGGGGTCACTACCCCGTTCTATTTTGGCTGGCCAGAGTTCTCCCTCATGGGTGCTATCTCTATGATTATCGTGATGGCAATCACTATGGTGGAAACTACCGGTGACGTTTTTGCTGCCGGCGAGGTCGTCGACAAACGAATCACCGCGAACGACATCACCGCCGCCCTACGCGCTGACGGTGTCTCCACTCTACTTGGTGGCGTCCTAAACTCTTTCCCCTACACCTGCTTTGCACAGAACGTTGGCCTTGTTCGCCTTACCCGCGTCTCTTCCCGTTGGGTAGTTGCTGCAGCCGGTGGCATTATGATCGTCCTTGGTCTGATCCCCAAAGCCGGCGCAGTGGTAGCCGCTATCCCCCATTCCGTCCTTGGCGGGGCTTCCATTGCAATGTTCGCCAATGTGGCAATTGTTGGTATTCAGACGCTTTCTCGCGTCAATATGCGCGACGATAAGAATGCCGTCATTGTTTCTACTTCTTTGGGTCTCGCAATGTTGGTTACGCTACGTCCTGGCATTGCCAATACCCTACCTTCATGGGCTACGATCCTATTCGCCTCTGGCATTACCCTAGGCTCGCTTTCCGCTATCTTCCTAAACCTAATTTTCAACCACCTTCCGCCCACCTTCCGTTCGAAGGTTACGCGCACCAGCAAGGATGGACGTGGTTACACCCTAGAAGAGTTGAATCAATCTAGCGTGCCCGAGTTCGTGGGTGCTCTTTCTGATCTCTTCAATACGGTTACTTGGCCGTTGGAACGGGTTGCTGCCAGTGGTCCTTTCGAGAGTACCGAGTCTCTAGCAACCGCACTACAGGCGACGATTTCATCCGCCAGTGCCTCTGAGAAGGTGGAACTGATTAAGGATTATCCAGATATGGAACAGCTCTTGTTCGGCAGCCCTGAGGAAGGTGTCCTAACTAAGGATCGTGGTTCGCTAGCACTTGGTGATCTAACCAGCGCAGAGCAGGAAATCCTCCATTCTCTCTGCCAGGGATACCAAGAAAAGTTTGGCTATCCCTTTGTGGCTAGATTGACCCCCTCGATGAGTTTCAAGGATATTTTGGCTCAGGGAGCGGTACGCATGGACCATGAACCTAGCATCGAAGCTAATCGTGCAATCATGGAAATCTGCGAGATTACGCTTGATCGCTATGGAGAACTTCTAGCCGATGCGAACCCGGTGGGTTCCTCATGGGCCCGAAAGTTTGAAGCCCTAGACTAGTAGCAAGTATCAGCTGGCGTCGCGCTTAGCGCGGCGCCGTGCTGCTAGTTCATCAGCTCCCGTTTGAACGCCTTCAGTGGCATGTTCAAGCGGGAGTTCTGCTAGGGTACCTTCTACTTCGGACCAGACACGGCCGATAGCGATTCCAAAAACGCCCTGACCACCCTGTACCAAGTCAATAACTTCATCGGCTGAGGTGCACAGATAAACCGAAGCGCCATCACTCATTAGGGTAACGCCGGTAAGGTCGTCAACACCCAAGTTCGCTAGCTCTTCAATGGCAATGCGGATCTGCTGTAGTGAGACACCGGAGTCTAATAGTCGCTTGACAATCTTGAGGACTAGGATGTCGCGGAAAGAATAGAGTCGCTGGGAACCCGAACCGCGGGCGTCACGAATGGAGGGTTCAACCAAGCCGGAGCGGGACCAGTAATCAAGCTGCCGGTAGGTAATCCCCACTGCTCGACAGGCTACTGGACCACGAAATCCAGTGGTGTCATCAAGCCCTTCGAGGACGTTACCAAAAAGCATCCCCTGGGTTCCATGTGCTTGTGCGACCATCGCGCTTTCCCTTACCTGTTTATAAAAACTAACAAGGATAAAGCTATTGCACTCTTAGCGGTACGTCAACTACCAACACCCTAAATCTAACCCTAAAGTTGAGGTTGAGACCTAATTGTTATCCTAGCCGCGTCGTTCCACTTCGTCGCAGATCATAATCTCTAGAGCACGACTAGCAATTTTCGCAATATCATGCGCTTTTGCTCGTTGTCGTTCGCCTTCGATCCCCTGTTTGCGCTGACCTTCCGAGGCTAGGCTAAGGGTGGCTAGCTTACTAGCTTGGTTAACTAGAGAGCGTAGGTTACGGGGAGCGATTTGCGCACTTTGAAGCTGTCGCACCAGACGCACTAGGTTCACCGAGGAAGCTGGGAACCGTCCACGCGCATCAGCTACTACTAGACCAACCTCGATTAGTTCGTCTAGGAAGGTTTCAGTTACGCCGGTGAAATCTAGTAGATCACGTCGACGGATATAGGAGCCGGTTACCGGTTCAACGGCGATGCCTTCATCAGAGACAATCCTAGCTACGGGCTGAACCTGTACCTCTTCTCCGTTGTCTAGTGCCTCTAGTTCTTCGCGAATGGTTTGGATTGGTTTAAAGCAATCACGCTGAGAGGCCAGACAGTAGCGAAGTCTTTCGATATCGGCGGTCGAAAACTTCCGGTATCCGGAAGCTGTCCTTGCCGGCGATACAATCCCCTGTTCTTCTAGGAAGCGAACCTTTGAAATAGAAAGGGAAGGAAATTCTTTTTTTAAACGCTCGACGACATTGCCAATCGAAAACTGAGCCTTTCGACTAACTCCACGTGGCCAAGGGCCTTCTTCGACGTTGGTAGTTTCTTCGACTAGGTTGTTGGTTAGAGCGCTGGATTCAGCTCTCCTCATGCCTTAACCTGCCGAGACGGGTAGTAGGTCATCCGGAACTTACCGATCTGAACTTCATCACCGTCATGGAGGTCAATCTGTTCGACCCGTTCACGGTTTACATAAGTGCCATTGAGAGAACCAGCATCGCGTACCAAATAGCCACCGGCGGCGGTTTGGACAAACTCCGCGTGACGACGTGAGACGGTGACGTCATCAAGGAAGATATCAGAGCGAGTATGGCGACCCACGGAAGTGGAGGGCGTATCTAGCAAGAAGCGCGCACCAATGTTAGGTCCTTTAACTACGATTAGTAGAGCCGAACCAGGCGGTAGCGCAGCTACTGCTGCTGCGTTGTCATCGCTTAGGGAATAGCCACCAAGAGGAGTATCGGTCTCCACATTCGGGTTTAGACCGGTTCCAAATAGCGAAGTGGACGTCGGATCAAATCCATTATTTTCGCTCATTTTTACCCCTTTAATCGATGGTATTGCGATAGCAACCTCTTACTTCGGTCAATCTTACCCCGAAATGCTAAAAAACCTCTAGCCAAAAGGTGTGCGAAATCTCTATTTGGCTGGATGTGCGTATTTAGGTTCGGGGATCTCTCGAATCGAATCGATGGTCAAGTTCGGGCTTTCCGTGATTGTAACCTCAGCATCCTCGGTTTTTAGATATGAAACTGCACCACCAGGAATCCCCAAGGCCACCGAAAGCGTATGTGGTGCGCCTAGGGCGGTGATCCGGTAGGGAGGCATGATTTTTTGACCGTCAGCGTAGAGATCATCTCCTCGCTTCACGATGGACGTCGAGGCAACCACACGGACACCAGAAAGATCAATCGCATAGGCACGGGCATTTCTTAGTTCACCCAATACGTTGACGATTGCTAGTGCGGTAACTTTCCGGTCTGGGTCAGTAATGTTTATGGTTACGCCGGGGCCTGCGAGCTTTTCAGTGCCAGCTAGGATGCGCAGATTTCGGGCTTGAGCTTCGGCGGCCTTTTGCGCCGCTGCCGAACTATCACTGGTGCTCTTTAGCTCCCTGAGCTGCGTCTGCAGGTCTACCTGTTCGGCAGAGAGCTTCGAGTTCCGTTCTCTTAGCTCATCCAGCAGGGTGACCAGTTCCGTTTGTGAGAGGTCTTTTAGCTTATCGTCTTTGGCAGAGGCAAACTGTCCCGCAAAGGAAAATCCAAATACCAGTAGTAGTACCGCCACCAGGACGTGGGTGAGCGTAATCGGCGCTTGGAAAAGGTCAATGATGCGCCGAATAAAGTGAGGTTTGGGACGCTTAGCTCGGGTTTTTTCTTCCGATTGTTCGAGGCTTTCCTCAACCGGGGTTTCGGTGGTCTCAGAGATTTCCATCTCAGACCTCAAATACGTGCCGTCGTAGTGCTGCTGCGTTTGAGAAGATTCGGATGCCTAGTACTACCACAACCGCCATGGTCATCTGGGAGCCGACCCCCAGTTTGTCGCCGATGAATACTAGCATGGAGGCCAATAGGACGTTCCAGAGGAAAGAGATAATGAAGGTTCGGTCTGAGAACTCACCATCTAGGTAGGCGCGGAAAGCACCAAAAAGGGCGTCAAGGGAGGCGACTACCATGATCGGCAAATAGGGTTGCAACCAAGTGGGGATGCTGGGGTCTAGTAGGAAGCCTAAAACTAAACCTATGAGCAGGCCAATAATCGCTAGCACAGATACCTCTCTTCTTAAGTCTCTAGTAGTTTAGCGCGTTTTAGGTACGTTTACTTTAAGAGTCCGATTTTTCTGAAATCTGGGGAATATTACTCAGTGCGGGAAGGGTTAACTCGCCACTGATCTGGGCTGAAAAGTTAATCCCATAAGCCGAATCAAGATTAGCAAAGTATTCCGCCAGCATGCCGGTGCTAACTAGGTTGATCAATGAGCGGCTATCCCCCACTACCTTAATCGTATAGGGACTGGTCAGCGTCTCCAGATTCACTAGGACATTTCCCCCGGCGGCACGAATCGCAGAATAGCTGCCTAGGCGAATTCCGTTGATGCTGATTCCCTCGGCTCCCCCGGCCCACAGGGCGTTAATCAGAACCTGCAGATCACGGTCTTGCACTCTTGATTCAAGGGCCTTTTTGCGGTTGATTTCGCCTTTGGTGCCATCGGTAATGGTGATCGTGATTCCGGGGCCCGTAATGGGAACGGCTCCAGCGGCAATCGCAACCTCGTCGCTGACCTTGACGTTTGGGTAGTCCTTATCCGTATAGGTTTGGATTTCAGCGTTGAGTTGCTGGTTGGTCTTCTCTAGGTTCTTTAGCTCAGTCTCACGATCAGCTACCTGACTGCGCAACTCGTCTGCTGGAGTAACAGCGTTCACCGATTCGGTGAGGCTACGCGCAGACCAGACACTTAAGGTCACCAACAGTGCCGTTACCACTACTATTAGGACTCGGGCGGGCCAACTGAGTTGTTTTTTGGCTACCGTCCTAGTCCGCTCATAGCCATGCTCTAGCGGGTCGGAAAAGATACGTTTGAGTAAGCCTTCCTCTACTGATGGCTCATTGTTCTGGGCCGGAGGTTTCGGTCCCAGACGCTTCCACCAGTCTGATCTCATGCATTCTCCTGTGCCCGCAGGTAACGGACCAGATCATCACGCTTTTCCTTTACCAAACGCAATAGTGCGTGTGATGCTTGCTGGTGCTCAGATAGCCACTGATCAGTACGTTTAACTAGTTCATTTTCAGTTCCGACACCGGCAGAAAGGTCCGGACTGCTGGGGAAGGCCTGAGTTACGTAGCGGGTTCCCATGCCAATGGAGTTGTTATTCCAGAAGCTTTCTAGCTGTTGGAAGAAGTCTTCTCGCAGGTCGGCTAGAAGCTCATACTGAGAAGCCTGGTTGATCCCCTCTAGGGTGGCGCTAAACATTTCATTGGATAGTTCGCCAGAGAGTGCTGACTTCCAGGCTGCTTGCTTAACCTCAAGGCTGGGAATGGCTGCTTTAGCGGTAGCCAGGAACACCTGGGTTTCCCCAGACTGGTCTCCACTGGCGTGACTTTCTAGCTCGGACTGTGAGAGCTTACCGGTGGCGGCTAGGGTGGTCAGGATTGTCCACTTTAGTGCCGGATTGATTACCTCGGGATGAGCCTCTAGGAGCTCGGTGAGTTCCTTTAGCCCCTCCTCGGTCGGGTGAAGTCGTAGTAGTTGCGCGTAGGCATTGATCCAGGATCGGGCCCGGTCCACATCTACCGGCGATGCTTCCAGCTCATCTTGTACCTGAGATGAGATCAGTTTGAGCGAGGGTTGCGCGGTGGCCGCCCAGCGCTGGCGTGGTAGGAAGTGGGAGATGACCTGTACGGAACGAACTAGGTTGATTTCCCTGAGGATGCCTAATTCTTCCGTAGAGGCGCTTTCTACGGCAGCTAAAGCAAAGGCTGCTGGATCGATCCGACCGTTGTAGACGCCCATCCACAGTGACTGCCAGATAACCGCGCGGATCCGAGTATCGGCAATTTCAAGTAGTCCAGCCATTGCGGAAGCCTGTGAAACTGCGTCTAGTTCGATTAGCGCGTAGGTTTCGTCGCCGGCATTAGGAACGATCATCGTCGCCGCGGCTTCCCCTTCGGTTAGGTCTAGGCGCAGGGTTTCTGCCTCCATGGTGACCTCTCGAACCGAGAAGGGTTCGGTGGCATTGGCGGCGAAGAACGCGATGGTGAAGGTATGCGGGCGGATGGTCTTCCCGGTCTCCGGGTGGCCTTCGATGGGAACGCCAGCCTGGTGTAGGACGAACTCGCGTCCTTCCCTGGTGGCTCGGATTACCGAAGGACCGGCAGTTTGGAGCCAGACCTTCACCCAAGGTCCTAGGTCGCGACCGGTTTGTTCCTCTAGGGCGGCGATTAGGTCGCTAAAGGAAGCAGCTTGGAAGGCGTGCTTCTGGAAGTATCGACGGGCAGCGCCGAAGAAGTTTTCTCGGCCTAGGTGCACCATTAGCTGGGTGAGCACTGCCGAGCCCTTAGCGTAGGTAATCCCGTCAAAGTTCTGCTTGGCGGCGTCCAGGTCGGGAATCTCTGCCATGATGGGGTGCGTGGTTGGGCGCAGGTCCTGGGTGTATGCCCATGATTTCCGGGCCGCCGCGAAGGTGGTAAAGGATTCGGTGTATTGGGTGGCTTCTTGCTCGGCAAAGTAGCCCTGGTTATCGGCGAAGGATTCCTTTAGCCAGAGGTCATCCCACCAGCGCGGGGTAACTAGGTCACCGAACCACATGTGGCACATTTCGTGCAGAATCGTATTGGCCCGGTTCGAACGCTGAGTCCTCGAGGGGCCGCCTCGAACAATCATCTTTTCGTTGAAGGTAATGCACCCGGGATTTTCCATTGCCCCTAGGTTGTATTCGGGGACGTAGATCTGGTCGTATTTACCCCACGGGTAGGGGAACTGATAGGCGTTATTGAAGAATTCTAGCCCCTGACGGGTTACTTCAAAGACGTCCTCGGTATCGAAATCTGCCGCGAGTGTTTGACGGCAGTACAGGCCCAGAGGAATCTGCAGGTCGCCATCTTCGCTCTTCCAGACTCCCCCATCGAACTTCTGGTACTCGCCCGCAATGACAGCGGTGATGTAGGAAGAGAGGCGTTTGGTCTGGGCAAAGCGGCAGGTCTGGACCTTGATGTGGTCTTCAGTCTCCCAAGTTTCGCGTTCGATCTCAGCCCCGTTAGAAAGTAGGCTCCAGGATTCCGGTCCGGTCAGTTCGAAGTCCCAGGTACCTTTTAGGTCGGGCTGGTCGAAGCAGGCATAGACACGGTGGGCGTCAAAGGGCTCGTACTGCGTGTATAGGTAGTAGCGTCCGTCCTCTGGATCGTGGTAACGGTGTAGACCTTCCCCGGTACGGGAGTAAATGCACAGGGCTTCTACGGTTACTTCGTTTAGTCTTTCGGTGTCTAGACCGCTCAAGTAGACGCGATCATCACGGAAGTCCACTTCGGTTTCAGCCCCATTTACCTTGACTGAGGTAACCTGTTCGGCCACTAGGTCGAGGTGGGTTTCGGGGGCCTTACTGTGGAAGGTCACGGTAGCCTGGGAGGGGAAAGTATTTGACGAGGTAGCGTGCGTCAGGTCAAGGGAAATCCGGTAGTTATCAACGGTGATCTGTTCGGAACGATTCTGTGCTTCTACTTGAGTTAAAGTCATGCCTCTAAGATACCGCAGGATTCAGCTTCGCGACGTGAAATACCTTAAGCCCAAGAGAACATCGGTTTCAGCTAAGACCGTGTAGCACTCTGAACCTGATTTTAGTCAACTATGAAAAACAAAAGAGCCGGATGGTTTCCCATCCAGCTCTAATGCATGAACTCGGCCGAAGATTTTACTCTTCGCCTGTCGGGCTGACAGGATTTGAACCTGCGACCCCTTGACCCCCAGTCAAGTGCGCTACCAAACTGCGCCACAGCCCGGATTGAACTCTTAAATCTTAAGTTTTCAATCGTTTTGTACCCCTTGGGCACCCCGAAAGTTTACCCGATTCACCCGTTACCTAGCAAATCGAAAACCCGGTTAAGCAGGTGTTACCTACGTCGCTTCTCACGGACACGGACAGAAAGCTGAATCGGCGTCCCCACAAAACCGAACTCTTCACGAAGACGACGCTCAATAAAACGGCGGTATGCCGGGTCTAGGAAGCCAGTCGTGAATAGCACGATCCGAGGCGGTTTCGTACCCACCTGGGTGGCAAATAGAATACGCGGCTGCTTGCCACCTCGGACCGGGTGCGGATGAGCAGCAACTAGTTCCCCTAGGAAGCCGTTAAGACGTCCGGTAGAAATACGAGTACTCCAGCCCTCCAGAGCTGCTTCAAGTGCACGCTGAATACGGTTGGTGTGCCAACCGGTACGAGCCGTGACGTTAATACGGGGAGCCCACTGAAGCTGCACCAAGCCCCGCTCTTGCTCGCGCTTAAGCTGGGACTGACGATCCTCATCCACCAGATCCCACTTGTTGTTGACGATTACCAGTGCGCGCCCAGCCTCAATAGTCTGCTGCAAGATACGCATATCCTGGTCAGATAGCTCTTCGGAAGCATCCAGTAGCACCATGGCCACTTCTGCTTTTTCAAGGGCTGACTGGGTACGAATCGAAGCGTAGTAGTCAGCGCCCACCGATTTATACATGCGCCTGCGGATACCGGCAGTGTCCACGAACCACCACGGCTTTCCATCAAGGTAGACCAGTTCATCGACTGGGTCGCGGGTGGTGCCGGCCAGTTCGTTAACTACCACCCGCTGGTCGCCTGCGATGGCATTGAGAAGCGAGGATTTACCCACGTTCGGACGGCCCAGCAGGGCCACCCGGTGAATCCCGTCTCGCGGAAGTTCCGGCGCCACCGAGGAGGTCTCCGGTAGGACGCGCATAACCTCATCAAGTAGGTCACCCGCTCCCCTACCATGAAGGGCTGAAATCGGGTGCGGTTCGCCTAGTCCTAGGGACCAGAGGTAGGCAGCCTCGGCTTCTAGCTGGTCTGAATCGACCTTATTGGCAGCTAGAATGACGGGCTTACCGGATTGGCGTAATAGTTGGACGACTCGTTCGTCAGTAGAGGTCGCACCAACGGTAGCGTCAACTACGAACAGGACCGCGTCGGCCGCATCAATGGCGGCTTCTGCCTGTTCAGCGACTGAACGATCAATGCCTTTAACGTCAACTTCCCAGCCGCCGGTGTCAACTAGAGTGAACTGACGGCCAGCCCAGTTAGCTAGGTAGGACACGCGGTCTCGGGTGACCCCGGGCTGGTCCTGGACGACGGCTTCACGCCGGCCGAGGATGCGGTTCACTAGGGTTGATTTGCCTACGTTTGGTCGACCAATTACTGCTAGCACGGGCAGCCCGAAGGTACTTTCGGGCTCGTCACTGTAGTCTTCACCGTTTAGGACGGCAAGGTCGGCCTCGTCTAGATCGAAGTCTTTTAGCCCAGCTAGTAGGGCCTGGGCTTTTTGTTCTTCTTCTGCGGTTGCCGCGAGGGTGATTTCATTTGCGGTCCGAGGCAGGTAGTCCCCGTCCTGGTTGGGGGTAAGCTCATAGGTCTCGGCGGTTTGTTCCGCGAGCTCTTCGCTTTCGAATTCTGGTTCCTTAACCATGTTATTTCCGTTCCTTCAGGGACTTACCTGTTTATTTCTTTAGTCTTTTTCGGCCAGTTCAAGTACTTTAGTGATGGCCTCAGTGATAGTCAGATCTGAGTTATCAATTAGCGCTACTCCCGGTGCGGGAGTTTCGAAGTTTACCACGGTAGCGTCTTGCTGATCCCTTCTCAATACCGTATCACGAAGTTTAGCATCATCCGCCTGTTGCCCTAGTTGGGCTCCGCGTCGGGCAATTCGGACTTCGGGCCGGGCGGTAATAATTGCCCGAACCGGGGCATCAGGGGCAACCACGGTTGTGAGGTCGCGTCCCTCGGCCACGATGAGGTGGCCTGCGGCAACGGCGTTCTGCAAGATTTCTTGCTGTGCCTTGACCAGGATCTTACGGATTTCAAGATTGGTCGCGACCTTAGAAACTAGGGCCGAAACCTCTGTGCTGTGTAGTCCTTCATGGACGTCTTTGCCGTCGACAATGACCTCGTCACTTAGCGGATTCGTGCTAGGGCTGAACTGCATCTTTGCGACTGCCTCGGTGCTGGCCTTCTGGTCATCTAGGTCAACGCCAAGTTCCAGCAGTCGGACCGTAGCGGCACGGTACATGCTGCCGGTATTCAGATAGTTCGCCCCAAGGGCTAGGGCGGTCTCTCTAGCTACGGTTGATTTTCCAGAGCCCGCCGGCCCGTCTAGGACGATTCGGCCGTCTTCAGCTAGGTTGGTTTTTACGCGGGCGATTAATTCTTCAGAGATCATTCTTTTCAATCTTCTTCTTTAGGCGGCTACTAGTCGCCACTCGGCGGCTTCTAGGTAATCCATTAGGTACTGCGCCTTAGTTTTTGCAACGACCAGCCAAGCTAAGCCAAGGGCTTGTCCGGGAGCGTGTTCAATTCTTAAATCTTCAATATTTACTTGGGCAGTCTCCACAGCCTGCAGCAGACGGGACAGTTCGCCCGGACGGTCGGTTAGGGCTACCCCAATCTCGACAGTGCTCTGCGGAGCCCCACCGTGCTTTCCGGGAATCCTTGCTACGCCTTCATTACCTTCATGGAGCACCTTAGCGATGGCGCCCCCAGCACCGATAGTGACCGTAGCCTGGGTCGAACTTAGGGATTCCGATTCACTGAGCTCTCCTAGAGCTCCGATCAGGTAGTCCAAGTCCCCTCTGATCTCCTTCATGAAGGGCAGAATCTGTGGGGCGTTGGCCATGGTAATGGCGGTCCACATTCTAGGTTCCGAGGCCGCAATACGGGTGGTATCGCGTAGTCCCCCGCCAGCTAGTTCTAGGTCTAGGTCACCGGCTTCTGCCAGGCGGGCGGCTAGTAGCGATGAAACCAACTGCGGGACATGGGAGACCAAGGCTACGGCGCGGTCATGCTCAGCTGCGCCCATTGATACTAAGTAGCATCCTAGGTCCGAAGCTAGGGTTCGAACGCTTAAGATCGCTTCCGCGGTCGAGCGGTCCGTGGGCACAACCACCCAAGTACGCCCGGTAAATAGGGTGACATCAGCACTTAGGGTGCCAGAACGTTCACGACCCGCCATGGGATGCGAGCCCACGTAGCGGGCAATTTGCTGTTCGGTGGCACCGTTTTTCACGACCTCGGCAACGCTTGATTTCACGCTGGCAACATCAGTGACAATAGCCTCGGGGAATTCTTCAAGGGCCGTTAGGACAACTTGGCCAGCAATATCGGGCGGGGTTGCCACGATTACCAGGCTGGGCGCGAAAGCGGCTTCTTGGGGACGAGGTTGCCCCGCACCTAGGTCGCGTGCCAGCAGTAAGGAGGTGGGAGAAATATCGTCTAGGTAAACTTCAATACCACCCGAACGCAGCGCCAGTCCTAGGGAAGCGCCCAGTAGTCCGGTACCAATAATCAGTACCGGTCCCTTGGTGCCCAGGGTGCTCATAGTTCTACCATCCGCATAAGTGCAGCTAGCGGTTCACCGTCCAGTCGTTTAATGGTGCCCGGACGCATGTGACCTAGTTGCAAGGTCCCGAATCGTGTACGAACTAGCGCTTTAACGGGGTGTCCGACGGCTTCCATCAAGCGTCGCACCACGCGATTTTTCCCAGAGTGCAGTTGGATTTCAACTAGCGATTCGTCACCGTGGATTCCCTTGACGGTAAAGCCATCGACAGAGACAATTCCGTCTTCTAGCTCTACCCCACTTTGCAGCTGGCGACCCAACCCTCTGGCGACCTGTCCAGCGACGGTAGCCACATAGGTTTTGGGAACTTCCCAGCTGGGGTGGGTTAGGCGATTGGCTAGTTCGCCATCATTAGTGAGTAGTAGCAGACCCTCGGTATCGGTATCGAGTCGTCCCACATGGAACAGGCGAGTATCCCAGTCGGCGGTGAAGTCTGCCAAGCAGGGACGTCCTTCTGGGTCGCTCATGGTAGAGACCACGCCGCGGGGTTTATTTAGCACTAGGGTCAGGTGTGAATCATCTAGGAATACTCGTTTTCCGCGGACGTGAATAATCGCGGTCTGGGGATCAACTCGGGTTCCTAGTTCGGTCACGCGGCGTCCGTTCACCTGGACTTTTCCGCGGGCAATCAGGTCTTCACAGGCGCGCCTTGATCCTACTCCGGCTTGGGCTAGGACTTTTTGTAGGCGAATCCCCTCGGGAACGTGGGGGTCATAGTTGCTCATCGCTTTAGGTCCTCGATTTCTGATAGCACTTCGGGTAGGGTTTCGACGGTTGGATAGTGTGGAGCTAATGGTGGTAGCTCCCCTAGGTCCTTGAGGCCAAAGGATTCAAGGAATAGGTCTGTTGTGCAATAGTTTATGGCACCGTTTTCCCCTTCGCCTGATTCCACGAGCATTCCGCGCAGGATTAGGTTACGGACCACAGAATCAGTATTGACCCCGCGGATTTCACTAATCTGCGCTCGGGTAATCGGCTGACGGTAGGCAACCACCGCCAAGGTCTCAAGGGCAGCGGCACTAAGGCGCGCATTTCTGGTCCCGCTAAGGAAGATCCGCGCCACCTCGTACCATTTCGAACGGGCATAGATACGCCATTTACCATTTACGCTCCGTAGTTCGAAACCGCGGGGTCGCTGAGATTCACTACCTTCGTATTCTTTTCTGAGTTCTTCAAAGGCCTCCGTGATGACTTCGGGTTCAATCCCGGTTACCTGTGAAAGATCGTGCGGATCTACCGGTTCGGTGGCGACCATCAAAATGGCCTCAAGGAGCTCAAGCAGATCGGCAGGAAGGATCTGAGGTTGGTCTTGCAGCTGGGGCATCCTAGTTCAGCTCCATTTCTTGATCATCAATAATCGGCATGGGTTTTCCAGTCAGTTCCAGGTAAATACTTTCCCCAGCACCGGCTTGTTGCACATCTAGGACCCCATCGCGATACATGGTTAAGACCGCCAGAAAGCTAGCAATTACGGTTTGCACGTTACTGTCTTTGCCAATGAAATCCTCGAAGGTGCACGGCCCAGCCAGTAACCTTCGATGTAGTTGCCGCACCTGGGTGGCTACTGCGACTAGGGGCTGGTGAACGTGGTCGATAGAGACGGTTTCGGGTTCGCGATCCCTCAGGTCTAGATAGGCTTCTAGCAGGCGTTCTTTAGGGAGCCTAAGTCGCAGTGGCGCCAGTCCCCTAGTGAGCTCCTCAGGAGGCATTACTTCCCGAGGTAGCACGGTTCGGTATTCTTCGTAGCGCTCAGCTAGGTATTGGGACAGTTGCTTGTAAGCGCGGTAGCGTAGCAGCCGAGCAAACAGCAGGTCAGCGGCTTCTAGGCTAGCGAGCGTTTCCGGGTCTTCAACTACCTCGTTAGGTAGAAGCCGGGCGGCTTTGAGGTCAAGTAGTGAGGCTGCCACCACCAGGAATTCCGAGGCGAGGTTATAGTCCGAGATCTTTTTTAGGTAGGTTAAGAACTCGTCAGTGACCTGTGAAAGCGCCAGCTGGGTTACGTCCAGCTGTCTTCTGGCGATAAGTGAGAGCAGTAGGTCAAAAGGTCCAGTGAAGTTTTCCAGATGGACCTCAAAGCCTGTTTCTTCGGCTGGTTCAGATGCCTTTACTGCGCTCACGCCACGCAGCCGCGGTGAATCATTTCCCGGGCTAGCTGACGATAGGCCTCGGCACCCGCATGGTTCGGGGCATAGGTGGTAATCGGTTCAGTAGCAACTGACGCGTCAGGGAATTTAACCGTCCGGCGGATCTTAGTTTCGAAGACCGTATCCCCGAAGGCTTCTTCTAGTCGTTCTAGTACTTCCCGGGTGTGCAGGGTACGGGTATCCACCATGGTCGGTAGGATGCCGTCGATCTTCAACTTGGGGTTGAGGCGGTCCTTCACCTTATCGATAGTTTCGACTAGTAGGGCCACACCACGCAGGGCGAAGAATTCAGCTTCTAGTGGGATGACGACACCGTGGGCCGCGGTCAAAGCGTTTACGGTCAGCAATCCTAGGGAGGGCTGGCAGTCGATGATAATGAGGTCGTACTCCCCCATCACCGGTTCTAAGACACGCAGTAGGGCCTGTTCGCGGGCCACCTCGTTAACTAGTTGTACTTCTGCGGCTGACAGGTCAATATTGGCCGGCAGCACGTCTAGTCCTTCGACTGACGTGTGGGCAATGACTTCGCGGACATCTAGGCGAGGCTGCATGAGCAGGTTATAGATGGTGGTGTCCATTTCGTGGGCATTGACGCCTAGGCCGACAGAGGCTGCTCCCTGGGGGTCAAAGTCGACGATTAAAACGCGTCGTCCGTACTCTGCCAGTGCCGCCGAAAGGTTAATGGTGGAGGTGGTTTTACCGACTCCGCCCTTTTGGTTACACATGGCAATGACCCGGGCGGGCCCGTGGCTTTCCAATTCTGGAGGTTCGGGGAACTGAGAGTCCTGGCCGATTGGAATTAGGCTTCCCTGCTTCACGTTTTATTTACCTTTGTCCTAGGGGCTGCTTGTGCTTATTGTAGCGCGCAGCACAGTTAGTGTCATTTAGTTTGGACGCGAAATTCGTACTCGAAGATCGGCTGCCTCAGGCTGCCAAGTGCTTAGATCCGCTTCAGTCTGCTCACCAGAGCGAATGTCCTTGACCTGGTCAGCCTCTCCCTCTTCGGTGGCGGGGAACCAGACGTAAGGAATGCCTTGGCGGTCAGCAAAACGAATCTGCTTGCCAAACTTCGCTGCCTTCGGGGCGACATCCGTGGGGATACCGCGTTCACGAAGGGCATCTGCGATTCGGTTAGATTCGCTGCGAGTGGCTTCATCATTAACGGCCACTAGTACGGCTGTCGGAGTGGGGCGCGAGGCGGTAAGTAGGTCTTCCCCGAGCATACGAGCTAGCAGTCGGGAAACCCCAATAGATAGGCCCACGCCCGGATAGGTCTTATTACCGACCGTGATCAGGTTATCGTAGCGGCCACCAGAGCAGATTGATCCTAGGTCTTCATGACCAGCGATGAAGGATTCGTAGACTGAGCCGGTGTAGTAGTCCAGACCGCGAGCGATCTTCAAGTCGGCGATAACCACGCCGGGAGCACGTTTTTCGGCTTCCTCAAGTAGAGCGAGTAGCTCGTTCTTGCCTTCTTCGAATAGGTCGTTTTCGACGCCAAACTCAGCTAGGGCTGCTGATACTGTCTGGGCGTCACCACTGATCTGGGCCATCTTCAAGATCGTGGCGGCACCGGACTCCGAGATCCCGTT
The DNA here is from genome assembly GCF_001907245.1 of Boudabousia liubingyangii. GTDB lineage: Bacteria > Actinomycetota > Actinomycetes > Actinomycetales > Actinomycetaceae > Boudabousia > Boudabousia liubingyangii. Next base: position 415,488 of record NZ_MQSU01000002.1, read on the forward strand.
CTTGATTAGTTCTTCAGAGACTTGGTCGGCCCCGATCTTGTCCAGCTTGTCAAGGATCCGGAGGGCTTCTTCCACATCTTCGACCCCGTTTGCCTGGCAGATGCCTTGGACTAGTTTGCGGTTATTAACGTGGATCTTGAAGGCCGGGATCCCCAGTGCGCTGAGTGCGCGTGCCATCACTAGCGGGAGTTCAACTTCGTGGTGGAAGGCTAGTTCGCCCTGTCCGACCACGTCAATATCCGCCTGGATGAATTCACGGTAGCGTCCGTCCTGAGGACGTTCGCCACGCCAGACTTTTTGAATCTGGTAGCGCTTGAAGGGGAAGGCGAGCTTTCCAGCGTTCTCACTGATGTAGCGGGCAAAGGGCACGGTCAGGTCAAAGTGCAATCCAAGTCGCTTGGGATCCAAACTGGCTTCTTCGGCGGCCTCGCCCTGAAGACGTGAAAGCAGATAAATCTCTTTGCTAGTTTCTCCCTTACGTAGTAGCTGAGAGAGCGGCTCTACCGCGCGGGTTTCGATCGGCGAAAAACCGTTTAGTTCAAAAACTTCGCGCAACTGGTCTAGGACTAGCTGTTCTACGAGGCGCTCCTGCGGGAGCCATTCGGGGAATCCGGAAATGGAGGCAATTGGACGAGGCATGTGTCTTAACCGATCTTTCGTGCTTGGCGGAGGTAAGAGTTTGTTTCTATTTCACGTTCTAAGGTAGTCAAAGGTCCGTGACCTGGCAGTAGTACGCTGCGGGGATCGATCACATTAGCGAAGGTTCGTAGTGAGTGTCGCATTTCTTTGACATCACCGCCGGGTAGATCCTGGCGCCCTACGGAACCGGCAAAGATCAAATCACCAGTAAAGACTAGCTGATCCTCGCTCTTGAGGGGGCGCGCGAATGTCGGGTCTCCCTGGGCAAACTCAAGATTTTCCGAGGGCGCTCCGGCTAGGAGCAAGATGATCGACCCCTCGGAGTGACCTGGCGTGGGCAAACCACGGAAACTAATTCCGGGAGCTGGTGTAGTCGCACTCGTAAAGGTTTCAGGCTCATAAATTCGGACTTCTTTAGGTGGATTCCAAGGTAGGTAGGGGGCAATCGCACTCTGCATGGGAAGTACTGACCCTGCGGTGGTTTTAATTGGATCCTCTAGTCGGTAGGCGTCCGGTTCAGAGATATAGAGAGGAATTTCTAGGTTGCCGGCATCCCAAATATGGTCAGCGTGCCCGTGAGTAGCTAGTGACGCTACTAGCTCAACACCGTTGGCTTGGGCAGTTGCTTTAATCTTTTCCGCAGTTCCGGCACCGGGATCAATAACCACGCCTTTTCCCTCATGGGAAATAAGGTAGGCATTGGCAGCAAAAAGCGGTGCTGTAATTCTCTCAATTCGCATATCGTCTATTTTACCTGTTGTGTGATTAGTTCGTGAAATTCACCGATAGTGGCAAATAAGCCGCATTTTTCGGCTTCCTGTGGCCTTTTGGAGCCCCAAAAGATAAGCTGTTACAAGGAACACAGCAAAGGTGCTTTTGGGTAACCAGCTGTTTTCTAGCCAGTGAACGGTTGTGGCATTGCCTTAACCCCGTCTTGATAAAGGATTATCGTGTCTGAGAATCAAATTCCAACCCCGACCCCTGAAGCTGCAGAGCCCGCAAAAACGGCTGAAACTGAAGCCTCTGTAACCCCGACCCCAGTTGCTTTAACAGCTGCTGAGCAATCTAACAGTCAGTTCGGTCGCATCGACGCTGATGGCACTGTTTGGGTTCGTGATGGGGAATCAGAGCGTCAAATTGGCCAGTATGCCGATGGCGTGCCAGAGGACGGGCTAGAGCTTTACATCCGTCGCTTCCTTGACCTCGAAGCCCAGGTTAAGTTGTTCTCAGATCGTCTTCCGAACCTCTCCCCCAAGGATATTGATTCGACTCTGTCCTCATTGAAGCAGCAGTTGGAAGAACCGGCTGCAGTGGGCGATCTTCCCGCACTTCGTCAGCGTCTAGAAAATATTGCTAGCCAGGCAGAGCAGCGCAAAGAGGAAGCTCGCGCTGCTCGCGCTGCCGCTCGCGAACAGGCCCTTGCAGAGCGTACCAAGATTGTAGAGGCCGCTGAGGCCTTGGCAAACCAGGATCCTGAACGTACTCAGTGGAAGAATTCCGGTCAGCAACTACGCGACTTGCTTGACCAGTGGAAGCAGGCTCAGAAGCGGGGCCCGAAGCTTGAACGTGCTGCTGAGGATGCCCTCTGGAAGCGTTTCTCTGCTTCCCGTACCCTCTTCGATCGTCAGCGTCGTCAGTTCTTCTCAGCCCTTGATGCCCGCCAGGCAGAAGTCAAGGCCACCAAAGAAAAGCTGATCGCTGAAGCTGAGGCACTGTCCACCTCCACTGATTGGGGTGCTACCTCAGCTGCGTACCGTGGCCTGATGGATCAGTGGAAAGCTGCTGGTCGTTCTTCTCGTAAGGACGATGATGCACTTTGGGAGCGTTTCCGTGACGCCCAGCAGAAGTTCTTTGATGCCCGTAAGGCTGCTAATAGCGCCATGGACGAAGAGTTCACTGAGAACCTCAAGCAGAAGGAAGCTCTGCTAGAAAAGGCTGAAGCGATTCTTCCCGTAACTGATATCGAAGCTGCTAAAGCTGCACTTCGACCGCTACAGGATCAGTGGGATGCGATTGGTCGCGTACCCCGTAACGATGTTAAGCGTATTGAAGGTCGTATGCGTGCAGTTGAAGAAGCCATTCGTAACGCTGAAGAAGAGGTTTGGCGCAAGTCCAACCCAGAGACCAAGGCTCGTGCAGAGGGCATGCTTGGTCAGCTAGAAGCTTTGATCGAACAGATTGATGCTGATATCGAAAAGGCGAAGGCTGATGGTGATCAGAAGTCGCTGGCGGAGCTTGAGTCCGCACGTTCAGCTCGCGTAGCTTGGTTGGAGCAGATCAAGAATAACGTTGACTGAACCCTTTAAGTCATAGTTTGGGGCTGACTTCCAAGTTGGAAGTCAGCCCCAAACTTTTGTGTAGACGAGGTGTAAGAAGCGCCTCGACGCAAACGTTAATCTGAGTGAGAATAATGCTGCGCGAGAGCTACTCGGCGTAAAGGTTACTCGTCGCCCTCGTCCTTCTTCGACTTTTTCTTCTTCTTGCCTTGGGCGCTGGTAACGCGCTTGACGTCATAGACCCCATCGACCTTCTTCAGGGCATTAAGGATCGCATTGAGGTGTGCAGCCTCAGCCATTTCAAGGGTGAAACGAGTACGGCTGACTCGGTCAGCGGTAACTTCGAAAGCGCCGGAACGGATATCAGCTTGGTAACCGGAAATTACCTGAGAAAGATCCATTAACAATGAGGCACGGTCTAGTGCTTCCACTTCGATCTTGACCTCGAAGGTGGCCCTCGGGTCCTTGATCCAGTGAACTTCGATTAGACGCTCTGGCTCATTTTGAAGAGCAGCCACGTTAACGCAGCTTTCTTGGTGTACTGATACACCTGAGCCACGAGTTACGAAACCGATGATCTTATCGCCCGGAACTGGAGTACAGCATTTAGCCAACTTGACCAGAGCATCGTCACCTTCTAGGCCGGCAACCTCGATACCGGTACGAGACTGTGCCCGTCGCGGACGTGAGGAGGTTTTGGTGGGGGTAACTGCTTCAGAAAGGGTTTCCTCTACCCCATCTGCGCCACCGTGTAGTTCCAGTAGTCGGTTGATGACGTTGGAGGCAGAAACCTGGTGCTCACCAATAGCGGCGTAGAGACCCGAGACCTCTACATAGCCCATATCGGTAGCTACTGCTAGTAGGCTTTCGTGGTTGAGTAGACGCCTTAATGGTAGGTTCTGCTTGCGCATGACCTGAGCGAGCTCACTCTTACCAGTTTCGATTGCCTCTTCACGGCGTTCCCTAGAGAACCACTGCTTGATCTTGTTTCGGGCTCGCTGGGATTTCGCGATCTTCATCCAGTCTTGACTGGGGCCGGCCTTTTCGGCATGTGAAGTTAGGATTTCAACCTTGTCACCGTTTTCGAGCGTCCAGTCTAGCGGTACTAGACGGCCGTTGACCTTGGCGCCGACGGTCTTGTGCCCGACCTCGGTATGTACCGCGTAGGCGAAGTCAATCGGGGTGGCATCCTGCGGCAGAGCAATAATCGAACCCTTAGGGGTGAAGACGTAGACCTGATTGCCGGACATTTCATAGCGCAGCGAGTCTAGAAATTCTTCAGGGTCTTGAGTTTCGGACTGCCAGTCGACTAGCTGACGTAGCCAACCCATCTGTTCGTCGTCCTGCTGGTTTTTATCCGGCCGAGGCCCAGTCGCATTTGGGTCCGCCTTGTACTTCCAGTGGGCAGCAACGCCGTATTCGGCACGTCGGTGCATCTCAAAGGTGCGAATTTGGACCTCTAGGGGTTTCCCGCCGGGGCCCACCACTGTGGTGTGCAAAGACTGATACATATTGAATTTGGGCATTGCAATATAGTCTTTGAAGCGTCCAGCTAGGGGGTGCCACTTTGAGTGCAGGGCGCCTAGGACCGCGTAGCAGTCACGGACGCTCTCCACCAGCACTCGGACGGCGACGAGGTCGTAGATTTCGTCGAACTCGCGGCCACGGACAATCATCTTTTGGTAGATCGAGTAGTGGTGTTTGGGTCGTCCGGAGACGGTGCCTTTAATGCCAGCTTGGCGTAGTTCTTCCTCAATCTGCAGGATGATCTCTTGTAGGTATTGACGACGGGCGGGAGCCCGTTCAGCAATCAGGTTATCGATCTCTTCGTAGCGGCCTGGATAGAGGGTCTTAAAGGCGAGTTCTTCCAACTCGTACTTCACGGTATTCATACCTAGCCGGTGTGCTAGTGGCGCGTAGATTTCTAGTGTCTCTTTCGCCTTATTTTGGGCCGAGGCGGCAGGCACGTACTTCCAGGTACGGGCGTTGTGGAGGCGGTCCCCTAGTTTGATAACTAGGACGCGGATATCTTGGCTCATCGCCAAGATCATTTTTCGGACGGTTTCCGCCGCGGCTGCTTCGCCGTACTTAACCTTGTCTAGTTTGGTAACACCATCTACCAGCAGGGCAATCTGCGGGCCGAATTCGGCTTCTAGTTCTTCCAAGGTGTAATCGGTGTCCTCAACGGTATCGTGCATCAGTGCAGCGGCAAGCGTCGTGGTGGTCATGCCCAGTTCCGCCAAGATGGTCGCTACGGCCACGGGGTGCGTAATGTAGGGCTCTCCAGATTTGCGTTTTTGTTCTTTGTGGAGTTCCGCTGCGCGCGCGTAGGCACGCTCTACCAGCTCGATGTCTGCCTTGGGGTGGTGCGCTTTTAGCGCTCGCACTAGGGGTTCGATTTCTGGCGCTGTGGTTCGTTTACGGGAACCGAATCGAAGCAAAGAAGAACGAACGCGTGATCCCGGAACCACGCTCCCCTGGTCGCGACTTTGAGCTGGTGTATCGTTCATTCCTCTATTGTATGAGACTTCGGGCCTATTCCGCCAAATTATTGACGAAATAGGCCCGAGATTACAGCTTTAGCAGCTCAGCGGCTCAGAATGAGAGCAGTGCGGCTACCTCACGGCCGGGAAGCTTGTCCCGTCCCTTGAGGGCAAGAAGTTCCATGAGGACACAGATGCCTTCTACTTCTGCGCCCGAAGCTTCTACCAGCTCGATGGCCGCAGCAGCGGTTCCACCGGTGGCTAGCACGTCATCGATAATCAAAACGCGGTCGCCTTCTTTTACCGAGTCAGGACGAATCTCCATACGGGCGGAGCCGTATTCGAGTTCGTAGTCTACACCTAGCACGGGGCCGGGTAGTTTCCCGGCTTTACGGATGGTTAGCATCCCGACGCCCAGGGCGATTGCTAGCGGAGCTGCGAGGATAAATCCGCGAGATTCTAGACCGGCGATCGCGTCAACCTTACCGCGGTACTTTTCCGCTAGACCATCAATGAGTTTGGCGAAAGCGGGACCGTTAGCAAGTAGCGGAGTGATATCGCGGAACAGGACACCAGGTTCTGGGAAATCTGGGATCTCTCGGAGGTTATTCTGAATGAGTTCCGCTAGTTCGCGGTCGAGCTCTGGGGTTGTGCTCATCGTTTACTGCGCTTCTTTCGTTTCGGTTGGGCGCTTTGGCCAAGGTGGCCGCCGGCTTGTAGTGGAGCTACCTTCACTCGTGGGCCATTGATGTCTTTAACCCCGGTCTCGTGAAGTTCACCGTCGGTTGCTCGGCGAGCAGCAACGGCTTCATTATGAGTTTTACCAGCCTCAGTACGGTCGTGCAACCAGCTAAGGAAAGGTGAGGCAATGAAGAGGGATGAGAACGCACCAGCGATCATACCTACGAATAGGGCCAGGGAGATATCACGAAGAGTACCGGCACCAAGCAGTACGCTACCAATAATCAAAATGGAAGCAACAGGTAGTAGTGCCACTACCGAGGTGTTAATCGAACGAACGAAGGTCTGGTTGACGGACAAGTTCACCAACTCACCGTAGGTGTAGCGGTACTGCCCCTCATAGCCCTTGGTTAGTTCACGAACCTTATCGAAGACGACCACGGTATCGTAAAGTGAATACGCCAAGATCGTGAGGAAGCCGATTACGGTTGCCGGAGAGACTTCCGCCTGGGTGATTGCGAAGAAGCCGATCAAGACGAACATGTCGTTCAAAAGTGCGAAAAGCGCCGAGGCTGCCATTCGCCAGTTGCGGAAGTAAACCGTCATCAGCAGGGAGACGAAGACTAGGAAGATAACCAGCGAGGTCGCGGCTTTCTTAGTCACACCAGCACCCCAGGAGGGACCCACGAAGGTGGAGGTGACCTTGTCAGTACCGACCCCGTAGGCCTTGGCTAGGTCTTCGGCTACCTTGCTGGTTTCGGTGGAGCTTAGTGATTGAGTCTGGACTCGGATACCGTCCAAACCAACGTTTGACACGCGAGCGCCGTCTTCCACCTTGGCTTTTTTAAGTGCGTCGTAGGCGACTTGCTGATCAGTGGTCTGTACCTGGCTGATGGTGAATTCAGAACCACCGCGGAACTCGATACTGGGGTTCAGTCGTAGGACGCCCAGTGCTAGCGAGGCCAGCAGGATACAGGCTAGAGAGATCGACAAGAAGAGCTTGCGCCGACCAATGACGTTAAATGAGCGTTCACCTGAGTGCAGTTCACGCCCTAGGGTTGCTAGGCTAGCCATCAGTTGGCCTCCTCTTCATTAGCGGATTCAGCTTCATTCTTGCGTTCAGCTCGACGGTCAGCGATGCTGCGACGTTCGTGAGGTGCACGAACGCGACCGCGGCCGGCGTAGATGGTGGGAGTTGCACCTAGGGTTTCAGCGTCAAAGCCTGACCACTTACGACCTTCACCGAAGAACGGGACTTTCAGCAGCATAACTAGGATCGGGTGGGTAAACATGAAGATTACGGCCAAGTCGATCAGAGTTGTGAGGCCTAGGGTGAAGGCGAAGCCCTGCACGCCACCAACTGCCAGTACGTAAAGGATTACGGCGGCTAGGATGTTAACGGCGTCAGAGATAAGAATGGTCTTCTTGGCGTGTTCCCAACCGGTCTCGACTGCGTTAACTAGGTTTGCGCCGTCACGGACTTCGTCACGGATGCGTTCGAAGTAAACGATGAAGGAGTCCGCGGTGATACCGATCGAAATGATCAAGCCGGTGACACCGGGTAGGGATAGGCGGTAGCCCATCTGCCAACCCAGTAGTACTACTGCTAGGTAGGTTGAGATAGCAGCCATGAGTAGTGATCCCAGTGCCACTAGGGCTAGCCCGTGGTAACTCCAAGCTAGGTAGACGATCACTAGTAGTAGACCGATCAGACCGGCCCAGAGGCCCTTCTGTAGGTGGTCAGAACCTAGTGTTGCCGAAATCTGCTGTTCTGATTCGACTTTGAAGGTTAGCGGCAAAGAACCAAACTTCAACTGGTTTGCCAGCGCGGTGGCAGACTTTGAGTTGAAGTTACCGGTGATCTGTGCGCTACCGCCAGAAATCACGGCGTTCATGCTCGGAGCCGAGATGACCACCCCATCTAGCATGATCGCAAAACGACTGCGGACGGGATCGGTGGCCTTTAGGTTGAATAGGCGCTGTGAGACTTGAGTGAACTGATCGGTGCCCTTGGAGTTGAATTCGAGAACGACTTCCCACTGACCGGTAGTAGCACCGTTGGGGCCACTGTGTTCTAGGCCAGCGGTGGCGTTCTTGATTTCGGAACCCTGGATGTCTACCGGAGAAAGAATGTACTTAGAGTGTCCTTCTGAACCACAAGCAGCGATTGCTTTGTCATCGGGTTCGATCCGGTTGTCGTTAAGTTTGGTGGGATCAGAGCAATCTAGCAGGTAGAAATCGTAGAGAGTCTTTTCCGTAATCCAGGCAGGATCGGAGTTGTCCTTGGGAGCCGAGGCCGGAGTGTCTGAGATCTTGCCGTCGTGGTTTTCATCGGCCAGTCGGGTGGCGATCTCTTCCGGGGATAGCTTGGAGAGTTCTTCAGCCTGTTTTAGGGCTGCCAGTCGCTGCGCGGTTTCTTCCGGCTTTTGGGGGCCTTCGGGGGTTACCGCTAGCTGCTTAGCTTGTTCTTCGAAGGCCTTGGGGCTAACAGCGGCCACCTGGTGCGAATCGCGAAGAACTGAGCGGAATACCATGACCGCGGATTTACGAACTAGGTTGAGGGTCTCTTCTGAGGGCTTGCCAGGCAGCGAAACCACAATGTTTTGACCACCCTGAGAGGTAATCTCGGCTTCAGACACACCTGAAGCGTCAACACGCTGTCGGATAATGTCGATAGCCTGGTTTAGGTCCTCGTTAGTAACTTCGGTGCGACCGTCCTTAGCAACTTTTCCTTCAGTTGCGGTCGGGGTCAGTACCAGCTGGGTACCACCTTCAAGGTCTAGTGCTAGCTTAGGCTTCCATGAAGCTTTCCCTAGATAGCTGCCAACGCCTAGGGTAATCGCAGCGATCACCAGAATCGTAAGGAATACGATCAGCGGTCGCCGGGCTTTTTTAATCCGGGTATCTGCCACGGTTCTTCTTCCGTTGTTAGGGCATCTAAAGATGCGAGTTTCTCCGCGAAGATTCTACATCACCACGGTGCCGATTGTGTTTTACGGCGTCGTGGACCACAGTCCACCACGATTGAGGCGGCACTGACTGAAAAGAATCAGGAATTCTGGGGGTCTTCGTCGTTAACTACTTCGTCAACAATTTCGAGCTCTTCTTCAGGCTCTTCAAGGGTGCCTTCCAAGACTGAAAGGGGTAGCTCTTCGGCGCGAACGATAAAGCGCTTGTTCCAGTAGGTTTCGTCTCCCATGGGGGTCGCTAGCGTCACAACATCACCATCAAGATCAACGATTTTACCGTAGAAACCACTGGTGGTGATTACCCAGTTACCTAGCTGAAGTGCCTTTTCACGTTCGGCTTCCATGGCAGCACGCTGACGCTTGGCCCCTTTGGAGGACAGTACCAGCATCGCCACGAAGAATACGCCGATCGTAATCAGCATTAAGGTATTCGGATCCATTTTTCTCCCTTTATTGAAAAGTCTTAGGTTCGAGTTTCGATTTAGTCTAGATCAGGGTATCACCGCTGGGAGCAGTTAACCCTAGATGTTCCCATGCTTTTTGAGTTGCTTGACGTCCACGTGGAGTCCTGATGATAAAGCCTTCACGGACCAGGTAGGGCTCAGCTACGGTCTCTACCGTTTCTGGTTCCTCCCCGATCGACATAGAGAGGGTGGTAACGCCTACCGGCCCTCCCCCGAATCGCTTACACAAGCCTTCGATTACCATCCGGTCAAGGCGATCTAGGCCCAGCGGATCAACCTCGAATAGTTCTAGGGCATGCTGGGCGGATTCGAGCCCGACTTCGCCGTCACCGTGTACCTGTGCATAATCGCAGACGCGTCGGAGCAGGCGGTTGGCAATACGGGGTGTACCACGGGAGCGGCAGGCTAGTTCCTTCGCTGCGGGGGCCGAAATCTTGGTTTCAAGCAAGCCTGCTGAACGAGTAATGATTCGTTCTAGTTCTTCGTCCTCGTAATACTCTAGGTGCCCGGTGTAACCGAAACGGTCACGTAATGGGGCTGGTAGTAAACCAGCGCGGGTGGTGGCACCGACGACGGTGAAGGGTGGCAGGGTAAGTGGGATCGAGGTAGCTCCGGGGCCTTTACCAACGACCACGTCTACGCGGAAATCTTCCATCGCTAGGTAGAGCATTTCCTCAGCCGGACGCGCTAGGCGGTGGATTTCGTCAATGAATAGAACATCCCCTTCTTGGAGGGAAGATAGGATTGACGCTAAATCGCCAGCGTGCTGGATCGCTGGGCCGGAGGTCAGACGTAGATTAACGCCCATTTCGGCGGCAACGATCATTGCGAGGGTGGTTTTACCAAGTCCGGGAGGACCTGAAAGTAGGATGTGGTCGGCACTGTTGCCACGCATCCGGGCGGCATCGAGTACTAGGCCTAGCTGTTTGCGTAGCTTCTTTTGTCCGACGAATTCCTCAAGTAGCTTGGGACGTAGAGCTGATTCTGCTGCGCGTTCGGCTTCGTTTGCGCTGGGGGTGACGATTGATTCCAAATCAGCCTCCTAGAACCTGTAGGGCCAGTCGCAGGATAAGCTCAGGCGTGGCATCTGGGTGAGATTGCAGTACTTTGTCGACTGCCGACTGCGCCTGGTGCTTTTGCCATCCCAACTGGGTAAGAGCTAACACTACCTGTTCGGCATTCGGGTTGTTCACTGAGTCTAGAGTACTGACCGTGCTGGCTGCGGCGGGAGCGATTCCAGCTAGCTTGTCCTTGAGCTCAATGATGATCCTTTGGGCGCCTTTCTTTCCAATGCCGGGGACCTTTATCAGGGCCTTTTCATTGTTTTCTTGCGCGATTTGGGAAAGCTGTGCGGCATCGTAAACTGAGAGAATCGCGATGCCCAGTTTGGGTCCGATGCCATTGATGGTGATCAGTGATTCGAAGGCTAGCTGCTCTGCTTCGCTGGTGAATCCGAAGAGCGTTAGGGAATCTTCACGAACGATCAGTGTGGTCTGCAGAGTTGCGACCTCGCCTTCGAAGAGTCCAGAGAGAGTGGTCGCTGGCGCATAGACGAGGTACCCGATGCCGTTTACTTCGATAATGACTCGGTCAAGGTGAACTTTTCGAACTAGGCCGGTAAGGGAAGCAATCAAGATTATTTTCCTTTCGGTGCGACGGCACCAGTTCTACGCAGCTTCGCTTGTGCTGCCGCCCATTGGGCCTGTGCGGGGGTTAGTTGTTTGCGGGATGAGACTTTACCGGATAGGGACACAGTAAAGTCTTCGTCAGCGGTTGCACCTAGGATGCCGGAGCCGCGCCAGGCCTGACAGATTGCGATTGCGAGGGCGTCGGCGGCATCGGCTGGTTTTGGCGGAGCGGATAGTTTTAAGATTCGCTGCACCATGGCCTGCACCTGCGCTTTGCCCGCTTTACCGTTACCGGTGACAGCAGCTTTTACTTCCGAGGGGGTATGTACCGCTAGTGGTAGTCCAGCTTCTCCTAGAGTGGCCATCGCGGTTCCCATCACCATCATGGTGGTGGTTACCGACTGGAGGTTATCTTGTACGAATACTCGTTCAATAGCCGCCATGTCCGGTTTTTGTTCGGCGATCACTTCGTTTAGACCCCGCATAATATCGCGAAGTCGAAAATGCGTGGCTTGTGAAGTGTCTGAGCGAATTACGCCGACAAAGACTAACCGGGCTTGCCGGGCAGCATCAACATCAATTACGCCAACGCCGCACCGAGTCAAGCCCGGGTCAATCCCAAGAATTCGCATTTATTTCAGTCGTTTTCCAACTCAGCTAGGACTTCGTCACTGACTGACAGGTTGGTGTAAACGTTCTGAACGTCGTCAGAATCTTCGAGTGCGTCGATCAGCTTACCGACCTTGCGCATTCCATCTGCGTCTAGTTCTACGGTGGTGGCGGGTAGCCACTGAACTTCGGCGGAGTCGTAGTCGATTCCGGCGGCCTGAAGTGCCTTACGAACCTCAACCACGTCGGTGGCGGCCGAGATGATTTCGAACATTTCGCCCTGGTCGTTAACTTCGTCAGCACCAGCTTCTAGCACTGCCTCAAAGAGGGTGTCTTCGTCTACGCCTTCGGTCTTTGCTACCTGGACTACCCCGAAGCGGCTGAATAGGTAGGCAACGGAACCCGGGTCGGCTAGGTTGCCACCGTTACGGGAGAAGGCAACGCGCACTTCGGAGGCTGCACGGTTGCGGTTATCGGTTAGACATTCAACGAAGAATGCTACACCGTTGGGTCCGTAGCCTTCGTAGGTAATGTTCTGCCAGTCGGCGCCGCCAGCTTCAGCGCCAGAGCCACGCTTGACTGCGCGATCGATGTTGTCGGCGGGAACCGAGTTCTTCTTTGCCTTCTGGATGGCATCGTATAGGGTCGGGTTACCAGCCGGGTCTCCCCCACCAGTACGTGCAGCAACTTCGATGTTCTTAATCAAACGTGCGAAGAGCTTTCCGCGCTTGGCGTCAATGGCGGCCTTCTTGTGTTTGGTGGTCGCCCACTTAGAGTGTCCCGACATGTTTCCTCCTGAAATTTATTTTTACGCTATCGGTCAGTTTAACCGATTACTTGCTTATTAAGGGTAGATTTCGCGTTCGGTCGTAAATCCCGAGTGCTAGTTCCTCACACCATCCGTCATAGATAGTAGCTGGAATAGATTCTCTGGCACGATTTCACCGCCGGCGGCATCCCAGGCTCGGAGTTCTTCTCGACTCCACCAACGCGGCTGATAGTTGGTAGCCGCTTCTTGTGCGGTCCAGTGCTGAGTCGTAATCTCTGGTAGGAACCCTAGATTGATTCGGAAGTAGCGTTCATGCTGCCAGAACTGGTATCCGTTGAAATCGAACCAGATACGAGCGGAAGTAATCTCACTACTGACTGCCTCACGAGGAACCTTGATACCGGTTTCTTCCCATAGCTCGCGAATAACTTCACCGGCCAGATCGTTGGGGTTTTCAATCCCGCCACCAACCAGATAGAGCCAAGTCCGCTCGCGGGCTAGCTGGTCGAATCCGTGCATCATGAGAACTTCTCCGTTGGGCCCACATACTAGTGTGCGAACGCATTCGCGGTCCCCGGGTTGTGCTGGAACCGGACCGGATGCCGGGAGCAGGCGTGCGGCCGGGCGGTAAGGCATGAACGTAACCGGGGCGCTGGGGCGCGGTAGTTCGTTTTGAGCCAGTCGGGCCAAAGTGAACTCCGGGACAGCCTGCTCGGGACGGAAGACGTTCTGAATCTCTTGGGGAGCGACTTTTGCCGGTGCTGGTCCGCCAAGTGCCATGGTTCCTTGTGCCTGGGGCTGGAACACAGGCTGTCCAGTTTGAGGCATTAGCGCATCCGTCAAGAAAAGCTGTCGTTCGTTACTAATAATGCGGTAGCGGTGCACTTCCCAGCTGCCAATCTTCGTGGCAGCTACCTGGGAGCGACGAACTTTTAGCTGGGATAACGCTAGTGCTGAGAGGTCTCGCTGCAATGCACGCATCTTACGGCGGTAGCCTGAGCCCATGGTTGCAGCCCATTTGAGGGTGTCCCGTCGGCTTCGGGTGGTGCTCATGAAGTTACGTTCTTCAGGCAGGATGTAACCGCGCTCTAGAAGAATATCCAGACCCTTTTGAATGCTCTTGGTCTGACGCAGGTTAACGAAGGCTAAAAGTCCAGCCCAGAGTAGGTAAAGCGGAAAAACAGAAATGACCAGATTAGCTAGTGCCCCACCATAGCTTTCACCATGAAGATTCGAGGCAATATTATTAAAGAGAGAGTGCGCCAACATGGCGGAAATAAGCCCAATGGCACTAACTAGAGTTGCTAGTCCCTTGGTTCGCGCCCTTGTTACACCCCAGGCAATACCTAGACCAGTCAACGAGGTGAACATGGAGTGCGAAAATGGGGTAAGTAAGCCGCGTCCGATAAAACTAGCTGTTAAGTTATCGGCCCTCGAAAAATAGAGTACGTCCTCGACAACGGCGAAGCCTAGCCCGATCATGGCTCCATAGATCATCCCGTCATGGGGCGAAGATAGATTACGACGGGCAAAAACTACAATGAGAATGAGGCCAACGGCCTTAATAAATTCCTCGTTGATTGGGGCGCCAATAACCGCTGAATAGTAAGAGATTTCAGGCCCTGAGTAGCCCTGCCGATAGAGTGAATAGCTATAGCCATCATTTAAGATCAAAGCAACCCAAATAGCAATGCCAGCGCCCCATAGGAATGCTGCCGTTAGCATTAGCCATGGTTCGGGCTCCAACCGATCCAAATATAGAATCGTACTACCAACAATAAGTGCAGGAATAGAAGCTAACAGGATGGGGGCGACCCCATGATTAACTATTCCCTGAAAGCTAGAGAGGGTGGCAATAAAAGCGATCACTGCTAGACCACCGCCTAAGACAACTAGTGTTGCCACTGCCTGCTCGGCAATCGGTTTGTATTCAGCTACTGGTTTTTGCGGGATGCTGCGTGGATAGGTATGAGTCATGTACATTGACTCGTCCATATTTACAGCGGGCGTTGCATATGTACTCATACGGTCTCCCATACGTTTACTAGGATTTGGCGTTGGTTTTCAAGAAGTTGAGGGATCGCTTTAGTTTGGGCGATTATGGGGAAGAAGTTAGCGTCTCCTGCCCAGCGAGGCACAATATGTTGGTGTAGGTGGGCCGCGACTCCCGCCCCAGCCACACTCCCCTGGTTCATTCCTAGATTGTGCCCCTGACAGCCGGTAGCTTTGGCCAGAACCTTCATCGCATGCGCGGTGATTTCGCCGAATTCGTGTCGTTCGGATTCAGTTAAATCGGTATAGAGGGGAATATGACGCTTCGGAAGTACCAAAATATGTCCCGAGTTATAGGGAAATAGGTTCATTACTACGAAGCAGGCGTCGCCGCGAAAAACGATCAGCCCCTCTTCATCACTCAGCTTTTGCGCATCACAGAAGGGGCAACCGTCGGAAGAGGAGTCTTGCGGTTTGTGATCTCCTTCGATGTATGCCATGCGGTGCGGGGTCCACAGACGCTGGAAAGCATCTGGGACCCCTGGAAGCTCGTTAGCTTCAATCATGCATCTACGCCTTCAGGTAGGCAATCGTCGTTGCGTCGGCTTTCGATGGCAGCCACGATGCGGTCCACAGCTTCCGCTACCGGAACCTGGTTTTCTTGGTAACCACCGCGGTAGCGGAAGGAAACTGCGCCGGCGTCAACATCATCCCCACCGGCGATCAGGGTGAAGGGAATCTTGTCCTTGGTGGCATTACGGATCTTCTTACCAAAACGATCGTCGCTTAGATCGACTTCGGCTCGAACACCACGGGCGCGCAGCTGGTTGCAGACATCCTTGCAGTAGTCATCGAATGCTTCTGCAACCGGCACTAGGCGAACCTGTTCCGGTGCTAGCCATGCTGGGAAAGCGCCGGCGTAGTGTTCGACTAGGATTCCGAAGAAGCGTTCAATCGAACCGAACTTGGCGGCGTGAATCATGACCGGACGCTGATGGGTGCCGTCTGGTGCGGTGTATTCAAGGCCGAAGCGTTCGGGCTGGTTAAAGTCGTACTGAATCGTCGACATCTGCCAGGTACGTCCCAAAGCATCCTTGGCTTGAATGGAAATCTTGGGGCCATAGAAAGCTGCGCCACCCGGATCCGGTACCCATTCGAGTCCGGATTCTTCAGCACACTGACGAAGAATATTGGTGGCATTCTCCCACTGTTCATCAGTACCGATAAACTTGTCTTTCTTCTTTCCATCCTCATCGCGAGTCGAAAGTTCGAGGTAGTAATCATGCAAGCCAAAATCGCTCAGGAGTTTGGTAATAAATCCTAGCAAGTGCTTGATTTCAGCCGGAGCTTGCTCAGGCATTACATAGCAGTGCGAATCGTCCTGCGTAATCATGCGGACGCGAGTTAGGCCCTGAAGTACGCCTGATTTTTCGTTACGGTACACGGTGCCGAACTCAAACAGTCGCAGGGGAAGCTCACGGTAAGAGCGTCCTCGGGAGCGGAAGATGAGATTGTGCATGGGGCAGTTCATGGCCTTCAGGTAGTACTGCTGGCCATCGTCGTCCATGGGTGGGAACATGCCGTCTGCGTAGTACGGCAGGTGCCCTGAAGTATGGAATAGGTCTTCCTTTGAAATATGCGGCGTGGCCACGTATTGGAAGCCATTTTCGATGTGGGCCTGACGGACGTAATCTTCCATTACTCGGCGAATAATTCCGCCCTTGGGGTGGAAAACGGGCAGACCAGCACCGAGTTCCTCAGGGAAGCTAAAGAGGTCTAGCTCGGCACCTAGCTTACGGTGGTCACGCTTTGCCGCTTCAGCAAGGCGCTCTTGATAAGCGACCAGTTCTTCCTTAGTCGGCCAAGCGGTACCGTAAATACGCTGCAACTGGTCATTCGCTTGGTCACCCTTCCAGTAGGCTGAAGAGAACTTGGTCAGGGCAAAACCGTTACCAATTAGCTTCGTGGAAGGTAGGTGCGGGCCACGACAAAGATCGGTCCAGATGCAGTTGCCATCGCGGTCCACGTTGTCGTACATGGTTAGGCCGCCGGCGCCAACTTCAACGCTAGCCCCTTCTGCCCCGTTGCCTTTCGTGGTGACCAATTCCAGCTTATAAGGCTGGTTAGCTAGTTCAACGCGCGCGTCTTCCTCGGAAATATCGCGGCGCACAAAACGCTGATTGGACTTAATAATCCGCTTCATGCGCTTTTCAATTTCTTTAAGCAGTTCGGGGGTGACGGCCTCGATATTGCCAAAGTCATAGTAGAAACCGTCCGTAATGAACGGGCCAATACCAAGGTTGACATCCGGGAAAATATCCTGCACTGCCTGTGCCATTACGTGGGTGCAGGAGTGACGCAAAATGTTAAGGCCGTCTTCGGAGCTGATTAGAACCGGCTCAACGGTAGTACCCGCGTTAACGGTTCGAGAGAGATCTAAGAGTTCTCCCGCAACCCGCATTGCAACCACTTCTCGGTTGTCACCGAAAAGATCAAAACCGGTTGCTTCACTCTGGGCAACTACAGCTGCTAGTTCGTTTGAGTCCGCCATGACGGTCCTTCCATTTTTGGGCATGAATAATCGCTTCACATTTTAACCGTTTAAACACAAAAATGCCCCGCGTCTACGTAAGTATCCACAGGGCAAAATATTAAAGAATTCACATATTGGAGGTGGGTACGGGATTCGAACCCGTGTATACGGCTTTGCAGGCCGCTGCCTCGCCTCTCGGCCAACCCACCGGAAGAACCAGCAGGAGACTTCCTGGCGATTCCAGAGCGGATGACGGGACTCGAACCCGCGACCCTCACCTTGGCAAGGTGATGCTCTACCAACTGAGCCACATCCGCAATATTCAATTTGTACCCTCTTGGGCACTTCCAAAGCCGAAGCTTCAGAAAACATCAGTTAAACCGATGTAGTGGGCGATACTGGGATCGAACCAGTGACCTCTTCCGTGTCAGGGAAGCGCGCTCCCGCTGCGCCAATCGCCCGAGCGGATGACGGGACTCGAACCCGCGACCCTCACCTTGGCAAGGTGATGCTCTACCAACTGAGCCACATCCGCAATATTCAATTTGTGCGCTAGAGAAACGAAAAATCATTTCTTTCGGCAACAGCAGACTACTATAGCACATACCTGCCGAAATGTTGCTAGCGCAGTGGGCGATACTGGGATCGAACCAGTGACCTCTTCCGTGTGAAGGAAGCGCGCTACCCCTGCGCCAATCGCCCTAGCAGGTAGATAGTGTAGACGTAAAACCAATAAATCTGCAACTTTTAAAACGGCTTTTTGTCTAAAAAACCCGCATAATTTTTGTGATGAAAACCAAATCTGTTTTCTCCCTCCGCTCGCTTGTAGGCCGAGTCCCGAAAGATTCACTACAATAAGGTTATGGAAATTTGGCCTGGAAAACCCTACCCGCTAGGAGCCAACTACGATGGCTCAGGGACGAACTTTGCACTCTATTCATCGGTAGCTACCGCGGTAGAACTGTGTTTGCTAGATGATGAACTAAACGAAACCCGGATCCCTTTGACCGAGGTCGACGCCTCCGTTTGGCACGCTTATCTTCCGGGATTACGCCCTGGACAGCGTTATGGATTCCGCGTTTACGGCCCCTTCGACCCAGCACAGGGACATCGTTGCGATCCTTCAAAGCTCTTGCTTGATCCCTATGCTCGCGCCGTCTGTGGCCAGATTGATGATGATCCTGCGCTCTTCTCATATAGTTTCGATAATCCAGAAGAACGCAATCAGGCGGATTCTAAAGATCACACGATGCACGCGGTAGTGGTCAATCCGTACTTCGATTGGGGTCATGATCGCCCCCCGGGTCATGAATATCATGAAAGTGTTATCTATGAAGCTCATGTTAAGGGCCTAACCCAAACTAACCCTGATATCCCTGAGGAACTTCGTGGCACCTACGCAGCGATTGCTCACCCGGCAACCATCGAATATCTAAAAGAACTGGGTATTACCGCTATCGAGCTTATGCCTTGCCACCAGTTTGTGAAAGACCAGCACTTGATTGCTCAAGGCCTGACAAACTACTGGGGTTATAACACGATTGGTTTCTTCGCTCCGCAGAACACCTATGGTTCTGGAAAGACTCCGGGCTCTGAAGTTGCCGAGTTTAAAGCTATGGTCAAGGCACTCCACGATGCCGATATTGAAGTAATCATGGACGTGGTCTACAACCACACTGCAGAGGGCAACCACCTCGGTCCAACCATCAGCTTCCGCGGCATCGATAATGCTGCCTACTACCGTCTGGTTGATCAGGACCGTGCTCACTACTTCGACACTACCGGTACTGGTAACTCCCTACTCATGCGCTCTCCGGCAGTGCTCCAGCTAATCATGGATTCGCTACGCTACTGGGTTGAAGAGATGCACGTCGATGGTTTCCGTTTCGACTTGGCCTCTACTCTGGCTCGTCAGTTCCATGAAGTAGATAAGCTTTCTGCCTTCTTCGACTTGATCCACCAGGATCCGATCGTGAGCCAGGTTAAGCTCATTGCCGAGCCTTGGGATATTGGCGACGGTGGTTACCAGGTTGGCGGGTTCCCCCCGCTGTGGACCGAATGGAACGGTAAGTATCGCGACACTGTTCGTGACTTCTGGCGCGGCGAATTCTCTACCCTGCCAGAGTTTGCTTCGCGCTTTACCGGCTCTGCCGATCTCTATGAGACCTCTGGCCGTCTACCGGTAGCCTCGATTAACTTCGTGACTGCGCATGACGGTTTCACCATGCATGACTTGGTTTCCTACAACCACAAGCACAACGATGCCAATGGTGAGGGGAATGCGGACGGCGAATCCCACAACCGGTCTTGGAACTGCGGTACGGAAGGCCCCACTGAGGACCAAGCAATCCTCGCTCTGCGCCAGCAGCAGCACCGCAACTTCCTGGCAACTCTTATGCTTTCTCAGGGCGTCCCGATGCTCGCCCATGGTGACGAATACGGTCGCACCCAGTCCGGTAATAACAATGTTTATTGCCAGGACAATGAGCTCTCTTGGATGGCTTGGGATCGTAGCGAAAGCGAACTATCCTTGTTGGATTTCACCAAGCGGCTGATTCATTTACGTCGCTCCCACCCGGTATTCCGACGCCGTCGCTTCTTTAAGGGTGCAGCTTCCCGAGGTGGCGAATCGGACTGGCGTGAGATCGAGTGGTTTAATCCCTCAGGCGAGCACATGCGTGAAGATGAGTGGCAGCAGGCTTACGCCCGTGCGCTGATGATCTTCCTCAATGGCCACGCCATCACTGAGGTTGACGCCTATGGTCGCGCGGTTGAAGACGATTCTTTCCTACTGCTGTTTAACGCAGCTTCGGAACCGGTTGATTTCACGCTGCCGGATCGCTCAGTTTCTGATTCTTGGCGCGTAGTGCTCAATACTACGGATGATTCAGACGATTCTGTCCACGTGGAGGGATCGACTGTCACGCTTCCGGCGCATTCGACTGTTGTCCTTGTCGAAGTTGCCAACACGGAATCTGAATAAGTTCTAGCTAATTAGGTGGGGGCTCCGATTGATTTCGGAGCCCCCACCTAATTGCTATTTACAAGGTTTTCCAGAACTACTTCAGATAACTTCAGCGTTCCTGACTGGATAGTACTTCTTGAACTTGAGACGTTGCTTGAAGGTAGAACCATAAACGTAGAACATCCGCTTCACTCCCCTATCCGCGGAGTAGTTTAGCGGGTGCACAATCCGGTCCTTAGGCAGGCTCGAGATCATGCGGCGGTCCTCCTCGTCAATATAACGACTGAGCAGGAAAG
Organism: Boudabousia liubingyangii; assembly: GCF_001907245.1. GTDB lineage: Bacteria > Actinomycetota > Actinomycetes > Actinomycetales > Actinomycetaceae > Boudabousia > Boudabousia liubingyangii. Next base: position 435,792 of record NZ_MQSU01000002.1, read on the forward strand.
CATCTACTAGGCTATAGAGTGCCTCTTGTTCCACGCCCTGGAATCGAGGATCTGCTACCTCGAAGATATCTTCCATGACAGCCAATGACGGATGGGATCCGCCGGCCACCGTGTAGTAGGCATTGCGTCCAATGCGGGGGTTAACTTCTAGGAAGTAGGGCTTGTCAGACACACTGTCTACCTTGATATCGAAGTTTGCAAAACCGTAGTAGTCAACTGATTCTAGGAGTTTCTTGGCCTGTGCCATCAGCTCTGGCATTTCTTGGGTCACCATCGCTAACGGCACACCAATCAAACCGGGAGCGTGGTCCTCAAGTAGAACCCGTGCGCCCGACATTAAGGTAACTTCTCCCCGACGGTTTACGTAGGCGGTTAGGGAACGCATCGTGGTGTCGTCGCCATTGATCTTTTGTTGGAAGACGAATTGGCCCTGGAATCCAGCCTGTTGGAGGGTTTGGATCAGCTGATCAACTTCGGTCTGATCGGCAAGTTGGAAAACTTTCTTTTGGCCTTCGAACTTAACGTTCTCATAGTCAGCAGATAGGGCTGGTTTCGCAATTACGGGGAACTCAAGTCCGGCTTCAAGTGCGTTGAGCTGGGGGTTTTCTTCGGCCCCGAACTGTACTCCGATGGTTTTAGGGGTAGGAATTTCAAGCTGTTCACAGAGCTCTGCGAAACCCACCTTGTCGGAAATCCGTTCATAGGTTTTGAGCGGCGGGATCACCAGTTCGTAAAGCGATTCCAGTTCGTCCTTTGCTTCGCAGAGGGCTTCGACTAAATGGTCGGTATTGCATAGCAAGATGGTTTTTTCGTTGCCGGCCCGTAACTCTTCGGCATGCTCGATTAGGTAGTCAATGTAGTCTCGTCGGGTAACGTCAAGGCCAATCTCATGTACGTCTAGGATTTTCGAGTCTTTGATCGGACCAAAGGCAGCACGCGCCACAATCTTGGGACGAATTCCGTAGCACTGGTGGAAGTCTCGACCTAAAGCATAAATCCCGGTATCGGAGCCTAGCATCACCAGTCCAATATTCTTGGTGGAGGTAAGCGTGCCACGGGCCTCATTCATCTTATTCGTTCCCATCTTGTGCCTTCTTTCATTTAGATACCTGCATTTTATCGGTTTTTCTTCGGCACACTTGTTCACAGCGCGGCGTGGCAACTATGGGACGTGCTTTAATCGCAGTATCTTTCCTGTGTGAATCAGAAAAATATGCCGCCTGCGGACTTCTTGTCAGCGCTCCGCTCCCTCCGTGAAGCGCGGATGAGTTCTGATTTTTCATACGAGGAGGTACCAGCTCCACGAAATATTGCACCTTTTTCTGCCGCTTTAAGTCTTCAAACGAGGGAGAATTCGGATCATCCCACCCACGGCCGTTTTCTAGTTTTTTATAATCCTGAATGGGTCGAAGAATGGCAGGGGAATTTCCGCATTGTCATGATGATTTCGGCGGTTACTGATGATGAAATTGCCGCCGATCCCGTGATCAAGCAGGTGGCCTGGGATTGGTTGCATGAGGCTTTGGATGGTTCTGGGGCAGGTGCTTCGAATCTATCTGGTACCGTGACCATCGAATCTTCTCAAAGCTTTGGTGCGTTAAGACCACAAGCTCCAGTTTCTAATATTGATATGCGGGCCTCCTGGACTCCAGCGTCAACGGATCTAGCACCGCATCTCGAAGCCTGGGGCATTCTTGCGACTTTCTGCGAGGGTGATGAGCCCACTTCTCCCCTCTATCCGGTTCGTGATTTGAGAAGCACCCATCATCATGTCTGATAGTTCTAAAAATCTTTCTGAGTTTCGGCTGGTAAAGGTCCCTACGCGTGGCGTTCCGGATCCGGTGGATACTGCTACGGCTTTAAAGTCTGTTAGTGAGGCAGTGTTAGCAGAACCGGGACCGGTCGCCGTGGACGCCGAGCGAGCTTCAGGATTTCGTTACGGTGAACCTACGGTTCTGGTTCAGTTAAAGGTGGCCGGGGGCCAGACCTTCCTCTTAGATACCATCGCGGTTGAAGATCTAAGTTCACTTCAAGCTTCTGTTGGCCAGCAAGAGTGGATTTTGCATGATGCTGATCAGGATCTACGAGGAATTGCGGAGCATGGTTTACGTCCGGCGAAGGTCTTCGATACTTCAGTTGCAGCTCGACTTATTGGGCTACGACGTTTTGGTTTGGCGGCGGTTTGCGAGCAACTGCTTGGGTTGACTTTGGATAAGGACCATCAGCGCGCTAACTGGGCGACTAGACCTCTCCCTCAGGATTGGCTTCGTTACGCTGCTTTGGATGTGGAGTTACTGCATCAGTTACGTGAAATTCTGCTAGAGCGTTTGAACGACTTGGACCGTCTTTCATGGTTTGAAGAGAGCTGTGAAGCCATTCGCCTTGCCGGTCCGCGTGCGCCGAAACCTGATCGCTGGCGAAAAGGCGCCCATGGGGTTTTGCGTTCCCCTCGGGAATTTGCACTTTTGAAGGAGCTTTGGGAGGTACGAGACGATGCTGCTAAGGAGCTTGATGTCTCTCCTTCGAAGCTTGTAAATACTAAGGCACTGGTGGCCGCTGCTGCCCAGCATCCTCGTAACCGCCGCGATCTGGGGAAGATTCGTGCCTTCCGTTCTCCTTTAGCCCGTCAGTATGAGGAGCGTTGGCTTGCTGCAGTCGAGACTGTCCGTTGGCTACCTCCTGAGGAGCTACCGCCGGTAAAACCCGCTTCTTCACCGTCATATATTCCCATTTTTGGTAGTAAGGATGAGCTTAAGGATGCTGCTAGCCGCGGTTTCGATAGCTTGAAAGCAAAGCTAAATCGTTTAGCAACCGATCTGGATATTGAGTCGGTTCTGATTGCGACTTCAGCACAGATCAAACACTTGGCATGGCTACGGGCGGACTATGCACTTTCAGATGAAGCGCCTGATTATGCTGCGGAAATGGAAGAGCTGGGCTTGCTTCCATGGCAGCAAGCCCAGCTTCTCAAGTTACTTTAGTTTTCTTTCTTCAGAGTCTCAGTAGGTTTCGATACCGCGACTTCTAAAGACCTGTCGGATGCTTTCGACCGACTCCTTCGAGGGCGGTTGCACATCTTCGAGTTGGTATTCGTACCCTAGCTCGCGCCATTTGTCTCGTCCCATTTGGTGGAATGGGAGTACCTCTACGCGCTGCACGTTTTCCCAACGGCTAACGATGTTGGCGACGGCTTCCACATTTTCAGGGGCATCGGTGAGACCTGGTACTACGACGAAACGGATCCAGATTTTCTTGCCCGCAGCGTTGAGTCGATCGCCGAAGTCGATCGTAGGCTGTAGGTCGCGTCCAGTGGTACGTCGGTAGGTTTCGGGGATGCCTGACTTAACGTCTAGGAGCACGAGGTCTAGGTCGGCCATCATTTCATCGGTGAGGTTCCTACCTAGGAATCCTGAAGTATCGATACAGGTGTGGACACCCATGTCTTTTGCTCCCCGTAACAGCCAAGCTACGAATTGTGGTTGCATTAGGGGCTCGCCACCGGAGATTGTGATGCCACCTCCGGAGGAACGGAAGATGGGTACGTAGCGACTGATGCGAGAGAGCAAGTCTTCTGCGCGTACTGGCTCTCCGTCTTTCATTTTGAAAGTATCGGGGTTATGGCAGTAGAGGCATCGCAATGGGCAACCGGCTAGGAAGATGGTCATGCGGGTGCCGGGGCCGTCTACTGCAGTAACGAGCTCCCAGGAGTGGATTGATCCAAGTTCGCCGCGCCGTACCGCTTCTAGGTGTTCCCGTCGATCCATGAGGGGGGCTCCGGCGATTCCGGCTGTACCAGCGCCTTTAAGGCGTGGCACTTCGTAATCTAATGGTTGTGGTCGATATTCACCGGTTGAACCGTCAGAGTATCGAGTGGCGTCGAAACGCACCTCTTCCATGGCTTCTCCATTCTGGGTTTTTAGTAACTATCCTAGGATAGATCAAAATGATTATGGGCCCGGCATGAACCGGGCCCATAATGCTAACTAGTTTCTAAGCAGCGGCTCAGAGGTCACCGTGGAAGGTACGGGAGATGACGTCTAGCTGCTGTTCGCGGGTTAGGCGAACGAAGTTAACAGCGTAGCCAGAAACGCGAATGGTTAGCTGGGGGTACTTCTCCGGGTTTTCCATTGCATCGTATAGGGTGTCGCGGTTTAGCACGTTAATGTTTGCGTGGTATAGACCCTTTACGCCACCGTTATCGTCACGGGATTCGCGCATCGAGGCTAGACGCTCTTCGAAAGTTTTGGTTGCCATTATATGGTCTCCTTGATTTGTTATTGAACTTTTTGAGTGTTTAGATCACGCCTGCGGAATGAATCCCGCATCCATGATGCCGACTAGGTTCTTGATCTGTTCGTCAAGGGTGCGGCCCAAGCCAGACGGCGTGATGGTATTCGTTAGTGAGATACCGTCAAGGGCGTCGTCGTAGTCGAGCTTACCCACGGACATCATGGATGCAAGCATGCCATGGGTGTCCATCCCGTTCTCCGGGTTTGCACCAGGAGCGAAGGGAGTACCCGCCTTGTGACCGGACGGGAAGGAACCAGTTGCCTTACCGTATACCACGTTAGAGGTAATGGTAAGCACCGACTGGGTCGGGATTGCGTCACGGTACATGGGGATAGCTTTAATCTTTGACATGATAGTGTGAACGACAGTAGCAGCGATGTCGTCTGCACGGTCATCGTCGTTACCGTAAACCGGGAAGTCACCTTCGGTCTTGTAGTCCACTACCAAGCCAGTTTCGTCACGAATCGGGGTTACCTTTGCGTAACGGATTGCGGATAGAGAGTCAGCAACAATTGACAGACCTGCAATACCACAACCCATGGTGCGAACGATCTCAGAATCGTGTAGCGCCATTTCGATTGATTCGTAAGCGTAACGATCGTGGCAGAAGTGAATGATGTTAAGAGCTTCTACGTAGGTGCCGACTACCCAGTCAAGCATGTCTTCGTACTTGGCCCAAACTTCTTCGAAGTCTAGCGGGCCATCGCCCTGAACGGGTTCGTATCCGTTTACCACCTGCTTGCCGGACATTTCGTCGCGACCACCGTTGATGGCGTAGAGCAGTGCCTTGGCTGCGTTAACGCGAGCGCCGAAGAACTGCATCTGCTTACCAACCTGCATCGGGGAAACACAGCATGCGATAGCAGCATCGTCGCCCCAGTGTTCACGGATCTGCTCATCAGCTTCGTACTGGACAGAGGAAGTTTCAATGGAGATCAAGGCGCAGAAGTCCTTGTATCCCTGAGGCAGAGCCTTGTTCCAGAATAGGGTGATATTCGGTTCCGGAGCAGGTCCTAGGTTACGTAGGGTCTGCAATAGACGGAAGGAGGTCTTGGTGACCAAGGTACGTCCGTCCTGACCCATACCACCATCAGACCAGGTGGCCCAGTAGGGATCACCGGAGAAGATTGCATCGTAGTCGATGGTGCGTAGGAAGCGTACGATACGTAGCTTGATAACTAGCGCATCGATGATTTCCTGTGCTTCATCTTCAGTTAGAATACCGCGCTTGAAGTCACGTTCGAAGTAGGAATCGAAGAAGCCGGATAGACGACCGATAGACATGGCCGCACCGTCCTGAGACTTAACAGAGGCTAGGTAGCCAAAGTAGGTCCACTGGACTGCTTCCTTAGCATTGGTTGCCGGACCGGAAATGTCGAATCCGTATGAAGCAGCCATGTTCTTCAGCTTCTTCAGAGCCTTGATCTGCTCTGCGTGCTCTTCACGGTAGCGACACCAGTGCTCGCTGAACGGCTTGTCAGCAACAAGGTCCTTATCCTTCTGCTTCTCTTCGATGAGCTTATCAACACCGTAGAGGGCAACACGACGGTAGTCACCGATGATGCGGCCACGGCCGTATGCGTCGGGAAGACCGGTAATGATGTGAGAAGAACGTGCTGCACGGATGCGCGGGGTGTAAATATCGAAGACCGCATCGTTGTGGGTCTTACGGTACTGAGTGAAAATCTTCTTGATTTCCGGATCGGGCTCCTTGCCCGCTTCACGGATAGCGGTTTCAACCATGCGCCAACCACCGTTGGGCATCATTGCACGCTTTAGGGGAACGTCGGTCTGTAGACCAACGATGACGTCATCGTCTTCGGAGATGTAGCCTGCACCAAATGCATCAACATCTGCCGGAGTCTTGGTATCAACGTCGTAAACACGCTTTGCTCGTTCTACAGAAAGATATTCTTTCTCTAGGGTTTCCCAGGTCCGCAAAGTCTTTTCAGTCGGGCCCGATAGGAAGGACGCATCACCTTCGTAGGGGGTGTAGTTCAACTGAATAAAATCACGAACATCAATGTTCTCGCACCAGTTACCTGGCACGAAACCCTCCCATGCTTCGGGTAGAGCGGCGGATTCTTCCACCTGAGCAGTGTCGTCTTTAGCCATTTAGTAACTCCTCAATATGGGGACTATTTTGTCCTTCTTCAAGGTTACGCCTCATTGCTCAAAGAACCAGCATTTGCGCCTGTAACGAAAATCACATCAGTGCAAAAAGTTGAACTACAAGTTCCTTAAATCACCATTTTTGGGCACTTTAAGGGACTATAGTCCCATTAGATTGTAGGACCTCAGGCCCGCCTCTTAGGATTTAAGACCCTGACGAACCAGCTCAATTACCTTTTCAACGGTCAGATTTGAAGCCTGCCAGAGATCATCACGCGACTGTTGTTGCCAAAATCGGGAACCAATACCCAAATTGCTCAAAGAAGGCATAGATTTTTGGTCTAGGTTAGTCGATAAGCTATCTCGTAATGCAGAACCATATCCGCCCTCTAATAGGCCATCTTCAAGGGTAATAACATGATCAAAATTACCCAGATAAGCTACCAAATCAGAAGCGATCGGATAAATCCACTCAGGGTCTATAACCTCTACGACATTGCCCTCTTCGCTTAGTTGCATCGCCGCCTCCCTAGCGACTTTCACTAGCGGACCGAGCGCAACAAGGGCGATCCGAGCGTTCTGTGCTCTGTCTTCCTCGCTTTTAACGTCCTCATGAGCAAAGCTAATCAAAGAGAAGGACGAGTTCACATCGTCACTCCCCCGCTCGATTACCGAGTAGTCTTCCGGCACAGCCCCTTTAGGATAGCGAATTACAGTAAGTCCTTCGTCATCTGAGGTTGCTTTCTGCAGTGCCTTACGGAGCGTCGTAGCGTCCCTAGGAACAGCCAGTTTTATCCCCGGGATCATCCGCAACATGGCCAGGTCCCACATTCCGTTATGGGAGGCGCCATCGTCACCGGTTGCCCCAGCACGGTCAAGAACGATCGTAACGGGCGCCTGATGAAGAGCAATATCCATCAGGACCTGGTCAAAAGCGCGGTTCAAAAACGTTGCATAGACGGCAAAAACCGGATGGTAACCGCCGAAAGCCAAACCAGCACACATCGTGGCTGCGTGAGCTTCAGCGATCCCCACGTCGAATACCCGTTTGGGGAATTCCTTCGCCATTGGGCCCAAACCTACCGGAGCCATCATGGCAGCAGTAACACCAACCAAACGCTTATTCTTGCGGGCAAGAGTAAGCATCTCTTCCGCAAAAACACTAGTCCAACCGAAGCGAGAAGGAGCTACTGGTAGACCGGTTTCTGGATGAATAGCACCCACAGCATGGAAGCGATCAGCGGCATCCTGCTCTGCCGGGGTAAAGCCACGGCCCTTTTCGGTCCTCACATGAACAATCACTGGAGCTTCAAAGTCTCGTGCCTGTTTTAAGGTCAGTTCCAGCTGTTCAAGATTATGCCCGTCAATCGGGCCAAGGTATTTCAAGCCTAGATCCTCAAACATAACCTGCGGAGCTAGGAAATCCTTCAAACCACGTTTAAATGAGCGAAGGGTTTCGTAGGCTGCCTCGCCCGGACGTCCAGCTGACATCAATGCCTGCTTGACATGCGAGAGGGTCTTTTCATAACGCGGATCAGTCCGAAGCATGTTGAGGTGGTTTGAAAGTCCACCGATAGTTGGTGCGTACGACCGGCCATTATCGTTAACGACAATGACTAGTTTTTGTGCGTCTCCGGTAGCAATATTATTAAGCGCTTCCCACGCCATGCCGCCTGTTAAAGCGCCGTCACCAATGACCGCCACAACGTGGTTTTGGTTTTTATCAAGACGCTGTGCCGAAGCAATCCCATAGGCCCAAGAAAGCGCTGTCGAAGCGTGGGAGTTTTCCACGATATCGTGACTAGACTCCGCTCTTGACGGGTAACCAGAGAGCCCGTCTTTCTGCCTAAGTTTGGAGAAGTCTTGTCTTCCAGTAAGGAGCTTGTGCACGTATGCCTGGTGGCCGGTATCGAATACCAGCGCGTCCTCGGGTGAATCAAAAACCCGATGTAGAGCAATGGTAAGTTCAACGACGCCCAAGTTAGGACCAAGGTGTCCCCCGGTACGAGAAACTGAAGCAACCAGATACTCGCGAATTTCCTTCGCTAAGACCGGCAGCTGTTCGGGAGTAAGACCTTTTAAATCCTCAGGATCATGAATCTGGCGCAGAAGCTCACCCGGCTTTGGAAAATCTCCGTTTGCCTGCGGCATCGACCCCTCCTGCTGAGCTTCGTCACTGAACGGTTTTAACTAACTTTAAGTTAAAGAATAACCGTTACAGAATACCTTAGGAAAGCGTCGCACGTGAATTCGTACCGGCGAGTATTTTCTTCCCTTCGCTTCGCTACGTCTCAGCCATGCTTCCCAGAAACGATTTCTCACCTTATACCCAAAGGCCCATCTATTAGTTTTCAGCTTTACTAACTTCATTTCTCAAGCGCTTTTTGTCGCTCCCAATGGAAATTGTGACCTGTATTCAAGTACCCTTATAGGAAACTTTACCGGCAATGAAAGGCGGTCATCATGAAGTCCCTTACCCCGGCACCATTCGGAACTTGGGAGTCGGCGTTGACTCCCGCAACGCTGACCTCGCGACGGGTACAGATTTCCGGACTCCGGATCGATGGCGTTGATACTTATTGGGTTGAACACCGCCTGAATGAAGGCGGACGCCACGTCCTGCTAAAGCGTAGTCCCAATGGCGTGACGGGTGAAGTTCTCCCCATGACGCCTTTCGACCAGTTGATGGACGTGCGGACAAACGTCAATGAATATGGTGGCCGCGCCTATGCGGTAGCCGATGGTTTGATTGTCGCTAATCAAATTTCGGATGGCCGTGTTTACCGCTTTGATCAAAACGACCCAATTCGTTCCTTGGTTCCGCTAACCAGCGGTGTCAATAAGCGATATGGCGATTTCGAGTTGGACCTAACCCGCGGGCTAGTCTATGCCGTGGAAGAATCCCACCAAGAAGGGGTTAATAACCGCTTGGTTGCAATCCCGCTTGATGGTTCGGCAGCTCGTGACGAGGATGCGATTATCGAGATTTTCGGCGATGCTGACTTCGTGGCTGCCCCAGCGCTCAGCCCTGATGGTTTGGGCCTAGCTTGGATCAGCTGGGAGCATCCGCACATGCCTTGGACTCAGTCGGCGCTCCATGTAAGCCGCTTGACCTTCGAAGGTCGAGTCAGCGCCCACCATCTCCTTGTGGATCTACCTGAGGTCTGTGTTTTCGAACCGCGTTGGTCGCTCAACGGCGATCTGGTCCATATCGACGACACTGCTGGCTGGTCCAACTTCTACCGGACAGAAGGCTTTGATTTTGAAGCTGAGGACGAGGAAGGTTGGATTGCAAAGCTTAAGACTCGCGTCCTACACCCGGCTCCAAAAGCGTTCTCAACTCCGCATTGGCGCCTTGGTTTGCACACCTATGACAACTATTCAGCAGATGAGATCGCTTGTTCTTGGATGCAGAATGGCAGTAAACGCTTGGGTGTGATGAACCTGAAGAATGGGCAGCTGGAAGAGGCCGAGACCCCTTGGCACCCCAGCGGGAATGTCGCTTGCGATCAGGGACGTTTGGTCTTCCTTGCTGATTCTGAACTAGAGCCGCCCTCGATTGTAGAAATTAAGGACGGCAAGGCCCTTGTACTTCGTGATAGCGCAGATCTAAGGATGGACCCCCGAGACGTTTCCGTGGCACAACCCGTTTCGTGGCGGACTTCCGATGGGCAAGTCGCCTTTGGGTACTTCTACGAGCCCCGCAACGCACGTTACTTGGCACCCCAGGGATCATTGCCGCCGGTAATCGTAAATGTCCACGCGGGTCCCACCTCCGCTGCTCGTACGGGTCTTTCATGGGAGGTCCAGTTCTGGACACAACGAGGATTCGCATACTTGGATGTCGATTTCCGCGGCTCTACCGGTCATGGAAAGCCCTACCGTGAGGTCCTGAACGGCAACTGGGGCACCATGGATGTCCAGGACGTCCGTGAAGCCTTGGATTATGTGGTTTCTCAGGGGCTAGTTGACCCAGATCGGGCCGTGGTTCGTGGCTTCTCTTCAGGTGCCTTCACTGCGGTGAACGCGCTTCGTCAAGACTCTCGTTTTAAGGCCGCTAGCGCAGTTAGTGGCTACTGGGATTTGCGTACCCTTAAGGACCGTACCGCCAAGTTTGAGTCTTACCTTGTCGATCGTCTAGCTAGCGATAATGAGGAAACCCTAGAGCGGGTCTCTCCCCTATCTCACCCTGAAGAGTTTGCGGGTTCTTCCCTATTGCTCTTCCAGGGCACGGTTGATGGACTTTCTTCCTTGGCAGAGACCGAAGAGTTTGCCAAGCGTCTGGAAGCTGCCGGAGTTGACTGCCAGCTTGAGGTAATCCCAGGCGAAGACCACTACATGCAATCGAAGGCTTCGGTAGAGAGGATCTTCGAGGTCGAACTTGACTTCTACCGTCGAGTCCTTGGCCTGTAGTCCAGCAGCTATCTAAAGGTGGCGGGCTAACGCATCAGCGTTAGCCCGCCACCTGTTTTAGTACCAGGTTCTATACCTCTTTTAGTACCACGTTCTATGAGTTTGGAATCGGCTCGAATAAACACACCGTTTCGAAATGGTGAGTATCGGGGAACAGATCCAAGATAGTTAGTTTCTGGGGTAGGTACCCTAAGCGCCCTAACTGTTTTGCATCCGCGGCAAAGGCGGCTGGATCGCATGAAACTAGCAATACCGAAAGTGGTTTGGAAGCTACTAATTCTCTAACCAATTGTGCTCCCAGCCCCTGACGAGGAGGATCAGCTAGCACCCGGAAAGGCTTTTGGGGCAGCTGATTTATCAGTTCTCCCAGGGATTGGACGCTAATCTCAGCCGCTAAATGATGTGCCTGGGGCGCATTCTTAGGACCAATCCTTGAAGCCATTTCATTGCCTTCAACCGCTAGCACATAGCGAGAGTGCCCGTCAGTTTGAGCACTGACGACTCGAGAAAGCAGACCGGCTCCTGAAAAGAGTTCTAAAACAGGTTCATCACCCGCAGGCATAAGTTCCCGAACTGTATCGCTCAAGAGTTCAGCTGAGCCTTTACCGGCTTGCCAAAAACCATTTGGATCTGCGGCTAGAAGAGAATCTCCGACTCGGTAATGTACTAACCCTATGGGAATGGGATGGGCGTGCTTGTTATACCACTGTTGACCAATACGGACGAAGACCCCGTCGGCAGTATCAATGATCCTAATCCGCTCAGATTCGTGCAAAAGCTCAGCGAAAGCTGAATCGGAAGAAAAGATTTCATGGTTAGCAATGGCGGCAGTCCCCAGGGGATACTCGTCAACTGCAACTAAATCCATACTGGCAACCTTATGCATGGCGAGGCGGCCGTTTGCGTCAACGACAAACTCAGCTCGAGTTCTTTTCCCATCCTCTCCCTCGAGGCGATGCTGTGCTAAAACAGGTCCCGCTTCCTCGTTAGAGAAAAAGGTCGAAAATGCTTCGGCGGTCTGCCCCGAACCAATTCTACGTAAGGTATCGGCTAATACTTCTGTCTTCCATTGCAACTGATAGGCAGGGTGAACGTGGGCGAGCTCTGCCCCACCTAGTCCGCTTTCGGTAGCGGTTTTCCAGATTGACTCACGACGCCATTCGCTAGGTTCCTTAACCTTCGTAACCTGGGCGAAACGTACCCGGCCTTTTGCATCATAGGTTTTAACGTCAACTAGCTCACCGGGCAATCCTTGACGAACAAAAATCACACCTGAATCATCAAATCCTACGCAGAATCCCCCGTGGGCCGGACGCAATAGTCGGAGATCTTTGATCTCTTGTTCCGAATGCGATTTTTTCCTACGCTGGTTCATGATTCGTTCTGCTCTTTCCCGGGCTTGATGATCTTGACCAAAGAGGTGTCACGATTTTCGTGTCCTAGGCGCCAAGGCACCGCACAGACCACCACTCCGGGGGTAAAGAGCAGCGAGGTCTTTAGCCGTAACGCAGTGTGGTTATGAAGAATATTTTGCCACCAGTGCTCAACTAGGTATTCAGGAATATAAACCACCACTAGATCAGAGGGGTTTCGACGACGCCAGTTCCTGATATAGCGTAAGACTGGACGCGTAATATCACGGTAGGGAGAGTCAACGAAAGTCAATGGAACCGGCAGTCCTGATAGCTCCCACTGCGACTTGAGAGTAGACATTTCCGACTCTTCCAAAGAGACAGAAAGAATCTCTGCACTGGTGGGGTTGGAGGCGCGAGCATAAGAGATTGCGCGCATGGCAGGACGGTTCAGTGAAGAAACTAGCACCACGGCATGCACCCGTGAGGGCAAGATCCGACTGGCTGCAAGATCAGGGGTGGTAAGTTCGGCTTTGGTTTTTTGGTAATGCCGGGAGATAACCAGCATCAAGGTGTAGAGCAAAGCCATCAATACCAAAGCTGCCCATGCGCCCTGGGTGAAACGGGTTAGGAACACGATCAGAAGGACAAAACCGGTAGCTAGATAACCGATGGTATTAATGATCTGGGAGCGCTTGTAGCGACTGCGCTTAACCGCGTCAATTTCTGTCCGTAGAGCTCGTTTCCAGTGTTTAACCATGCCGAACTGAGAGAGCGTAAAGGAAATAAAAACGCCGACGATATACATGTGTACCAGCGTCGTAACGTTACCTTCCAAGACGAAGATCAGGAGCATTGCTCCACCGCCTAGGGCCAGAATACCGTTTGAGTATGAAAGCCGGTCGCCTCGTTTGTAAAGCTGGTGCGGCAGGAATGAGTCCCTAGAAAGTACTGAAGCCAAGACCGGGAAACCATTGAAGGCCGTATTGGCGGCGAGTAAAAGAATTAGACCGGTAGCGACAGAGACAATAATAGAAGCGGTTCGGTTATCGTTGAACACGACTCCGGCTAGCTGTCCCAAAACGGGATCCAAGACTAAGTCGGATGCTACTGGCTCACCGTTTAGGAGGAGCTGTTTACTGGGGTTCTCTACGTATTTAACGCCCGTTACGGTAGCTAAGTGTACAACCGAAAGTAGCATGCCAATGGAGATGACTCCGATTAATCCGAGGGTGGTCGCAGCATTCTTCGACTTTGGTTTCTGGAAGGCTGGGACACCGTTGGAAACAGCCTCGACACCGGTAAGCATGACGCAGCCAGAAGAAAAGGCGCGCGCTACCAAGATCATTCCACCTAGGGCCATTACAGTCCCAGAATAAGCTGGGTCTGGGATTAGATCGTAGGCTGCGGTGGGAGCTTGTCCCAACGTTCCATGTGATTCCTTGATTAACCCCACCGCGACCAGAACGAAAACCACGGCCATATAGAAGTAAGTGGGTATCGCAAATCCAAGACTTGATTCTCTTAGTCCGCGAAGATGAGCAAGCACCAGTAAAGCAACGATCCCCAGTGCGATCAGGGTTCGATAGGGTGCTAGGTTATCGAAGGTAGTGGTTAGGTAGGTCGCCCCTGCCGAAATAGAGACGGCTACGGTTAAAAAGTAATCAACGACAAGGGCCGAAGCCACAATTAGACCTGGTTGGTGCCCAAGGTTTTTGGTTACCACATGGTAGTCGCCGCCGCCCTCAGGGTAGGCGTGGACGGTTTGCCGGTATGAAAGAACTACAATGCCCAGTAAAACTGCGACGGCCACGGCAATCCAGGGGGATAACAAAGTAGCCCCTACGCCGGCAATTGCTAACGTAAGGAAGATTTCATCTGGCGCGTACGCAATCGAGGAAAGCGCGTCCGCAGCGAATGCAGGTAACGCTAAGCTCTTAGGCAGTAGCGTTTGCGATAACTGCGAAGAACGGACCGGCTTGCCAACCAAGACCCGTTTTACTTTTCTTAAAACATCGTGCACAAACAATAACTCTAAAGGTCCAGCGGCATTTAGGAAACTCCAGACCGCGATAAGTAACCGCTTTGATATCGATTCGTGCCATTGAAACTGCGTTTAAGCCCGGATTCAGGTAATCTGCTTGCGTGCATTTCGTTATTATGGGCGCTGGCCGAGTGGGTGCTTCCCTAGCGGTCCAGCTTGATTCAATGGGACATTCTGTCGCTGTCATCGACCAAGACGCGGACGCCTTCCGTCGTCTACCGTCTGATTTCGGTGGCCGCCGCGTAACCGGCTTAGGTTTCGATCGAGACTCACTGCGTCAGGCGGGCATTGAGGATGCTTACGCCTTTGCCGCAGTTTCTAACGGTGACAACTCCAATGTGATTGCCGCGCGTGTGGTTCGGGAAACCTTCGGTGTTAAGCGCGTGGTGGCACGCATTTACGATCCCAAGCGGGCAAAGGTCTACCAGCGCTTAGGAATCCCCACCGTAGGTACCGTACGCTACACCAGCACGGAAATGCTACGTCGGATGCTTCCGAACGTCACCGATGTCGTTTACGCTGACGACAATTCTCAGCTTCAGATTGTCCATGAAGTAGTTAGTGAAGAATGGGCAGGGAAAAAGCTAAAGACCTTCGAAGATGAGTACCGGACACGGGTCGTCTACGTCCGTCGTCAGGGCCAAACGCTACTGGCTAATGACGCTCTAGCCTTTGTCGAAAATGACGAGGTTTTCTTCGCAGTTGCTAAGGAAGATCGAGTACTTGCGGTGAAGGCTCTACAGCGTCCGCCCCTACCTGAAGAAGTGAACAAATGAAAATTGTAATTGCCGGTGCAGGTTCAGTCGGCCGCTCGATTGCCCGAGAATTGCTCTCCCATTCGCACGAAGTAACTCTTATCGACAAGAATCCTAGTAAGTTGCGTGTAGCTTCAGTAGCAGAAGCAGACTGGATCCTTGCTGATGCCTGCTCCCCCGACGCGCTTGAAGATGCTGGACTTCAAACTGCAGATGTGATTGTGGCCGCCACCGGTGATGACAAGGCGAATTTGGTTATCTCCTTGCTGGCTAAGTCTGAGTTCGCTGTACCTCGCGTGGTTGCGCGCGTAAATAACTATGTAAATGAATGGATGTTCGATGCCACTTGGGGTGTCGATGTACCGGTTTCTACTCCCCGGTTGATGACGGGTCTGGTGGAAGAAGCGGTTACCCGTGGCAAGCCCGTTCGAATCTTCACCTTTAACGAAGCACGCGTAGATCTTTTCGCCGCAGTATTGGGTGAACGCTCTTTGATGATCAACGAAAGAATCGGCGACCTTGCTCTTCCTCCCGGTGTGGTACTTTCCGCCCTACTACGTGACGGTAAACCGATTGCACCGAATCCGGACGGGGTTATCGTAGAAGGTGACGAACTACTATTCCTAGTTCCTCGATCCAATCCGGAACTCCTAGCGCAGGTTACGCGACTAGTAGAAGATCCGGTTCAAGAAGAAGTCCCCTCCGACTCTGAAAAGACTTCAGAAGAAGACTGAGCCGATAATGCTCGCTGGTCTCTTTTGAGAATATCAGTCAGTGGGCAGCAGATCGTAGCGAGGGTTGATAATCGTTGCTACCCCGTCGAGTTTTGCCACGACTCCGGAAACCACTAGTTGAGCACCAGGCACGATTCCGGCGATTTCCGCGCGCCCCATCCAGATCAGACGAATCGTTCCGGTTCCGTCATAGAGAGTCGCAGTTAGGGCTAGAGAAGCCCCTGGCGGGCTAAAAGTCAATGATTGGATCGACCCAATCAGTGTTGCTCGTTCACGAAACTCTACTTGGGAGATTGGAATAGTGCCCCGGGATTGTCCCTGCGCACCGATTACTTCTCGCTGAACCTCATCATGGTGTTCATCGTGCTGGCGACCACTCTGGACGCGAGCACGAATACTGCTGATCCACTCCCGTAACACGAGCGTTTATTCCTCATGCTCCATGGGTAGAGTAATTGGAAGCGGAGTAAAGGGCGGATGCGGAGCATTACCGCGCTCGATACGGACTTGATCCAAGAATTCATCAATCATCTTGGCCGCGGCCGACTCAGGGTCCACCGCCGGACCGTGAAAACCAAACTGTGCCACCCAACGGGGGCCAGAAGCGCCAGCAAAACGAATCGTACCAGTACCGACTCGGCCGTCAGGGGTTTCAACCGGAAGATCGACTAAAACATCAGTACCGTAACGGGATTTTCCTTCGCGAACGGTCAGACCTTGCTCTTCATAGGCGGCAATGATCTGCTCACGACGATCTTCCCAAGTACCCGAGGTTTTGGGGGCAGCAAAGACCGAAATTTGAACTGCTGAGTTCCCGATGATAAAGGTGATGAACTCGAAAGGTGGGTTCTCGCTGGGCAAATTTACCTGCATCCCTTCAACGGGACGAATCTTTAGCACACCTAGGTCAGCGAATCCCCCTTCGAGGAGTTCTTCAGGTTTGAGTTCTTGAGGTCCTACTGCAGGGGTCGACTCTTCGGCCTCAACAGTTTCACTAGTAGCCTCTGTGGAGGCAGAGGGCGCGATCGTTTCTGCTTCCGTTGCAGATTTCTTCCTGCTGAATAGTCCCATTAGAACTCCTTAAATCTTTAGCTGAGTATTATTCGGCGCACTCAGTGCACACGGGGAGACCGTCACGGACTTCCGCCAATTGGCTACGGTGGTGTACTAGGAAGCACTCAGAACAAGTAAATTCATCTTCCTGCGCTGGGATAACCTCTACTGACAGTTCTTCCTTAGAAAGGTCAGCACCAGGTAGCTCGAAGCCTTCAGCGGCTTCAGCTTCGTCTTCATCCACAACGTTCGAACCAATATCTGCGCGGCGAGATTTCAGTTCTTCAATCGAGTCGGCAGATTCTTCTTCTTCGTTCTTCCGCGGAGCATCGTAATCAGTTGCCAATGTATTCCCTTCCCTTATCTCATGGACCGCATCAATGTGAATGCATATTAGCGGGCTGTAGAGACAATAGCAAAGTGGAAGATAAATACCTAATTTTCAGACACTCCGCAGGATTCAGACCCAGCGCCACAAATCCATGACAATCTATGACTAGCGCTAATTTGGGAGGTAATATGCAAGAACTCGAGCTCTTAGGGCTTCATAGCGATAACCAGCATCTGGTACTAACGGACCCGCAGGGTGCCCGCTATATGCTGCCTTTAACTGACCAATTACGGGCCCTAGCCAAAACTAGTGTGACGGTAGCGCTTCCCGAGCCGGAAACCTCGTCGGCCTCCTTGCGTCCTCGGGAAATCCAAACCTTGATTCGCGCTGGGCTTACTCCCGCTGAGCTGGCCGCAACCTATGGCCTAGAGGAAGCTAGCGTTAAGCAGTTCGAAAGTGCCGTACTTTCCGAACGCCAGTTCATTGCCGGTCGCGCCAAGAAGACCGCAATTGCCATGGAAGCCGGCGCTCCCACGCTGGAAGAAATCTGCACCGACCGACTGGCCACCCGCGGCGTAAATATTAACGACCTAAAGTGGGACGCTACTCGCGCCTCCAATGAGCCCTGGGTGATTCACCTTTACTTCTCACAGGCGGCCAATGAGCTCACCGCCACTTGGCAGTATGATTCCCACCGCTCAGAGCTAACCGCTTTGGACGAGGAAGCTCGCTGGCTAACCGAGGGAGCCACCCTCCCGGCTCCCCTCTTTAACGGCCATCCTCGCTACGAACTAACCCCCGAGGATCCCGCAAGCTTCCCGCCAGCACCTCCAGCTCAGTCAGATAGCAAGTCTGCTTCCGACGTTTCGCTTCCCAGCTCTGCTGGTGGAGCCTCCACTTCCGCCTCACAGTCTGAGATGGAAGAAACGCGCATCGTTTCTTTGCTTGAGCGGCTAAACGCTGCTCGCGGAACTCGCCAAGAAGTCCCGGTGGGCGACGAAGAAGGTATTGCCCAGGCCGAGGCAGAAGTCGATGAGCTGATCCGTAACGGACGACTACATCTTCAAGAGGTTGCTTCACTAGATTCAGAGAAGGACCAGTCAGAGTCTCGGCAGCTCTTCGATTCCGTACTCTTGGGCGCTGACGCTTCGAAGCCGGAAACGGTAAAGGCTGGGGCAGCTAAGCAAGCGGAGAATAAAGAGGCTGAGACGTCCCAAGAAGCTACCTCGGAAAATAGCGAGACTGCGGAAGATAAACTTACTGAAGCAGACCCCGTGTTGCCGGGATTTGAGGCTCCCGCTGATGCAGGAGCTTCTAATAAGCCCAAGGAACCTGCAAAGAAAACTAAGAAGGGGCGCCGTTCAGTACCCGGGTGGGATGAGATCATTTTAGGAACCAAAACCGACTGAAGCTTTTCCAGCGAGTACGCCCGGGTAGGGTCCTGGCCTAAACTTCCGCGAAGGGAACTAGCATTTCTATGCTGGTCAATGAACCGTGGACACCGGGAAGAGTCGGGGCGGTTGGTTTACCACTACGGCCATCGAAGAGTGTGTAATCCGATTTCATCATCACCATGAAATCACCGGTTTTATCGCTCTTTCCGCCTAGGGCCATACTCTGTTCTTCAGCATTTAGCACCCAAGCTTTACCTGCTAGTTCTTCCTTCCAGGCCTCATAAGTTACGCCTGGGTCCTGCCCCTCGTCTAGGTGGACGTGCAGGCACCTGGGCTCACCTGCTAGGAATTTCACTCCGGCGGCCAGATGGGAAGAGTTAGCTAGATAGATCTGTTTGCTAGGATCAGCATTGACCATGCCGTGATCGGCCATGATGATAAATTTCGTTTTTTCGCTTAACTCACGACGCATCTGCATCACTAGTGAATCGATTTCTTCTAGTTTTGCTAGCCACTGGTCGCTGCCTACTCCATGAGCGTGCCCCGCGTGATCAACCATATTGGAATAGAGATAGTTAAAGCCCGTGGCAGAGTTGCTCTTCAGTTTCGCTAAGGCGGAGCGTAAATCTGCCGCTTCAACCAGTTCAGCCGATTTCATGGCTGCGGTGGTCAATCCGGGACGATGATACTTAGCTGGCAAAAAGGCGCGTGCCGGAATCCCGGATTCTTGCAGTTTGGAGAAAATACTGGGTAGCGGCTGGTACTCCCCCGGGTCTACCGGAGCATTGAGGAAGTTAAGCAGGTTGAAGAGTTTGTTTCGGTAGTAAACCTGGTAGCCAACCATGTTGCTCTGTGCCGGCTTCGCGCCCAAGAGTGTGCTGCTGATGGCCGCAGCTGTCGTGGAAGGCATTGAGGTGGCCATCGGCTGGGTATCTTTGATGACCGACCAAAGATTCCGGGCATAGGCACGATAGTTAGAGATTAACTCATACCCTAGGCCGTCCACCATCAGCAAGACTAGCGAATCCCCGTGCCCAAGGTCTAGCTCTCCGGAAGTCTCAGTTGCAGTGGCTCTCAGATAGTTTTCAATGGCTGGTTTGACCTGGAAAACGCTGGGGTTCTGTCGGTAGCTCTGAAAACAGTCCTGAAACTGGGTGTCTATCTGGTGACGTTGGTCCGTGCTGGGAAGACCGGGCATTGAATTCATACCTAGCAGTGTACTAGCTCTTGAGCGCTTATCTGAATCTGGTTGTCGACTTGGGTCTGCTTTTGTTACCTTTGGGGGCTTATTTCACTTGTTTTACCGCGCTTTTCCGGCGCGGCACAACGGTTTTTAACAGTTTATTTGTAAAGATGTAACCATGGCTGATAAGGAACAAGATTCGACAATCATTTTGGATACTGACGTCTCCCAAGAAATGGAGAAGTCCTTCCTCGAATACGCTTATTCAGTTATCTATTCTCGAGCCCTGCCGGATGCCCGCGATGGTATGAAGCCGGTTCAGCGACGCATTGTTTATCAAATGAGTCAGATGGGGCTTCGTCCCGATCGCGGCCATGTTAAATCCCAACGTGTCGTTGGTGATGTCATGGGTAAATTGCACCCGCATGGTGATTCGGCCATTTATGATGCCTTGGTTCGTTTAGCGCAAGACTTTTCTATGCGTGTCCCCCTAGTTGATGGACACGGTAACTTTGGTTCTTTGGATGACGGGCCCGCAGCCCCGCGTTATACCGAAGCGAGGATGGCGGCACCGGCCCTGGACTTGGTGGCGGATCTTGACGAGGATGTCGTCGACTTTGTTCCTAATTACGATAACCAGTTCATGCAGCCAGCCGTCTTACCTGCGGCTTTCCCGAATCTTTTAGTAAATGGCGCCTCCGGCATTGCGGTTGGCATGGCTACCAATATTGCCCCGCATAATCTGGGTGAGGTGTGCCGCGCAGCCTGTTACCTGCTGGAGCATCCTGAGGCTTCACTTGAAGAGCTGATGATGTATCTGCCTGGGCCTGACCTTCCGACGGGTGGCACCATTGTCGGACTGGAAGGTATCAAGGAAGCTTATGAGACCGGCCGCGGTGCTTTCCGAACCCGAGCTAAAGCCCAGATCGAGCGTATTTCTGCCCGGAAGATGGGGATTGTCGTCACTGAACTCCCCTATTTAGTTGGCCCTGAACGCGTTATTGAAAAGATCAAGGATGTAGTTAATAGTGGCAAGGTCAAGGGTATCTCTGCCGTAACGAACTTGACTGACCGCCATCATGGTTTGCGTTTGGTAATTGAGATTAAACACGGCTTTAACCCGGATGCAGTTTTGGCTTCCCTCTATAAGCACACGCCGCTAGAGGATTCGTTCTCCATTAATGCTGTGGCTCTGGTTGATGGACAGCCGCGCACCATGGGCGTTAAGGAAATGCTGCGGGTGTACTTGGACCACCGACTGGAAGTTATTCTTCGCCGCACCAACTTCCGCTTGCATAAGCGCCTAGATCGCCTACATCTAGTGGAAGGCCTTTTGATTGCCGTCCTAGACATCGACGATGTCATTGCCGTGATTCGTTCTTCGGAAGATACCGCTACGGCTAGAGTCCGCTTGATGGATATTTTTGAGCTCTCTGAGCTACAGGCAGAGCATATTTTGTCCTTGCAGCTGCGCCGTCTAACCAAGCTAGCCCAGCTAGAGCTAGAGGCAGAACGCGATCAGTTGAACGATGAAATAGCCCAGCTGCAAAAGCTCCTAGACTCGCAGGCTTTGCGTAACGAGTTGCTAGTTAGTGAGCTGATGGAAGTTGCTAAACGTTTGGACACTCCCCGTCGGACGATTCTGTTGGCCGATGACGGTTTAGAACAGCTTGCTGATATTCCTCTAGAGGTTGCTGACTCACCTTGCCAGGTAGTGCTGACGCCTTCGGGCACCCTCCTTCGAGTTGAGGGCGAAGAACCGATTCCTACCGACGGTGAGCGTAAGACTTTCGATACGTTGCTCTCAGTACTACCGACCACTAATCGTGCTCAGATCGCAGTGCTGGATGAAACTGGCGTTGCGCATAAGCTGGATGTTTTGACGATTCCTTCAATTCCGCGCAGTGCTGATTCGATGTCTCTTGCAGGTGGCACTGATGCACGTCTGTTGGTTAAGACTTTGACGGAACGTCCATTGGCTTTGGTTTCCCTTGCCGAGGACGCCGCTCCCCTAGCTGTCGCCACTTCTACTGGTACCGTTAAGCGTATTCGCCCGGAGCATCCCACATCGAAGGAAACTTGGGAAGTAATCACTGGGCTCTCAAAGGGAGAAACCCTAAAGGGTGCCGGTTACGCACCTGATGATGCCGAACTCGTGTTTATTGCCGATGATGCTCAGCTACTACGCTTCTCTGCCAGCCTGGTTCGACCACAGGGTATCAACGCCGGCGGTATGTCGGGTATCTCGCTGAAGTCTGGTGCTAGCGTAGTTTGTTTCGGGGTGGTGCCAGCAGATAAGCTTGAAACTGCGACTATCCTGACCGCTACCAGCGGTGAGGGCGGTTTATTAGGCGAGGACGTCCCCGTAGTCAAGGTCAGCCCGCTTTCGATTTACCCGCCTAAGGGCAGGTCAACTCAGGGTGTTCGGGCGATGCGTTTCTTGACCGGCCAGAATGAGCTTTCTGCTGCTTGGCTTTGCCCGGAGTCCCCGAAGGCCATCAACCAGATGGGGGCGGCCGTTGCTTTGCCGGATCTTTCTGAAAAGCGAGATGGTTCTGGTACGGCAATTGCAGAGACTATTTTCCACGCTGGATGAACCTGCTAAGTTTTACCTGAGGAAGCCATTTCCCAGTTAAAAGGTGAGAGGTCCTTTAGCGGCCTTGAGCGTACTAACCCAATTGCCCTTGCTTACAAGCCACTTAACGGTTGATCTTCTTGGTGTATTCCCGTTCTTGGTTTCCCGCTGAGAACCCCAGTGATCCGAATAGTTTGGTGGCGGCTAACTCGTGGTGAGAGGAAACTGCGGTAGCCACTTTATCTAGGCCAGCGGCCTTTGCAGCATGCATCGTGGCCGATACTAGTTCTTTTGCCACATCGGTTTGACGCCATGCTAAACCAACTTCTAATAGGTCAATATAGCCTTCTTGCCACCCTAGAACTTCCCAGTCCTGTTCATACTTGGCTGCCAGTAGGAAACCTGCCACTCGGGTTCTATCAGTGCTCCGGTCTAGGGCAATAAATGATAGCTCGGGGGCAAAGTCGGGGCGATTTGCTTTCCATTGTTCAAGGTTTCGCCCGATAGAGTTAACCGCTCCGGGAGCGAATTCTAGCGCGGCCAATCGAACCAGATTCTCCAGATCCGGATTCCAAGGCTCAATCTTGATTAGCGGCCCGGGGGTGCCGGGTTCTGGCAGGGCCTTAAGGTCGCTGCGCATTTCATGAAGTGTGTATGACCAACTGTATCCTTGTGCCTCTAAGATATGTTCCCATTCTGCTGAATGATTAGCTGCTGAGCACAGGATTACCACAGGCACTCCGGGAGGTAGTAGTCGTGCTAGGTACTCCCCCGCTTCACCTTGGAACTGAGCGATAATGGATCCGATTCCACGACCCCGATAGTCGTGAGTTACCGCTCCGTTGCAGCGAACTTCAAAGGGATCGGCCAAACGCAAACGGGCATGTAGGAATGCTTTAGGGGTACCATCCTCAGTTTCACCCACGATTCCCACCCAATGTTGTGTCTGGGCAAACAGCTGATTGATTTCAGCTAAGGTGGTGCGGTAAGGCGGGTTGTCGACCTCTTCGATTAAATGGAAAAGATTGTAAACCACGTCTTGGTCATCGGATTCCATCCAACGCCAAGTAAGCCCTCCGGAGGGCTCCGGCAAGCGAATCTCGAAATCGTTCATCAGAGCACGACCGAGTAGTAGGTATAAGAGCTCTTCGGTTCAAAGCCAATGGCAGTGTAGATTTGCCCGGCTGCCGATGGATTATCTACGTCCACATCAAGTCCGAAGCTTTGCATGCCGTCTTCCCGGGCGCGCTCAACGGCATGAGAAAGCATTGCTCGTGCTAGCCCCTTGCCACGGTGGGAACGCGAAACTCCTACAAGCTCTGCGTAAAGTTCTTTAACTCCGGTGAGCATCCAGCGGGAAACGGGTCGAGCAACCACACAGTAACCAGCGAGTTCTCCCTTTTTGTCGCGGACGATGCAGGACCAGCGACGGTCTAGGTTATCCATGGAATCGTCCCACCATGAGAGGGTGGTTTCTTGGGATCCCCAATGATCTTGGAAAGTTTCTTGATGTAGTTGACGAACTTCCTCAACTGCGCATCCTTCGGGCCAAGGATGGAATTCGTATTCATCATTTAGCCGGTAGGTAACTAAGGGGCGAGCTAGATCCGCATACATGACGTCGAAAGTGCGTTCAGGAGTATAACCGGCAGCAATAAATAGCGATCGGGCCGAGTCATTATTGCCAGCTACGGCAGCAGAGATCTTTACCACCTGCTGCGAATCAGGCCCATATTCCTGGAGTATTAGGGAGCGAGCGGTCTGGTCCTGCCAACGTAGCAGCACTCGTCCTAATCCCCGACCTCGCCAAGAAGGAGAAACTGAAGCATCGAGAGTTACCGAAATCTGCTTTGTGGCCTTAAGAGGCAGGTAAACAGTTGCGGCAGCTTGCACTTCACCGCAGTTGTCTAGCCCAACGATAGTTGAAATTAGAGTGCTTTCGGTCCATCCCTCAATCATATCGGCGATGGCCGCATCCGAGGTTGGGTAGGTCGCTAAATCAAAGGATTGCGACTTGCGAATCAGAGCAGCAAGAGAAGGCGCGTGGCGAGCATCAAGCGATTCCCATTTCAGACCTAAATGTCCGGGAGGCATCTCAACCGCGGTAGAGATATTCAAACGCTCTTGTAATGTGCTCATAGCATCTATTCTATCTTCTAAATAACTTTTAGGACCGTAGACCTATATTAGGCGTCAATGTCATCCAGTGCTAGCTGATTCGCACCATTAACAATAAATTCCTTACGTGGCGCGACTACTGAACCCATTAAGAGTTCGAAAGTTTCTTCAGCCTGCGTTAATGCGGCCTCGTCAGCTAGGGTGATCCTCCTGAGCGTTCGACCACTTGGGTCCATGGTAGTCTGAGCCAGTTGGTCCGCGTCCATCTCTCCAAGCCCCTTATAGCGTTGAATCGGTTCTTTGTAGGCGCGTCCCGAACGCTTGAGTTTCTTCAGCAGAGCGTTAAGTTCGTCTTCGCTATAGGTGTAGACGTATTCTTTCTTTCGGCGTCCAGTTGCCGCGATCTCCACCCGATGTAGTGGCGGTACCGCTGCGTATACTCGTCCAGCCTCGATAAGTGGTCGCATGTACCGGAAGAATAGGGTCAACAGTAGAGTTCTAATGTGGGCACCGTCGACGTCAGCATCGGTCATTAAAATGATCTTGCCGTAGCGAGCTGCATCTAGGTTAAAGGTACGTCCTGAACCAGCGCCGATTACTTGGATAATCGCCGAGCATTCAGCATTGGCCAACATATCTGCAGTTGAGGCCTTTTGGACGTTGAGGATCTTGCCACGAATCGGGAAGAGTGCCTGGAATTCGGAGGAACGAGCCAGCTTTGCGGTGCCTAGTGCCGAATCGCCCTCAACGATAAATAGCTCGGACTTCTCAACCTCATTTGAACGGCAATCTGCTAGTTTTGCCGGTAAGGAGGAAGTTTCTAGGGCATTTTTACGACGGGAAATCTCTTTATGGATGCGCGCAGATTGCCGGGCTTTCATTTCGCCGACGATCTTCGTAAGCAAATTAGAGTTCTGCTGCTTGTCGTCGCGCTTATTGGAGCCAAGTTGAGTCTTTAGCTCAGAAGTAACCACCTGCGAAACTACCTGTCGAATCTGCGGAGTGCCTAGGATTTCCTTGGTCTGGCCCTCAAACTGTGGTTCCGGGAAGCGAACGGTTACTACCGCAGTTAAACCTGCTAGGATATCGTCCTTTTCGAGGCGGCCATCCTTGGCAGTAATCTTTAGTTTTCGGGAGTTCTTTTCGACTTCCTTTCGGAAAATCTTTAGAAGCGCCTGCTCGAATCCAGCCACATGTGTACCACCCTTGGGGGTAGCAATAATATTTACATACGACTTTACTTGGGTTTCGTATCCGATCCCCCATCTTAGAGCGCATTCGACTTGGCAGGTTCGTTCAACGTCGCCGGCAACTAGATGCCCAGAATCATCGAGCTGTTGCACCGTTTCGACATAGGTACCTGAACCAGTGAATCGCCAGGTATCGGTCACCGCCGTGTCTTTAGCTAGGTAGTCAACATAATCAACAATCCCACCATCAAAGCAGAGAGTCTCCTCAACCACGTCAGAAGTGCGTTCATCACGCACGATCAGGGTTAGGCCCGGGACTAGGAAGGCAGACTGTCGGGCGCGTGCCAGCAGGGTGTCAAAGTCGAAATCAACGGTCTTGGGGAAGATCTGATAATCAGCCCAGAAACGGACTCGGGTGCCGGTTACGCCGCGTTTCGCCTTTCCGACTACCGCAAGTTCTGAACTGTCTGTGAAGGGGGTAAAGGGACTCGAAGGAGTGCGCCCTTTAGCATCGTCAAATGTCCCTGGCTCGCCCCGGCGGAAGGACATTCCATAAGTCTTTCCAGCACGGTCGACTTCGACGTCTAGACGGGCCGAAAGTGCGTTAACTACCGAGGCGCCCACCCCGTGTAGACCGCCGGAAGAGGTATAAGAGCCGCCACCGAATTTGCCACCGGCATGTAGTTTGGTGAAAACCACTTCTACACCGGTTAGGCCCACTGATTTAACGATGTCAATCGGGATACCACGGCCGTCGTCTTGGACTGAGACGGAGTGATCGTCGTGAAGAGTAACTCTAATAGTTTTGCAGTGCCCTTCCAGGGCCTCATCGATCGCATTGTCGATAATTTCCCAGACACAGTGCATAAGGCCACGGTGATCGGTAGAGCCGATGTACATGCCGGGGCGTTTACGGACTGCTTCGAGTCCTTCTAGGACTGAAAGATGCCGGGCAGTATATTCCTCACTATTTTTACTCACGGGTACATTCTATTTGGGATTAGCCGATTCTTCGGTATTCGCACGCCGTATGGGCTTTATTCGAGGGGAAGCTAACTGATGGTTGCGCCGCCGGCGAAAGCTGCTTCAATATCCAAGGTTTTCTGAAAAATCATGGTGAAATGATTGGTATGACTATGACAGAAGAAGTTTCACAGAATCTTGAAGATACTCGTGACACCGATACGCTTTCTGCGGCAGACCGCTGTGATGCCTGTGGCGCGCAAGCGTATGTACGTGTCCAGGTAGGCGACTTTGGCGAGCTACTTTTCTGCGCCCACCATGCCCGAAAGCATTCGGAAGCACTTAGTAAAGTTGCGGAAGTAGTCACTGACCAAACTTCACTCTTGCAGTAAATCAAGTTTTTAAGTTTTTGGGGCGGTTGAGTTTAACTCAACCGCCCCAAAAACTTTATTAGATTATTCCGAACCAGTTAGATAACTCTTCAGGTTCCAGACACTTTCGGCTCCAGAGATTAAGCCCGCTAGGAAATCCTCTCTGAGCCCTAATCAGTCTAGGTAGTCGCGCAATACTTGAGAACGCGACGGGTGACGAAGTTTCGACATGGTCTTGGATTCGATCTGTCGAATACGTTCACGGGTAACACCGTAAACCTTACCAATCTCGTCTAGGGTCTTAGGCTGTCCATCTCCCAATCCAAAACGCATGCGGACCACGCCGGCTTCACGTTCAGAGAGGGTACCTAGGACCTGCTGTAGCTGTTCTTGTAGCAGCGTGAAGGATACAGCTTCAGCCGGAACGATAGCTTCGGAGTCTTCAATTAGATCACCGAATTCGCTATCACCGTCTTCGCCTAGCGGAGTATGCAGCGAGATTGGCTCACGTCCATACTTCTGAACTTCAACCACCTTATCGGGGGTCATATCCAGCTCTTGAGCTAGTTCTTCAGGGGTAGGTTCACGGCCTAGGTCTTGAAGCATCTGACGTTGGACTCGAGCCAGCTTATTGATGACTTCCACCATGTGGACGGGGATACGAATAGTTCGTGCCTGGTCTGCCATCGCGCGGGTAATCGCCTGGCGAATCCACCAAGTAGCGTAAGTAGAGAACTTAAAGCCCTTGTTGTAATCGAATTTTTCAACCGCGCGGATTAGGCCTAGGTTACCTTCCTGAATCAGATCAAGGAAGAGCATGCCGCGTCCGGTGTATCGCTTCGCCAGTGAGACCACTAGACGCAAGTTTGCTTCTAGTAGGTGGTTCTTGGCATTCTGTCCGTCTCGAGCAATCCACATCAGCTCGCGACGGAGCTTGGAGGGCATCATATCGCCTTCGCGCTTTAGTTTTTCTTCTGCGAATAGACCTGCTTCGATTCGCTTTGCAAGATCAATTTCTTGGTCAGCGGTTAGTAGCGCAACCTTACCGATTTGCTTTAGGTAGTCCTTGACAGGATCTGCGGTAGCGCCGGCCACGGTTACCTGCTGCGTGGGGCCATCATCGTCCGTATCAGAGACTACGAAGGACGATGCTGCCATTGAAGCTTGAGCCATAGCCTTGGCATTCGCTTTTGCTTCGGCATGCTCGTCTTCTTCATCATCGATGTCATCGATCTCATCTTCGTCGTCATCCTCATCGTCTAAGTCAACATCAAGGTCGTCATCAAGATCGAAATCTTCATCGACATCAATATCTAGGTCATCATCAAGGTCAGAATCGTCTTCCAGAGGTTCCTCGGTAATAGGTTCTTCCTTGGGAAGTTCTTCTTCTTTAGCTACGGTTTTGGAGCTCTTGCGAGTCCGGGTTGTCGTAGTCTTTGCCTTCGACTTTGCGGCAGGCTTCGTGGTCTCTTCTTCGGCTACCGGCTCATCCTTTTTAGCAGCAGTACTCTTAGTAGCCTTCGCAGCGCGCTTAGCCGGGGCCTTTTTAGCGGCCTTGGGTTTAGCTTCTTCTGCAGCACTCTCCGCAACTTCAGTCTGCACGTCGTTTGACTTTTTGGCAGTCGTTGACTTCGTCGTGGCTTTGCGAGTACGTTTTGCCGGCGCCTTTGGGTTATCTTCTGCAGCAATTTCCTCAGATTCGGCTTTTTTAGCGGCGGCCGCACTTTTGGTACTTTCCTTAGGAGCGGCTTTTTTCGTTGCTGCGGCCTGGGTTTTCTTGGACTTAGCTGAAGTTTTAACCTCTTCGGTTTCCGAAGTTTTATCAGCTGTCGTAGTCTTTTTAGTCGGCACGGAGCACCTTTCGTGAGTTACGTGACTTTTAACTGTACGTTTCGTCTGCCGTCAATTATAATCTGCGCACCCGAAAATTGCGCATTCAGTTCGCGGTAACGGTAACCACCGGGCAGGAAGCGTTTAGTAGAATTTGACGTGCGTTAGGACCAATCTGTACTGCCCCCGCAGCGGCGCTCTGAATGCCCATTACGATGTAGCGGGCCTGCTGTTCCTGAGCCAAGGCTAAAATCTGTTTGGACAGTTCTGCTTCACCGGCAACTCGATGCACCTCGAACTCAATTTCGGTGTTTTCAACCTGTTCCCATAGAGCTTGATTTTCCGCCTCAATTTCGTGGTTATCATTGGGAGTTGGCGCCAGAATGTGCAATTTTAGTTGTTCTTGCGAGGCTAGCGCCATGGCTGTTTGTAGCGCCTGCTCAGATTCCGGGTTCTTAAAATATCCCAATACCACCGACATAACTTGCTCCTATATTTTTGCCCTTGCCATCATTCATATGGAACCGTCCATTTTACTGTAAGTTGGAGGATTTCCCGCATTCTGCTACTGTCACTCACATGAGTGATCGCTTTAGAAACTATGGCAAACATCATGAAGCCTATCAGAAAAGCATTAGGGAAGAAATTTCTCACCATCTAGAACAGACATTCTCAGCTCATGATTCGCAACTCTGGTTAGCGCTAAGGGAGCTAGTCACCCGCAGTCTTTCGGGAGGTAAAGGACTGCGAGCCACCTGCGCTTTCCTTGGATTTCAACTGGCGCAGGAAGACGAGGTTGCTCCCGCCCCAGAGAATCTAGTAGCCCTAGGTGCTGCACTTGAGACTTACCAGGCTTCCGCGCTAACTCATGATGACTATATCGATCACTCTGAGCTACGACGAGGCAACCCCTCAGTGCCTGCGCTAGCGCACCAACTAGCCAACAGGTTGGGATTAGCCCCTAGCGCTCAAGAATATGTTTCCGCGGCTGCCACGTTCGTTGGAGATTTAACTCTGGGCATGGCCTTTGAGTTCTTGGGTAACGCAGTTCAAGGGCTTGAGGAATCGGCTTCCCTACTTTCGACTTTTGCCACCATGACTTCCCGGGTCGCAATCGGCCAGTATCTTGATACTACGCTTGACTTCACTTCTGCAGACTCGTTAAGTCCCGCAAAAGCATTAGAGGTAATTAGCTATAAAACGGCAGGTTACTCTGTCATCACGCCTGTCTGCTTGGGTGCCATTTTGGGCGGGATGCCGTCCGAGGACGTTCGCCAACTTGAAGCTGCTCTCGCACCTTGGGGTTTTGGCTTCCAACTTCGCGATGACCAGTTAGGAGCTTTTGGCATCTCTAAAGAGACCGGTAAGCCAACTGCTTCAGACTTGAAGAACGGTAAGCGAACCGTGTTAATGGCTCGTACCCTTGAGATTCTTGAGCAGGAGGATCCCCAGGCGAAAGCTGAGCTCGTTGAGCTACTTGCACCTAGGCGCTCACGAACGGAACAAGACATCGCCCGGATGGCAGAGCTACTAGCGGAAGTGAGCTCTCAAGAGCTTCTAGAAAAAGAAATCGCAACGCTGGCTGAGGAGGGTGAAGCAGCCTTAGATCGTTTAGATTTCATCTCTCCAGAGGCACTTGCACAGCTTAAATCGCTGGGCCAGAGCCTCCTGTGGCGGCGCGTCTAAGCAAAGCTGGCACGCTCTTTCCTCGGCGTGGATACTGGGAAAATTTAATCCTCACGTAAAATATCTTTTGTGAACGATGAGCAGGAACCCCAAAGTCCAAGGTCGGAGGACGGCGCCACTACCCCGGCGTCGACACCAGTACCTGTCGTTTCTGCTGCGCTTACAGACCCGCTAATCGGGTTAGTGATCGACGGGCGTTATCGCGTTGATTCACTTCTAGCCCGAGGCGGAATGGCCACGGTTTACCGCGCCTTTGACGAGCGCTTGGAGCGCGAAGTCGCAGTAAAGGTACTTTATCCACATCTGGTTGACTCGGGTTCTTTCCTCGCTCGTTTCCAAAAAGAAGCACGATCTGTTGCGCGTCTAATCCACCCGAATATCGTCACGGTATTTGACCAGGGGGAGTTACCTGGTACCGCTTATATCGTCATGCAACTGATCGATGGTCCCTCAGTCAGAGAGCTGATCGATCAAGATGCCCCCTTCACTTTAAAGCGTGCACTGGACCTAACCGAAAAAGTTTTGATCGGTCTTCAAGCTGCCCACAGTCAAGGCATTATTCACCGCGATATCAAGCCGGAAAATATTCTCCTCTCCCCTGATGGTACTCCGCAGATTGCTGATTTCGGATTGGCTCAGACGATTTCGCAAACCTCAGGAGCGACGTCGCATACGCTTCTGGGCACGGTTGCCTACGTGGCGCCGGAACTTATCACCAAGGGGGAATCCGATGAGAGATCGGATCTATATGCCCTTGGGATTATGCTTTTTGAAATGCTCACGGGTTCGGTTCCTTTTAAGGGCGCGAACGCTATCAATATTGCCTATGCGCATGTATCGCAGTCTGTGCCCCCGATTTCCCAAATCGTTGATTGGATGCCCACTGAGGTTGATGAGTTCCTCTCCTCTCTTACTGCGCAGGATCCAGAAGAGCGGTTCGAGAGTGCGCAAGCTGCCCTTGCAGATCTTCGTTTACTGCTTCCTGAGTTATCTAATGACCTTTTACACCGTCGCTTTACGGTTCCTCAGGCTAGCAATCAACCTGAAAAAGATCATGCCCCTACCGCCCGACTAAATGTCCCCTCGGGTACGGCTCGTCTGCCCTTCCTAGAGAAGTCCCAAAAACGACTGAACTCTGCGCCTACTGCCCCGGCTGATTTTCCTGGCCCCAAAGCTAGTACTGACTCAACTTCTGCTGCTGCCCTACCTGATGCCGGTAAGTCGGGTCATTCCGATTCTTTGCCTCGACGCAAGTGGCCGTGGTTGCTTTTCTGGATATTCCTGATTGCAGGAGTTAGTTCTGCTGGTTCCTGGTGGTACTTAGAAAAGGGACCGGGTGCTTACTATCCAGTTCCCCAACTTCAGGGGCTTACCCAAGAGCAAGCCGACGAGCTCCTGAAAGAGAATGGCCTTTCCGTAACTGCCGAAAGTGATTTTTCAGATTCGGTACCAGCCGGAAAAGTCATTGACACTCTCCCCGTTGCGGGAGAGAAACAGTATAAGAATGACCCGGTCCTAATTCGCATTTCAAAAGGTGTTGAAATGCTGACTGTTCCTGAGCTCATCGGCGAAACTAAAGAGGCAGCGCTAAAGAAGCTAGCCGAGGCACGTTTCCAAGCTGGAAATATCACTGAGGAGTTCTCCGAGGACGTGCCGGCAGGCGTTGTTATCGCCACCCAACCGGGCGCAAATACCACCCTAAAGCATGACTCTTCCGTCGACTTAAAGATTTCAAAGGGTCGGCAGCCCTTCGCAGTTCCTAATCTGGTAGGCAAAACACGCGACGCTATCGATACTTCTGAGAATCAGCCTTTTAAGTTTTCCTTCAGTGATCAGTTCTCAGATACGGTTCCGAAGGGTGTGGTGATCTCTCAAGAGCCAGCCGCTGGCACCAACAAGTATCGAAGTGACGAGGTCAAGGTCGTAATCTCTAAGGGACCGGAACTATTCCCCGTGCCCGCGGTGTTTGGAAAGAGCCAGAAAGAAGCTACTAAGATGCTGCAAGAAGCCGGGTTTAAGGTCAAGATTGAAAAAATCTTCGACGGTGTCTTTGGTACCGTACGGATGACCCGCCCGGGCAAGGGTACGATGCTCCCCAAGGGAGCAACTGTGACCCTAGTGGTGATCTAGCACTTACCTAGCATTTGGGCGACCAAGAAGGCCAGCTCTAGGGACTGCTGGTGGTTTAGTCGCGGGTCAACTAGCGTCTCATAGTTATCAGCCAGGGCGTCTTCGGTTAGTTCTTCGGCGCCACCTAGCACTTCAGTTACGTCATCACCCGTGAGCTCTACGTGAATACCACCGGGGATTGCCCCCTCGTTCACCACGATCTCAAAGAACGCTGCTACCTCATTCATGATGTCGTCGAAACGACGAGTCTTGTACCCGGTACCGGAGGTCACGGTATTACCGTGCATGGGGTCGCAGATCCAAAGCACGGGGATGCCGGCAGCCTTTACCTCGCGTACCAGCTGTGGTAGACGTTCGTAAATCTGCTTTGCCCCCATGCGGGTAATTAGGGATAGCCGCCCAATCTCATTATTTGGGTTAATAACCTTTGAGAGGGCGATAACGTCCTCGGCGGTAGCGGTGGGTCCGAGTTTTACGCCAATGGGGTTACGGACCGAAGCGCACTGTTGCACGTGTGCACCGTCCAACTGTCGGGTACGCTCCCCAATCCACAGGTAGTGGGCGGAAGTGTTGTAAAGGTCGCCGGTACGCGAGTCTACGCGGGTCATAGCGTCCTCGTACTCAAGCAAGAGCGCCTCATGCGCTGAGTACAGGTCAACGAAGGAAATCGCCTCAAAATCAGATCCCACGGCCTCCATGAAACGTAGGGCCCGATCAATTTCTCCAGCGAGGTTCTCATAACGAGCATAGGCCGGATTATCGGTGAAACCACGATTCCAGTTATGGACTTGACGTAGGTCTGCATAACCGCCACGGGTAAAAGCGCGAATTAGATTTAACGAGGTCGCCGAGCGCTGGTACATCTCCATTAGGCGATGGGGATCGGGACGGCGTTCTTCTGCAGTAAAGCCAAACCCGTTTACCGCGTCACCGCGGTACGACGGCAGACTGATGCCGTTACGAGTTTCTAGGTCGGAAGAACGCGGTTTTGAGTACTGTCCCGCGATGCGGCCGATCTTAACCACAGGCATAGAGGCACCGTAGCTAATGACAACGGACATCTGCAAGATCGTCTGGATCTTGGCGCGGATCTTATCTGCGGTAGAACCGACGAAGGTCTCCGCACAGTCGCCGCCGGTTAGAATGAATGACTTGCCTTCAGCTGCGGCTGCTAGGCTACGGCTAAGCTTGTCGACCTCACCGGCAAAAACTAAAGGTGGCCGGGTCTTTAGGTCAGAAGTGACTTGGTTGAGTTCTTGATAGTCCTCATACTTCGGTTGTTGGAGGGCAGGTCGTCCCCTCCAGGCGTTACGTTCGTCTGGGACACTCGAGGTTTCAAAGGTTTCAGTCACCCTGTAATGATAAACGAAAAACCTGCATCTCTACCGATTATCTCGGCGAGATGCAGGTTTTATCACTGAATTTGAATCAGTGAGCAGCAGAATTGTCTGCCGGCTCTACTTTCTGACCAATTTCGTCCATTAGTTCGGTGAACCAAGGCTGAGTAATGTCGAAGGGCTTGCCGCCGGCGATACGCGGGAAAGCAATCGCGCAGAGCTCGTCATTGTTTTCTTCGTCATGACCGATTACGCCGGATTCGCCGCGTAGCGCGCAGTCCACGGCAAGATCAGTCATGGACTTAATCAGGTCTAGGTCACGCTGGTTAGCGCGCGAAGAGCGGGAGAAGTAGCCGGACTTCTGAACCATAACCTTCTCTGCACCGATACGCTCAGCAAACTGCTTAGCGAACCAGTTACCGGGGTTAATGGTGTCTAGCTTTACGTGACCGAAGGGGTCACGCTGTACTTCTTCACCGGCAGCTTCTAGTTCAGCGATGATCTCGGGGACGCCGGCACCTTCAGAAAGGAAGATGTTTACGTTGCCCTTTTCGTCCATGATCTGGCGAAGACGCTTAGCTTCTTCTTCGATCTCGATCTTCATTTCGGGTAGGAAGATAGCGTGGATGTCCCAACGATCCTGGGAAAGACCAATTGAGGGGACCCATTCCTGGGTCTTCAACCACTCGTGGTATTCCTTTGCGGCAGCGGCGGTTAGCCAGCCACAGTGACGTCCCATTACTTCGTGGATGATAAGCATACGGGGGTTCGAACGGTGTTCGCCGATAATGTTTTGGGCGAACTCGGCAGCTTCTTCAGCTGCAGTGTAGGCACCCAGTGACTGACGAATCGGAACGACGTCGTTATCGATGGTCTTCGGTAGACCAACTACGGTTAGCTGGTAGCCGTTTTCACCTAGGTAGGCAGCTAGGTCAGCAGCGGTGGTGTTAGTGTCGTCGCCACCGATGGTGTGCAGCACGTCCACGCCGTCCTTCTTTAGCTGGTTAGCCGCAAACTCTAGGGGGTTGACGCCTTCTTCGACTAGACCACGCTTAACTAGGTCTTTGGCGTTGGTTAGCTTAACGCGAGAGTTACCAATGGGAGAACCACCGAAACGGTGTAGGACACCAGCTAGTTTACGAGCTTCCTCGTCAACCACTACGTAGTTGCCGGTGAGCAAACCGTGGTAGCCGTTTTGGTAAGCGATAATCTCAATGCTCGGATCAAGCTCGTGGTAGCGTTCAATTAGGCCGCCAACAGCAGACGATAGGCAGGGAGCAAACCCGCCAGCAGTCAAAAGGGCAACGCGACGTACAGTCATTCTGGAATGCCTTCCTATTCTTTCAGTTTTCATTTTCGGCGCTAAGCGCCAAGCTTAGGATGCTGCGCACCCATCACCCTGCCAGTTTACGTGGCTGCCTGCGGGTACGCTGAACAAAACCTGCCTTAAGCGGGTTTTTCTTTCGACTCGTTCTTCTTTGCCACCTCAATTGCGTCAGGAGTCCCAGGAACCGGGCCCGCAAACTTTCCTTCCGCGGCCATTCGGGCCTTCACCACTGAAGCATACTCATCGGAGTATTCCTGCCCTGAAAGGTCCATGAGGCTATACATGATTTCATCAGTAACCGCCCGCAAGACGAAACGGTCTCGTTCTAGACCACGATAACGAGAGAAATCTAGCGGCTGTCCAACCCGAATCCCAACCCGGTGAAGACGAGGAATCCTAGTACCAATCGGCTGGGCGATATTGGTGTCAATCATCGCTACTGGAATCACGGGAGCGCCGGAGCGCAAAGCTAATTTGGCAACGCCGGTACGACCTCGGTAAAGCTTACCGTCGGGGCTTCGGGTGCCTTCTGGGTAAATACCGAAGAGCTCTCCTTGGGCGAGCCGTGCCAGCCCAGCGTTAAGTGCTGCTTGAGCTGCCTTGCCACCCGAACGGTCCACAGGAATGGTGCCCACAGAGCGCATAAACTTGGCAACTAGTTTTCCCTTAAATCCCTTTCCGGTGAAGTAGTCCCCCTTCCCCATGAACACAACTTCGCGTTTGATCATCAGGGGTAGAAAAACCGAGTCAAAAACAGCTAGGTGGTTGGAGGCAATAATTGCCGGACCATCATCAGGAATATTTTCAACGCCTTCAATCCAAGGTCGATACAGGGCCTTGAGGATCGGACCAGCTACGAGTTTTAGTAGTCGATAAAACACGTGTTTTCTCCTGTGTTCGATGTAATGATCCGCCTTTGAGCATCACATTTATGCTGCAATGTATTATATGATACATGGTCGCTCACAATAAATTTGGGGATTCACTCCCCCATCCCGAAAACTCGAAACGGAATCATAGTTGGAAGGAAAAACGAGCACAGAAACGATTCGATACAGAGTTTTCAGAGATCGCCAAATCCCTAGCCTCAGATATCGATGAGGAAGACCTTGAACGGGCCTTAGAAGATGAGATGGCCAGCAGACAGCGCGGCACTCTAGGAGGACCAAGGGATTACGAACTTGTGGAGCCAGACGATACCTTTGTACCGCCTGAGCCACCAAAATTCAGCTCACTTTGGAGCGCCAAGCTAGGATTTATCATCCTTGCCTTAACTTTACTAGTAGGCCTGCTGATCCTAGGGGTTTTTGAGATAGTGCTCCCCGTCTGGGGACGTGTACTACTTCTTATTCTGCTAGCGGCTAGTGTTTTAGGAGCTGCGCTCAGCCCAAGATCTGGCGGACGGCCTCAGTGAGCGCAGCGGCATTGATCGGCTTCAGCAGAGTCTTGGTAGCTCCGGCTCCACGGGCTAGCCATTCATCTTGCTGACGGGCCACTACGAATAACAGCGGAGGAAGTTCGGCATAGGTTCCCGCTAGAAGATGACCGACAGACATGGCACCGTCTTTTTGAACCTCGCCATCGAAGATACATAGTTTGATGTCCTCTTCGGCATCAAAATGATTCATTACACCTGGAGAGGTTGCTGCCTCGAGGAATTCATAGGTCTCGCTTCCAGCCCAAGGATTAGGACCGAGCGCAGCAATCACCTGAGACCGGAAAGTCGAATCATCACTGAATACCAGAATCTTGGGAGTATTGTTTTCGCTCATGTCGTTCCTTTGGGTTCTACGTTATAACTTCAC
Source organism: Boudabousia liubingyangii (assembly GCF_001907245.1). Taxonomy (GTDB): domain Bacteria; phylum Actinomycetota; class Actinomycetes; order Actinomycetales; family Actinomycetaceae; genus Boudabousia; species Boudabousia liubingyangii. The sequence continues at coordinate 472,785 of NZ_MQSU01000002.1, forward strand.
CAAACGCTAGTATTTTACGCTGGCAGAGGTGAGATGAGCGAGTTTTGGCGCACATATTCAAGATATGTTAAAACAGTAGTGAAAGAGGGACCCTAGTCCCAGACCCGAAAGATGGAGAAAATATGAGCGTCTACACGCTACCTGACCTACCCTATGACTACGCTGCGCTTGAACCCCATATCTCTGCAAAGATCATGGAACTGCACCACGACAAGCACCACGCTGCCTATGTCTCCGGCGCAAATGCTGCACTTGAGGCCCTAGCTGCGGCCCGCGAAGCCGGAGATCTTGCCGCAGTTAACCTTCACGAAAAGAACCTAGCTTTCAACCTAGGTGGACACACTAACCACAGTGTTTTCTGGACTAACCTCACCCCCGAGGGCGAAGGACGTCCTGAAGGCGAGCTAGCCGCCGCGATTGACGAATACTTTGGTTCTTTTGAAAAGTTCCAGGCTCACTTCACTGCTACTGCCACTGGTATCCAGGGATCCGGTTGGGCCGTCTTCGCCTGGGATACCATCTCAAACCGCCCGCTAATCTTCCAGCTATTCGACCAGCAGGCAAATGTTCCCGTTGGTACCGTTCCGTTGCTAATGCTAGATATGTGGGAACACGCTTTCTACCTTGACTACCTAAACGTCAAGGGCGATTACGTCAAGGCCTTCTGGAACATCGTTAACTGGAAGAACGTCGCAGAGCGTTTTGCAAACGCACAGGCCGGCTACGGCAAGCTAGTTACTCTCTGATATTTCGAGAGCGCACTAGAGACTAATTAAGTTTGGGCCGCTGCTTTTGGCAGCGGCCCAAACTAATTTAAGGAACAAAACTGAAAGTTGCGGCCTACTTACCAGCCTCAGGGACAGGTGCTAGGAAATCATAAGTACTTACGATATTCTTCCCCTGATGAGTGGCCACAACCAATACTCTAGAACCATAGGTAACCCCCTTGAAGGGAAGCCCTAAGCGAGTTAGCGGCGGGAAAATCTGAACATCATGAGTAGGATCGTCCCAAGTCGTCTGTTTAGCTCCGGTAGTGTCAGACCCGGTAACATGAACGAAACTCTGCTTATCCTCAGGGATGACTTCACCGGCACCCTTAACTGCTAGGAAGAACTTCGGTTCAGCAAATTTTTCTTCAGTCTTGATAGACAGCTCCGGGGCTCCTTCAGGGTTATTTTTAAAGGTCACGCCCTGAGGTAGAGAAAGGGTCTGCAACTCACCGTTCTTAAGGGCTTGCTTCCCCGATTCAACTGCTTGCGGGATTGCTTCGGTGATTTTCTTCTGTAGTTCAGCCTGTGCTTCCTGCTGCTTTTTCGCTTCGGCAGCTACCTTTTCAGCATCAGTCTTATCGAGGATATCGACCACAAAAACGAGCGTCGAATTCGGCGGAATACGATCACCAGACCCCTGCTCTCCATAGCCAAGCTCTGGAGGAATCACCAATAGGACTCGCGAGCCAACAGTTTGATTCGAAAGCCCTTGGGTCCAACCCGGAATAACTCCAGTTAGCGGAAAACTAATCGGCTGCCCAGAACCAAATGACCCGTCAAAGGCCTGACCATTCCACAGCACGCCCTGGTAGTTAACCGAGACCGTATCTTTTGCTGATACTACCGGACCGTCACCCTTCTTTAGAACCTTAACTACTAGTTCCTTTGGAGGTTCTTGGGTAGAGGGATGAATGACGGGGGTTTGTCCGAAGTCTCCGTCTACCTGCGGAAGCGCATCGGTGGTGGGAGCCGGTACCTTAGACTCAGTTGTGGCCGAAGTAGAGGCACTTGGGGTTGAGGCCGTGCCTTCTAGAGTTCCAAGATTATTGGAATTGGCAGCCCCATTACCACAACCTGCTAGCAGCAGAGCTGAACAGATCACTGAAGCTGAAAGCAGCTGTTTAATTTTCATCGATGAACCAAAACCTCTTTTTAGTTGAAAGAATCGCCGCAGGCGCAGGAACCCTTTGCGTTCGGATTATCGATGGTGAAACCCTGCTTCGAAATCGTATCGGCAAAGTCAATGGTCGCCCCGGCTAGGTAAGGAACCGACATTTGGTCAACTACGACCTCGACACCGTCAAAATCACGGACCGCATCGCCTTCTAGCAATCGATCATCGAAATATAGTTCGTAGCGTAGGCCAGAGCATCCGCCGGGGGCTACGGCAATGCGTAGACGCAGATCATCACGACCTTCTTGTTCTAGAAGGCTCTTGACCTTCTGTGCGGCCACGTCAGTTAGGTTTACTTCATGGGTAAGGACATTATCAGTCATAGTTCCTACTTTTCTTCAAACTTCTTTTACAGTCAGTACGATTTTACGCATTTAGATTTGCTAAGTACAGTGCCGGCAGTCTAGTTTCACCTTAGTTATGCCATGGGGCGAATAGACATGCTTTGCGACACAAGCTCCTTAGTTATTAACGCCATTCCCAACTTTGTTGAGTAGTAGCGCTTCCGCCAAAATGGCTTTTTGAAGATCATCGAGATCTTGGGACTCGTCTTCAGAGTGTGCGTTGGTTAGTGGGTCTTCAACACCGGTTACTACTACTGCTGCTTCGGGGAAGGCACGCTGGAAGTCGGCGATAAAGGGGATTGAACCACCAACACCGATATCTACCGGTTCACGTCCCCAGGAGGCAGCTAGGCATTCCCTTAGAGTTGCTAGATACTGGTTGTCCTCTGCCTGGTAGGCGGGGCCAGCTTCCCCGTCGGAGATTTCGATCTTGGCTCCGAAGGGAGTGTGCTTGATGAGATGCTCGGTTAGCTTCTGACGAGCTTCATTAGCGTCTTGGCCCGGTGCTACTCGCATAGAGACCACAAAGCGGCAGGAAGGAATGATGGTATTGGAGGCGTTGGCAACGCTAGTGGTGTCCATTCCAATAATCGAGATGGCGGGCTGTGTCCATAGTCTGGAGGCTAGTGCTCCCCTTCCTGCCAGCTGTACGCCATCTAGTAGACCGGTGTCATTCCTAAAGTCAGCTTCGGGGTAGTCCACGTCAGCAGTTTCTCGGGAAACTAGTCCTTCCACGGCGACGCTTCCATCCTCGTCGTGAAGCGTGGCGATTAGTCGACTAGAGAGCGTTACCGCGTCTAGGATTGGTCCGCCGAACATGCCTGAGTGGAGTGCATGATCTAGTACCTGCAGTTCGACGGTTACCTGGGCGACACCGCGAAGAGTGGTGGTAATTGCGGGGTGGCCGGCTTTCCAGTTATCTGAATCGGTGACCACAATCAGGTTTGCTTTTAGATCTTCGCGGTTTTCTTCCAAGAAGTTATTGAAGGAGGGCGATCCTACTTCTTCTTCGCCTTCGATGAAGACAACGATATTTACGTTTCGGTCGTTTCCTAGGGCTGAGATTGATCCTAGGTGGACTGCGATACCAGCGCCGTCATCAGAGGATCCTCGACCGTAGAGTCGGCCGTCCTTTTCTACTGGTTCGAAAGGAGTCGTGACAGTCCATTTTTCTGGGTCTCCCCCGGGCTGCACGTCATGGTGTGCGTACAGTAGGACTGTCGGCGCTGCTTCCGGTTTAACTGAGGTTGCCGGGAACTTGGCGATTACTGCGGGACGACCTTCCCAGCCATTTTCACCAGGGCATGAGCGGATTGAGGTTTCACCGCCTAATTCGGCGAAGAATGCTCGTACCTGTTCGGCGCTTTGAGCGACTGGAGCTTGATCGAATGAGTCAGAAGAAACGGAGGGGATTCGAATCAGCGTTTTTAGCTGTTCAACGATATTGGGGAATTGGGATTCTACGCGGGTTTTAAGTTCATCATCAAAAGTCATAGACATATTGTAAGTCTTTACGCGTTTGCATCACATTACATAGCTTATTTTCTGCACGAAATTGGAAAATGCTTTAGTTTATAAGAATGCATGCTAACGATAAAGTCAATAACTCGGAATCTGAGAACCCGAATGGCCCTAAACGTAAGGGACGTCCTACTCCTAAGCGTAAAGAAGCTGAAGCTGCCCGACGTCGCGACTTAGTGCCGGCCGATAGAAAAGCCGAAAAGCAGCGGATTAAAGAGCTTAAGCAGGCTGAACGTAAACGTCGAGACGAGCTGTTCCGACGTCAACAAGAAGCAATGCGCACCGGCGATGAACGCTATATGCCGCTTCGCGATCGTGGCCCAGCACGACGTTTCATGCGTGATTACATTGACTCTCGATTCACCATTTCTGAGTGGATGCTTCCGGTAGCGTTTATTGCCATCATCTTGATGTTCGTTTTTAGTCAGAATCCTGTCTGGCAGGTCTACTCTTTGGCCGGCGTTTATTCTTTCTTCTTCCTCGCGTTCTTTGAGTCGATTATCATGGCTTGGCATTGCAAGCGTCAGATCCGCACTCTTCACCCACAGTGGGAGATTCCGCGCTGGTCCGGCATGTACATGTTTATGCGTTTGATTCAGCTGCGTGCTCTTCGCAATCCCAGGCCGCAGGTTGCCCGTGGAGAACGACCAGGTAAATAATAAGAATCTTCTTCTACTACTTTGGGGCCGATACATTTTTAATGCATCGGCCCCAAAGTATTTTGTAGTTGAGTGTCTCTAGCCCTGAATAAAAAGATCTTCCATTCTTATGCTGGCATCGGTAACAAGGTTCTACTCACCGTGTACCAGTGAACGGTTGAGTTTCTTTAGCCAGGCTGGGCCTTGGAAAATGAATGAGGTGTAGACCTGAAGTAGATCGGCACCTGCCTCAAGCATTCTGCGTGCGTCTACTTCGTTCCAGATTCCGCCAACCCCGATAATCTTCTTATCAGCATTCAGAGTTCGCTTTACAATGCGCACTACGGCGGCAGCTCGTTGAGTGAGTGGGCGACCTGAGAGTCCGCCTTCCCCCAGCTCATGGTTAATCGTGGTATTGGTGGCGATGATTCCTCGAGCTTTTGAAGAATTAACTAGGTCACAGACTTCCATGATCTGTTCATCTTCAAGGTCAGGCGCGATCTTTACAAATACGGGAACTAGGCGACCAGCGGCCTCTTCCGCAGTTGAAATCACGGCTTCAAGAATCGGTTTCAGAGCTTCTTTAGCCTGAAGATCCCGTAGTCCCGGAGTATTTGGTGAGGATACGTTAATCACCAGATAATCAGCCCAGCGGGCTAGTTTCTTAGTTGAAGCAACATAGTTTTCTACTGCACCCTCGGCAGGTACAGTCTTGTTCTTTCCCAGGTTGACGCCCACGATGACCTGACGTCCTCGTTTTGTGCTACGTAGCTTTTGTAGGCGCTTGGCGATTACGTCAGCACCGTCATTATTAAAGCCCATTCGATTACGGATCGCATCAATGGAAGGGTGGCGCCATAGGCGTTTGCCCTCGTTCCCCGGCTGTGGTTGATCAGTCACGGTACCGATCTCCACAAAGGCAAAGCCGAGTGCGTCAAGTGCTACGACCGCTTCAGCATTTTTATCTAGGCCCGCAGCCAACCCGACATATCCCGGGACTGGACGATCGAAAACGTCCTTTCCAACTTGTGGGACAGTACGCAATGCACGATTGGAGAATCGTGCTGCGATAATCCGCTCGAGGGGTTGAATGCGTCCGACGATGTTTAGCGCCCAGATTGTTCTGTGGTGAATCTTTTCAGCGTCGGTCCGGACTAGGATCTTATCGAATATTTGGCTATACACGTTATCCATATTACCTTCAGTCCCACCATATCCACCACCCGTGTTCTAGCTTCCATGGCGGGATTATTGGCTCAATTTCGTCTGGTTCGTGTCCGTCGAAGGGCAATCCTAACTCTTCCGCAATGATTTCCCATCTTTCCGTTAGGGGACATCTATGTAGTTCAGGTTCTAACTCCTTGAGCTCCCGGTTGGGATAAACCACCATTGAATCGATTGAGAATCGCTCATCTGCCCGATACGGTCCCACGTAATATCCGCATAGTTCGACCGACCAGCTACTGTTGACGCAACTCTTTAGTAAATCTCGAAGTGAAGGGGCGCAGTTTTGGTGGTCTTCTAGATACTTCGCCGGGGTAATCCTAAGCAGATCATGTGCGGTCTGCTTGGGCAGTCCTCGGAAAGTTCTAAAGGAGGGAACCGACCAGGTTTTTCCGCGTCCATCTCCCCAGAGCGAACCGTCATTTGAGTCATAACGTAGAGGGGTAAAAAAGGGCTCAAGAAGTTCCAGCACCCCACTCCTGATTGTCCAGCCGGTTTCAACTAAGCAGTTCTGGTTATCTTGTCCTTCAGGTTTTTGCACTTTCATCTTCACGTTCTTATTGCCTTCCGTTTTGTGTTTATGTTCAAGGCAATCTTCACTTCTATACTCAAGGTAAAGCGCTGGAGAAATTTACAAATGTGGAAGGCCTACAATGTGGAATCAGGAGAATGATTTTTCAAGCTCCCTGCCTTGTGAGAGACTCTACCTGTGATTATTGAGATTAAAGATTTAAACGACACGCGGCTTGAAGTATTTACTAATATGACCGATGTCCGCCTACGAAAGCTTCTAGAATATGAACGAGGCGTTTTCATGGCGGAGTCTTTCAACGTCATCGATAGGGCTTTAAAATCTGGTTGTCAGCCCATTAGCTTTTTGCTCTCTGAACGCTGGCTTGAGACACTGCGCGATGTCTTATCACAGCATTTTTCCGCCTCTGAAATTGAGCAGATTCCATTCTTTGTGGCCTCTGAAGATGTCCTCACCGAGTTAACCGGTTTCCACCTTCATCGAGGTGCGATTGGGGCCATGGAACGGCCTGCGTTAGCGCCGGTAAAGGACCTACTGTCAGATCCTCAGATTTCCCGTGTTTTGATTCTTGAAAACCTAGTAGACCATACGAATGTGGGAGCATGTTTCCGGTCAGCAGCTGCTTTAGGTATTGACGCAGTTTTGATCACGCCTAGCTGTGCTGACCCGCTATATCGTCGTTCGGTCCGGGTCTCTATGGGTGGCGTATTTCAGGTTCCGTGGACTCGGCTAGAAAAGTGGCCCGATCTGGATCTGCTAAGGGAACTTGGTTTCCGTTCTGCTGCTTTAGCACTGAGTGATAATGCGATTGATTTAGATACGTTTAGTGACTCCTCAGTGGTCCAATCGCCAGATAGCAAACTGGCTTTAGTCATGGGCACCGAGGGTGACGGGTTAAAGAAGTCCACTATCGCAGGTTGCGACTATGTGGTTAAGATTCCGATGTCGGGCGACGTGGACTCTTTGAATGTGGCCGCGGCTAGTGCGGTAGCGATCTGGGCTACTCGAAAATCAACCAGCAATTAACGTAAAGCAGAGACATACCTTCAAGGTCGGCTGCCTTTGCTTAGGCCAGTTCTGGGTACCGTCTAAGAGCAACGCCCTGTAGTTCCCTATCGACAACCTCGATTTTTCTATTAGTACCGTAGGTGACTAAACAGTGTGATAAGTGGTGTCGTCCATCTTTTATGTGCCCCTTGGGGTACGAGTCGCTTCGGCCCCCTAACGCGTGCACAATTGCCATTCCCCCAGCAATGTCCCAGGAGCTGATATAGCTGTAATAGGTTAGGTCTGCCCACCCCATTGCTACGTAGCACATTTGCAAGGCCGCCGGAGCCATCGCAACGTTAGAGGCTAGCGTCTTTTTCATTGCTAGGGAAGCCTCGGTAGTAGCTTCTTTATCTATGTTGTAATCCCGCACAAGCGGAAAATAGGTTAAAGCTAAACAATCTTGAGTAGGGCGTTCAGCCGGTGGACTAACCGGCGTATCGTTAAACCATACTTGATCGCCGTCAGTCTTGAACTCCCAGCCCATGATTGGGGCATTAACTACTCCAACAATCAGCTTACCGTTTTGTTCGATACCAACGGTGGTGCAAAAGTTCGGAGATCCCGAGGCGAAAAAGCTGGTGCCGTCAATTGGATCGACATAACAGATGACGCTTGAGTCCCCGACTGATTCGCCCGATTCTTCCCCAACGATTGTGCATCCTGGAAGCTCTTTTAGTAGGACTTCCTTAATGATTTCTTCGGTTTGTTTATCGTGCTTGGTAACGATATCGTGCGGGTCAGTTTTATATTCGCGTTCGATTCCGGAGCGATCAATTGTTCGCAGGTATTCAGCAGCTTTATCAGTGGCGGCTTTGGCGGCCGCCATAAGTTCAGCACCGGTGTATTGAGATTTCATTTCTGTGACTCCGGATCTTACTTAACGTCGTTGTTATTCGGATAAATAAAAAACCGCACAAAGTGCGGTTTTTAATCGTGGAGCTAAGGGGATTCGAACCCCTGACCTCTTCCATGCCATGGAAGCGCGCTACCAACTGCGCCATAGCCCCGAAAGTAAATCTAAGATTTAACTTTTAAGCTTCGTTTTTCAACGGATTCAACTATAACGGCAGCTGCATTCTCCTGCAAGTTAAAGCAGTGTGAGACAGATTTCTTTAGCTGTAAAGCCGCTAGTTAGCTAAAAAAGTAAACCGTTTATTTACCTTCAGTCTTGAGTTGCCGCTTCGGGAAGCTGCAAATCGACACGCGGCCCGTCGGCCCATAGCCGTTCCAGGTCATAGAAATCGCGATCCTCTTGCAAGAAAACGTGAATCACTAGATGGTCGTAATCTTGCAGAATCCAACGAGCCTGGTCATGTCCTTCACGACGCAAGCGCTTATGCCCGGCTTTGAGCATCGCTTCATCTACGGCATCGGCCACGGCTCGCACACCTCGATCCGAGTCCGCCGATAGAACTAGGAAAATATCAGTCAAAAAGACACGTTCAGAGACGTCGATGGCGACGGGGTCGATAGCCCCTCGTTCAAGAGCTGCTTCGGTTGCTAGGCGTGCTAGTTCAATGCTGATTTCTGAGGCAGTCAAATTGCTTCCTTCGTAGAAGTTACTTACCTCTTAAAGATATCACGTGCCGGTCAGCTACTGTTTGTATAGTTCGTTCTTTTGAATGTATTGTACGACTCCATCTGGCACCAAATACCAGACGGGCTGCCCCTCTTGCACTCTTGTCCGGCAGTCAGTTGAAGAAATGGCCATTGCCGGTACTTCTACGAGGCTGACTCTGCCTTGGATCTCTTCAGGGACATCGAGTTTGTAGCCTGGTCGCGTAACCCCCACGAAATGCGCCATTTCGAGTAGTTTTTTGGCATCCTTCCACTCCAAGATTCGCGCTAGTGCGTCAGCTCCGGTGATAAAGAAGGCTTCCACTTCTTCACAGGTACCAAAAAGATCGGTTAGGGTATCGACAGTGTAGGTCACTCCCCCACGGTCAATGTCTACTCTAGAGACGCTGAACCTTGGGTTTGAGGCGGTGGCAATAACCGTCATTAAATAGCGGTCTTCTGCTGCCGTGATTTTTCTTCCCTGTTTGAAAGGCTGGGTGGCGGCAGGTACGAAAATAACTTCGTCAAGGTTAAAGGCGGCTTGAACCCCCGAGGCTGCAACTAGGTGTCCGTGGTGGATGGGGTCAAAGGTTCCTCCCATGACGCCAATTCGTTTCTTTTTGGGGCACGGATTCGACTTTTGTTCCTGGGGCTGAGTTTCGGTTTCCATGGTTCCATTCCACCTGTTCGTGGCCTTCTTTAGATTCAACTAGGGAAAATTCTATCAGTAGTCTCGAATAGAAGTAGATTACTTGTATAATATTGCTTTATCTGGGCTTTGCCTTTAGCCCAACAACGTGGTTACTTAAGGGGATTGCATGAACCGCTCCGAACGGCTAGGACGCTTGGCGGATATTGTCATTGAGCGTTCAGTTGTCTCAATTGACGAACTTGTTTCCATCTTGCATGTTTCTGGCGCCACTATTCGACGTGACCTTGACGCGCTAGCAAAACAACAACTTATTACGAGGACGCGTGGAGGTGCACGAGCAAATGCATCTTCCGGAGATTTACCCCTTCGATATCGTGCTTCTAAACACTCGGATGAGAAACAGGCTCTGGCCTGTCATGCGGTTGATTTAGTTCTTCCCGGTTCAACCATTGCTTTGAACGGTGGCACAACGATGACGGAGGTAGCTTTAGAATTAGGGATCCGCTCGGATGAGGACCCAGAGTTCGCCCGTAATCCCGTGACGGTTGTGACGAATGCGGTTAACATTGCCAATGACCTGACGCTCCGTTCGAATATTCGCGTAGTGGTCACAGGTGGCGTAGCGCGCACCCGTTCCTATGAACTGGTGGGACCTCTGGCCGCCTTGATCCTTCCCCATATTAATATCGATCTGGCATTTTTGGCTTGGATGCGATTGTCGCTGGAGATGGTTTCTACGCCGACAATGCTGAAGAAGTAGCCATTAGTCAAGCCATGATTAACCGTGCCCGCTATACAGTGGCGGTTGCCGACCATACCAAAGCGGAAGCTACGGCATTCGCAAAAATTTGTAGTTTTTCTGAGATCAATGAACTTTTGATTGGTCCTGGCGTTGATGCTGAAGTCTTAACGTCTATTAGGAATCAGGGAGTTAAGATTTGGACTCCTAAAAAGGCCTTTAAGGAGGGCAAGTAATGGCAAAAGGTCGAGTAACCCTGCCCATTGAAACCGGTATGGATGAAGAAATTAAGGAATTGATGGAGCGCCTGGGTGCGGACGCAGTTCGTAATTCAGACGGTACGGAACTTCCTGAAGTTGCTTCGGAACTCTTCGCTAAGGTCTACTCTACTTATTTCCCAGCCCGGGGCGATAACCTCTGGGCCAAATCTCGCCCGAATGATCGCACCCATTTCTATTTGATGTCTGATCGTGTCACGGCACTCTCTGAGGAGCCGCTAGAGATTGATATCATGTCAGGCTATTTTGACCAGCAGGTAAAGCCCGATACCACGGTCGACCTTGAGCGAATGTGGCAGGCACATGACCGCACGACCGGCGCTCTGCTCCCCTTCGATGCCTGGAAACTCGGCGAGGATCAGCGCACCGTAACCATCTTGAATCCACAGATAGGTCATGTCTATACGGTTAATTTCTTTGCCCAGCAGATCTGGGACTCGACTCAGATGTATAACTACATCACGAATGATTGGCATCTTGACCCGAAACGCGAAAAGGAGATGCCCTTCGATGTTCGTGTTCCCGAGTCTTGGGAGCATATGAAACAGCAGCTTCAAGTCTGGTGTGAAGCGCACCCGGAAGTCGACGTGGTCCGTTTTACGACTTTCTTCTACCATTTCACCTTGGTCTTTAACCAGGTAGGGAAAGAAAAGTTCGTAGATTGGTTTGGTTATTCAGCCTCTGTTTCGGTAGCAGCTCTAGATGAGTTCGAGGCTGAATATGGTTACCGACTATTTGCCGAAGACTTTATCGACGAGGGCTATTACAACAATCCCTTCCGACTGCCCACGAAGCGTTATCTAGATTGGCTGGACTTCCAACATCGTTTTGTGACCAGCCGTGCAGCAGAACTTGTCAGAATCACTCATGAGGCCGGTAAAGAAGCCATCATGTTCCTAGGTGACAACTGGATTGGGATGGAGCCCTACGGCCCGCACTTCCCAGAAGTACAACTTGATGCAGTCGTAGGTTCGGTTGGTTCCGCTGCGACCTGTCGGATGATCAGTGATATTCCTGGCGTTCGTTATACCGAGGGACGCTTCCTACCCTACTTTTTCCCAGATGTATTTAATCCGGAGGGTGATCCCATTGGAGAAGCTAACAGGTCTTGGCTCGATGCCCGCCGGGCAATCGTCCGCTCTCCCCTAGATCGGATGGGATATGGCGGTTATCTCTCACTGGCGGTCAAGTTCCCCGAGTTCGTGAACCGAGTAGAAGCTATCTGTGCTGAGTTCCGTGAGATCCACGAGAATTCCGGTGGCATACGTCCCGCAAATGCGCCTTTTAAGGTGGCAATTCTTAATGCTTGGGGACGTAAACGTTCGTGGCAGACCCATATGGTTGCTCACGCTCTGTGGTACAAGCAGATCTATACCTATCTAGGTGTTTTAGAAGCCTTAGCTGGCCTACCTTTTGAGGTTGAGTTCCTCTCCTTTGATGACCTCACCGAGGGCGTTCCTAATGAGGTTGGCGTGATTCTTAACTGCGGTAGTGCCAATACAGCATTTTCTGGCGGTGAGCGTTGGGCTGATCCTAAACTGCAGCAAACCATCCGCAAATGGGTTGCTGAAGGTGGCGCTTTTATCGGTGTTGGAGAGCCCTCAGCTCACGCTGCCAATGGTGCTTTCTTGCAACTCTCTGATGTCTTAGGGGTTGAACGAGAAATCCACTGGTCTTTGAATACAGATAAGTACTTTAACGAGACTGTCGAGCATTTCATTACTCGCGATCTGGATGAGGATTTTGATCCGGGCGAGGGCGCCGGCGATGTTTTCGCCACGTCTTCAGACACCCAGATTCTGGCTTTTAAGGATGGGTCAGTTCAGATCGCCGCGCATGATTACGGTTTGGGCCGCGCGGTTTACTTCGCTGGCTTACCTTATAGCTCATTGAACTCGCGTCTGCTGCATCGGGCGATCTATTGGGCAGCACGCCGGGAACAGCGTTTTGAGTTGGATTGGGTTTGTGAAAACCCTGCTTGTGAAGTCGCCTATTATCCTTCCGAACGGAAATTCTTGGTTTACAACAATACTGAAGAAACCCAGGCTACGAAGGTCTTCGGTGGTGGGAAGGAGTACCATGTGCACCTTGCTGCTGCTGGCTATCACTGGGGAGATGTTGAGAACGAGGCTATCTAGGCGTTCTTTCTTCAGATAGAAGTATGTCGCTGGGACGGTTTTAATCGACCCAGCGACATATATTTATCGTTTTTCACCTATTTAGACGTGCCCTTTAGCTAGAACCGGGCGGTGCGTCTTTGAGTTCTTAGGAATAACGCTCAGTCCTCTGGTTCGGTCCAGATTCCAGCCTCACGTTCCGTCCATAGTTCTTCACGAGCAGCGGCTTTAGCGTCCATTCGAGCATAGTATTCAGCGCGCTTTTCTTCACGTGTCTTTCGAGTATTTTCTTCGAGACGCAAGTCAGTTCCGCGGGCACCTAGGAGTTCTGCACCGGTTTGCATGGTGGGCTCCCAATCGAAGATCACGCCTCCGTCCATGGGACCGATCACGACGGTGACACCAGGGGTTGCTCCAGCTTCAAAGAGTTGTTCTTCCACGCCGGCTCGAGCTAGACGATCAGCTAGGTAACCGATTGCCTCGTCATTTGCGAAGTCAGTCTGTTTAACCCAGCGTTCCGGGCGTCTACCGCGCACCTGGAAGATCTGCTCACCATTGGCGTGAAGTTCCCTAACAGTAATCTCTTGGTCTTCGTTCTCGGCTGGACGTAGGATAACTGCTTCATCTTCGAGCTGCGGCAGCTTGGCACGTTCCTTTTCTACCAGTTCCCCTAGTGCGTAGGTGAGCTTGGAGAGTCCCTGGTGAGCTAGAGCGCTGATTTCGAAAACTGGGTAGCCAAGTTCTTTTAACTCGTCGCGCACCATGTCAGCTAGGGCCGCACCGTCAGGGACGTCGGTCTTGTTTAGTACGATCACTCGTGGCCGCTCGGTTAGAGGCACATAGCCTTCGACAGTACCTAGATCACTGGAGTATTCGGCGAGTTCAGCCTCTAGGGCTTTGAGGTCATTAACCGGATCTCGGTCAGTTTCCAAAGTGGCCGTATCAAGGATGTGGACGATAACGGTGCATCGTTCAATGTGTCTTAAGAATTCGTGGCCTAGGCCTTTTCCTTGTGCGGCGCCGGGGATTAGCCCGGGTACGTCGGCGATAGTGTATCGGTATTGACCAGCCTGCACTACGCCTAGGTTTGGCACTAGGGTGGTAAACGGGTAGTCGGCGATCTTCGGGCGGGCTGCAGAAACTGCGGCGATTAGCGATGATTTGCCGGCAGAGGGGAAGCCAACTAGTGCCACATCCGCAACTGATTTAAGTTCGAGCCGGTATTCGCCTTCTTCGCCGGGTTCGCCTAGCAGGGCAAAGCCGGGAGCTTTGCGTCGTTTGGAGGCAAGGGCAGCGTTTCCACGTCCGCCTGTACCGCCGGCAGCGGCGATAAACCGGGTACCAGGAGCAGTAAGGTCAGCTAGGATCTTCCCATTCTGATTCTTTACTACAGTACCCGGGGGTACGGGTAGGATTAGATCTTCACCGTTTTTTCCATGCCGGAAGTCACCCATTCCAGGCTGCCCATTGGTAGCGCGTCGGTGAGGTTGACGGTGGAAGGCAAGCAGGGTGGTTTCTTGGGGATCGACTTCGAGGATGACATCTCCCCCACGACCTCCGTTCCCACCATCGGGTCCACCTAGAGGCTTGAACTTTTCCCGGTGTACAGAGGCACAACCATGCCCACCGTTTCCTCCGGCAGCATATAGCGTTATCGCATCAACGAAGCTAGGCACGATTATCTCCTCAGTTTGGTTTGTTTAAAGTTTATGGGGCATGGCTAAAGGGCGCACGACAAGTGCCGTGCGCCCTATAAGCTTTAAAGTGTCGTTCAGGCCGAAACCACGTTGACAACGCGACGACCGCGGTGTGAGCCGAATTCAACGGCGCCAGCGGCAGTTGCGAATAGAGTGTCATCCTTGCCGCGGCCAACGTTGTTGCCCGGGTGGAAGTGGGTGCCACGCTGGCGGACGATGATTTCGCCTGCGCCAACAATTTCGCCACCGTAACGCTTAACGCCTAGACGCTGTGCGTTCGAATCACGACCGTTCTTGGAGGAACCAAGACCTTTCTTATGTGCCATTGGAAACTACCTTTCTTTCCTGGACTAGATCACTTAATACCGGTGATCTTGACCGTCGTTAGCTTCTGGCGGTGACCCATACGCTTACGGTAGCCGGTCTTGTTCTTGTACTTAATGATAGAAATCTTAGGACCCTTCGCCGGGGACAGAACCTCAGCGGTAACGGTGACCTTCTCAAGTTCTTTAGCTCCGGTGGTGACCTTGTCACCATCGACCAACATCAGCGGCTGGAAGTCGACAGTTTCGCCGACCTCAGCAGCCAGCTTGTCGACGACGACGACATCACCGACGGACACCTTTTCCTGTCGGCCGCCGGCCTTGACAATCGCGTAGACCACGTTGCTGCTCATCTCTTTTAGAAATCGAATACTTACATGTTTGGGTTGATCAAGCGAATTACGCTTTTATCAACACCGAGTTACAAATCTACTGTATTTTTTGCTTTTCAGCAAACCGCGAGGGGCGTGTTGTCACGTCTGCCACTATGGCCTTGCGCACGCTTTTCGGGTTTTTATATTAATCGCCCGTATTTACGTTGCCCATCGAGGCAGCGCGACGACGTCCACGACGCGGTTGCGCGAGGCGCACGGTAGGTGCTTGCTGCGCAGCAACAGTAGTTTTTGCTCCCCTGTCTTCACTGTCACTGCCAGTGTTTACAGAGGCCTGCGTTTCCTGCGGACCTGCAGTCACTACCCCGGTAGAGGCAGCACGACGACGTCCCCGCTTTAACGGTTTTGAAACAATCTCAGTCTTAGCAGGCACCTCATCGCTTAACTTCGGCGATTCAACCGACTCCTCAGACTGTTCTCCAGACGCGGACGAACGTTCGGAACCCCGATTACGTCCCCGTTCCTTTGAAGTCTTGGCAGATTTGCTATTCCGCTTATTCGGCTTAGCTTCACGCTTAGCAGATTCATTTTGTTCTGCTTCAGACGCCGTCTCAGGATGTACGTCCGCATCAGCTAGCGCTTCTTGCACATCCTTAACGTCTTTATTAGCAGCTGCCGCGATTGCGGACATTGCGGCCTTAACCTGCTCTTGGGCTGCCTGGGCTTTAGCCTGTTCCTTTTCAGCGCGACGATTCTTAGCCTGCTCAGAGTTTGAGCGTGACTGGTCCTTATCACGACCGCGATTACCCTTGTGGTTACGGTTTGAACGATCTTCGAAGGCGTCAAGAATATCGTCACGCTCGCGCTCGATGGGCTCATCGTGCACGATAAATCCGCGGCCGCCACAGCATTCACATTCAGTAGAGAAGGCTTCAACTAGTCCCTGACCAACACGCTTTCTGGTCATCTGGACTAGCCCCAGCGCGGTCACTTCGGAAACTTGGTGACGAGTACGGTCGCGTCCTAGGCATTCAACCAGACGACGCAGAACCAGATCACGGTTCGACTCAAGGACCATATCGACGAAGTCAATCACGATGATCCCACCAATATCGCGCAACCTAAGCTGGCGGACAATTTCTTCCGCCGCTTCTAGGTTATTGCGCGTGACAGTCTCTTCTAGGGTGCCGCCGGCACCGGTGTAGCGACCGGTATTAACGTCGATAACCGTCATCGCTTCGGTACGGTCGATCACAAGGGAGCCACCTGAAGGCAACCAGGCCTTGCGATCCATACCTTTAGCTAGTTGCTGGTCAACGCGGTATTTGGCGAAAACGTCCTCTTCGCCCTCGTAATGTTCTAGGCGTGCAGAGAGTTCAGGTGATAGTTCGGAAACATATTCGCTAATGGTTTCCCAAGCTCCGTCACCGGCAACAATCAGTTTATTGAAGTCTTCGTTGAAAATATCGCGAACTACGCGCACCGCGAGTTCGGGTTCCGAACGCACGATGTACGGCGCAGCCTTCTTTTGCTTCTGCTTCTTTTCGATTTCGGTCCACTGACGCTGGAGCCGTTCAACATCGGAGCGCAGTTGCTCTTCAGTGGCGCCTTCGGCCGCGGTACGGACGATTACACCAAAGCCCTTGGGGACGACCTGTCGCAGAATCTTCTTAAGACGGGCTCGTTCTTTTTCGGGTAGTTTGCGGGAGATACCCGTCATCTGTCCCGAGGGGACTAGTACCAGGTAGCGTCCAGCTAGGGTGATCTGGCTGGTTAGGCGAGCCCCCTTGTGCCCGATCGGGTCTTTCGTAACCTGGACTAGGACTGAGTCGCCGGGAGACAAGGCCTTTTCAATGCGACGCTGTTTGCCAGCAGCATCGGCAATGTCCCAGTTGACTTCACCGGCGTACAAGACGCCGTTACGGCCTTCGCCGATATCCACGAAGGCAGCCTCCATCGAGGGCAGTACGTTTTGAATCTTACCCACGTAGACGTTGCCAACCTTGGAGGTTTGGGCACGACGGGCTACGTAGTGCTCAACTAGGAGTCCGTCTTCGATTACGGCGATCTGGTTTAGACCATCACGTTCACGGACAACCATTAGACGGTCGACAGCTTCTCGGCGAGCCAAGAACTCTGATTCGGTAACGGCAGTCTTCTTGCGACCTTCCTTGCGGCCTTCTTTACGTCGTTGGCGCTTCGCTTCGAGACGGGTAGAACCTTCTAGGGCGGTTACTTCGTCCTTGGGGTCACGTTCGGGTGCGTCCTCGTCTGAGGTGCGTGAACGGCGACGGCGACGCCTACGGGTCGAGGTGGTTTCCTCTTCCTCGGTTTCCTCGCCGGATACTACAGTTTCTTCTGCTTCTTCCGAGGGAGCTTCTTCTTCCCGTTCGGCTTCTGAGTCGTTTTTACGTTTTGACTTAGATTTCTTTCGGGTGTTCTTTTCTGCTTTCGGGCTTTCTGATTTTTCAGCTAGGTCCTCGGAATCGGACTTGCGAGTACGAGTACGCCTACGGCTAGTTTCGGGTTCTTCCGTGTCCTCAGCTTTTTTCGCGCGGACCTTTGAAAGATCCGGCGCTTGGAATAGAGGCGCCTGGAACAGGGGTGCAGCCGCTGCGGGCATAGCCTGCCTAGGCGGAACCGCTTCAGCCGATTCAGAACCACTGAACAGGTCAGTATTAGTCATATTTAAATAGTCTCCAGTTGTTGTGGCAATCTGCCACCGTCACGCTAAGTGACAATAAAGTCTTGGGGGCGTATGTGAACGCCAATCTGTTTAATAATACCTTATTTCTTTCCTTAAGCACCCTTACGCGGTGGGCTATTTACTACGAAGTTGTCACAAAACACATTTTTGTCGGCTTTTAACTACGCGCTGACAGAAAAACCAAGTATCTTTGTATCTGTATATATACGTCTATCAGAAAGGTGGAACGAGTGATTTCCTTCCCGACTGCCTTAGATGCGCTTGATGTAGCGCGTTGGCAATTTGGTATCACCACCGTTTATCACTTCATTCTGGTGCCACTAACCATTGGTCTTTCAGTGATGGTCGCCATCATGGAAACCATGTGGTTGAAAACCCAAAAAGAACACTGGCTAAAGGCCACCAAATTCTTTGGTCGCCTGTTCCTAATTAACTTTGCTTTGGGTGTGGCAACCGGTATCGTCCAGGAGTTCCAGTTCGGCATGAACTGGTCTGAATACTCTCGTATGGTCGGTGATATTTTCGGTGCGCCTCTGGCTATTGAGGCTCTACTTGCTTTCTTCATGGAATCCACCTTCCTTGGATTGTGGATCTTCGGCTGGGGCAAGCTATCTCCTAAGCTACATGCCACCATGATTTGGCTGGTAGCTGCTGGTGTTAACCTCTCCGCACTCTGGATCTTGGGTGCGAACTCTTGGATGCAGCACCCGGTGGGTGCCACCCTAAACCCGGCTACCGGACGCTTCGAACTCGATGGTGTTGGTGGCTTCTTCCAGGTCGTTGCTAACCCGACCCTATGGTTGACCTTCTTCCACGTAGTTCTTTCCGCTTGGCTACTAGCTGGCACCTTTATTGCGGGTCTAGCTATCTGGTGGATGGTCCGAGCCGCTAACTCTGACGAAGAAGGCGAAAAGCAGGCACGCAATATTTGGCGTCCCGTTGCTCGCTTCGGCCTCTTGATCATGTTCATCGGCGGTATCGGTACTGCCATTTCCGGTGACCTTCAAGGTAAGCACCTGATCGCTGAACAGCCCATGAAGATGGCCGCCGCTGAATCGCTTTGCCACACTGAAAAGGGAGCCGCCTTTACGGTCTTCTCTTGGGGTAACTGCGAGGGCGATAATGAGCCGACCAAGATTATTGAAATTCCTTACCTACTATCCTTCCTAGCTACCAATGATCCGACTGCCGAAGTTAAGGGCGTCAAGGATCTACAGCAGGAAATGGTCCAGGCCTTCAATAACAACGAAGCCTTCAAGGCTCAGTACGGTGATGCTTCCCAGTATTCCTTCGCTCCCCCGGCCAATGCCGTCTTCTGGTCATTCCGACTAATGATTGGTCTTGGCCTATTCTCAATGCTCCTAGCTTTCGCGGGCCTATGGCTCACCCGAAAGGGTGCTCTTCCGCGACAGAAGTGGCTATCCACGCTAGCTTTGATCAGCCTCCCCATGCCCTTCCTAGGCGCATCTTTCGGCTGGATCTTCACTGAAATCGGACGTCAGCCGTGGGTTGTCGTTCCGAACTTCGCAACTGGTGCAGACCCGGTTGGAGACGTCTTTATGATGACTCAGGCTGGTGTCTCAGGTTCGGTTTCTGCTGGCGCAATGTTGGCTTCGCTCATCGTCTTTACCTTGCTATACGCTGCTCTAGGTGTGGTCTGGTACTGGCTAATGCGTCGCTATGCCCTAGAGGGCGTTTCGAATAAACCTACCGGAGAAGGCCAGAACCATGATCTGGCGTTCTCTTACTGAGCCGGATCGAAAGGAATATTAATATGACTACTCTTCAGATCCTGTGGTTCATCCTAATTGCAGTTCTTTGGACTGCTTACCTAGCACTAGAAGGTTTCGGTCTAGGAGCGGGCATGCTCATGCCTTTCCTAACCAAGTCGGATCGTGAACGCGGTGCGGTAGTTAAGGCCATCGGCCCCCACTGGGATGGCAACGAGGTTTGGCTACTTACCGCCGGTGGCGCTACCTTTGCGGCATTCCCGGAATGGTACGCCACCATGTTCTCAGGCATGTACTTGGCACTGTTCTTACTGCTTGTTGCTCTGATCGTTCGCATTTGTGCGATTGAATGGCGCAAGAAGATTAACTCTGACCAGTGGCGTGCACGCTGGGACTGGGCACAGTCCATCAGCGCCTGGGTTGTTCCGATCCTGCTGGGCGTTGCTTTTGCTAACTTGGTTCAGGGTATGCAGATTGCGGTTGTAAAGCCCTCTGACCCGATGACCGCCGTACCGGTTGATCAGATCGATCTAGCACATGACGTGCACAACCTAGTGGGTGGTTTCTGGTCTTTGATTACGCCCTTCACCCTACTTGGTGGCATTGTTGTGGCGGCACTATTCCTCAGCCACGGCGCACTCTTCTTGAACCTTAAGCTAGCTGGAGACCTTGGAGACCGAGCTGCGAAGCTTGCCGCTCCTCTGTCTCTTGCTTCCACCGGCTTGACCGCAGTCTGGGCGCTTTGGGCACAGTTCGCATACGGTTCCGGTCAGCCCCTAGCATGGGTTCCGCTGGCAATCGCCGCCGTGCTGTTGATCGTTTCGACCGCTGCCACTGTAACCGGCAAGATTCGCCCGGCTTTCTGGGCTTCCTTCGCCGGCATTGCGGGTGCGGTCGCGTTCATCTTCACGAATATGGCTCCCGATGTTATGCGTTCTGCCATTGATCCGGCATACTCGCTAACCCTGTGGGATGCTTCGTCTTCATACGGCACCTTGAAGCTAATGACCATTGTTGCTGTCATCCTTGTCCCGATCGTTTTGGCCTACACGGTATGGTCTTACTACGTATTCCGGGCCAAGATCTCAGTTGATGATGTTCACCCTGCTGGCCTATTGAAGGATAAGATCCGTCTAGGTGAAAACTTCCTAGCAACTAACTGATCAGGAAAAACCAAGTACTTGGTTTATTAGCCTGTTCAAAGCCCCTTGTAAGAGTGAATCTCTTACAAGGGGCTTTCGCTATCAGGGCAGGTCGAATCATCTAACAGGGTTTTTTGGCACAATACAAGAATGAAACCTTTAGATCCAAAATTAATGAAATATGCGGGGGCAGCCCGCAGGTATGTCATTATTATTTCGATCATTGGATTCATTACTGCCTTACTAGTAATAGCGCAGATTATCTCCCTATCCTTCTTTATCTCTCCGATCGTCGATGGAAAGATGACTCTGGGCGAAAGATTGGCAAGACCTTTACCTTTCATCGTTCTTGCGTGTGTCCTAGTCATTAGGGCTGCTTTGGTCTATTACCGAGAGTCCTTAGGTCATCGAGCCGCAGCTGAGGTGATAATCGAGCTTCGCAAACAGGTCATCGAGTCAGCAAAAACTCAAGGTACTCGCTGGGCGGCAAAAAATGGTCCCCATACGGTCTCTCTGGTGACACGTGGACTCGACGCTTTAACCCCCTACTTTGTAAGATACCTACCCCAGTTAATTCTCTCATCGACCGTTACCCCATTAACCCTGGTAGTAATGGCGTATTTCGATCTCTTGTCAGCGGTTACTGCGCTGATTTCGATCCCGTTGATTCCCATCTTTATGATCATCGTGGGACGTCTAACTCAAGAGTTCTCTGATCATAAACTCAAAACCATGGAGAAGCTGGGATCCCAAGTTTTGGACCTGCTTTCAGGATTGGTGACCCTTCGGGCTCTAGGACGTGCTAAAGGGCCCGAAAAGCAGATTAGAAAAATCGGGGACGACTATAACGCTTCGACTATGGCTACTCTCCGTTTAGCTTTCCTCTCAGGAGCCATACTCGAATTCATCGCAACTCTCTCGGTTGCCGTGGTTGCTGTGGGCGTCGGCTTCCGCCTGGTGAGCGGTTCCCTTTCGTTAAGCACTGGACTGATTGTCATCATGCTTGCCCCTGAGGTTTATCAACCTTTGCGTCAGGTGGGATTCCAATTCCACGCCTCTGCAGATGGAGTTTCGGCTTTTAATGCCGCACTGAAAATTATTGAATCCGCCAAGCAGGATCAGGGGCAAACTAAGGTTGATTTTAGCGGACGAGATATCAAGCTTGACAAAGTGAGCATTGTGGCCCGTGGTCGCTATGCCCCATTCCAAGCATCAGGACTAATCAGGTCAGGAAAAATTACCGCTTTGAGCGGACCGTCTGGGATTGGAAAGTCATCATTGACGATGGCGATTCTAGGACTGCAGGAGATCACCGAAGGACGGATTGTGCTACAAGACGGTCACTCCCCAGCGGTTGATCTATCAACCTGTTCGGCAGATGAAAAATTAGCTAGTTCAACTTGGATTGCCCAACAACCATTGCTTTTCCCAGGCACTATTCTTTCTAACGTATTACTAGGCTCAGGTATCTATGCTGAGTCGTATTCGGCGCTTCCCAAAGCGGAACAAAGCAAGTTACTTTCAGCAGCTAAACAAATCGGATTCGATCAAGTGGTAGAGCACTTTCCGTCCGGTTGGGATACTCCGTTGGGAGCTGGAGGAATCGGGCTATCAGTCGGCCAACGCCAACGGCTGGCACTTACACGGGCGCTACTCAACCCAAAGTCCCTGGTGATTCTAGATGAACCAACAGCTCATTTGGATGCCCCTAGCGAGGACAATATTGCCGCCGCGCTGAACTCCTTGGCAGAGGCCGGCGCAATCGTGCTGGTGATTGCGCATCGAAAATCACTGCTAAAGCTGGCGAACGACGTGATCGTTCTGGAAGACCACGTCTTCGACCAGTCAGAGCTGGAAGCTGCTCTCATTGAGACAGAAGAAACGGAGCCTGACCAGGCCCCTGAGTTTAATACCTTCTTTACTCAAGGAGGCGAACTATGAGCTTCTCGCTACTCTCAAAGAAAGAACGCCAAGCAATCAAAGAGATATGGCCGTTGCTTGGTATCTCGCTATTCTCACTTTGGTGGCCAGTCTTTTTGGGCACCTTGGCGTTAGGGGCGTCAATCGGTTTAGCCGCAGTTTCCGCGTGGTTGATCGCTAGAGCCTCACAGATGCCGCCAGTTATGTATCTAACGGTGGCGGTCACGTCAGTACGTGCATTGGGTATTTCAAAAGCGCTTTTCCGATACATTGAAAGACTGGTTTCGCACCGAATCGCTTTAAAGGGCGTAGTTAATCTGCGCGCTAACCTTTATGAAAAGCTTTCTGGATTGCGTTCGGATCGGGTGGCCGGACTTCATAAGGGTCAGCTCTTGGGGCGAGCCACAGCTGATGTCGATGCGCTTGGGGACCTCATCGTTAGGGTCCTACAGCCTATCATGGTGGCTTTTGTTACCGCCGTTCTGACGTGTGGAGCGCTGGCTTTCTTGTATTGGCCCGCAGCATTGATTCTCTTGGCCACGTTGTTGTTTTCGATTTTCGGTTCACTAGTGCTTTCCGCCCGCAGCAATCGAAAGGCTGTCACGGCAACCCTACTCAGTGAAGAAAAAATCGCCTCACTGACGTCAAATCTACTTATCGATCAAGCTCAAGTTCGAGCGTTGGGGCAAGAAGAAGCAATCTGGGCACAGATCAGTGAAGTCGAAGGTATTCATAAAAACGCGATTAACCAAGCAGCCAAAACCAGTGCTCTTGGGGCGACAATCGACAATCTAGGTTTGGCACTTGCTATCCTCGGCTGTGTTTTAGCCGGTGGCTATGGCGTTACCAGCGGTACGCTTTCTTTTGTTGGTTACGCGGTCGTGGTCCTAACGCCCCTCGCGGCCTTCGAGGGCACCGCTCAGCTGCCTATGGCAGCAGCTGCTTTAGTCCGCTCTGGTGGCTCAGCCGTACGTATTCTAGAGTTGATCGAAGGGCCTGCCGAACCGGAATCGAAGACCCCATTAGCGCTTGATCAAACCGAACTAATTGCTTCTGACCTGAGCGCTGTTTGGATACCGGGTAAGCCAATCTTTAATAACCTGTCACTGGAGTTGAAACCAGGTAAAAAGATCGCGATTGTTGGTCCTTCTGGTATCGGCAAGACCACCCTTCTTCTGTGCCTAGCCGGAATGCTACCTGCTGAAGACGGACAGCTTTCACTAGGGGGTGTGGACCCGTGGCTATTAACCGATAGTGAACGCGCAAAGCTCTTAACTTTGACCCCTGAAGATGCACATATCTTCCAGACTTCGGTCTTTGAGAATCTTCGCGTAGCTAATCGCGACCTTTCTGAGGAGGACGCGGAGAAATTACTGCGGCAAGTTCACCTAGGTTCTTGGTTAGATTCTGCCCCAGCTGGACTATCTACTGAGCTTACTCAAGGAGCTACGAATATTTCCGGGGGTGAGCGCCGGCGGATTTTACTGGCCCGTGCGTTAGCCTCCCCCGCCCCGCTTTTGCTACTTGACGAACCTGCAGAACATTTGGATCCAACAACTGCCGATAGCATCATGAGGGATCTATTCTCTTTGTCCGATCGTGGCATTCTAGTGGTATCCCACCGACTTTCAGCATTAGAAGATGCTGATGAGGTAATCGTGATTGACAAGCCCGAAGCGGGCTTAAGTCATGCAGGTAGCCGTGACTCTATCCCGGCAACTATAGTGTTTAGAGGAAGTTTCGAAGCCGCACTGTCCGATCCGTTTGTGTCATCAGTTTTAGAAAAAGAGGAAACCCATGTCTGACGAATTATTCACCATCGATGGGGTACCTTCGGACGATTCTCTTCCAGACACCGTGATCTCTGATCCTCCCGAGTCGGCGTTGCTTAATGCCATCATTCAGGTTTCTTCTCATCACAGTGCTCCAGAAATCCTTACGGACTATGTCAAGTTTGCTTGCCAGCTCTCTGGCGCTGCCTATGGGGCATTCGTAAGTATTAATGTGAGGGGCGAGATCGCTAAAATTTTCCCTTACCAAATTGATGACTCTGTGGTTAAAGAATTCCGTGGCCAGCTTATGAGCGATCGAATTCTCTCTTCCCTCCCGGATTCCGGAGCCCTAGTTGCTAATGAGGAACTTCCTCGTGAATATGCTGAAGTATTACCAAGTGGCCTTGGGAATGTAAAAAACTACGTGGGGATTGCTTTGACGCTTCCCTGTGGTACTTTCGGCTGGTTGTATTTAGCTAACCATCCGGAAGCCTTTGACGTACAGTGTGCCTCAGAACTATTGAAGCTTACCGATGCGGTAGTCAAGGCCCTAGATAATGCTCTTGAGTTCGAGCAGGCTCAAAAACGTGAGCGCTGGGTCAAGGCCTCTCAAGGCTTGACCACTATGCTGCTTTCTGGCGCCTCAGAAGAAGAGGCGCTAGAGGAAACTGCCCGGTTGCTAAGGGAAGTCTCCGATTCAGATTCTGCCTTAATCATCTTGCCTTCTATCGGAGATACTTGGGCTTGTGAATTTGTCGCCGGTGAATCAGCTCAAGGACTGCTAGGCCAGGTCTTTCCGCCAAATGGTCGGGCTATGACAGTCGCTAGGACTGGTCAAGGTGTCATCATCGACTCTCTAGCTGATACCTTGCATCTTAAAGTTGCGATGCTTTCGGCCTTTGGGCCTGCACTATATGTGCCCATGCGTAACGCGGAAAACTCTTTGGGCGTTATTCTCCTTCTCCGGCAGCCTGGAGATGAAGAGTTCACTGTTGAAGACTTGTCTTCTGCTCAGATGGTGGCTTCCCATGCGGCCTTAGCTCTAGAGCTGGCAACGGCAAAACACAGAGCCGCAGTAGCTGATCTCCAAGCTGAGAAGGAACGGATTGGCCAAGACCTACATGATTTAGCTATCCAGCAACTCTTTGCGGCGGGCATGCAAATCTCTACTCTTAAGGCAGCTTTCCTTGATGCTACATCGCGTTTAGAAAAGGAAACCGCTGAATCAGCTGGAATTGATGAGTCTGCCCTGTTAGAACAACTCGAAGGCGCCCTGACTCAAGTTGGGGATTCGGCTGAACAGATTCGAGCGATCGTTCGGAGCCTACGAACGCAGGGAGAAGACGTACTTTCATTAGATCGCACATTCCTAGACCTGCTAGCCCAGGAGGCCTCTCTGGGACGTTCCTCATTGGGATTCGCGCCTACCTTTATCCTTCAGATAAATGGTGAAGTTCTTGATAACAATGATGAGGACTTTGAAGAGAAATCAAAACCGTTCGAAACCGAGGTGCCGGAGACACTGGTGAAGAATGCGGTGGCGGTAATCAGGGAGTCCCTGGCGAATATTGCTAAGCATGCGAATGCTACTGCTGCTCGCGTGACGCTGGATTTGGATTCCTCTGAGGGCTGTTTGGCCATTGAGATTACGGATAACGGTAAAGGCATGCCAGAGGCTCTTACTAGGCAGTCGGGCCTGAAGAATATGCGAATGAGGGCTGAATCTAATGATGGTTGGTTTAGAGTTGCCAATCGATCGACCGGTGGTGCGCGTATTCTGTGGAAGGTGCCTTTGGGCTAGGACTTCCCAATCGAAATCTTTAGATTACGGGTATCGGTGTTGAGGTGATTTGTTTTCCCACTTTGCTTCACTGCAGAGTGGGGAGATAAATCGTAGGACCATAACTCGTTGGAATTGTTTTGGGGCCCGGTGCCAAACACTGTTTGGTTCCGGGCCCCTCTTTTGTTGTTTTTAAGTGGCGGTGTCCTACTCTCCCACACCCTGGCGAGTGCAGTACCATCGGCGCTGGTGGGCTTAGCTTCCGGGTTCGGGATGGGACCGGGCGTTTCCCCACCGCTATGACCGCCACAAGTCTTTGTGGAGTGCCATCCAAAGAACGTAACCATAATGGGTTATTCGTTTTTGTTGGTGGTGTTTATTTAGTTATTTGGCTTTAATATTTTCCCGCACAAAAGTGTGTGGGTGGTGTTGGTGGTTTGTTGACCGTATAGTGGAACGCTTGCATACTCAAACA